>JBPBQZ010000093.1:0-30286 GCA_050955105.1 Janthinobacterium lividum | reverse complement strand
GCCAATTTTCGTCGCTACGACCTCTCTGACTATGTGGCCAGTTTGTTGAATGAGTACCGTATCCCCGCCTCGAGCCTGACGATTGAACTGACGGAAAGTACCGCGACGACCTTGACCCCGGATATGCATGACGTGGTGCGTCGGCTCCGTCAAATGGACGTCGGGCTGTCGATCGATGATTTTGGGACAGGCTTCTCCAATCTGTCGAGCCTCGTCAATCTGCCGGTGACCGAGGTCAAGCTGGACCGCATGTTTATCGAGAAAGCACTGGAGGACACGCGGCTACGGGCACTGGTTTCCGGGGTGGTGGCGATGGGTTCGAGCCTTGGGCTCACGGTGGTCGCGGAAGGCGTTGAAACAAGGCGCCAATATGATCTGCTGAAGGATCTGCGCTGCGATGTCGTTCAAGGTTATTTGTTCTCGCGCGCGATACCTCCAGAAAGCATAAGCGGATGGATTGCCGCAAGATATGGCGATGCTCGACTACTCGGCAAGTAGCGCTGCGGCGCAAGGCCAAGGTCACCGGTTCGTCGTGCGCGCGTCTGCGGCGGGGGAATGCTTTTTGCTCGCGGTGGGGGAGTAAAGCGAAGAACATTTGCCCAAACGCTCGCCTCCCCCTTGAAAGGAATGGCCAACAAGAGAGACCGTTATGACCAATTTTTTTACATCAAGGCTGTTAGTAATAGTCGGCTCAACACTCGCATTTGTCTTGCCAGCCGCAGCCCAGACTATGACGCCGGACGCCTCGGCGACCAACGCCAGCGCCCCCGTCAGTGCAAAAATGCAGCGCAAGATTGCCCGTAAGCAGGCACGCAAGAAAAATGATGCGGAGCTGAAGAAACTCGAGGACGCCGGCTATCAGCCAGCCATCAGAAACCCGGACTATCCGAACGATATCCAGGCAGCGGAAAAGAAAGTTCAGGCGGGAACCCCGGCAAGCCAGTAAACGATCCGGAAAAGCGGACGCGCGCCGCTTGTGGCGCACGCTGCTCCCAGCCCAAATGCCGGCAGCCTCGCAAGAATAGGCGGCCTAACACGGCTTCAGGCGCCGCCAAGAGGCACCCCAGCTCGTTCGAGCATGCGTTGATTGCGTGCAGACAGATTGACGAACGCCAGGCGCTTGCCACCCTTCTTATAGCGCTCCTGGAGCGTTTCGAAGGCGGCGATGGCGGAGTGATCAGCCACGTGCAAGTGCTGGCAATCGACGATGACCTGAGCGGGATCGTTTTGCGCCCGAAACAAGTCCTGGAAATTTGCCGTCGATGCGAAGAACAGGGTGCCATGCAACGCATAGATGCGCGCCCCTTCTGCCGTGCTCGTCACCTCGGCACGTATCTCGCGCGCATGTTGCCAGGCGAAATTCAATGCGGCAATAACGATGCCGCAAAGTACCGCTATCGCCAAATCAGTGAAAACGGTGATGACTGTCACGGCAATAATCACCAGCGCATCGTTGCGGGGGACTTTGCCCAGCACCCGCAGAGATCCCCAGGAGAAGGTCTGCTGTGAAACGACGAACATGACACCCACCAACGCGGCCAAGGGGATACGTTCGATAAGCGGTGACAAGAAGAGCACGAACAGCAGAATCATCACACCGCTCGTTGCACCCGACACACGGGTGCGCCCGCCCGAACTCAGATTGATCATCGTTTGACCAATCATGGCACAGCCCCCCATGCCGCCGAATAAACCTGAAATGACATTCGATGCACCGAGCGCGAGGCACTCGCGGTTCGGGCGGCCCAGTGTTTCGGTAATTTCGTCGGTCAGGTTGAATGTCAGCAGCGTTTCCAGCAAACCGACGATGGCCATGAGGGCCGCGTAAGGAAAGACAATCTTCAACGTTCCCAGGTCGAGGGGCACCTGCGGCAACTGAAAGCTCGGAAAGGCGCCCGCGATATGCGCCATGTCGCCCAGGGTTGGCGTAGGCCAATGCAAGAGCTGGCTCAGCAAGCCCACGCCGACGATGGCGACCAGAGCCGGCGGTATGGCCTTGGTGAGACGGGGCAGTAGATAGACGATCAGCATCGTCAGGCCGACCAATGCGCACATCGCAGCTAGCGGTGTGCCTTGCAGCCATACCTCACCTTGCGGCGTGGCACGCTTGAAGTGCTCCAACTGCGCCAGCGCGATGATGATGGCCAGTCCATTGACGAAGCCGAGCATCACCGGATGCGGCACCATGCGGATCAGCTTGCCGAGACGCAATATCCCGAAAAGCATCATCAGCGCGCCGCCTAGAACCACGGTCGCCAACAGATATTGAACCCCGTGCTGCACCACGAGCGCGACGATGACCACTGCCATCGAACCCGCCGCGCCCGAAATCATGCCGGGCCTGCCGCCGAAGATGGCTGTCAGCGCGCAAATGATGAAGGCGCCATAAAGCCCCATCAACGGGTTGAGATGCGCTACCAATGCGAAGGCGATGCACTCGGGAACCAGCGCAAACGACGAGGTGAGACCCGCGAGCATGTTGCTCGGGATGTTAGGCAGCCATTGTTCCCGGCGTGATTGAATCTTCATTCCAATAATCCCGTCACGCCTCGGCGGTGCCGAGGGCGCCAAGCCGCTGTGCGGCGACCACGCGTGGGCTTGGCAGCAGATCGGGCAGAACAGTCATCGACATCTCCTTCATGGGGGGCGACGGATTATACGCAGCGCTCGCATCACCGAGCCATCCACGGTCAATATGCCGGCGCGTCGCGATGCTGGTAGAAGCGCGATCCATTCTTCGGCCCTTTTGCGCCAAACGATAGGAGGTGTTCTGGCTAAGGTGTGGCATTGCTCACACTGCTCGACAGGCGGTTCGGCGGTTCGCTATCTTCGCTCGATTCCAATCGCCCAGCGATCCTAGCTCGACGTGGGCGCGGTCGATGTCTTGTAAGGAGCGTGAATCGCCTATGCCATATAGCAACATATCCCCTGCCAACGCAGCGGCAAGCACTCTAACGCTCAATGCCCCGCTGTCCCGCGCCATTGCGCCCACTTCAGCCGTCGCCAGCATACCCGCCCTCTCGCTCGCCGCCGACCGATTCGACACGCCCTCCGCCACGCACGTGCCGCTTTGTTCCGCTCCAGGCTTCACCGCGTCGGACGCGAAAGCATTCTGGCTCGACACATGTCAGCGCATACGGGTCGACCGGCTCACTGCCGAGTTGGCCCCAGTGCAACTCGAGCCGAGCGATCGCATCGATGTACCGCCTTCGGAAAGGGACGCTGCGCGCGTGCTCACGCAACGGTTCGCTGCGTGTGGAAATCTGAGCGATCAAGGCGCGGCGTCGCTGTACGCCGGACTAAGAAAACTGGAAACGGCCATTCTGCAGGAACCAGTGTTCGGCGCGGATGCCATGGCCTTTCGAGAAGCGTCATCTGTCTCACAATGGTTGGAATCGCTCTTCGCATTAAGAAAGTTCTCTGACTCACGACCAACCGTCGCTAGCAATCTGTCGCCACGCAACATCACGACCTGCCATCCCTCGCACACAATGCGTATCGATGCCATGCGGCGCTTTCTCGGTGAACGGGTGCGACAGCCCTCTCGGCGCATTCCGGTATTCAGCGATTTCCAGCGGTATAACGAGATGCGCTGGCTGGAAAGCTGGATCGACTGGGGGCGTGCCGCCAAGCTGGCGTCACGGCCGTTGCAGCTGTTGAACGCAATTTTTGCCCAGGACGGTGCGACGACGCCGCAGCCCCTGCCGGACATTGAAGATCCTCAATACGGAGCGCATCGCGAACAATTTTTGTTCTCGGCGTTCGCATTGGCACTCAATCGGCTAGAGACCGGATCATTTCTTCAGGGGTTCGTCAATGACCGCTTCGACATAGACCACCAAGGCTTGTTGCGGACCGCTCGCTCCGCGGTCAGGAAAGCCGTTGCGGCACAACATCTCGCAGATCGATTGATCGGACTAGAGCCGATTCCATCGACACCTGGTCGGCCGCGCCACGACGGCTTCTCCTTCTGTGCAGCACGTGGACTCAACCCGGAGCAAGTGCGGCAAACCTGGCTCGTCGGGTTGCCTCCCGCTGGTGCCGCTCGCGCGCAAGCGGATGAAGCAATCACGCAACGTCTGGAGCAGCTGGGCGAAAGCACTTTGTACCCGATCGGCACGCCAGAACAATCGATGCACAGCGCGCTGCTGCGAGTGTATGCGGCCAATGCGCTGCCAGTGCCCTCCACCTGGCTGGACAAGCATGTGATGCGCCAGGCCTTTAACGAGATAGTAGGACGATGGGCGATGAAAGCGGTCGACTATCCCATCGCGCCGGAGTTGTTGGCGGCCATGCATTTACAGGCTGCGTACGGGATCGATTTTGAGCAGATGGCAGAAGAACTCAATCTGGTAGACGGCAACAATTGGGCACCGCGGGCGACCGATGCAAGCGCGACCAACGCGGCACATAACCGGGATACGTCGGTGATGCCCGGTTCAACCGACCCTATCCAGCAAAGCTCGCCGCACGGCGTTAATACTGATCTCGAAAAAGCCGCCTGCGCGATTGAATGGCTGCGTGGCCGCACCATGGCACGCTTCGATAGCCCGGCGCCTTTCGACGCAACACAGGCTGCCATTCGCATACTGCTGGCCGCCGGCCATTCACTCTCGGACATAAATCATCACTATCCAAGAGGCCTTTTCATAAATGTTGGCCCCATGAAAACACGGGTCAGAATCGGCTACAACCTGCCCGAGGCATTCCTTTGGGCGATGCGCCGAAACGAACCCATGGAGACTCACATAGTCATGGATGCGGCAGCATTAATGGAGGCCGAAATCGACGCATATTTGCGCGGCCTGATCGAAAGCGGCTGGCTAGGCCATCACGCACTGGAGTTTTTTCGAGAAAGGAAAATGCCGATCACGGCAGCGTTGCTGACAAGCCGCATGAAGAAAGAGTTGGCGAATCGCACACCAGCCATTGGCAGCGCTCAGAGTGATATCGACCTCGGCGCACTCTTGCTCGACCTCACGCCCATCATCGGTTCCGGCAGGGCTTTGATCGACAGCGCCAAGGATAACGATCCTTTGAGCGTGGCATGGAACACCGCCATGTTGGGAGCTGATCTGGTGTTTTTCGGGTCGCCTATCTTGCGCCGCGCACTGGCAGCCGGAAAAACATTCCGCAACGGGCTGCGCGGCCTGCCGCTGGCCTCGCAGATGGCCTTGCGGGCGGCCGGCAAAGCGACCGATTTGTTCGACACCGTCAAGGCCAGCTACGCCATCGAGAAAGCGGCAGCGCCGCCGATGCCCACCGCTCGTATCTATGCGATTCAACGCCCGGTCGGCCCGCGCAAAGCCCATGAAACACTCCAGCGAACCCTTCCTGGCGACGCGCAGACTCCGATGGAAAGCGACCACTTCATCGCAAAATTGTCGAATGACGGCCGGCTTGTCCGACTTGAACCCATCGACGCCCATTTCCGTGAACTGGATATGGCCACCGGCCGGCCAATAGAAGGAGCGGATCCAGTTTATCTCGATCCACTCGATCGCAACTACTACTCGCGGCCGGCCTTGCGGGAAGATCCATTCATACCCCCGCTAATACGCGATAGCGCCACCTTCAACGAACGCATCACAATTGTTCAGGTTCGAAATTTCCTGAGCTCGCGCCCTGATTTCGATAGAAAGGCAGCGCGCAAGGCACTGAATCGGATGTTTACGATAGACATGGACGAGAGCACCGCGGCACGTGTTTCTCAGTATCTACAAATGACGCTGGAGAACAGTTGGGATTTTGTGCGCCTTCTGAACGCCGCCGAACGACGTAAGGAAGCGTGGCGCATCGTTATAGAAGACCGGCCCGTCACCCCTCATACTTCCTTTGACACAAAAAGAATTGTCCTGACGCCGCCCGGGCGTCGCAATAGTCTTTCGCCATATATGAGCCCGCGGGGCGAGACGCCGACCACTTTCGAGCAGGCCATCGATCACGAAGTAATGCACGCGATAACGGGCAATTTCGACCCGGACCGCGGCCGGAATGGCCTGACGCATCGCGGCGGCGTCTCATATTTCGCAGCCCGCATTGCATTCGATCGAGGCGACGTTGCCCTGCCGCGCGTGATGTATGCACACCCGCTCCCGCCACATCTCGCGGTGCAAGCCCGTCCCCATGAAAATCCATCCCGATTGTTCGTGCAAGCCGCGCACGAAACCGCGATCGAAGATCGCCTGCTCGACCGGTTGCTAGATAACGGACGGCCGCCCGCTATGGGAAATGAAATAATTTTCGGAACAGAGTTGGCGCGGCGGCCAGCCGTAGCCGGCTTCGAAAGCGTCGCCAGCCTCATGATGGATTACGCAGAAGACCTACGGGCTTGGCCTGGCGACCGGGCTAATCTTGCCGCCTATTTTGATTTCGGTGGCAGCTCGACCGAGCGTGCCCATACGCAAATTCTGTTCAATTCAATAAAAGGAAGTAATGCATTGGTCAATCTGGCAGCGCCATGGATTCGCGCCTGGCGACCTTCGGATCGTCGATGGACCTTGATTTGGCGAACCGCTGAAAGCTCGACGGCGGCAGACACTGATGCACGCACTTTGTTCGATATCGATGACGCAAACCGCCAGATCGTCTTTCACAGTCAGGGGATGGTTTATTTGTCGGAAATCGACCTTCGGCCGGTCGAACCCGCTAGACAATTACTGCTCGGCCTGGTGTCTCTTTTCGCACCGATATTAGCGGCGGATGACCAGATCATCGCAAGCGGCGCAAATGCCTATTCGAGCCGCTCATCGCTGACGACCTTGGTCGACGACATTTTATTGCATTTCGGATGTGTGTATCCGCGTCAGATCGCTCGGCAATTAGCTGGCCCATTCGATGCGGCCACCGGTCACCGCCTGACCGAAAGTATTTCAGATGTACGTCGCGCAGCCGACAAGGAAGACAACTATCTCGTATCTCGCTGGTCAGGCAGCTTAAGCGAACAAGGAGTGGATTGCCGCTGCTCCGTGCTCCGTTGATCGCAAATTCCATCTCGGAAAATACATGGGCGGCGCGCTGCGACGCCACTAGAACGTCTTTTCTGGCTTTTAAGATTCTTAATGCTCAATTGTGCCCAACCCCGCGCTTTCATGGCGCACAGCGTGATTCGTCCCATGGTGCCCGTGCCCAGCGTCGCATCGGCAATTGCCATGCCGCTCATGTCGGCAGCCCATGCACCGCAGAACATAGCACCGGCCACCGCGCCTGCCGCCGGCTTTCACAGCCTGCGCGCGCCAACGTTTGTGTTCGCTGCAAATGCAAGCTGGAGGAACAACTGCGACCGCACTCGCATAACGCGCCTGATCGATGACCTGGCCACGCCAGCGCTCGAACCGGCCGATGCTGTGGCGCTGGACGCAATTGAAAGAGACGCAGCGAGAGTTCTCGCTGAACGCTTCGCCGCCTGTGGTGAACTGAACTTCGACGATGCCATGGCCCTGTACGTTCGATTGAGAGCACGCGAGGCGGACATTCTCAAACACCCCGCTCTGCTCGACGGCACTGCGGCGGACATGCGCGCGCCGAGCCTGCAGTGGCTGGAAAGCTTGCTGGCACTCAGGAAATTCACTGCTTCCGATCGACTGGGCAGAGTCAATTCCACCGCGGACATTCAACACCGCCGGCTTGCAACGCTGCACAAACTCAGTTCACTGCGCGACTTTCTCAGCACCCGCCTGGACGGCGCGCACCGCGCCCTGAACTTCGGCGAAATGCAGCGCTACAACGAAACGCGCTGGCTCTCGAGCTGGATCAGTTGGGAACGTGCGGCCGAGCTGGCCGCGCATCCGACTCATCTGCTGCATGCCATCTTTGCGCAAGGCGGAACGCATCCACCGGAGCTCGACCTGCAGGCCGGCGATTTCCATGAATTGACGCTGCCTCAGGATTTTCTCTATTCAGCGTTCTCGCTAGCATTGAATCGGGTCAAAAGTGGCTCGGCCTTGCGCGATTTCATCGACCGCGATTTGGCCATCCACCAGCAAGGGCTGCGACACGCCGCGCATGCCGCGCTACGTAGCGACACCTCAAACCAACGGACGATCGACGACGTAGTCGGAACAAATCTTCCTCGCTCGTCGAACCGAACCCGCCATGATGGCTTCTGCTTTGTGCACGCGTCGAACCAAACCGCGCAGCAGGTAATCCAGCGATGGCTCGATCGAGCCGACTTGGCTCCGTTTGCCGCGACGGCCATGGCGCAGCAGGTCGAGCGCCACCTGGCGGAATGCGGGGAAAGTACCGTCTACCCGATAGGCACCCCCGAACAATCGATGCATAGCACATTGCTGCGGGTTTACGCAGCCAATGCAAAGCCGGTGCCGAATACCTGGCGCAACGTCTATAGCCTGGCACACGATTTCGTCATTACCGTCGCGCAGTGGGCTCGGCGAGACATTGACTATCCGCTTTCTCCCGAATTGTTGGCGGCGGTGCACTTGCAATCAAGCTGCGGTACAACATTCGAACAAATGGCGGCCGAACTCAATGGTGACGACGCCGCCAGCCAGACGTGAACGCACACGCATCGTTTCAACTGTCAATCCGACCTTGACAAGGCCACGTGCGCGGTAGAGTGGCTGCGTCGACGCTCCATTGCGCGTATGGACGAATTGTCGCGTGATGCGAATTTGCCTGCTGCGGATACGGTCTTCGCACAACGTGCCAGACGCGCGCTCGCCACGCACGAACCCCTTCCCTACCTCGAAAAAAGCTTGCTCGGCCTTGGCTCGTTTCTCGTGGACTTCGTCCCGTTGCTCGGTCCTGCAAAGGGTGGGGTTCGTGCTGCACTAGCCGATGACGCCGCCGGTGTGGGATGGAACACCGCGATGCTGGGAATCGATCTGGTGCTATTTGGCACGCCGGCGTTGGCGCGCGCGCTGCAGGCAGGGAAAGTGCTGTCCGGTGGCGTCGCCGCATTGCCGCCGGCTTACCAGATGATCCTGCGCGGAGCGCTCAGAATGGCCGACATGTTCGAGAGCGTTCGCGACAGCTATGCCGCCGAGCATGCGGCAGCGCCGCCTCGGTTGGCGCCCGAGATGTACCGTTTGGACCGAATCGGCACAAGCGCCAATACAGAAGCCGAATTGGACGCCATCGCGGCTAGACAAACCGCGGCGCCGGCCGCCGAACATCTTCTGGTAAGACTGCACGGGGATGATCGCCTGGTGCGCATCGAACGGCGTGAGTCACATTTCCGCGAAGTCGACATGGTAACCGGCGCGCCCGTCATCAGCGCCGACCCGATCTATCTCGATCCAGTCGACGCAACTTACTATTCGCGCCCGGAACTTCCTGTAGATCCATTCTTGCCGCCGCTCATCGCTGGCAGTGCAGCCTTCAGACAGCGCATCACCATCCGGCAACTTCAGCCATTTCTGGACGCCCGCGCGAATTACGATCGAACCGCCGCCGGATACGCGCTGGCACGCATGTTCGTGCTGAATATGGATAGCGCGCTGCAAATGCGCGTCGCCGAGCACATGGTGCAAACGCTGGAAAAGAGCTGGGATTTTGTGCGTCTTCTCAATTTCGCCAAGCGGCGCGGCGAAACCTGGAAAATCGTCGTGGAAGACACGCCGCTCGGGCCGCACACTTCATTTCCAGCAAAGCAGATTGTGCTGGTGCCGCTTGAGCGCATCAGTTCGCTACCGCGATATATGAGCCCGCGCGGCGCCACACCCGCAACCTTTGAGCAAATTTTGGATCACGAATTGATGCACGCGCTTACGGGCGAATTCGACCCGGACCGCACCATTCATGGTTTGACGCATCGCGGTGGCGTGTCATACCTGGCGTCGCGCATCGCCTTCGATCGCGGCGACACCGCGCTGCCTCGCGTGATGTATCCGCATCCGTCGCCGCCGCATATCAGCCGGCAACTGTCGCCGCATGAAAATCCGCTCAAGCTGTTTGTGAGAGCCTCGGATGAGGCCGCCATGGGAGATCGCTTACTGGACCACCATTTGGTCGGCGGACGGCCGCGCGTGCTCGGCAATGAGATTGTGTTCGGCCAAGAAGTCAATGCGCGGCCGGCGGTGACCGGCTTCGATTCGATCGACTCGATCATGCGCCGCTATACGGTCCATGAAATCGACCCAGCTCGAACAACGAACCGCGCACACTATTTTGAATTTGGCGGTAGTGTCGCGGAACGCCGCACCGTTGAAGCGCTGTTCCCTTCGATTATCGACCACGACGCTTTGTCTAGTGTATCGGCATCGTGGGAAGAGTCGCTCAGGCTTATTAATCGCCGCTGGTCCCTGACTTGGCGAGCCGCGGAGCGATCCGGTGATGCCGCGCCGCAGACTTTATTCAAGATAGACCGTGATGCCTTCGATATAACGTTCTACGGCAATGAGATTCGGTACCTATCGGAAATCGGTATACGGCCGGTTGAACCGCCTCGGCAATTGTTGCTCGGCTTGCTTGCTCTTTTCCTACCTACCTTGGAAGCGGACGATCGGATCGTCGCCGCCGGCAAGGGCGCTTATCAGACTCGCTCGTCGCTCACCTTGCTCGCCGACGATCTGCTGTTTCACTTGGGCTACCGTTATCCGCGTCAGATCGCCCGACGGCTTGCCGACGCGACCGACGACGCGACCTGCCATCGCCTGGCCGAAGGCCTCTCGGACGTGCGGCGCGCAGCCGACAAGGAGGATGACTACCTGTCGCAACGCTGGGTGAGTCCGCTGTGCATACGCGGCACCGGTTGCGGCTGCACCATCCTGCGCCGCTAGCACCACGGCCGAGCTGGGCTTGGCGGGGAGTCAGCGCCCGCCGAACTCGTACGAGGCCATCGGCACTTTGAATGCCCGGTCGACGAAAGCGTGCCGACCGGCATCTTCCGACGCGGCCCCCGCAACCACCATTAAAGGGATCAAGTGGTCCTCATACGGGTGCGCAAGACGAGCGCCCGGGGCTTTTTCCCAATCGATCAGCAAATCGTTTCTGACTCGCCAATCCGGCTGAGCAATCGCTGCATCGAGATAGGCTTGAAATGTCTCCGCAATGCCGGTCGACTCGTCGCGACCAAACCCTCTCATGTTGTGGTACGTCAATCCGCTGCCTATTATCAGCACTTCCTCATCGCGCAGGGACGTCAGCACTTGGCCAACACGAACGTGTTCTTCGGGATCGTAAGTCGACTTGATTGACAGCATTACCACCGGCATATCCGCGTCGGGATACATCAGCGCGAGTGGCACGAAGGTCCCGTGGTCGAAGCCGCGCCGCGAGTCTTCAAGCACTGGTATGCCGGCATCGGAAAGCAGGCCCTTCACCCGTGCGGCAAGCGCGGGCGAACCTGGCGCTGGGTATTTGATGTGATACGTGTGCTCAGGGAACCCGCTGTAGTCGTACATCATGGGCGGGTGCTCGGCGGTGGACACGCTGAATGCCTGCGCTTCCCAGTGGCTAGTGATGACGAGTACCGCCTTGGGTTTTGTCGGCAGACGGCTCGGCAGCGCCTTGAACTCGCGTTCGCTGTTGGCGAACATCGGCCTCATGCTATCGACGTAGGGCCAGGGTCCGCCGCCGTGCGACACAAAATAAACCGGCATCATGCTCATGAGTAAATTCCCTCGCTTTGTTTGTGGCATCGATGCTCGACGCACCCGGCTCAGCGCTGGCGTGCAATGGCGGCGCCCCTCTTCAGCGCAAGCCCAGCGCGCGACGTGCAATCACCATGCGCTGGATCTGGTTGGTGCCTTCATAGATCTGCAGCACCTTCGCGTCGCGCATCATGCGCTCGACGTGGTTGCCTCGAATGTATCCATGACCGCCCAGAATCTGCACCGCATCGGTGGTGACTTTCATCGCGGTATCGGTGCAGAAGCACTTCACCATCGACGCCATCTCGGTCACGCGGTCGAGCTGGCCAGCATCGATCGCACGCGTGCATTTGTACAACAACGCACGCGAGGCCTCGATCGCCATATGCATATCCGCCAGCATGAATTGCAGGCCTTGGAATTCGCCGATGGCGCGGCCGAAGGCCTTGCGTTCCTTGGCATAGGCAACGGCGATGTCGAACGCGCCTTGTGCCACGCCGAGGGCCGCGGCCGCCACCGTGGGCCGATTCAAGTCAAGAATGTGCATGCACGACGTAAAGCCTTTGCCTTCATCGCCCATACGGTTTTCCACCGGCACGCGCACGTTGTCGAAATAGATATCGCTGTGCGGCGTGCCACATTGACCCATCATCTTTTCCGGCGCGCCGAGCGAGATGCCGGGTGTTTTCATATCGACGATAAAGCAGCTGATGTTGTCGACGCCGCGTTTACCCGCATCGCCGGTCTTGGCGAACAGCGTGATGTAGTCGGCCAACGGCGCCATCGTAATAAAACACTTGGAGCCATTGACGACGTAGTGATCGCCGTCGCGCACCGCGTGCGTGCGCATTGCGCCCACGTCGGAGCCCGCATGCGGTTCCGTGATGGCAACTGAACTGACGACCCCGCCCTTGGCCACCAGCGGCAGCCATTTCTGCCGCTGTTCTGGGGTGCCGAAATGCAGGAGCGGCAGTACGAATGAGATGGTGTTCTGATTGATCAGCTGGGCGCCGGTCATCGATACCTTGGCGACCAATTCCTTCGCCATACAGGTGGTCGTAAGGTCCAGCCCCGGACCACCGTATTCCTCGGGCACGCGCGCCTGCATCAGTCCCAGTTCGCCGAACAGGCTGATCAGGTGGGTCGGGAACGTCGCCGTTTCGTCTATCTGCTGCGCGATCGGCGCAATTTCCTTGTCGACGACACGTTGCAGGCTGTCCAGCAAAGCCGCCTGAAGCTCGGTCAGTTGTTCCATAGCGCGTCCCGCTCCTTGTTGTTCGATGCATGGCTGGCGCGCGGGCTGATGCCAGCGCACGACGGCACATGATGCCGAGCGTGCCGGCGAAGGGAAAGGCCGGCGGTAGAACACCATCTGTGCCTGAAGCTCACAGCAAGCGAGTTCGCTCATCGTGCATTGCAGCATGACGGCATGCCCCGCGGTGCCGACGAAAGGCGCAAGCGGCGCGGCACGGTGCCATGGCGCCTGCATGATTCGGTCAGCCGATTCGGCTCATTTTGTCATTGAGGCAGCACGGCTTTGAATTCACACTGCGCAATGCCTCATACAACAATTGCGCTCGTAGACGCCCGCAGCTTCACTGCACATAGGGCGTGGCGAAGCGGCACCAGCAGGCGGAGACAGCGTGAACTTATTCGGCGACATCAAGGTGCTCGACGTGGGAAGCTATGTTGCGGCGCCCGCGGCAGCTACCATCCTTTCGGATTTCGGCGCCACGGTCATCAAGATCGAACCACCCGATGGCGGCGATCGCTATCGCAGCATGTCGGCGTTGCCCAACCTGCCGAAATCCCCGCACAACTACGGGTGGGCGCTCGCCTCGCGCAACAAGCAAGGCGTCGCACTCGACCTGAAAACCGCCGCCGGCCAGCAAGTGCTGCACCGCCTGGTCGAATCGGCGGACGTGTTGATCACCAATTATCCGGTGGGGCGACGAGCGAGCTTAGGCCTCGATCCAAACGTTTTGGCGAAACTCAATCCACGGCTGATCTACGCGTCGCTCACTGGCTACGGTGAGACCGGCCCGGAAGCGCATCGGCTGGGATTCGACGCCACCGCATACTTCGCGCGCTCCGGCTTAAGCGACATCACGCGGCCGGACGAACAGTCGCCGCCGGTGTCGCCGGCGATGGCGCAAGGCGACGGACCGACTGCCGGCATGCTCTATGGCGCGATTGTCACGGCCTTGTTCCGACGCGAACGCACCGGCGAAGGCGCCTACGTTAGCACCAACTTGCTCGCCAACGGCATCTGGGCGAACGGGGCGATGGTGCAGGCGGCGTTGTGCGGTGCCGAAATTCGCTATCGCTGGCCACGCCACGCGCCACGCAGTGCGCTGAGCAATTTCTATCTGTGCCGCGACGCGCGCTGGTTCTCGATCGCCATGGTGGCCGAAGAGCGTTTGTGGCCGCACCTGGTGGAACTGCTCGGCATCCAAGAGCTGGCGCGAGACCCGCGTTTCGCGACACTGCCTGAACGACGCGCTCACGCGGCGGCCCTGACGGCGGAGCTTGATCAGGTATTTCTGCAGCGCGATGCCGTCACCTGGCAACGCCTCTTCGAGGCGGCCGGCTTCACGGTGTCGATCGTCGCGAAATTGGCGGATATTCCATTCGATCAACAAGCCGTGCACGCCGGCGCATTGGTGCCGGCCGATGGCATTGGCGGCACCGGCACCACGGTCGACAGCCCGTTTCGCATCGCCGGTGTGGAGAAGGTCAGGCCACGCCGCGCGCCGACATTGGGCGAACACACGGACGAGGTATTGCTGGCGCATGGCTTCAGCGCCGAAGCCATCGCCGCGCTGCGCCGTGACGGCGTGGTGTCGAGCGCAGCCGCGCTCACCGAAGCGTCACGATGAGCCTGCCGGTCACGCTCGCACGACGGCTCAAGCTGCCGTTGATTGCAGCGCCGATGCTCAAGATTTCAGGCCCAGCGCTGGTGATCGCGGCTTGCAGGCAAGGCGTGATCGGCGCCTTTCCCACGGCCAATGCGGGCGGGGCCGCTGGGCTTGACGACTGGCTAACGCAAATTAACCAGGCACTCGGCCCGGACGACGCGCCCTGCTGTCCCAATTTGATCGTGCACCGTTCGCCCGATGCGCTGGCCGCGGACATCGCGGCGGTGCGCAAGCATCGCATCGAGCTGGTCATCACCAGCGTCGGATCGCCGGCCGCGGTGATCGGCCCTTTGCACGCGGCGGGCTGCCTGGTCTTCGCGGACGTCGGCTCGCTGGCGCACGCCCGCAAGGCGGTGCAGACCGGCGTCGATGGACTGGTGCTATTGAGCGCCGGCGCGGGCGGCCAGACAGGCTGGCTCAATGGCCTGGCTTTCATCCGCGCGGTGCGCGGCTTTTACGATGGCCCGCTGGTGTTGGCGGGCGGCATCGCCGACGGCGCAGCGCTCTGGGCCGCACAGGCGGCAGGCGCCGACCTGGCTTATATGGGCACCAAATTCATCGCCACCGACGAGAGCCTCGCCGCGCCCGCCTACCGACAGATGCTGGTGCAGAGCACGCTCGACGACGTGCAGCTAACGCGCGCTTTCACCGGCCTGCGCACCAGCATGCTGCGGCCGTCGATCTTGGCAGCCGGGCTAGACCCGGATGGGCTTGAAGAAAACATTACGCCGGAACAGGCACGCGAGCTTTTCGGCGCCGCGCGCTCGATGTTCGACAAAATTGGCACGGCACAGGCGGCGCCGCAGCGCTGGCGTGATATCTGGAGCGCCGGTCATGCGGTGAGCGGGGTCGCGGCCGTACAGCCGGTGGCACAACTGGTTGCCGCCACGCGCCGCGAATATCAAGATGCAATGCGACGCTCGCGTGCGCAGATCGATGCGCTGCTGCCGCGCGCGCCAAATCGCTAGGCTGCGCGGCGAACTATCCCAATAAGGTAGCGATCAGCCGCGTTGCCTTAGCGCAAGCGTGTTGGCGACCACGTCGGCCAGACTGCTGATGGTGAAGGGCTTGCGCAACAAGGCAATATCGGCGCCGGTGACGGCATTCAATGCTGAGGTATCCGAATACCCACTGACGAAAATGATCGGCATCGTCAAGCCTTGATCGCGCGCGCGATTCGCCACCATCGCGCCATCGAGGTGTGGCATCGCAAAATCCAGCACCAGCAGGTCGGGCGGCCCAATGCCATACGAAACCGGGCGTCGCGCGGATGCATCCGTCGTTTCGAGCCGGTTGCCTGCCAGATACTGGGAAGCGCCATCCCGAAAATATCAGCTACCGCGGCAAAATGTAACTATCTATGATTAGCGCGCGGACCCTCGTCGCCAGTGCCTTTTCCTCGTCACGGAGTTATCCATGAGTCGCCCACCGTTTCCGCCCTTTACGCTGGACACCGCGCGCATCAAGGCTCGCAAAGCCGAAGATGCCTGGAACACACGCGACCCGGCCACCGTGGTGCAGGCGTACACGGTTGATTCGCGGTGGCGCAATCGCGCCGAATTCGTGCAGGGACGCGCGGCCATCGAAGCCTTCCTCACCCGCAAATGGCAGCGCGAACTCGACTATCGACTGATCAAGGAAGTGTGGGGCTGTCTTGAAAACCGCATCGCGGTGCGATTTGCCTATGAATGGCATGACGACTCCGGTCAGTGGTATCGCAGCTATGGCAACGAAAACTGGGAATTCGATGCGCAGGGCTTGATGAGCGTGCGCCACGCGAGCATCAACGATGTACCGATCAAAGAGGCCGAGCGTCAATTCCACTGGCCTCTCGGCCGCCGCCCCGACGAGCACGCGGGCCTGAGCGATTTTGGTTTTTGATCCGCTCGCTTCGCTAAACGATCGACTCAAAAAAAGCCGCCGCACAGTGATGGCATGCGGCTTGCGTCGCTCGAGCTAACCAACCGGAGACAATATGAGAACAGCCGAATGGTGCCTGCTGGTGGTGGCGTTGCTGCCATTTCCATGGGTGGCACTGGCGAAGGCCGACAAGCGCTTCAACAACAATTCGCCGCGCCCGTGGCTGGCGAAGCTGGAAGGATGGCGCGCGCGGGCCTTGGCCGCGCATCAAAACTCCTGGGAAGCGCTCGGCTTGTTCACGGCGGCATTGGTAGTCGCCTGGCACACGGGCGCACCGGATGGGCGGGTCAATCAGTTGGCGGTGGCGTTTGTCGTGACACGCATCCTGCACGGCATTCTCTATCTCGCAAACTGGGCGCCGTTGCGTTCGCTGGTGTGGTTCATCGGCATGATCTGCATCGTCTGGCTATTCGTGGCCGGCGTGAAATAGCTGCCGTCTTAATCGAGCGTCTACCCGAGTGACGGCAACGCCCCAGGCCGACCGTGCCGTGGGAAATTTCGGCGGATGCGTTAGCATCGAACGGATGCATCGTGCTAGCCATGCATCGATTTGGCGATAGCAAGGCGCGATGCGCGCCCCTGCTCGAATTTTGCGATGGAGTGTCGATCCATCAAGCGAGCGCATGATTATCACCAAGGAATTTCTGCCGATGCTGGTTATCCCCATCACGATTGTCCTGACCCTCATCGTCGCGCTGATCATCGCGAATTTCTCCAGCGGTGAGAAGAAGGTAGAACACAACATCAACCGCCTGTATGCCAGCGATGACGCGCAGTTCACGCGTTCGATGGGCTTGCTGCTAGGGCCGCCGGTGGTAAGCGGCAACCGCTACGAAGTGCTGCTCAACGGCGAACAGATTTTTCCCTCGATGCTGAAGGCGATTCGCAGCGCAAGGCAGACCATCACCTTCGAAACCTTTATCTACTGGTCAGGTGAAATCGGCGAACAGTTTGCCAGCGCGCTCTCCGACCAAGCGCGCGCCGGCATCAAGGTGCACGTGCTGCTGGACTGGGTCGGCTCGTCGAAGATGGATCACCGCTATCTCAAAATGTTGCGGGAGGCCGGCGCGGAAGTGATTCAGTATCACAAGCCGCATTGGTCCGGCATGGGACGCATGAACAACCGCACGCACCGCAAGCTGTTGATCATCGACGGACGCATCGGCTTCACCGGTGGCGTGGGCATCGCCGAGGAATGGACCGGCAATGCGCAAGATCCGCAACACTGGCGCGATACGCACTTTCGCGTCGAAGGACCGGTGGTCGGACATATGCAGGCAGTGTTCATGGACAACTGGATCAAGGCCAGCGGCAATGTGCTGCACGGCTCCAAATATTTTCCAGAACTGGATGATTTGGGAGATGGCCACGCGCATATGTTCAGCAGTTCGCCGACCAACGGCAGCGACGATATGGAATTGATGTATTTGATGACCATCACCGCCGCGACGCAGACGATTCATCTTGCCAGCGCCTACTTCGTGCCCGACGGCCTGGCCATCAACGCTTTGGTGGAAGCCGCGCGCCGCGGCGTAAGGGTCCAGATCGTTACGCCTGGACAGCGCATCGATACGCATACCGTGCGTGAGGCGTCGCGCGCCTGCTGGGGAGATCTATTGAAGGCGGGCGTGGAAATCTACGAATATCAACCCACCATGTTTCACTGCAAGCTGCTGGTGGTCGACGAATATCTGGTGTCGGCCGGGTCGACCAACTTCGACAGCCGCTCGTTCAAGCTCAACGACGAAGCCAATCTCAATATCTACGACCGTGATTTCGCGCGCCAGCAAACGGCGATTTTCGATGCGGACATCCGGAAATCGAAGCAGGTGACGCTCGACGACTGGTTGAATCGCCCAAAGCTCGAAAAACTGATCGAGAAATTCGTGCCCTTGCTCGATTGGCAACTATAGGCAACGCCTGCCGCGAGTTGACGGCGCCCCCGTATAATCAGGCATGCTTTCACTCATCATCCAGCCCGCTGCTGCGCAGCCGGCATCTTTTTCGCCGCCCGCACCGATGCCGGGCTCGGCGAATCTCGAAAAGGCTTCTATCAAATCTCGTCAAATCCAACGCTGGGCTGAGCACTGTGCAGTCCACCATGCAGTGCGCCGCGCGAGTCTTCGCGGCGCCGCCTATGTAGCACGCCCCTCGCGCTCGGCATTCCTATGAAAGTGCCCAAGCGTCTGGCGCCGCTGTTGGAACAAGGGCTGATCGACGAGGTCATCGGCCAATTGATGAGCGGCAAGGAAGCCACCATCTATATCGTGCGCAGCGGCGAATCCACGCGTTGCGCGAAGGTCTATAAAGACGCGAAGCAACGCAGCTTTCGCCAGGCCGCCTCGTATCGGGCCGGCCGCACGGTGAAGAACAGCCGGCAGGCGCGAGCCATGGAGAAAGGCTCGCGTTACGGTCGCCAGATGCAGGAAGAGGTGTGGCAAAACGCCGAAGTCGATGCGCTGTTCCGGCTCGCCAACGCGGGCGTCAGAGTGCCGCAGCCGTATATCTGCACCGATGGCGTGCTGCTGATGGAGTTGATGGTCGACGCGGCGGGCAACGTTGCGCCGCGTTTGAACGACGTCGAAATGACTGAAAGCGGTGCACTCGACATGCATGCCCTGCTGCTGAACCAGGTGGTACGCATGTTGTGCGCGGGCGTGATTCACGGCGACTTGTCCGAATACAACATCCTGGTCGGCGTCAATGGCCCGGTCATCATCGATCTGCCGCAGGCGGTCGATGCCGCCGGCAACAACGAAGCCGCCGCCATGCTGGAACGCGACGTCGCCAATCTCGCCACCTATTTTGGACGCTTCGCGCCGGCGCTCTTGACGTCGAGCTATGGCAAAGAAATCTGGGCCCTCTACGAATCGGGCGCACTGCACGTCGACGTGGAACTGACGGGGCGCGTCGAAGTCGACACGACGCCGGTCGATCTGGAAGCGGTGATGCAGGAACTGGAAGACACCCGGCTGGACGAAGAAGCCAGGCTGCGCCGCAAACAAGGCGTGTGGGACGGCGAATAGGTTGTTCGAACCAAGCGTCCTGTTGTCGACGCGATCCGGCAAATTGCCGTACAATCGTCGCAGGAGGAATTTATTATGGCGTCACTCCCATCCAATGCTCGGCTAGAAGCCCGCATCAGTACCGACTTACACGCTTTGCTGAAACGCGCTGCGGAAATTCAGGGGCGTTCGCTCACTGACTTCGTTGTCTCAGCAGTACAAGATGCGGCAGAGCGGGCTATCGAGAAAGCCGAAATCGTGCGACTTTCCATCGCAGATCAACAGCGCTTCGCCGACGCGCTGCTGTCGCCGCCGGCACCGAATGCCGCCTTGAAGCGTGCCTTTGCGCGCCATCGCAAATTAGTAGATGCCGAGTGAGTCGTACGTTGTTCAAAGTTTTGCCGTTGGATGCACAGCATGACCGATCGCAGTTTCTCAGCGGTTGCGATGCCCTGGATACATATCTCAAAACCCGTGCGACGCAAGAAATCCGCCGACGCGTCACCGCCTGTTTCGTGGCACTTGATCCCGAACGACGCATTGCCGGGTACTACACCCTGGCGTCGGCAAGCATCCGCTTGTCAGATCTGCCAACTCTCATCGGAAAAAAGCTTCCCCGATATCCGTCAGTGCCGGCCGTCCGAATGGGAAGGCTCGTGGTCGATCGGCAATGCAGGCAACGCGGCTTGGGCGCAGCGTTGTTGGCCGACGGCTTGAATCGATCGATCCGCGCAGAAATTGCCGCCTTCGCCATGCTCGTCGACGCTAAAGACGAGGGCGCCGCGGCGTTTTACCGGCATCACGGGTTCATTACTCTCTCGGATACACCGCTGACGCTCTTCCTGCCTTTGGCTACCGCGCAGCGTTTGATTGCAACTGACTGATTCCGCCGCTCGTTAACCGTAGCGACATCCCCGCCTACCCTTCCCGCGCCGCCAGTCGCGCAATCAGATACGCACTCAGCGCCAGTTTGAACTCGCGCAGCACCTCCTGGCGTTCGCGCGGTTTGGCTTCCGCATACAGCGGATTGAGGCCCTTGACGATCTGCATGGTGACGTTGGCCACGCGAAATGCTTCGGCCGGCGTCAGCGCGGAATTGCGCTTGCGAAACAGCTCGGCGAAATGTTCCCTGAGCCGGATGCGTGCCGCCGGATCGCGCGAATAGCTCAGCGGCGCGCTGAGCAAGGCCACGAACGCCGGCCGGAAATCGATGAAATCGGTCAACACGACGAAAATGCGATCGACCAGCTCCTCGGTACTCAGACGCTCGGCCTCGCGCGTCAACGGCGCCCACCGCGCCTCCATCTCCATTCCATATTGCGAACGCAAGGCGCGCACCACCGCTTCCTTGTTCGGGAAATATTGATATACGGCGCCGATCGAGGCGCCCGCGCGTTCGGCAATGGCGGTCATGGTGGCCGCCTCGTAGCCCACTTCGGCGATGATTTCCGCCGCGGCTTCGAGGAGTTCGACCACCCGCCGCTCGCCGCGCGCGCGCTGCGGTACCCGCCGTCGAGTGCTTGACGTATCTGAGCTCATCCTCATATTATAGGGCTATTATATGAGGCTCCACTCAGATACGGAGATGCACCGTGGCCGCTCTAAAACTGGATCCACGCGCCAGCGCGCTGGTATTGATCGACTTGCAACATGGCGTTAGCGGGCTGCCTCTTGCGCCCTATAGCGGCGCCGAGGTAGTCGAACGATGTGCGCGACTCGCCGAGACGTTTCGTGCAAAGGGGGCGCTGGTGGCCTACGTGCGCGTCGAAATATCCGACATGGTGCACCTGCCTACCGACGCGCCGACGCGCGACCCGAATGCATCGCCGCCACCGGCCATCGCATCTCAAATTATTCCGGAAAGCGGCATCCAGCCCGGCGATCTGTTGATCACCAAACGCCAATGGGGCGCTTTTTATGAGACAGGCCTGGATCAGCAACTGCGTCGGCGCGGTATCGACAGCATCGTGCTGGGCGGCATCGCCACCAACTTCGGCGTCGAATCTACCGCGCGCGCGGGTCTGGACATGGGCTACCAGTTGGTCTTCGTCGAAGATGCCATGACGAGCCTGAGCACCGAAGCACATCAATTTGCCATCCAGCACATCTTCCCGCGCATGGGGCGCGTGCGTCAGTCGGCCGATATCGTCGCCGCATTCGCGAATTGAAGCCGTCCGAAGCCGCAGCGAGGCGGGCCGAGACCAAGCACGAAGACCGCATCGATCCACTGGTCTGGAAGATTTCCGCGGTGGTGATGCTCGGGCCTTTGATGACCACGCTCGACGCGACCGTGGTCAATGTGTCGTTATCGGCGCTCGGGCGCGAACTGCACACGTCACTGACGACGATCCAGTGGGTCACCAGCGCTTATCTGCTGTCGCTGGCCCTGATGCTGCCGCTCAGCGGCTGGCTGGTGGACCGCATCGGCGCGAAGCGTGTTTATCTGATGTGCTTCGCAGTGTTCACGGTCACGTCACTGCTGTGCGGCGTAGCCACTTCGGCCGGTAGCCTGATCGCCTTTCGCGTGTTGCAGGGTGCCGCCGGCGGCTTGCTGGCGCCGATGGCGCAGATGATGGTGGCACGCGTAGCCGGCCGTCACATGGCGCGGGTGATGGGCATCAGCGTCATGCCGGTGATGATCGGGCCGATCCTGGGCCCGGCCGTCGCAGGCGTGATTCTGCAGCATTGGGGCTGGCCATGGATCTTCTTCATCAATCTGCCGATCGGACTGTTTGCCACCACGGTGGCTTGGCGCATTCTGCCGCGCGATACCGATCAGACACGCCCTCGCAAATTCGATCTAGTCGGTTTCATGCTGCTGCCGCCAGCGTTGGTGATGCTATTGCATAGCCTGGATCGGCTCGGCTCCAATGCCTCGAACCCGCGCTTGAGCTTGCTCGAACTGGTCGCGGCGGGCGTGCTGCTTGCGGCGTTCATCTGGCACGGTCGACGCCGCGGCAGCGCCGCGCTGATCGACCTCGGCCTATTCGCCAACCGGACTTTCCGCACCTGCGCATCAACGCAGTTCCTGTCGAACTGCCTGTTGTTCGGCGGTCAGATGCTGATGCCGCTCTATCTATTGATGGTCGGCGCAAAATCGCCCGCCAGCGCCGGCTTGCTGCTGGCGTCGACGGGCCTGGGACTGCTCTGTATCGTGCCACTATTGGGCACCCTGACCGACCGCTTCGGTGCGCGCTGGGTGGCGTCGAGCGGTGCATTGCTGGCATTGTTGGCAACGCTGCCATTCGCACTGGGCGGTGATCTGATGCTGTCGCCGGTGGCCTTGTGCGTAGGATTATTCGTGCGCGGCGCCGGCGTCGGCTGTATCAATATTCCGTCGATGTCCGTGGCTTACGCATCGATCGACAAGCGCAATATTGCGGTGGCTACTACCGCCATCAATATCGTTCAGCGGCTCGGCGGGCCGGTGGTCACCACCGCGCTGGCGATTTATCTGCACTATGGTTTGACGCAGCAGCCGCTGAACATGCCGCGGGCTTTCACGGCAACCTTCTGGCTGCTGTGCTTCGTGCATTTGCTATCGTTCCTGTCGGCGCTGCGCTTGCCGCTGAGGGCCCGACATCGTGACCTCAGTGCGCCAGCCGAAGCTAGCGTCGCCATCGAATCGCTGGCGGACTGATCAATTCAAGATAGGGCAAGTCCATGAAACGCATCGCCGATCTCGATCCGGCGCAGTTGAGCGAAGCCCAGCGGCAGGTTTACGACGCCATCGCCGCCGGCCCGCGCCAAGGCGTGCCCGGTCCGTTGGCGGTATGGCTGCGGCGCCCGGAACTGGCCGCGCATGCACAAGCGCTGGGCCGCTACTGCCGCTACGACTCCTCACTGCCGCCACGCCTGTCGGAACTGGCGATTCTCACGCTCGCGCGCATCTGGGGCTCGGAATACGAGTGGTATGCGCACAAGCCGGCGGCGCTGGCCGCGGGTCTGGATGCGGCGGTCGTGGAAGCATTGCGCACGCACGCGGCGCCGCCTTTTTCAAGACATGACGAAGCACTCGTGCATCATTTGCTGGTGACCCTGCATCGCGATCGACGCATTGCCGACGACTTATATGCGGACGCCGTGGCCGCGCTGGGCGAAGCCGGCGTGGTCGACTTGATCGGCATCGCCGGTTACTACACGCTGATCTCGATGACCATCAACGTGTTCCAGGTCGAGCCGCCGGCCGGCACGCCCATGGAACTGAGCTGAATCATTCCAACTCGCCGCCACGCGTTTCCGGCAGGAAGAAAAACACAATCACCGCGGCCAGTGCAAAGAAGCCGGAGGTGGCGCCCAAGGCACTGCCCACGCTATGCCCGTTCGATAGCAGACCGACCGCAGCCGGCGCCAGCGCGCTGGTGGCGCGTCCAGCGTTATAGATGAAGCCCTGCGCGGTGGCGCGTACGCTGGTGGGGAACAACTCGGCGAAAGTCGGCGCGAAACCGCTGTAAAAGCCCGTCCCAAAAAACGCCACCGCCGGTCCGAACAGCAGCAAGATCAACGGCGACTTGATCATCACGTAGATCGGCACCGAGATGGCCGACAGCACGAAAAAACCGATGAAGGCCCAACGCCGGCCGATGCGGTCGGCAATATAACCAAAGCAGATGAAGCCGAGCGCCGCGCCCGCCTGCATCACGACGATCCAGGTGGTCGAATGCAGCAAGTCGAAGCCGGGGCCGCCCTGACTCACCGGCGTCGACAGATAGGCCGGAATCCAGGTGAAGAGTCCCCAATAGCCGCACATCGCGGCTGCCGTGAAGGCCAGCCCCACCAGCGTACTGCGCAGATGCGTGCCGCACAGCGTGGTAATCGTCTCGCGCAGCGATAAGCGATGTTTTTGTTTCAGCCAGATTTCACTTTCGCGCGTATGGCGACGCACCCAGAAGGCGAACAGCGCGGGCACCAGGCCCACCGCGAACACCCAGCGCCAGCCAAAGTAAGGCAACACCAGCGCGGCAATGATCGCTGCCAGCGCATAGCCGACGGCGAACGCGCTCTGCACCCAGGCCATCACCTTGCCGCGATGCTCAGCCGGCCAGGTCTCGGTGATCAACGCGGCACCGGCCGACCATTCGCCGCCGATGCCCAGCCCGAGAATGAAGCGGAACACCAACAATTGCGCCACGCTTTGCGAGAAGCCGCAAAGTGCCGTGCCGACTGAATAACAAAGAATGCTGAGCACCATCGAGCGCGTGCGCCCGATGCGGTCAGCCAGGAAGCCAAAGATGAAGCCGCCGACCGCTGTGGCCAGCAAGGTCATCGAGGCGATCATGCCGGCCATGCCCTTGTCGAAATGCAGATCGACGCTGATGTAGCGGATCACCATCGCGAACAGCATCAAATCCATGATGTCGAGCATCCAGCCGACATAAGCCGAGCTGAACGACCGCCATTGGTTCGACGTGGCGCCGGTGAACCACCGCGCCTTTTGCACCGTCGGGAAAGGCGCACTCTTGGACGTCATCTTCAATCTCCCAGTCTTGCAGGCCCAGCGTCGCGCCTTGCACCGACCGCATGCTTGTATCGATGATCGATACAAAGGTTTTCGATAAAAGAATTCTAAGCTCTGAATCGCAGAATTTCCGTTATGGTAAACCATAAATAGATACTTGCGTATCGATCATCGATACTCTTATCATTGTGGCAGACGCGACAGCGCGCAGCGCGGCGCTGCGCATGCAAACCCAGGAGGTTCCCGTGGCTCAGTTCACATTACGACTTATCGAAGATGTCTTGCCCGCCAATCAGGCGCCGATTTATTTACCCGCCGCAGAGCGCGCGCTCTACATGGTGGAAGGTGCGGCCACGATCGAATTCGAGACCGGCGCACAGCACGTCACGGCTGAAGGCACATGGCTTGGCGGTGGCGCGCTCGGCTTGTTAGCGGGCGCGGAGGGCGCGCGCATCTGGCGCTGGGAACTGCTGCCGCCGGCCGACGCCACGCCAGGCCTGATCCGTTCGGCACCCGGCGTGAAGAGCGTTGGCAAGCTTGAAGAAACCATCGAGCTCGATGCCCGCCAAAGCTGGTTGATGCGCTGTGACAAGGTCGAGTTTCCTCCCGGCGGCATCGCGCATACGCATGTGCATCAAGGTCCTGGCATCCGCTGCTGCCTGCGCGGCGAAATCACCATCGAGACGCTGGGACAGACCCACGTGCACCAACCCGGCGACGCATGGCTGGAGCTCGGCTACGAGCCAGTGCTGGCTCCCACCACCGAACTCGAGGAAACTGTTTTCATCCGCTGCTTCGTGCTGCCGCGGGCCTCGCGCGGGCGCAGCTCGATCCGCTATGTGAAGCCTGAAGACGCCAGCAAGCAAAAGCCGCAGCGGTATCATGTGTTCGGCGAACGCTTTATAGAGCTCGCCTGAACGCGCCAGGGCGCACTACTCCCCTTCTCATTCGATCCATGGCGCTTACTTCACGCAAAACAGCAACGCCGGCGACTGTTGCAACGACTGATCCACTCGATGGCACAGCGCTGAGCGGCGCCGCCGACGACGCGTCGTCGTCCACCTCGGTC
The DNA here is from genome assembly GCA_050955105.1 of Janthinobacterium lividum. Lineage (GTDB taxonomy): Bacteria > Pseudomonadota > Gammaproteobacteria > Burkholderiales > Burkholderiaceae > JBPBQZ01. Next base: position 4,364 of record JBPBQZ010000093.1, on the reverse strand, counting down.
ATCTCGCTACGCATTCTCGAGGTGCTGGCCGAACAGGACGATGAGTGCGGCATCACCAGCCTCGCCGATACGCTGGGCGTGCCGAAGGCGCGCGTGCATCGTCACCTCACGGCCTTGCGGCAACACGGCTATGTCACGCAGAACCCGCGTTCGAGTCGGTATCGCATCGGCTGGCGGCTGTTCCTGTTGGGCCAACGCCTGGTCAAGCAATTCGATCCGGTGCGGCTGGCGCGACCAGTGATGGAAGAGCTGCGCGATGAAGTGGGACAGACCATCGTCATCACCACCTTCACCGAGAATGAGGTGATCGTGCTCGACCTGGTGCGCGGCCGCAGTCCCTTGGAGATTCTGCTGAATCCCGGCACCCAGTTCCTGTTTCATACGGTGGCGCAGGGCAAGGTGGCACTGGCGTTCGGACCGCCTGAACGACTGGAAGCGATCACTGCGGCGCCCTTGCAAGCCTGCACGCCGCACACCATCATCGACCCCGAGCGCTTGCGTCACGAAACCGAGTTGGTGAGACAGCGTGGCTGGGCCGAGGCGCCCGAAGAAGTGTTTCTGGGCGTGAACGCGCTGGCGGCACCGCTGCTTTATGAGAATGGCCAGCTGTTCGGCGCGCTGGCGATCGTCGGCTCAATTCACTATTTACCGGCGCACGCCAATCCGGCGACGGTGGCGGCACTCAAGGCCGCCGCCGCGCGCATCTCACAAATGCTGGGCGCGCGCGGCTGATCAAGCCGGCTGTTTCAATAAATCGAGCGCGACGTCGACGATCATGTCTTCCTGGCCGCCCACCATTTTGCGACGACCCAGCTCCACCAGGATATCCACGGTCTTCAAACCATAGCGCTGCGCCGCGACCTCGGCATGGCGCAGGAAGCTTGAATAGACGCCGGCATAGCCGAGTGCCAGCGTTTCGCGATCGACGCGTACCGGCCGATCCTGCAGCGGCCGCACCAAATCGTCGGCCGCATCCATCAGTCGATACAAGTCGCAACCATGCCGCCAGCCCTGCCGTTCGGCCGCCGCGATAAACACCTCCAGCGGCGCGTTGCCCGCGCCCGCGCCCATGCCGGCCAGACTCGCATCGATACGGTCGCAGCCCTCTTCCACCGCTACCAGCGAATTGGCCACGCCGAGACTCAGGTTGTGATGCGCATGCATGCCCGTTTCAGTAGTGGGATCGAGCACTTCCTTGAATGCGCGGAAGCGCTCGCGAATGTCCTGCATGCCCAATGCGCCACCCGAGTCGACCACATAGACGCAGGTGGCCCCATAGCTCTCCATCAGCTTGGCCTGGCGCCCGAGCTCTTGCGGCGTGGTCATATGGCTCATCATCAGGAAGCCGACCGGGTCCATGCCCAGCTCTCGCGCAAATTCGAGATGCTGGCGCGCCACGTCGGCCTCGGTGCAGTGCGTGGCCACCCGCACCACGCGCGCACCCGCGTCGAAGGCCTGCCGCAGGTCGTGCGTGGTGCCGATGCCGGGGATCAGCAGCGTGGCGATCTTCGCGGTGGTCACACTCTCGGCCGCGGCGGCAATCCATGCGACGTCGCTGTGCGCGCCGAAGCCATAGTTGAAGCTTGAACCCTCGATGCCGTCGCCATGGGCCACTTCAATGCTGTCGACACCGGCCGCGTCGAGCGCGGCGGCAATCGTCTTGACGTGCTCGATGCTGTACTGATGGCGAATCGCGTGGCTGCCGTCGCGCAGCGTCACATCGGAGATGTAGAGTTTCTTGTCGAGTCGGGTGTCGATAGTCATTGCACTGCCTCCGCACGGCCGCGTGCCACGCCGGCTGCCATGCGACGCCGCGCCATCATGTCGCCGCAAGCCAGCGCCGCGGAGGTCATGATGTCGAGATTGCCTGCGTAGGAAGGTAGGTAATGCGCGGCGCCTTCCACTTCCAGGAATACCGAAGTCTTTAAACCGTGTTGCAGACCGAGGCCGGGCACATTCAACGGCGCGCTCGGCTCGATCACTTCAAACTGCACTTTTTGCTTCAGCCGATAGCCCGGCACATAGGCTTGCACGCTTGCCACCATCTTTTCGATACTGGCCTCGACCGCGGCGGTATCGCACAATTCGGACAGCACGAATACGGTGTCGCGCATGATGAGCGGCGGTTCGGCCGGATTCAGCACGATGATGGCCTTGCCGCGCGTGGCGCCGCCGAGCTTTTCGATGGCGTCGCGCGTGGTTTCGGTGAATTCGTCGATATTGGCGCGCGTGCCCGGGCCGGCCGAGCGGCTGGCGATCGACGCGATGATTTCGGCATAGTGCACTTTCGCCACGCGCGACACGGCGGCGACCATCGGAATGGTGGCCTGACCGCCGCAAGTGACCATATTCATATTGGTCGAGTCTTCGGCTTCGAGATTGATCGCCGGAATCACGTAGGGACCGATCGCCGCCGGCGTCAGGTCGATAAGCTGAATGCCGTGCGAGCGCAGCACTTGGTCATGACGCTTGTGCGCACCTGCCGAGGTCGCATCGAACACAATGTCGATGTCCTTGAACACCGGCAGCCGCAGCAGCCCATCGAGGCCCTCGGCAGTGGTGGCCACGCCCAAGCGCGCGGCGCGCGCCAGACCATCGGATTTCGGATCGACCCCCACCATCGCACCCATTTCAAGATGCTGGCTGTTGCGCATTACCTTGATCATCAGATCGGTGCCGATATTGCCTGGACCGATAATCGCGACCTTCACTCTTTCCTTGTCAGTCATGCTGAAGCTCCTTTAGCCCTGCACATGGAAGCCGGCGCTGCCAAGCCCTTCCATGTCGATCGACACGTACTGTCCGGGCTTGATCCATTCAGCCGGCGTGGCGCCCCCTGCCATGACGATCCAGCCAGCCTGCAAGGGTTCGCCGGCCAATGCCGACAGGCGCGCGGCGGCCACCAGCGAGCGCAATGGATGGCCAAGCAACGCGGCAGTCGAACCCACCTGCACCACACGGCCATCGAGATTGAGCGTGAGGCCCAGATTGCCGAAGTCGGTGCGCGGATCGCACCAGGCACCCAGCACAAAGCCGCTGGACGAAGCGTTGTCGGCAATCACTTCCGGCAGCGTGAATTTGAAATCCTTGTAGCGCGAGTCGATGATTTCCAGCGCGGGCGCGATGGCTTCGACTGCCGCCAGTGCCTCGGGACCCGTGACGTCGCCCGCCAACGGACGCTTCAAGACAAAGGCCAATTCAGGCTCGACGCGCGGATGCACGTAATTCGAGAAATCGATGGCGGTGCCTTCTTCGATCTGCATGCCGGCAGTAAGCCGTCCCCAGATCACGTCGGACAAACCCATCTGCAACATTTTCGCGCGGCTGGTGAAGCCCATCTTCACGCCGACGCGACGCTCGCCGCGCGCCACGCGGCGCTGGATCGACGCGGACTGGATCGCATAAGCATCGCGCAGCGACAATTTGCCGTCGCGATCGAACTGCGCCACCTCGGCCGCGTTGCGCGCCGCGTCATCGAGCAGCATCGCGTATTCAGTGATCTGACTCATCAGCGGGCCTCGCTCAAAGCAGTTTCGGAAGATTGCGTGGACGTTGATTCGAGCGGCGCGAACACCGCGCGCACCGAACCAAGGCCGTTGATGCGCGCCTCGAAGATATCGCCGGGCGTAACCGGCACCATCGGGCCGAGTGCACCGGAGAGCACCAGATCGCCGGCCTTCAGCGGCGTACCGAGCGCGGCCATGGTGCGCGCCAGCCACACCACCGCGTTGAGCGGATTGCCGAGACAGGCGGCGCCCGCGCCGACCGAGACCGGCTCGCCGCGACGCTCCATCACCATGCCGCACAAACGCAGGTCGAACTCGGCCAGCTTGCGCGGTCGACTGCCCAGCACAAAGGCCGACGACGAGGCGTTGTCGGCGATCGTATCGGTGATGCGGATGTTCCAGTCGGCGATGCGGCTGCCCACTACTTCGAGCGCCGGCAATGCATAGTCGATGGCATTGAGCACGTCGAGTTGCCCGGGATTCGCGATGGCGAGATCGCGTCCCATGACAAAGGCGATTTCCGCCTCGATCTTCGGCTGCGTCAGCAGCGCCGCCGGAATCGGCTCGCCATCGCCGTATCCCATATCATCGAACAGCATGCCGAAATCAGGCTGGTCCACGCCCAGCTGTTTTTGCACGGCAACCGAGGTCAAGCCGATCTTGCAGCCGACCACGCGGCGCCCGCGCGCTAGTTGCCGCTCGGTGTTGAGCCGTTGAATTGCATAGGCATCATCGAGCGTAAGCTGCGAAAATTGCTCGCGCAGCGGTGCGATATAGCGGTGCGACTGCGCCGCCTCGTGCAGTGCCTCGGCGGCCTGCTGCCGTTGCGCGGGCGTCACTTCGAGGCCTCGCGCGCGG
>JBPBQZ010000092.1:0-44171 GCA_050955105.1 Janthinobacterium lividum | reverse complement strand
GTTGAAAACCTCACGGATCTGGATGACGAGAGTGTCTTGTCTCTGCTGTGACCGCTATAAAAAGCCATCGCGCCGGTTAATCCCCGGCGCGATTGCTATTATCACAAAGGTGTCTGAAAATATTAGCGGGTGCCAATCTCCTTGAGAAGCTGATTCACCAATGACGGGTCGTACACCTGATCATAGGAAAGGCTATTCTTGCTCAGTCCGAAGTCGACATAGGTTTTCATGGTGAAGTCGTGAACCGATTTGCTGATACCACCGTTCACGCCCCACACCTTGAAGCGGTTCAATTGTTGTATAGAGTCTTTGATCAGTTGCAAGTCGACGTCGCCGCCATTCTTTTTGTAGAAAATATCTGCGGCTTTGACAGGCTGGTCAACTGTCATGCGGGCGCCTTCGATAGACCCCTTAACGAACGCCAGAAGGGCCTTTCGCTTTACTGGATCAGTTAACTCACTTTCCTTTACTGCCAGGAGAATATAACCGAGCCCTTCAGGAAACTGCTGAGCTGTAGTGGTAATCAACGTGACTTTCCCTGAACGCTCGCCGCGCAAGGAATTCAGCGTGTCCGCGATCGTGCCGTCAATCTTCCCACTGATTACGGCTTGGATTCGAGCCGTATTGCCACCAATGGGCGCGTATTTCGTGCCGGTACTATCGATATTGTTTTTCTTGAATATCATCTCAGGGACGATCTGCGGCATGCTGCCCGGGGTAGAGACGGCCAATGTCTTACCGGCGGCGTCTTTTATCGTGCTGCCCTTGCCTTTACCTAGAATGAGGTAATAGTCGGTAGTTTCTTGCCAGCCGGCGATCGTCTTGACCTTCCCCCCATTGCCCAGTGTTTCGTACATGATGGGTGGCCCGATAACCGCGACGTCCGCGTCACCGGTTAGAACCGCTCGCATGGAATTTTGATCGCCGCTGACAGTCATTGTCTTTACGTCGACTCCGTCTTTAGCAAAGAGACCGGCATCCTGCGCTACATAAAGCGGAATCATATAGGTCGACGGCGGTCCGCCCAGAGCAACGGTTACAACCGGATTCTCCGCGAAGACGACGCCGGACGCGAGGGTGAGAATAAGGGCGGGGATACCCCGTTTCATAAGGTGCATGATCGATACCGCCAAATAAATAGTGATCGAACGGCAACCGACACGGGTTGAAGCAGCTCGCCAAAATAGCGCTTTTGACGGCGCGATCCTTTGCCGATTTGACGCGTGAGGGCTCGTCCGTAATCAAATGATAATGTGAAGGCGAACGGCTAAAACACTTGTCTAAAACCAAGCCTTACCAGTGCCTGGTGTTTGTTCGATGAATCTCCCAGGTTTTCAATATCGGCCACCGCCGGCGCCCCAGTCGAGTTCGTTCCGTTGGCGATCTGGTATGTTGCGGCGACATAGATATCAGTGCGTTTGGATAAAGATTCGTCGAGGATCGCCGAGAACTCGTGATAGGCCTGATTGCCCAGATCGCCTCGTACCCCGTAACCCTTGGTGTAACTGTAGCCCGCGCCAACGAACATAAAGGGCGTGATGTGTATCTCGCCGTTAACGTCGAAGATATTAAATCGGGCCGATGCGCCGTTGAGTTGGCCTATGTTGCCGTATCTGACGTTTGAATAGGTCGCCGCTACAAGGAAGTTGCCGAACGTGTAATTACCACCGGCAACGATATCTTGCCATGACGAAGCTGGAGCAGCGCCTGCCAGGTAGCCAGAGTTCAATGAGGTGAAATTACCGGTGGCGGTGGGTGCAACAGCATTCGAGTTGCTGTTTAGAACCGCGCCGGCAGCGGACGGATTCTTGTAGAACTCGTAGGCTGCCCCAAACTTGAGCGGGCCGTGACTATATCCCGCGCCGAAGCTGTAGCCACTATTTTGCGAGACCTGCCCAGCCACGCCACCAAGCGTCAGCGTCGCGCCGAAGACCAGACCCGAGATATTTGGGCTGGCGTATTTGATCGTGTTGTTGGCGCGGAAGTCGTGCGCCAGATTGTCGATGTCTCCCGGATGGGTCGCGCCGCTGCTGTACGCTGCCAGCGGAAAGCCGAAAATGGAGACGTAGTCGTTGACGCTGTCGTATTGTCGCCCTAACGTTACGGTCCCCAGGTTGGCACTGCGCAAGCCAACGTAGGCTTGCCGGCCAAACGCAGTTCCGCCTTGAGCGAACGCGCCGGTATTCAGGTTGAAGCCCGACTCCAACACAAAAATCGCCCGCAAGCCGCCGCCCAAATCCTCGACGCCTTTCATTCCCCAGCGTGTGCCGAACGGGCCACTGGCCGAATCAAGACCGATTTGCTTGCCGCCGACGTTCACGCCATTCACGAGCCGCTTGATATTACTGTTGTACTGCACTGCCTCGTCGATGACACCGTACAGCGTTACACTGCTTTGCGCATGTGCGAAGCTGCTGAACGCGCTACATACCGCCAGTGATATGAGTGACTTCTTCATCAGATGATCTCTCCCGAGACGGTCATATTGCGATTGTTATAAATTGAAGTTATTACAAGGTCGTTTGGATGCTAAGAAGCTAGAAAACCGGGAGCAATCGATTTCTTTGCGCGGTATATATGAATTTCGGTAATGCACGGAAAAGCTCGTTTCTTCAGGTTTCGCGATCGCGATGTATCGTCAGGGCTATTAACCTTTCGGCCCATCTGTAATGCATGACGGGATAAAAAATCGTTTGTCCAGCGGTTCGATTTCTCCGACCATTTGCGTGATTAAACGTAAATCAAGGATGGGTATGAACTCAGCATCGACGCGCGCAGTCGCCAAGGTGGGCGTCGCGGGCCTTGGGACTATCGGACGGACAATCGTCGAGGCGCTGGTGTCTGGCATACCGGGTATCGAGCTCAGCGCTATCTCTGTCGGGTGCGCCGATACGGCGAAAGCGTGGCTTGCGGATCACCATATTTCGGTGCCGGTTGTGCCACTGGCCGAACTGTCCAGCGCGTGCGATATCGTGTTGGAGTGTGCTCCGTCGCGTTATCTCAGGGAGCTGGCGGAACCGACTTTAAGAAGCGGGAAGCAATTGATTCTGTTGAGCTCGGGTGCGCTGATGGACAATTGGGATTTGGTCGCGCTTGCCGAGACCCATGGTGGCCAGATCGTCGTTCCGACAGGCGCTTTGCTTGGTTTGGATGCCGTCACGGCGGCGGCGGAAGGAACGATCTATTCAGTCAAGATGGTCTCTCGCAAACCCGTCGAAGGATTTATCGGCGCACCGTTTCTTGTCCAAAACAATATCGATATTGTCGGCATCACAGAGCCGATGCATCTGTTCACGGGTCGAGCGCGAGAAGCCGCAACGGGGTTCCCAGCAAATTTGAATGTGGCCGTTTCGCTCTCGCTTGGCGGTATCGGACCCGACAAAACGGAACTCGAGATTTGGGCCGATCCCACCATCACGCGCAACACGCATACGATTACTGTGGATTCCGACAGCGCGCGCTTTACGATGACAATCGAGAACATTCCAACCGAAAATCCCAAGACCGGGCGCATTACTGCACAAAGCGTGGTGGCACTGTTTAGGAAAATGGGCGCTCCATTGCGCATTGGTACGTGAGCGGCGGTGTTCAGCAAGCCGGGTCGCGAGGCAATGCCAAAGTTTGTCTAATAGCAGAACCGATTCACTCGGCTGGAATAGAAGCGCTGATCGAGGCAGGAATCACGGTGCGCTGGGCCTCGAGCCCGGAACTCATATGTCCGACGGAGTTGCAAGACGCTCATGCAATCGTTGTACGAAGTGCGCTGACGGCGGCGACTATTACCATGGCACCGCGTCTGGTCATCATTGCGAACCACGGCACAGGGACCGACTCAGTCGACGTCGCATTCGCTCACTCGCGGGGTATTCCTGTGTCAGTCACGCCTGATGCCAACGTTGCATCGGTCGCTGAACACGCGATCATGTTGATGTTGGCGGCGGCCAGACAAGCGCCCGCGGCAGATCGTGCGGCGCGTAGCGGTGACGTTACCTTTCGGTTCGAAGTACCGATGCATGGACTGTACGAAAAGACCTTGGGGATCATCGGCTTCGGCCGTACCGGCCGGCGGCTTGCCCTGCTTGCCCGTGGGCTGCAAATGAAAATAGTCGTTTGGTCGCCCCGTAGCGACCCTGCCGAGATCGAGCGCGCAGGCTGCGTGGCGCTACCGAATCTCGAAAGTTTGCTCGAGGTTGCCGATGTGGTCACCATCCATCGCCCCTTGCGTGAGGACACCCGGCACACGCTGAACAAAGACGCGATCGAACGGATGAAGCTGGACGCGATCGTCGTCAATACGTCCCGGGGCGCATTGATCGATGAAATAGCACTCGCGGAAGCGCTCTCGGCGGGACGTCTGCACAGTGCCGGCCTCGATGTATTCGAGGTAGAGCCATTGTCGTCGGCTTCGCCAATCGCTAACGCGCCACGGGTGGTTCTATCGCCTCATGTTGCTGGCTCGGCCCAACAAGCGCTCAAACAAACAGCGCTGGAGTGTGCCAGATCTGTGATCGATGCGGTGGCTGGGAGATGTCCGAAGAACCTCCTGGACGCATCGGTTTGGGATAGCGAACGGAGCCTGAAGGTGTTGAACTTCTAGATAGCGTCTAAATTGACTTGGGTTGCGACGCGATATTTATAACCGGGCTTGTGTTGGAGGAAGCATATGAGTACCCCTTTTCACTTGGCTTATCACGTAACCGATCTGGCGGCAGCTCGCGCATTTTACTGTTTGACCCTAGGCTGCAAGCAAGGACGAAGTACTGAAACTTGGGTTGACATTGATTTTTTTGGTCACCAGCTTTCGCTACATCTCGGTCAACCATTTCCAGTGACGAACACGGGAAGGGTAGGAGAACATATGGTGCCAATGCCTCATTTTGGGGTGGTCCTTCCAATGGAGCAATGGCGCAACTTGGCTAACCGCCTGCTAGCGCTAAAAATAGCTTTCGTGATAGCGCCAAACATCCGGTTTGCCAACGAGCCAGGTGAGCAGGCTACGATGTTTTTCTCCGACCCTTCGGGTAATCCGATCGAAGTAAAGGGGTTTGTTGATATGGCGAGCGTCTTTGCCAATTGAAGCCGAATCGATTGAATCGATAGCAATAGAAGGTGCGGCCCCAATGCAGCGCTAACGTGAACCGCGTCTACAGACAGTGATCGCCGCAGCGGCCGATTTGTCCTGGAGTTAGTCGGCCTCCGGTTCATCGCTTAAAGTTCTTGCAGCTCACCGGCGAAACTTACCGCCTGTGTCCAGCTGAGTGCTGATCAGGCTGGCAAAGCGTGCCATATCGACGTTGCCGCCGCTTACGAGCACACCGATGCGTTTGCCTTGCAACGCTTCCTTCACCTGCCGGGCTGCGGCGAAACCTAGGCACCCCGTCGGCTCGACAATCAGTTTCATGCGCGTAGCCATGAATGCCATGCACTCGATGAGTTCGGCATCCGAGGCGGCCAGGATGTCCCGCACATCGCGCTGGATGATCGGGAAAATCAGGTTGCCCAGGTGCTGCGTTTGCGCTCCATCGGCGCGACCAGTGGCATCGGCCGTGCGACGGCGCTTTTGCTAAACAAAGCCGGTGCGGAAGTCATTGCTGTGGGTCGGAATACCGTGCATTTGGCCGAGCTTGCAAGCGAATTCGCGGATGGGGGACAAGCCTTGCGGGCCGATGTCGGCCAGTCCGACAGGATCGCCCACCTGATGGCTGATATCGCAGTTCAAGGGCGCCGTCTGGACGGATTGGTTATCAATGCCGGAGTCTCGGAAGCTCCCGATCTTGAACACCTTGACCTTGCGGCTTACGACCGGCTGATGGACGTCAACGTCAAGGGGGCGGTATTTACATGTGCTCGCGCACTGCCCCTCCTGGTAGAGGGCGCATCGGTCGTCTTCGTCGGCTCGGTCGCTGCTCGCAAGGGGCAGCCAGGCGAGGTTGCGGAAGCGATCGCTTTCATGCTGTCGTCGGCATCGCGCTTTACGACTGGCGCGGATATCGCGGTAGAGGGAGGGATGTCCCATGTCTGATGCTCAGCATGTACTTCCGTTGCTGCAAGGCAAGTCCGCCGCACCATCCGCGTGAAAATCACCGACTCGCTGTCGGAGTCAGGGGAAGGGAGCATCACCAATGGCGACTAAACGCGTTCCCGCTAAAGCCAGCGACAAAGCGGTCAGCGCGTTGCTGGATTTCGCCTTGTTACGTTTTCTGTGGCAGTTCGAGCAGGCGACCCCCTCAGTTCCCCGGATAATGCCCACCCGCAATATCCTCCAATAGCGTCCCATGCGCCGGCTCCCAGCCAAGCAGCGAACGCGTACGCGCGCTGGACGCCGGTGCATCGGCGCCGAAGAACATGCCCAACCAGTCAAAGTGAGCCTGTGCTTGCTCGACGGGAATCGATTCCACCGGCACGTCCAGGAACTGGCCCAGCGCCGTCGCGATGTCGCGCGTGGCCACGCCCTCTTCGGCGACGGCGTGCAGCACGCTGCCCGGCGTGGCCTTGTCGATCGCGAGTTGTACGAGCTTGCCGGCATCGAGTCGGTGCACCGCCGGCCAGCGGTTCTGGCCCTCGCCGATGTATCCGGAAATGCGCTTTTCGCGAGCGATGCGCGCCAGCACCGCGACGAATCCGTGGTCACCGCCCGCGCCGTGCACCGTCGGAGCGAAGCGCACGACCATTGACCGGATACCGCGGTCGGCCAGGCTCAAGGTGTAGGCCGCATTGGCGATGCGCGGGTGGGTTTCGGCGCGGGGCGTGTCCGCCTCGGTGCCCACGCGGCCCGGGGCCAGCCCCAGTGTGCCCGAGGCGATCAGCAGCGGGCCGCCAGTGCCTTGCAGCACGTCGGCGAACGCTTCGATGGCCGCGCGATCGGTTTGCGCCGCGGCCGCCATCTGCGAGAAATCGTGGTTGTAGCCGAGGTGCACGACGCCCTCGACTAGCTGCGCTGCGCCGCGCAGGCTGGCAAGGTCGTCCAGGCTGCCGCGCACTACTTCGGCACCGAGCTTGGCGATCTTGGCTGCGGACTCACCGTTGCGGGCGAGGCCGAGCACGTGGTGCCCTGCAGAGATGAGTTCTTTGACGCTGGCCGAGCCGATCCAGCCCGAGGCGCCGGTGACGAGAATTCGCATGAGATGCTCCATTGATGTCATTGAGTGACATCAGTATAGGCCTATGATGTCACTCTGTGTCAACGCAAGAGAGAAATATGGGTCGCTGGGAGCCCGATGCTGAAAGCCGTTTCCGGGCTGCGGCGCTCGAACTATTCGGAGAGATCGGCTACGAGCAGACGACCGTGGCAGCCATCGCGGCACGTGCGGGGCTGACCGCGCGAACGTTCTTTCGCTACTTTGCCGACAAGCGCGAAGTGCTCTTCAATGGCTCCGAGCGCCTGCAGCAGTCGATGGTCGATGCGCTGGCTCAGGCGCCAGCCGAGGCTTCAGCGATAGATGCGATCACTGCCGCCTTGACGAAGGCCGGCGATTTTTTCGATAACGACCTCCGCCCGTTCGCGCGCCTGCGCAGTACGGTGATCGCGGCCAACATGGACCTGCGCGAACGCGAGTTGATCAAGCTGGCGACCTTGTCCGCGGCGCTCGCGCAGGCGCTGCGCGCGCGCGGGGGTGGCGAGCCGGAGGCGGGCATAGCCGTCTTTCGGGTCGCGTTCGCGCAATGGGTCGGCGAGTCCGAGCGACGTGACTACGGCGGGATCGTGAAGGAATCGCTGGCGCGACTGAGAGCGCTCGCGGCTAGCTGACCGGCTCACTTATGAGACAGTCATGATCGTATCGTCCACTCCTTCATATGTAGAGCGGAGGGGAGCGACTTCATTAGCAGGCAAGCTTCGGGGAAATCATGCAAGAGATTTCATGTCGACGAAGTCGGAGGTGAATTTGGTTGCTGGGGCAGGTTTTCCGAACAGGTAACCCTGCGCTTCGGTGCAGCGGCTCTTTGTGAGGAACTCCAACTGGGCCTCGGTTTCGACGCCTTCGGCAATGACCTCAAGTCCGAAGCTTTTGCCCAGATAGATGACGGCTTTCACGACGGCGGCATCCTCTGGATCGGAATTGACGTCTCGAACGAAGGAACGGTCGATCTTAAGGCGGCTAACGGGGTAGCGCTTCAACAGGCTTAACGAGGCAAAGCCTGTCCCATAGTCGTCGAATGCGAGTCCGATGCCGATCCCTCGCAGGTCATGCAACAGTTTCAGCGTTGTATTGTCGTTATACATGAGAATGTTTTCGACGATTTCGAGTTCGAGCGCTTCGGGTGGAAGCCCTGTCTCGGCAAGGATCTTCTGGACGACGCTTAGGAGTCGCCCGGAGCGCAACTGTGCCTCGAAGAGATTGACGCTTATGCGGAAATTAGGAACGATCGCTCTCCATTGCGCCGCCTGCTTGCATGCAGTGCGCAGCGTCCATTCCCCCACTGCATCCGCTGAGGGTTTTTTGCTGAGGACTTCCATGAAGGACGCGGGCGATAGCAAGCCCCGTAGCGGGTGATGCCATCGCATCAGCGCCTCGGAACCCGTCAGCTTCCGTGTTCGAGTTGCCACCTGCGGTTGATAGAAAAGCTCGAATTCGCCATTTTCGAAGGCGAGTCGCAGCTCCCGTTCAAAGGCACGACGAGCAACGGCAACTTCGCGAAAGGCTGGCGTGAAGAGTTCGTAGCGCCCTCGGCCAGCGGCTTTTGCCTTATAGAGCGCGAGGTCGGCAGCGCTAAGCAATTCGTCGGAGCGCGAACTGTGCATGGGCGCGAGCGATACGCCGATACTGACGCCGATTTCGATGCGCTGGCCGGCGAAATCGTAGGGTTCGGAAATAGCGGCAACCAATTGCTCAGCGATGGCGGCCGCCTCGCGCACATCGTCGCCGGGAAGCAGTGCCACGAACTCGTCGCCACCGAGCCGGGCGACCATGATTGCATCATGGCAAGTTATCCTTAGGCGTGCGGCGACTTCTCTTAATACCGCGTCGCCCGCCGAATGTCCCAAGGTGTCGTTGACCTCTTTGAAACTATCGAGGTCGAGCAGCAGAATCGTCGCCGGCGTCCTGGCATCCAGCGTATCGGTGAGGCAAGTTCGCCATGCGCCGCGATTGGGTAAGTCTGTGAGGGCGTCGAGCGAGGCCAACCGGAACAGCCGTTCCTCGTTCTGGCGCCGCTCCGTGATATCGCGCACGATCGCGCCGACGCTGGTGGTGCTGCCTTCTTGCCAGGTTGACAGCGAGAATTCGGCCGAAAACTCACTGCCATCCTTTCGCTTGCCCAAGAGCTCGATAGTTTGACCAGCAAGTTCCATCTTCTCGCCGTGCTGCAGACGCTCCAGCTCGGCATCATAGATACGTCGCCAACTGTCGGGGACAATCAGGGCACTCGATTGATCGACGATCTCTTCAGCCGAATAGCCGAATAGATTTTCCGCAGAGCGGTTCCAGAAGGTGATTCGACCTTCTGCATTCGAACAGATGATCGCATCGGGCGACGTGGCAGCGATGTTTTCGAAACGAGCCTGGCTAATCGTCTTCACGTAATCAAGTCGACGCATCTCCATGCGGTCCATAACGAGCGCGGCTAGATCGAGCAGGTTGTGACGATCCTCATCGCTAAACGTCGCACGTGGCTCGCTATCGATCAGGCAAACTGTGCCTATCTTCTCACCGCCTGGTGTAATGAGCGGCTTGCCGGCATAGAAGCGAATAAAGGGAGGGCCAAGGACCAGGGGGTTGGAAGAGAAGCGGGGGTCACGGAGCGCGTCGGGGACGAATAGGACGTCATCCTGCATGATCGCATGGGCGCAAAAGGACACTTCGCGACTGGTTTCGCAGACGTCGAGTCCAACGCGGGCTTTGAAGAACTGCCGGTCCCGCGCCACGAGCGAAATCAGTACGATCGGGACATTGAACAGACGTGCTGCAAGGTGCGTCAGGCGGTCAAAGTCGTCCTCCGCGGGCGTATCCAGAAGGTGATACTCGGCGAGCGCGCGTAGGCGTTCTTCTTCACGAACCGGAATTGGGTAGGGTGACGTATCCATTTTCGAGTTTAAGACTCCTCTTAACAATCTAAATAGATCGCGGAGCAAATGCCGGTTCGGCATCTCACGCGTCCAAACTATGATTCATAGCAGCTTATCCTACATGCTATGGGCATCCAAGTATGGGCTCGGATAGCCATTCATTAGGATGGCGAGGAAAGTCGAAGCGAAGTCAATGTCTGCGATCACCGTGGCACGGTTACTCATTGGGTGACTGGAACGACATCTGGGAGGGCTTCGCGCGCAACGCTGTGGCTGGCGATCTGATCCGCGCATCGGCGAGCCAGCTACGGGCGCTCTACTTCTCCAGTCCCTTACGGATCTTCAGCAATTCATGCCGGCGTGCTTCGCTGATTTCGGGATACGACATCTTGAGCTCGTCGAGGGTATCAAGGACAATTTGGGACACGATCAATCGCGCATTCTCCTTGTCGTCGGCGGGCACAACATACCATGGAGAATCGCTCGTGCTCGTCGCGCTCAGGCATTCCTCGTAGGCCTTCATATAGTGCTTCCAGAATTTGCGTTCTTCGAGATCGGCTGCACTGAATTTCCAGTTCTTTTCCGGCTCGTCGATGCGGTCAAGGAAGCGCTTTCGCTGCTCCTCCTTCGAGAGATGGAGGAAGAATTTGACGATGCGGGTTCCATTGGCGTGGAGATGCCTTTCCAGATTCGAGATCGATCGATAGCGATCGCGCCAAAGCGACTTGTTGTTGTGCGGCGTGTCCGCAAGCCCTTCACTAGGGAGAATGTCATGATGCACGCGGACGATCAGCACTTCTTCGTAATAGGATCGGTTGAAAATACCGATTCGTCCCCGCTCGGGAAGATCCCGAGTCGTGCGCCAGAGGAAGTCGTGCTGCAACTCCGTAGGGCTCGGCTGCTTGAAGCTGAACACCTGGCAGCCTTGCGGATTGACGCCGGACATGACGTGCCTGATTGCGCCGTCCTTGCCTGCCGCATCCATGGCCTGAAACACCAACAAGACAGCATAGCGGTTGGACGCGTAGAGCAGTTGCTGTTGAGAGCTAAGCCGCGCGACATGATCCGTCAGTAGCTCTTCATATTGCTCTTTCGATCTGTAGACGGGATCGACCATCGTCGGCCACTTCCCGAGGTCTACATCATCGCTTTCCCGCACGCGGAAGTCTTTCGAACTGATCGTCATGGTCGTTCCTTTCGCCAGCGTGGCCTTAAGTGATTCTTGAGGTATTGAAATACGGGCACCTTTACCACTATGCCTGGCACGCCGAAGGTCGAGGCGGTCACGGGCGAAAGAAGGAGCCAGATATCCGCACACGGCAGTCATCGGTAGTAGTAATCTCCACGATGGCCGATTAGGTATATCGTATTTCTTGCCAACGAGCGCGAGAAGGATTCCTGTCAACTCGATGAATTCATTACTTCGAAACCTGTTTGCTCGTGTGCGTCGTTTCTCATCCGCGCGCCCGAAAGACATACCGGATATCCGGCAGCGCGCAAGCACGGAACTCGATGGCGAGTTCAGGTTGCTTGCGGAAAACAGTGTCGATGTGATCTGCCACCTGGATTCAGAGATGGTGGCGCGTTATGTTTCTCCCGCATCGCTGCCTGTACTCGGCTGGCGGCCGGAAGAGCTTGTGGGCGGACGTGTGAATATGCTGGTCCACCCGGACGACATGCCCCTCTTGAATGAGGCGGCCGCGCGGCGGCGGCAGTCTGGAGCCGTTACTTCCACAATATTCCGCATGTTTCGTAAAGACCGGACTATGGTCTGGATCGAGGCTAACACGCGCATGCTGAGTGATCCGTCGCGCGCTGACCCCGGCGGTCTGGTGCTGGCTCTGCGAGATATTACCGATCGAAAAACGTTGGAAGATGAGTTGGAGCGGCTGGCGTTGACAGACGGACTGACCGCTGTGGCGAATCGCCGTGCCTTCGACCTGGCGCTGAAGGAAGAATGGCATCGCACCATGCGCGCTGGCTCGCAGATGTCGCTGCTGTTGCTTGACATCGATCTCTTCAAGGCATTCAACGACTGCTACGGTCATCAATCGGGTGACGCGTGCCTGCGCGCGGTGGCCGCCGCCATCAAGAATGCCTTGCATCGTGCTGGCGATAGCGTTGCACGATATGGTGGCGAGGAATTCGCGGTCATTTTGCCGGCTACCGACGGTCAAGGGGCGCGTGAAGTTGCCGAGCAGATACGGCAGGCGGTTCAGGGCCTTGGCTTGTCGCACGCGGAAAATCCTGCAGGCGACTTTTGCGTAACAATCAGTATTGGTGTTGCTACCGCATTTTCGCGGGCGGGTGGCACTGTCACGATGCCGGAAGGTCTGCTGATTGCGGCGGATGGTGCGCTTTATCGAGCCAAGCAGAATGGGCGAAACAGCGTTGCCGCCGCGATGCTTGTGACGCCGGACGAAAGCCTCTCCGCTGGAGACAGTGACGGGACGGATCTCGCTTGAGAAACGTTACAGTAAGCCGGAGGAAATCAGGTTGCGGGGCCGGGTTCCTACAGCCTTCGCATTGCTGCCGGGGCGTTGGACAGCGACTTGCTATCACTATATGCGCGGTCAACTGTCTGCGTGACCCGTGGATTGCCCCTGTGGGCGGAAAGATGGCACCGAGGGTGCGGTGCGATCGCTCATTTTCGTCCTACGCTGCTGACGACCTGCGCGCCCCGTCAAACGCCTAACCGGCGGTCGTCGGTTGTTTGCACGCATGATCCTGTAGCGCTTCGGCTGGCCACCGTCCGCGGCCGGCCGTATCGTAATTGCCCTCGACGACATAGATGCCCGCACTCTCGCTGGCCGCACCCGCGCCGGTCACGAGGATTGTTTCGCCTGCCATATCGGTGGCCGCGCCGGGGATGGTATCGGCAACCAGCTTGAACAGATTCGTCGCATGCAATTGCGCGATGGTCATCCTGCGCACGTTCAGTTTTCGGTGGTTCGATTCGATCGCTGTCCAGCGCTTGCCGAATGGCACGGCATATCTCGATAAGTCGTGCCGCACGCCGGCGTTCACGCAATCGATGTGGATATGCAATTGCTGCTGCGAGCGCGCGTGAAGCGGATTGATCGCCAAGCTGACCTCGTCGTCCTGCAGCTGCCGGCCCAGCGCGGCGGATACCAGGTGCCGGTTATCCCAAGCGAACGAAAAATAATGTGGTGCCTGCGCTTGCAGCAGCGTAGGCGTTTCGATGCCCTGGACGCGGGCGGTCGGAATCAGCAGGTACTGTGATTTACCCTCGACGTCTTTGAGGATTGCGAAGCCGTCCGGGCGGTCGCCGCGCTCGATGAGCGCGCAGGGCGCGGACGAGCCGTTGTGCTGGAGATCCGGCAGGCATTGCTGCGAGACGATGGTCCACAGCGCATTCGGGCCCCTGGCGGCGGGAAAGGGTGGCGAGAAGGAAGCGGCCGATCGGGAGGGTGCGGTTGCAAGCTGGCAGCCGGCGAGCATCGTCAGGGCGGTCGCCAGCATCGCGGCCGGCAAGGCTTTTCTGTTGAGAGTGTTCACGCGTGCGGGGCTTCGATAGCAAGTTCGTCCGCTTAGGATGCACCATGAATGAGTCAATTGGCGGCGCCGATGCCAACGGCGCCGCCAATAACTAATCAAATTTGCTCATAGCGGCACATCAGGTCCTCGGGGGAAATGCCCAATGCCTTGCTTGCGTTGGGCGGGTGGGGCGCCCACACCGGCCCGTTCCGAGGAGCAGTCGACTCTCAACGCCGCACCCGCGGCACTCGGGCCTCAGACCTGCCCGACGCCACCATCGGCCATCAGATCCGTACCCGTCACGTACGAACTCTGGTCGGAAGCCAGGAACAGCGCCGCATTGGCGATCTCCTCGGCCCGCGCGAGTCGGCCGAGCGGAATCATGCTGCGGTACATATTCACCAGATCCTCGCGCGGCGCACTTTGAGCGTCGAGAATGGGGGTGTCGGTTACGCCAGGGCTGAGCGTGTTGACGCGGATACCGCGATCTTTGAATTCCGCCGCCCAGGTACGGGCATAGGAACGCAGCGCCGCCTTGGTCGCCGCGTAGGCGGTGTGTCCGGGAATGCCCATGCCGTGCATGGCCGACGAGACCAAGATGATCGATCCGCGACCTTTCATCATCGGCAGCAACTTCTGTACGAGGAAGACGGGCCCGCGCGCCATGAGGTCGAATGCCTTGTCGAAGTGCTCGGGTGTGAGGGTGTCGATCGAAGCTTGCTCGGTAAAGCCTGCGTTCGACACGATGATGTCGACGACACCCTTGTCCTGCTTCACGGCCGCGGCGACACGGTCGAGATCGTCGAGGTTCGCGGCGTCGGCCTTGATGGCGGTGACGTTGCGCCCGATCAGTTCGACGGCCTCGTCGAGTTGCGCTTGCCGACGGCCGAAGATAAAGACGTGTGCGCCTTCGGCGACAAAGCGTTCGGCGATTGCCAAGCCGATACCAGTTGTTCCGCCGCTGATGACGGCAACCTTGCCTGCGAGAGTGGACATTGGGACCTTCTATCTGTTCGTGAATGACAGCAACAGGGTAATTGCTGTCTGGAACAATGATAATCAGCGTATTTCTTATAAGATCTATTCTTTGGGAGAATCAGTCGGCGGAGGATTTCGATGGATCGGTTTCACGAATTGAATGCTTTCATCGCGGTTGTCGAAGCGGGCGGTTTTTCCGCGGCGGCGCGTAGAACCGGCGAATCGCAGTCCGCTATCAGCAAGGCCATCGGCGCGCTGGAGAAGCGGCTCGGCGTGAGGCTATTCAACCGAAGTACCCGCAGCGTGACGCTGACAGACCAGGGGCAGGGCTACTACGATCGGACAAAACCGCTGGTTGACGAGATGGACGAAGCCGACGGTGAACTGACAAGCAGCACGCTTAATGCGTCCGGTCTGATCAGGATCGCCGCGTCTGCGACTTTCGGCCGCCTCCACGTTCTGCCACTGATACCTGACCTGTTGTCACTCAATCCAGGTCTTCGCGTCGATCTGGTGCTGTCGGACTTCGTGCGAGATATGGTGGAAGATCGGATCGATCTGGCGATACGAGTGGGGCCCGTGGTTGATCCCGATGCCGTCGTCAGGCGCGTAGCTACTACGCCTCTCGTATGCGTTGGATCCCGCCATTACTTCGAACAACACGGAATACCAAAGACCCCGGCAGAGCTCGTTGATCACAACTGCCTTTTATATGGCGGCCTGATCGAGTCGGCGAATTGGCCGTTTGTGGGGCCTGCGGGTCGATTCAGCGTGGCCGTTCGCGGAAATCTTTCGTCCAACAGTGTCGAAACGATACGAACCGGTGTTTTGGCCGGCGTGGGAATCGGGCTGTTTGCCAAGGTCTCTCTCGCCGATGAGCTTCAACACCCGGACGTGATCACGGTTCTCGATGAATTTATAGGCGACGTTAGAGACGTTAGCCTTATCTGGCCGAAACGCCGTTTCGTACCGGCGCGCGTGCGCCGGGCGACGGACTTTTTTGCCGCGGCCCTTTTGCAGCGGATTTAGGGAGCGGCGACGGTCGCTATGGCGACTGCGCTGCATTACCGACTGCCATGCGTCGGACGCTTTGTGGCGGGTGACCGATCACTCGTATAAACGCCCGACGCATCCGCTCTGGATCTGTAAAGCCAACGCTGCGTGCAATGACTTCGATCGGCTCGGCACCTCGCTCGACCCTTTGCCGAGCAAGCTCCACGCGGAGTCGTTCGACCGCCTTCGCCGGCGTCTCGCCTGTCTCCAGAAGAAACGCTCTTCCCAATTGCCGAGGACTGAGGCATGCGACGGCTGCCAATTGTTCGGTCGACAGCGGATCAGGCAAATGCTCGCGCATATAGGTCAGCACCGCTCGAATTCTTTCTGACGCAGGTTCCATGTCGGCCATGGCCGAGAACTGCGATTGCCCACCGGGACGGCGGTGATAAACGACCATCATTTGAGCCGTGACGCGGGAGACTGTGTTGCCAAGGTCTTCCTCGATCATCGCCAGAGCGAGATCAATCCCCGCTGTGATACCCGCGGAAGTCCAAATACCCTCGTCCCTGGTGAAAATGCGATCACCGTCGACCTTGATTTTAGGAAACTGACGTTGCAGTTGCGCGGCATATTTCCAATGCGTCGTGGCGCGACGGCCATCGAGCAAACCCGCGGCAGCCAGAATAAAGGCGCCGGTGCATACACTCGCGATACGACGGGTTCCTTTCAAGACAGCCTTGGCCACTTGATCGGATAGCGGCAGCAAATCGGCTGGGTTGGCTGGCGCGGTTCCACCCACCACCAGCAGGGTGTCGTAAACGGCGGCGCGAATTTTCCAGGTGGCGACCTCTAAGCCAGACGAGCTAATGACTGCGCCGCCTGTCAGTGAAACCACGTGGAATCGGTACCGCCCGCCAGCGCCGGTTCTTCCCGCAATTTCGAAGGCTGCCAAGGGCCCACTCAAGTCCTGAATCTGAAATCCGGGATAGACCAGGAATGCGATGTCCCGCGCGGCTTCGCCTTCGCCGGGTGTTGTGTGCCACATCGTTGACGCTTCACTCAAGCCGTTGATATCAGTCGTCGAATCCATTGTTGATTACCGTCGAGATCGTCCAACGGATGATGCTACAGCTATTGGCTGACGGAAAGGACCTATATCCCTCGAAAAACGCCACCGCCAATTACCCGCAGCGGCGACCAGAAACGAGGGATCTGCGTCCTTTCCTCATTGTTCGGCCGTTGCCAGAATGCAGGCATCAAGGAACAAGGGAAATAGCCGATGCCAGTATCGAGCGCCGATCTCGCACGCCCATGCGCGAGGCTCCGAGCATGACCGCACCCATGAAATCATCGCCGCAAGCTGCTTCCGCCGGCGGCGCCTTTAAGCGGGGCAGGCACTCGAATGCAGTCACCCTGGCCATTGCCCAGGGACTCTTCACCGCTGCCATTGCTATCGACCTCACGTTGACCGGTCTCACCGGCTACCAGCTTGCCGCTGACAAGTCTCTGGCAACGCTGCCGTTTGCGACCATCACCGTGGCAGGTGCCGTCGCCACGCTATTTGCCTCGTTTTTAATGCAGCGCATTGGACGGCGTTGGGGATTTTTTATTGGCGCTGCCATGTGCGCTGTCGGCGGACTGATCTCCGTATGGTCGATCGTCCACAATGATTTCTGGCTGTTCTGCCTGGGTACCGCGGCCGTGGGAGTTTTCCAAGCCTTCGCACAGTATTACCGACTGGCCGCCGCCGACTCCGTGGCTACTGCGGAGAAGGCGCGGGTGATCTCGATGGTGCTTGCTGGCGGGGTGATTGCCGCTATCCTCGGACCAGCCTTGGCGGCTTGGAGCAAGAACATCTTTTCGACGCTCTTTGCCGGCTCATACCTGATGGTGTTTGCGCTTGGCGCCGCATCGGCATTGGTAATCGCTGTCGGCTATCGCGACACCGAGGCGCAGGGCGATTCGCTCGAGGAAGTCGGGCGCCCGATTCGAAGTATCCGCACGGTTTTCGCGCAGCCCATCTCGCTGGCGGCCTTGGCCAACAATGTTATTGGGGGCGCCGTCATGATGTTGGTGATGACGGCTGCGCCATTGGCGGCGGTGGCGCATCACCACTCGATCGACGACGGCGCCAACATCATCCAGTGGCATTTGGTCGGCATGTATGCGCCGTCATTCTTCGCGGGCCGCTTGATCAAGCGTTTCGGGATGCCATCGGTGCTGTTCGCCGGTATGGCGCTGAGCGCTCTATGTGGCTTGATCGTCGTGGCTTCAACGACCCTGATCGCTTTCTATTTCGCATTGTTGTGTCTCGGCGTCGGTTGGAATTTCATGTTCGTGGGCGGCACGACGTTGCTTGCGTCGTCCCACCTGCCGTCCGAGCGCGCCCGGGTTCAGGGCGTGGCCGAGTTGATACGTTACGGGTTCACGGCAGTGGCGACGCTTGCCGCTGGGCCGATACTCGAGCGCTTCGGCTGGGTGCGGCTGAACATCGTGATTTTCCCGCTACTGGTGGTTGCGGCCTTGATGACCTTTTTTTGGGTAAGAGCAGAACGCGCGACGCTCACGGCTGCGCGGTCGAGCGAGTGACGATTTCCTCGATGGCGACGCGACGCGGCTGCGTAGCGATGAATGAGACGGCTTCAGGAATGTTTTACGAAGCGCCCTTCGTTGAGATCTGCCACAAGTGTCGGCCCCGTCGGATGCCAACCCAGGCGCGCCTGCGTGTAGGCGCTGGAAGCCGGCATATCCATACCGACGAACATCGCCATCCAGCCGAAATGCGCCGCCGCTTCCTCAGGAGCAAGCGAAACGACCGGCAAGTTCATGCCGCGACCAAGCGCTTGGCAGATCTCGCGACTGCTGACGCCCTCTTCGCCGACCGCATGAAAACGTGCGCCGCGTTCATGCGCCTCGATGGCGAGCCGGTAGAGACGTGCGGCATCGGAGAGGTGAACAGCTGGCCAGCGGTTAAGGCCTTCACCTACATAGGCGACCACGCCTTTTTCGCGGGCGATATCGATGAGCGGCGCGATCAGGCCCTGCTTGAACGGATTGTGAACCTGCGGCAGGCGCATCACGGAAACGTTCACTCCGTGCTCCAGCAGTGCGTTGCCGGCCACTTCGGAGGCGATGCGCGGATTGGGATGACTGCCGTTGAAGACGTTCTCGGTCGCGGGCTCGCCATGGGTGCCGCTGCCCACGCCGGTGCCCGAGGTGATGAGCAGCGGCCGATCGGAGCCCGCGAGCGCGGCGCCGAGGGCGGCGATGGCACGCTTGTCTTTTTCGCAATTCTCGACGAATCTCGAGAAATCGTGGTCGAAGGCGGTGTGGATGACGCCGTCGGCTTGCGCGGCGCCGCTGCGTAGGCTGTCGAGGTCCTCCAGGGTGCCGCGATGCACTGCGGCGCCGGCCTGGACGAGCGCCTGTGCTCCCGCGTCGGAACGGGCCATTCCCAATACCTGATGGCCGGCCTTGATGAGCTCTGGAACGAGGGCTGAACCGATGAAGCCGGTCGCGCCGGTAAGGAAGATACGCATGGTGAAGTCTCCGTGGTCGTCAGAGGTCGACTATGCGGCTACTTATCATCCCGTTAAAGTAGTGATCGCATCATAGTAAAACTACTAACAGGGTAATGATGCCAAGCTCGAACCGCGGAATGCGCGATGTGGCTGCAAGCAACTGATAGGCCGGGTCGTCTATGATGGCAATTGATTACCTTCGTTGATCAGGAGCGCATGAAATGTCCGAATACGATCTCTACTACTGGTCCATACCGTTTCGCGGTCAGTTCGTGCGCGCGGTGCTCGCTTATGCCGGCAAGACATGGACCGAGGGCGGCGACGAGGCGATCTCGAAATTGATGGCCGGGCCGGTAAAGGATGCGCCGGTCCCGTTCATGGGTCCGCCCCTGCTGATCGACAAGCAGGCGGACTTCGCCATCTCGCAAATGCCGGCGATCGTTCTTTATCTGGGCGAGACCCTGAACCTCCTGCCCGCGACGCCTGCGCTGCGCGCGCTGACCATCAAGATCGTCAATGATGCCAACGACGTGATCGATGAAATTACGCTCGATGGGGGCCGCGAGATGTGGACGGAGAAACGCTGGGAAGACTTCGTCCCGCGCCTGCGAAAGTGGATGTCGTTTTGGGAAGAGACTGGGCGTCGCCACGGCCTGAAGGCCAAGTCTGGATTTTTACTGGGTGGCGACGCGCCAGGTATCGCCGATGTGGTAACAGCCACCCTGTGGTCGACCATGACCGACAGGTTCCAGAAGATCGAGGCCATTCTTGAGGATGCCGCGCCCATGACGGCAGCATTGACGCGGCGCATCTCGGAACTGCCGGCGCTGGCCAAATTGGCCGCCAAGGCGCGGCAGGACTACGGTGACGCCTATTGCGGTGGGCAAATCGGCGCCTCGCTGCGTAAAGTCATGGATGCCTGAGGCGGGTTCACCGCGCTCACGCCCGAGCCTTACCAATCGCCAGGATATGCCGATGCCCGACAACCACTCTGCGCCCGGACTTGTTTCCGGGCAGCTGGAGATCGTGCAGCCGCTCGATACGATCCGCAGCTATCACGCTCACCTGTATTTCGACGGTCCGGAACAGCGCCGTGTCGCCGAGCTTTTGCGTGAGGAAATTGGTCAGCGCTTCTCGGTGCTGATCGGCCGCTGGCATGACCGCTTGGTCGGGCCGCATACGAGACCGATGTATCAAGTGGCTTTCCCGGTTACCGAATTCGCTCGTTTCGTGCCTTGGCTCATGATCAACCGGCGCGGTCTCGCCGTGCTGATTCATCCCAATACCGGCCAACCCAAGGCCGACCACGTGACCCATGCGATGTGGCTGGGCGAAATCCTTGCCATCAACTCAGGCCCGCTGCCGGACCACGAAGACGCCGAACTCGAGTCCGAGATCGTCCCCAACACGCAACCGACGGTGAAGCCATGATCGACATTCCCTACCGCAGCGCACTCATCATCGGCGCGGGGGCCGGCATAAGCGGGTCGCTTACCCGGCTGCTGCGCGCGGCCGAGATTCCGGTCGTGATCGCCGCCCGCAATACCGACAAGCTTGCTACGCTGGTGAAGCAGACGGGTGCGATCGCCTTGCCGGTCAATGCGGCCGAGGCTGACCAGGTCGAGCGGCTGTTCACGGAGACCGAGGCGCGCATCGGCGCGCCGGAGGTCGTGATCTATAACGCCAGTGGGCGAGTCCGCGGCGCGCTCGCGGAACTGGATCCGGCCGAGGTCGAGAAGGCCATCGCCGTCTCCGCACTGGGCGCTTTCTATGCGGTGCAGCAGGCGGCCAAGCGCATGGTGCCGGCCGGCAAAGGTGCCATTTTGCTGACAGGGGCAACCGCCGGTGTGAAGGGCTTCGCACTCTCGGCTCCATTTGCCATGGGCAAGTTTGCGTTACGCGGCCTGGCGCAGAGTGCGGCGCGCGAGTTGGCGCCGCAGGGCATCCATGTTGCGCATATCGTCGTCGATGGCGGCGTACGTGCCGAGCATCGCCTCGACCCGCCGGACCACCCGGACAGCACGCTCGATCCCGACGCTATCGCTCAGTCCTATATCGACCTGCTGCGCCAGCACCGCAGCGCCTGGTCATGGGAGCTCGAGGTCAGGCCGTGGGTGGAGAAGTTCTGATTTCCATCCGGTGATTCGATCGATCTTTTCTCCTCATCCCATGCGCCATGCGAATGCCACTGCCACTCGTGCGCCTGTCGTCGCTGGATCTGATTCGCGGCTTCGTCGCGGTCGGCCGCCGCATGAGCATCACGCTCGCCGCGCAGGATCTGTGTTTGACGCAGTCGGCGGTCAGCCGGCAGATCGGCGCGCTGGAACAGCAATTGGGGGTCAAGCTGCTGGTGCGCGGCTATCGATCCATCGCGTTTACGGCTGAGGGTGAACGACTGTTCCGCAGCGCCGATGGCGCCGTGCAGCAGTTGCAGGACGTGCTGGGTGACATCAGCACCACGGGCGCGTTGCGGCCGGTGACGCTGAGCGCAACTATCGGCGTGACCGGTCTATGGCTGCTGCCGCGGCTGCGCCGGTTTCAGGCACTGCATCCTGGCGTCGATCTGCGCGTTTCCGCGAACAACCACGTCGCCGACCTACGCAATGAGAGCATCGATCTGGCCATCCGCTACACCGCGCCGTCGGCAGTGCCGGCAGGAGCGATGCGGCTTTTTGGCGAATCCGTCGCGCCGGTTGCGCATCCATCGCTAGGCCTGAAATCGTTGCGCTCGGCGCCAGCATTGTCGAAGCTGAACCTGCTGGAATTCGACGATCCGCAGCATCCCTGGCTGCAATGGAGCGACTGGCTCGATGCGGTGGGGTGGGCGGATGCCAAGCCGCATGCCTTCCTGCGCTTCAACCAGTACGATCAGGTGATCCAGGCCGCGCTGGCCGGGCAGGGCGTGGCCCTCGGAAGACTTGAACTGATTCAGCCTCTGCTCGACGAAGGTCGGCTGGTGCGCGTCGCTCCGCCTCGCCACAATTCGGAAACGACGCATGCTTATTGGCTTATCCAGGCGGATGATCATCCGCGCGAGGATGTGCGCCGCGTGGCGGCGTGGATCAAATCCGAGGTGCGGGCGGCACAGCCGTGATCGAGGCGCATTCGGCCAGCGCATCGGCCAAGCGGTCGTTGCCCCAGAACATCTCGTCGCTCACGAAGAAGGTGGGCGCGCCGAAGATTCCTTTGGCTGTGGCGATTTCTGTTTGTTCGCGCAGCTTGAGCTTATTGGCGTCTGACTGCGCGGCGTCGAGGATCTTTCGCGCCGGCAGGCCGAGTTGCATAAGAACTTCGGCCACCACCTCGTGCTGGTCGATGTCGCGATCTTCCGCGAAGTTGAGTGACATGATGCGCCGGCAGAAGGCGCCGATCCAATCTTGCTCGGCACCCCAGATCGCTACGCGCAGCGGCAGCAGCGCGGTTCGCGGGAACGTCGTGGGCTTGCGCCATGCCAGGCCGTATTTCCGGCATTCGCGCGTCATGTCGTGCCACACGTAGTCACCCTTGGCTTTCTGTAGCACGAAGGGCGATGTCTCCCAGCCGAACGACTGGAAAATCGGCCCCAGAAGGAAGGGCTTCCAGCGTATCGATACGCCCGCGCGTGCGGCGGCCTCCTCGATGCGCATCATGCTGAGGTAGCTGTAGTTGCTGCCGAAGTCGAACCAGAATTCGATGACGGGTGCCGATGAGTGGGCAACAGCGGCGTTCATGGTGGTCGATTCCTTCATTCGTAAACAACCAGGCAGCGCAGTTCGATGCTCTCGCGCAGCGGCGCGTCCGGCGGCATGTCGGGGTGATCGAAGGCGGCATGCGGCACGAAGCGCGCGACGCCGCTGATTTGCGAATCGTACTGCTTGAACACCAGCGCCTCATGCCGATCCATCGCGGAATAATAGGACCAGCGATGCAGCGGCGAATGGACGACGTGATAGATCTCTCCGACGCGACCCGGATAGCGCACCTCGCTCGTTATCAGGTCGGCGATCATCAAGGTACGGGCGTCGCACACGGCCAAGGGCGTGTCCAGTACCGGCCCTTTGATCGAGCGCCAGAGATTGACGATGGCGTAGCGTTTGACGCCGGCTGCCGCCTCTGGGTCGCTCAATACCAGTGCAAGCCGCTTGCGTCCAGATGACTCGGTGTAGTCGCTGTGGATGCGGCCGTTGGCGGCTGCTCGCCCATCCGTATCCCGGCGGCCGAAAGAGAGCGCGGCGCGGTCCCGTTCGCGGCGCCGCACCAGATGGTCGAAGACGTGGGCGTGTTGCGCGCCGGTCACGGCCAATGCGAGTTCGGCAGCTTCGCGATAGTAGGTGGCTCTGACTTCTTCCTCATCCTCGAAGTCCTGAACCGAGGTGGGCGCATCCCACAATTCGAAGCCTTCGCGGTCGA
Organism: Janthinobacterium lividum; assembly: GCA_050955105.1. Classification (GTDB taxonomy): domain Bacteria; phylum Pseudomonadota; class Gammaproteobacteria; order Burkholderiales; family Burkholderiaceae; genus JBPBQZ01. The sequence continues at coordinate 20,786 of JBPBQZ010000092.1, read as the reverse complement.
TGGCGGGCCGGTGTGCTACCGCGCGCGCATCGGCGATCGCCATCTGCCTGAGCTCGTATTGGCAGTTCTCCCATGGAACGCCGGGAGGGGGTTCGTAGGCGTAGCTGCAGGGACGCTCTTGCGTGGGCGCCAGGTAATTCAGGCCAGCTACGACGGCGGGACGAGATTGAAGCGCGACGGGACTAGCATGCAGGGGTTGTGAGGTCGTGATCATTGATGGCTCCAATAGTTCGAGCCGCTGGGCAGGCGGGAGCAATTTTTTGCCTTGCCGCGCAGCTCTCTGCTATGGATTGGATCCTGCCCCGGCGTGAGCCTCAAGCGATTTATCGGCCGCTTCGCATGCATGCAAGGAATGCGGTGGCGCCAGGCGATCGAACCCGCCTGGCTGCGCTACCCTTTAGCTTTGCGTAGCGCTGCGGCGCGTCGATGATTGATGGCGAGTAAAGCGTGGGGCCAATGGGCATCTTGCTGCAAAATCGCGGTAGCGCTGTGCACCGGCAATAAACATTCATCAGGCTTGTTTTGAACCGCATGAAAGAAACTGTCAAAATCCGCTCCTCGTTGCCGCGCGCACGTGCGCGCTCCGCGAACGCGACAGACGCCGCGCACCGCGAGCCGGAAACTTCCAGCGCACGCATGCTACAGGCGGCGGAGCGTCTTTTTGCGCTGCATGGTCTGGATGGCGTGTCGGTGCGCGACATCGCGCGTGAGGCGAAGCTCAACAATGCCGGCACATTCAACTACTACTTTCGCTCCAAGCAAGACCTGATCGATACGCTGATCGTCGGCGCCTTGCGCAAGCTCAATGCGCGCTGCGCCGAAACGATGCGGCAGGTTCCCGAAGACGCCGGCCTGTCAGCGATTGTCAGCGCCCTGATGGAAAGCCAGCGCCTGAACGTGGCGGGCGCTGCGGAGAGCTATACATCGAGGTTTCTCGCCATGTCGCTGCAGTCGCGCCTGAGCCACGTGCGCGCACTGGTGAAGGCCGAGGGCTTGCATGACTATGACGACGCGCTCGCACGCATCAGGGCGCGCCTGGATTTTTTGCCCGAGCCGGTCGTCAAGCAGCGGTTGGTGTTCTTGTTCTGGTCCATGACGGCTTTCAATGCCGCCCATGAGGCGGCCACTTTCGCGGGCGTCCGTTCCGACAGCCTATGGCTGGCGTGCGACGCTTACGCGAATTTTGCCGCATGCATGATTGCCATGCTGGCGGCGCCGGTTCTTTGATCGATCAATCGGTCCGCAGTGCGGCGCTGGCAAGCGAAGACAGGACGCCGCCCGCGCGCAACTGAATTTCGAAGTCGGGCGTTGCGTCGGTGCGGTGCGACGAATTGTCGAAGAGCGCGACTTCGACATCCGAGTCGACGAATACCGGTCGGATCAACTTGAGTTGCAGCTTGCCGCGTGTCCAGAAATCGGCACCCAGGATGTCGCGCATGCGCTCGGCGACGCAGACGACGAACTGCGGTCCGGCCAGTACCGGCGCCGGATAGCCCCAGGCCTGGGCGATATTCTTGTCGGTGTGGAAATCGCCGGGGCCTGAGATGGCCATCGACATGGCGAGCGAGAAATGCACGGTTTGCACGGCGTATGGCGCCGCCGCAGGCGAGCGCGCCGCGCTTGGGCGGCGCGTAGCGGCGGCGCTGTCGTTCCTTGCCTGTGGTGCCGGCACGTCCAGTTGCCACGCCTCGACAAACGTACCGCGTGCGACGCGTTGGCCATCTGCGGCGAAGGCGTCCATGACGAATTCAGCGTATTCGTACGCTCGCTTGATCCAGCGTTGGCCGAGCTGAAGTTCGAGTGTGAGCGGCTCGCCCACACGCAGCGGCGCGTAATATTCCCATCGGTTTTCGGTGTTCAAGCCCGGTCGCTCTCCCATTGCCTGAACAAACGTGTCAAACCGCGCGGGCTCGAAAAACAGCAGCGAAGGCGGCGCGACGAGTCTGCCATGCAAGCGTTCGCCAGCGGCGCGGTTCGACAGCGGCCAGCCCGAGCCGTAGAAATAATCTCGCAGGCGTTGGGGACTGACGGTCAACTGCCGGCGCTCGAGCACGCTGCCAATCGGCAGACCGCGCCAATCGCCCTGCGACAGTGCCGTTCTCGTATGTTCAGGGTTCGTGTCAGGCATAGAGCCGCTCGATCAACGCTGCGTAACGGTTGAGGACATTCGCACGCCGCAACTTCAGGGTGGGCGTTAGTTCCAGGCCGCCGGGCTCCCATTGATCGAAGACGGGCATCCATTTCTTTATCTGCTCAACGCGCGACAGCATTCGATTGCCGGCTTCTATGGCGGGTTGCAACGCGGCCCGCAGGCGCTCCAGCGCCGCGGTGTCTGGCTCACCTGCGGGGTCCTGTTGTCGCCAGGCCCGGTAGGCCTCGGGCGCGATCTGCACCAACGCGACATTGTAGGGACGCGCATCGCCCACGACGATGAGCCGCTCGATCAGCGGACTACGGCCGGCGAAAGCCATCTCGATATTGGCCGGCACCATATTCTTGCCGGCGCTATTGATGATGATTTCCTTCTTGCGGCCCGTGATGCGCAGGTATCCGTCCGCGTCGAAGGCACCCAGGTCGCCGGTGTACAGCGGTTGCGCCGGTGCACCATCGGCGCTTTGCGGGGCGCCGAAGTAGCCGGGGTACACCGAGCCGCCTGACACCAGGATCTCGCCGTCGGTCGCAATCTCGATGCGCATGCCCGGAAGCGGCTTGCCGACCGTGCCGATCTTCACGGCGCCGGGTGGATTTGCGGTGGCATAGAGGCATTCGGTCATGCCCCAGCCGTCGTACAGCTCAATGCCGAGCGCCATCATCGACTCGAGCATGTCTCGACCGCTGGGCGCGGTGGCAACGCCCGCCCAGTCGACATTCTGCAAACCGAGGGCCTGGCGCACCTGCGTCAACGGGACGAAGCGTCCAGCGTCGAGTGCTTGCCTGAACGGCACCGCATGGCCGGCATCGGTGAATGAACGAATCCACCTCAGGTTGCGCTCGAAACATTCGCTTAAATTGGCGGAGGCGCGCACGATGGCCATTGCCTCGTCGAGGATCTTTTCCCAGATGCGCGGCACCGCGAAGAACCAGCTCGGGGCGTGCTGTTTGTGCGCATCCAGGGTGCGTCCATAGTCGGGCACGCACACCACTTGGTCGCCGCGCAACAAGGTCATGTAATAGCTGTTGAAGCGACCACCCGTGTGCGATAGCGGCAGGTAGCAAATGACTACGCCGCGCTTCGAATCGGCAAAAGCCGTAGCCATGGCGCGGGCGTTTGATACCACAGCGCGTGAAAGGAGCGGCACCGCCTTGGACTCCCCGCCGCTGCCTGAGGTATAGACCAGCGTGAGGACGCTGGCGTCATGCAATGATTCGACTAGCGGTTCAGGCTCCCGCGCGCTGGTCGCGGGCATCGGATCGATGCGCGGCCAGCCTGTATCGGTGCGCGCCGGGTCAACGGTTGTGTCCAGTATCGCGAAGTGCGTCGCCGGACAGTCAGGCAATTCCTGCACGGCTTTTGCGAGCGGGATGAACTGCGGCTCGGCGATGAGAAGTTTGGCGCCGCAGTGACGCATGGTCGCGGCGATCTGTCCGGGCGCGCTGGTGTGATAGATCGATACAGGGATGGCACCCGCGCTCAGCAGGGCGGTATCCAGGATAAAGAACTCGGCGCGATTGACGGTGAGTAATGCCACGCGATCGCCCGCAACAATGTCAGCCTTGGCCAGTTGCGCGCGTACGTGATGGACAGCCTGAAGATATTCACGCCATGTGTAGGCAACCGGTTCGTCGTAGTTGGCTACCGCGATGGCGTCCGCGCGTTCCCTGGCGTGCTGGTTGATGGCTCTGAAAATATCCTGTTGCATGGGAGCTGTTCCTTCTTGCGACAAAATATACGTTCGTATTTGACGATTGTATATCGGCCTCAAGGCGGGTCCATACGCAGGTTTACCCAGGCCGGATTGCGCAAATGGAACGAGACTGCTGTGCCGCAGCGCTGCGGCAGCCTCGAAGCTTAGGAACTAAAACAAGATAGGGACGATCGAGCATGCGCCGGTTGTACTCACGCCCGGCGCGCGCTTGCCGTACCGCCGATGCATGGTTGGGCGGCGCTGTACGCTTACTTCAAGCCCAACATGCCACGCAGCCGCGACAGATCTTCGGCGAGCGCCTGCACTGGCGCGACGAGCGCGTGGCGGTCGGCAGTGGAGAGCTTGTCGTAGGTTTCGAAGCCGTTCGCGGTTTTGTACTTCGCGAGGATCTTGTCGACGGTTGCGAAGTTGGCTGCAACCTTGTCGGCGAATGCTGGATCCTGTTTGCGGATCAGCGGGTCGAACAGCTTGACGATCTTCTGCGCGCCGTCGACGTTGCCCTGGAAATCCCACAGGTCGGTATGGCTATAGCGGTCTTCCTCGCCGGAAATCTTGGTTGCCGCGACTTCCTCCATCAGCGCGGCCGCGCCGCCCACCACCTTCGACGGTGGAAATACCAGCGTCGCGATACGGCTTTGCAGATCGAGCACGTCGTGCATCAATCGGTCCGCCAACGGCTTCAGGTCCGCCGTGCTGTTCTGCGCGAACAGGCCGTATTCGATGCGATGAAAGCCGAAGAACTTCGGGTCGAGTTCACGTTTCTCGTGATCGTCGGCGCGTGAGTCGATCGTCCCATCGAGGTCATTGAAAAGCTCCGCGATCGGCTCGATGGACTCGTAGTGCACGCGCGTCGGCGCGTACAACTGCTTGGCTTTGGCGAGATCGCCGGCCTTGACCGCGTCGGTGAACGCACGCGTCTGCGTCACCAGTTCGGCGATCTGCTTGGTCACATAGACCTTGTAGTCGGCCACCGGTTTGACAAGTTCGAGCGGCGATACGGTGGCACCATAGGCGGCCGTCGTCGACGCGAGCGCGATGGCGAGTGCGACGAGCGTGCTGGGCATTTTCATATTCTTGCTTTCTCCTTTATTTGAAACGTGTTTGCGCTACCCGCGAGTTAACTTGTATGCGATGGCGTCACGCCGGTCCTATGCGGCCAGCAGCGTGCGCCCGAGAAAATCATGCGTGTCGCGCACGCCCGGCAACACGAAAAAATAGCCGCCGCCGATCGGCTTGATGTATTCCTCCAGCGGTTCGCCATTCAACTTCTCTTGCACGGCGATGAATCCTTCCTTCAGGTTCGCTTGATAGGCGATGAATAGCAGCCCCATTTCGAGCTGCCCGTTGGGTGCGACGCCATTCGAATAGTTGAACGGGCGACGCAGGATCAGATGCTTCTGCGCGTCGGCGGTGCGATTGTTGGCCAGGCGGATGTGCGCATCGAGCGGCGTGGTCTTGCCCTTTGGATCGTTTGCGAAATCAGGTGTATCGAATTCGGTCTTGCCGGTGAACGGCGCGCCGCTGGCCTTGCTGCGGCCGATGATCGATTCCTGTTCCTGCAACGGCGTGCGATCCCAGCGTTCGACCAGATTGCGGATGATGCGCACCGCCTGATAACTGCCGTGCTCGGCCCAGGCCGGTTCGCGGTGCGCCTGGCCGATCCATACGATGCGGTCCATCAGCGCGGTATCGGTCGAGTCCGGATTGGCCGAGCCGTCGCGAAAACCGAGCAGGTTGCGCGCGCTCTCGCTGCGACTGCCGGGCGCGCTCGCCAGCGTTGGCACGCTGCCTTCCTGCTTCCAGCGCACCATCAGCAGATCGGGCGTGTTCTTCACGATGTCGCGCAGCGCGTGAATGTTGGTGTCGGGCGTATGCGCGCAGAACTGCAGCAGCAGATCGCCGTGGCAGAGCCGCTCGACCAATGCATCGTTCGGAAAGCCCTGCATCCGTTCGAGGTGCAATGGCTTGCGCGGGGCAAGGCCGAAACGGTCATCGAACAGCGATTGGCCGACCGATACGGTAACGGTCAGTCCGTCGGGCGTCACGACGGGGCCGAGAATGCCCGAGTCCGGCGGCGGATAGTCAGCGTCGATGACCGGCACCGGGCCGCCGGTGGTGAGGAATTTGATGCGTTCGTTGAGTACAAGAAAAAGTCGCTCGAGCCCGGCGCGGTCGGTTGCCAACACGTCGAACGCGACGACCATGCCGGCGGCCGGGCGGGGCGTGGTAATGCCTTGCTGACGAACGCCGTGGAACGCATAACGGTCTTGCAGGCCGCCGGTCGATGACGGCGCGTCGGTCACATGTTTCGGGCCGGCGGTCGCCGCGCGTGCGAGATTGACGGCAAGCGTGCCGCCGAGCAGACCGGCGCCCGCGAGCAGGCGGCGCCGGCGCGGTGATGCGGGAGATGCAGCAGCCGGCGTTGTGGCAAAAGGGCACGACGCCGGCAGTGCGTCGGGACGGGATGGCTTGGTCATTGGAACGTAGCTCGGTCGAGTCCGAGAGCAGGGTTGATGCGCCGGAAGTCGCCGGCAAGCTGGGTCAGCTGAGTGGCCAGGCGCTGGCGTATTGCGGCGCCGAGATGCGTGTCGTCGGCGGCGTTGGGGGCGTCGGTGTAGCCGGCGTTGGCGCGCAGCGGCATGAGCGTCGCTTCAAGTGCCGAAATATCTGCCGACAAGGGCTGCGCGAGGTCGGGCCGGTTTTTCATCAGCGGCGCTAGCAGTTGCGCGATTTCCTTCACACCTTCGAGCGACGCCGCGGTCTGCGCAGGCGTGTCGCTCGCGTCATGCGCTGCATCGCTGCCGGGCAGCGCCGCGGCCAACTGATCGAGCCGGCGCGCGGCGCTCGTCGCCAGTTGCGACGGCTGCAGCGACAGGTCGTCGAGCCGGCCGGAGAGCGTTGCAACGTCGGCAACGAGCGCGTCGGCGACCGGCTGCAGCGCGCGTGTCTGGCCCAGCGCCAGGCCGTAGGCGATACGCTGGAAGCCGCTGAAGGCGGGATCCGCTTCGCGCTTGTCGAAGAGGCTTGCCGGCGCGTCGATGCGATGGTCGAGATCAGCGAAGAGCCCGGCCACCGGCGCGATCCGCGCGTAGTCGGCGTGGGCCTGCGCATAGGCCGCACGCGCGCGCGCCAGATCTCCCGCTTGCAGCGCGCTCGCGAGCTGCTTGCTGGCATCGGCGAGTTGCGACGACTGCGTGCCGACATATACGCGGTATTCGGAAAGCGGCCCGATGAAATCCGTCAGCGACAGTACAGGTGCCGCAGCTTGCGCCGCATTCGACGGCGTTACTTTCAATTGGCCGCGCGGATTGCCCAGCAGGCCGCAGGTCATGGCGTACGTACCGGGTGTAAGGGTGGTCGACAGCGTCTGGGTGAAGCCGGGAGCGATGTTCTCGCGCTCCTCCAGCACCATCACGCCGTCGAGAATTTCCCACTCGACCGCGCGATCCGAGGTGTTGTGGATCGCGAAAGTCGAGCTGCCGGCGGGTACTGACAGCGTGGCGGGCGTACACCCGCGCGCGCCGATATTGACGGTGACGGCCTGCACCTCAGCAGCGCGCTCATGTTGGGCGAAGCGCGTCGCCTGATAAAACAGCGCAAGGCCGATCAGCACCAGCAATGCGGAGAACACGAGTGCTGTGCGCACGGCGCGGGTCGGTAACGGCGCCGGCGCAATAGGGGTCATGCGATTGCTCATTTCTGCAGCTGTCCTGCCGGTGCGGGCGGCGTGGTGGGCCGCAGAAACATGTACAGCATGACCACCAGGAACACCGCGTAGGCGCTCACTTCGCTGATCGTTGGGGTGTCTTGATAGCCGAACATGCCGGAGAACAGCGTACCTGCCGCGCTGCCGATCGGCAGCACTCCGCTGAGGTCGACGACCACCTGCTGGCCGTAGTTCCACAGCCCGGCCTCGTGAAAGGCGCGTACCGACGTCGCCAGAATGCCGGCTGCGACGATCAGGATGAACACCCCGGTCCAGCGGAAAAAGCGCGCCAGGTTCAGGCGAATGCCGCCCGCGTAGATGCCGTAGCCAATCGCCGTCGCGCACAGCACGCCGAGCAGCGCACCCAGGGGTGCCGCCGCGCCCGCGCTTTGCTGGAAGGTGGCGAGCAGGAAAAACACCGATTCGAGCCCCTCGCGCGCGACCGCGAAAAAGATCATCGCGATGAGGCCGTACGCCTTGCCGCCCGATTGCTGGAACGCCGCGTCGATGGAGGCGCGCAACTCCGCGGCGATCGAGCGCGCCGCCCGACGCATCCACAGCACCATCGAGGTCAGCACGATGGCGGCGATCACGCCGACGATGGCTTCGAACAGTTCTTGCAATTTTTGCGGAAACTCTGCGCTGGCGAACTGCAGCCCGGCGCCGACGAATAGCGATAGCGCGATGGCCAGCAGAATGCCGATCCACACAACCGGCAACCAGGCCTCGCGACCGGTCTGCCGTAAATAGCTCGCGACGATGCCGACGATGAGGGCTGCTTCGATGCCTTCGCGCAGCATGATAAGAAAGGGAACCAGCATGACGATCAGTGACGGTGCAGCCGGGCAGGCGCGTTTTTTGCGAGGCACCCGGGCAACTTCGATAGCGGAAACGCCAATGATGACACAAATGTGACGTAGATGAAAACCATTCTCATTTACTGGTCTCATTCGACGGTCAACAAATGCGCCCGGGAACACGGCATCGAGCGATGAAATTTGCGGTTGCAGCGTGCGGCCACAGCGCGGCCGTAACCTGCCGTCACATTTCCGGTAACAGCGGTAATTCGTTTAATAACTAGACTCTCACCGCGCTCGAACGGCCGTTACCGGCAGGTTCGTCATTTTCGGACGGGGGCACGCAATGAATTCTATTAATCACGCTGAGTCGAGGACGTGTGCGCCCACGGAGGTGCACGTTCCGTCATGAATGTCGTGCACCTTTCCAATACGCCCGTGGCAGGCAGTCCGGGCAATATCGTGTCAGCGCTCAATCGGCTCAGCGATATTCGCGCGCGCCATGTGGTGTTCAATAGCGCGGCTTACAACACGCGCACATTTGCCGTCGACATCGACTGGAAAACCGGGCGTGAGGAAGCACTCGACGCGATCGCCAGTGCGGATGTGATTCATATTCACCAGTTTTTTTCTCTCGACGCGACCTTCGGCAGCGATTTTCAAAAAAGATTCGGGCTAAAGAAAGTGATCCGGCAATATCACTCGGCCCCCGAACTCTGGGCCAACGGAGACGCCGCGTTGATGGCCAGCATCATCAATGAAGACGTGCCTCAGCTGGTCATCGCGCAGGGGCCGGAACGCTACTACCCGTTTGCGCGCCCGGTTCCCAACATCATTCCGCTTCACGATCCACGCTACCTGCCGATGGAGCCCTCCGCTGGGCTGCCGGTGGTGACCTTTTCGCCGAGCGGACGTACGTCGGCGTGGAAGACGCGCTGGGAAACCAAAGGTGCGCCGCAGACGCTGGCGCTGTTGCGCAAGCTGCAACGCGAGGGTCTGTGCAAGCTGCAAGTGATCGTCAACACGCCGCACGACGAATGCCTGCGCGCAAAGCAGCAGGCGGCGATTTCGATTGACGAATGCGTGACCGGCAACTATCACCTGAGCGGACTCGAAGCGCTCTCGCAAGGCAAGCCGACCGTGGGCTATCTAGATCAACGGGTACAGAACCAACTGCGCAAGATGACCGGCGCGACCGAGTTGCCGTGGATCGATGTGCGGCTGGAAGAGGCGGAGCAGCCGCTGCGGGAGCTGCTGGCCAGTCGCAGCTTGCGCGCCGCTTTAGGTGCGGCGTCGCGGCGGTGGATGGAAGCGTATTACGAGGAGGCGACGTTGATTCGGCATTATCGCCAAGCGTATCTCGACCTCTTTGAAGCGCCGCATCGATTCGGTATCGCGCGCTTCCAGAGCGAGAGCGAACAGTGGCTGGCCGTGCGCCTGCCGAACCACCACTGGACCGCGCGGCGCAACGCTCGGGCGCCGTTTAGTCGCGCGCTCAAGACGCTAGGTGGATGGGCGGGCATCCGTTAACGCGGCCACCTCCCGTACCAGCTCGATGAAGGCTCTCAAGCCTGCCGGCACGTTGCGCCGGCTCGCGACGCTGCTCCTTTGCGTTAGATCATGTAGGAGATGAGCGTGGCGCGGCGCAATCACTACGCGGCAATTGCCGTGCTGGCCTCGATCAAGGATTTGATGCGCTCTTCATCGACCGGTGTCGCCGGGTTGTAGACGATCATTTGCAGATCGGGACGTCCGTCGACGGCGAAGGCCGAGTATTCCAACGAGATCGGCCCTAGCACCGGATGGCGCAGATGCTTGACGCCATCACCGTGGGTCTGCACCTCATTGTCATGCCACATGGTCGCGAACTCAGGACTCGATTGACACAGTTCTTCGACGAGCGGCGCCACTTCGGCGTCGGCGCCGGCGCGTGCGGCATCGATGCGGAAGGCGCTGACGACGAAGCGGGCGACGCTCTCCCAATCGAACTGTGCGGCGCGCACACGCGGATCGCCGAACATCATGCGCAGCACGTTGCGCTGTTCCGGCGGCAGCGCGCTGTAATCGGTGAGCACGACGGCGGCGGCGCGATTCCAGGCGACCACGTCCCAGGTGGCAGTTCTGACGATTGCCGGACTACAGGGCAGTGCGTCGAGCAGGCGCTGCAGACGCGGCGTGATGGCGTCGCCGCTGCGATAGCGCACTTCCGGCGGGCGCCCGAGGCCGAGCAGGAACAGGTGTTCACGTTCCACTTCGGTCAGTACCAGCGCTTGCGCGATGCGGTCCAACACCTCCGCCGACGCGTTGCCGCCGCGCCCTTGTTCCAGCCACGTGTACCAGGTTGCGCTGATGTTGGCGCGCTGGGCCACTTCTTCTCGACGCAGCCCGGCGGTGCGCCGTCGACCACCGGAAATGCCGAATGAAGCGGGGTCGAGTTTCGTTCGCCGGTTCTTCAGGTAGTTACCGAGCCGATTGTCGTGTTGGTTCGCGTTGGGCATGGTGATGGGAAGTGCCTATACCTGGATAAGGTGGTTACTTTAACAGGATGAATTTGTCTCGGACATTGCTGCGAGGGGCTGCGGGACCTCAACTGGTGGGCCGGCTTGATGCACGGCGGTTACGATGGCGGATACGGGAAACTTGGACGATAAAGCGCGACGATCTTTCCTCCCGCGCTGAGAACGGAGCATCTATGTATCTGCCTACCCATTTCGAAGAACCAAGCGTCGCGGCGTTGCACAAGCTGATCGCGGAGAATCCACTCGGCATGCTGGTCACGCATGGTGCGAGTGGCTTGGACGCGAATCACATCCCCTTCGAGTTGCAGGGGGACGCGGGCAAGGAAGGGGTATTGCATGCCCATGTGGCACGCGCTAACCCAGTCTGGCAGGACGTGGCGAACGGTGATGAAGTGCTGGTGGTATTCCGCGCGGGCGACGCCTATATCTCGCCAAGCTGGTACCCAAGCAAGCACGAGTTCCACAAGCAGGTGCCGACCTGGAACTATCGGGTGGTGCATGCGCATGGTCGTATAACGATTCGCGACGACGAGCGCTACGTTCGCGGCGTGGTTGCGCGCTTGACACGCACTCATGAGGCGGCCGAGCCTCGGCCATGGAAGATGACGGACAGCGCCGCCGACTATATCGATGCCATGCTCAAGGCGATCGTGGGTGTGGAGATCGAAATTACGCGTTTGGTGGGCAAGATCAAACTCAGCCAGAACAAGGAGGCGCGCGACATACAGGGCGCCGCCGCGATGCTCAAGCAACGCGGCGAGCGCGTCATCGGCGATGCCATGGAAACACCATGAAGATCGCCCTGATCGGCGCCACCGGTTTCGTCGGCACCGCCGCGCTTGCGGAATTTCTGCAACGCGGTCACACGGTCACCGCGCTGGTACGCGAGATTCCTGAGTCCGCCGGCATTGCTTGCGCCGGGCGAGCGCACGGGTACTTATCGCGTCGGTGGCGAACAGCTATTGATGGCGGGTGACGCGCCGGCCGGGATCTCGGTTGCCGATTTGGCGGTGGCGATCGTGGACGAGATCGAGCAGCCGCGCTACACCCGTGCGCGCTTTACCGTCGCGACGCGAGAGTAAAACCAGTAAGTCGGAAGAACTTTTGGTGGCGACGACGTAGCGCGGGCGGTGTTGCTTCGAACTATCACTCGGCTTGTAGCGAAGCGGCAAAGACACCGATGATGGCAGCGACGTCCTCGGGCGCCTCCACGGGCAGCAAGTGGCCCTTGTTAGGAAGGAAGTGCACCGGCGCCGAAGGGTAGCGCGCAACGATGTGCGCGTTGACCACCGCGATCGGGTCGACGCGATCCAGCTCGCCGGCCACGATAACAATCGGCACCTCGATGTCCGCGGCTCTCTGGCTGAAATCCTCTCGCGTGCCGATATCGATCCAGCCCGTCTTCGCTTGCGGGCTCAGACGGAGCGCGTCGACAAGCAGTTGCGCACGGGAAGACTCAGCAATAGGGCTTCCCGACAGCACGTTTTCCAGCGACCATTCAATGGCGTTTCGATCCGCATAGGCGCTCTTCATCTGTTCACGCTGAGTCTCGTCGATAGCCATCGGCGACAGTGGCGATGAAGCGACGAGGACTACGCCGAGCAGACCCTGGGGCCGCCCCGCGGCCATCAATTGCGCTGCTTTCCCACCCATCGAGTGGCCTACGAGGATATATCGGGCGAGGCCGAGTGACGCGACGACAATCAGCGCGTCGCGCGCATGGTCCGTAGTGCTGTAGCCCTTGGCGGGCGCATCGGATGCGCCGGCGCCGCGCGCGTCGATGGCAATGCAGCGGAAGCGGGCGCGCAGACGGGAGATGACTTCGTTCCACGTCTGCGAAGAGCCGCCCCAGTGGTGCAGGAATACGAGCGCGATGTCTTCAGGCTGCTGCGCTCCGGTGTCAGTGACGTTCAGATCAACGCCGTTACTCGAAATTTTCATGATGAACCTCTGTGTTTGGCCGACGCCCGGGTTTCGCGCGTCTGAACGTCATTCTGCGGAGCTTCGTTGGAGTTGAGAATTGGCGTTATGGTGTGTACAGTCGAAACTCAAAGTACATACTTGGCGAGATATGGACCGGTTCATGAGCTTGTCGGTCTTCGTGGCGGCGGTGGAGGAAGGCAGCATTGCCGCCGCGGGCAGGCGCTTCGGCCTGTCGGCGGTGATGGCTGGCCGTTATCTCTCTGCGTTGGAAGAGAGCTTGTCGGCGCGGCTGGTTCAACGCACTACGCGGCGCTTGAGCCTGACCGACGCTGGACGCGCCTACTTCGTCAAAAGCAAACGCATCCTTGAGGATTTAGAGGAGGCGGGCGCAGAGGCCGCCGATTTGCAAGCCACGCCGCGCGGTGTTTTGCGTATTGCCGCGCCGATAACTTTCGGCGCGATGTATTTGGGCCCGGTCGCCGCGCGCTATATGGTCGAATATCCCGGCGTCGACGTGGTGCTGCAACTGCAGGACCGCTTCGTCGATTTGCTCGAAGAGGGCGTGGATCTCGCGATACGTATCGGCAAGTTGCCCGACTCCGAACTGGTCGCTCGCAAGCTCGGCGAATGCCGTCTGATGGCTTGTGCCGCGCCCAGCTACCTGGCAGCCGCGGGTATTCCCGAGACGCCCGCGGACCTCACGGCGCATAGGTTGATTGGCTATATCGGCGACGCGACAGCCGCGCCATGGCGCTTCGTGGGTAGCGATGGCCAAGCGACGGAGCTCGAATACCGATGCCGTTTCGTCGCCAACAACACAGGCGTGATGCTTGAAGTCGCGCTTGCCGGCTTCGGCATCGTCTACGGCCCGAGTTTCGTCTTCGCAAAGCATTTGGCACGGGCAGAACTGGTGCCGGTGCTGCCTGCGTATGCGTGTCCCATTCTCCCGTTGCACGCGATCTTGCCCACCGCGAAGCACGTCAGCGCCAAGACGCGGTTGTTTATCGAAAGCTTGAAGATTGCGTTCGGGGATCCGGCGCCTTGGGCATAGCGGTGGCCGCTCATTGACTGTTTTGCGACCGGTCGGGTTTTGTCGAGCTTAGCGTCTGATGCAGTGCCGACGGAAACAATGAAACGCAGTAGAATGCATGAAATTTCAATGAGAATCCCTTCAAATGTCCACGCTTTCGGTTACCAATGCGCCTCTTCGGGGCGCTGCTGCGCACCTCGCAGGTGAACTGCGAGCCGGCCGTGTATATCGACGGGAGGACCTCGCGCATCTGTCCACTGCAGTGGACAGGCACCTGCGCGCACTGGTGGCTGCTGGAAAGCTGAAGAAACTTGCCCCGGGGCTGTATCACGCTCCCAAGCAATCCACTTTCGGCCCGCTCCCGCCTACCGATGAACAGGTAGTCAGTAGATTCCTGCGCGACGAAGACTTTCTGGTTTTTTCTCCGTCGGCCTACAACTCTGTAGGCCTCGGTACTACCCAGCTCTACAATCGCACGCTGGTCTACAACCATAAACGTCACGGTGTCTTTCGACTGGGCAACCGTCAGTTTGATTTCCGCATGAAGCCGCGTTTTCCGAAAAAGCTCACCCACGAGTTCCTCTACGTCGATTTGCTGAACAACCTTGATGAATTGGCTGAGGACCGAGATGCGGTGTTGCGACAGGCACGCAGTAGACTGCCGTCTTTTAATGCCGCCCGGTTAAAACGCGCTGTGGAGAGCTTCGGCAACGTGTCGACGCGTAAGCGCCTGCGGGAGTGGGCCGATGCCTGAGTTTCTGCATGAGCGACAAAACTTTGATGAACTCCTTGCCATCGTTGCGGACGCGCGCGAACTAGACCCCATGCTGGTCGAGAAAGACTACTGGATCATGCATTGCCTGTGGGGATTGCAGGCGCAAGGCTTCCGATTTGAATTGAAAGGCGGTACCTCGTTGTCGAAGGGATTCGGTGTCATTCATCGCTTCTCCGAGGACATTGACATCCGCATTGAACCGCTCGACGGCATGAACGTGAAGACGGGGCGCAATCAGGACAAGCCAGCGCACGTTGCTTCGCGGCGAAATTTCTACGATGAGTTGGCAGCGCGCATTCGCATCCCAGGCATTGATAGCGTGGAGCGAGATACGCAGTTCGACGATGACAAGATGCGTAGCGCGGGCGTCCGCCTGATCTACACGCCGCGCATGGCAGCGTTGGCGGGCGTCAAGGACGGCATCCTGCTGGAATTGGGATTTGATGACACGGCGCCCAATCGACCGATGACGATTTCGTCATGGGCGCTGGACGTTGCTCGGGACCGAGGTGTCAAGGTGTTCGATAACAGCGCCGCGAACGTGCCCTGTTACGCACCGACGCATACCTTCGTCGAGAAGCTCCAGACTATTTCGACCAAATACCGCCGACTTGGCGAGGCGCACGAGTTCCCTGCAAATTTCCTGCGCCATTACTACGATGTGTATTGTCTCCTCGGTTTGGAAGAGGTACGGATCTTCATGCAAGGATCCGCTTATCGGGAGCGTAAGGCGCGGCGCTTTCGCACCGGTGACGAACAGATAATTGCGCGAAACGCTGCGTTCATCCTCGAAGACCCTGTCGAACGCGAAAGATTCGCTTTGGAGTATCAGAAAACAGCAGCGTTGTATTACCAGGGCCAGCCGGATTTCAGTGCATTGGTGGAGCGGATTCACCTTCACATTGACGCAATGTAAGAGCAACTCACCGCGTCCAGTTGCGGGTGCTGCCAGCTTTTATGAACAAACTCGAGACTGTAGCCGTTTGGGTCCAGCACGTTGCCGGCGTAGTAGCGAGGGTCATTTGGCTCTGCCCGGCCCGACGGAGATTGTCGACCGCGCGCCCGACGCGTCTGCCGCCAATTTGTTACTCTCGCGTCGAGATGTCTATCCCCGAGACGCAAGGAGCAGTGAGCATGAGCAATTCGTCCGACTATGTGCCGCCGAAGGTGTGGACTTGGAACAAAGCTGGCGGTGGCCGCTTCGCGAATATCAATCGCCCGATATCCGGATCGACGCACGAAAAGGAACTGCCAGTCGGTCGCCATCCTCTGCAACTGTATTCGCTGGCAACACCGAATGGCGTGAAGGTGACGGTGATGCTCGAGGAGCTATTGGCGCTTGGACGCAGCGGCGCCGAATACGATGCGTGGCCGATCAAGATCGGTGAGGGCGAGCAGTTCGGCAGCGGCTTTGTGTCGGTGAATCCGAATTCGAAAATTCCCGCGCTGCTGGATCGCAGTGGCGCCAAGCCGATCCGCGTGTTTGAATCCGGCGCGATTTTGACGTATCTGGCTGAAAAATTCGGGGCGTTCTTGCCGACCGAGGCCGGTGCGCGCGCGGAATGCCTGTCCTGGCTGTTCTGGCAAATGGGCAGCGCCCCTTATCTGGGCGGCGGCTTCGGCCACTTCTACGCCTATGCGCCGACCAAGATCGAATATGCGATCGACCGGTTTGCGATGGAGGTGAAGCGTCAGCTCGACGTGCTCGACAAGCAGCTGGCGGCCAACGAGTACGTAGCGGGCAGTGAGTACACGATCGCGGATATGGCCATCTGGCCTTGGTATGGCGGTCTGGCGAAAGGCTTGCTCTACGAGGGCGGGGAATTCCTGTCAGTGCAGGAATATCAGCACGTGCAGCGCTGGGCAGATGCCATCGGCGCACGGCCGGCCGTGCAGCGCGGACGCATGGTCAATCGCCTGATGGGCGATCCTGCGAGTCAGTTGCATGAGCGGCATGAGGCTAGCGACTTCGACACAAAGACGCAGGACAAGCTCGGCGCGCAGAAGTAAGCGGTTTTCGAGGCGGCGGCCCTCGCCGCCGACTTTTATCCTCCGACTCAACCGCGCAGTTTGCCGATCTCTGCGCGTGCCGCGCCGACCAGTTCTTCGTTGGTATGCGCGTGTCCCCAAAGTCCCCAGCCACCGGGTGCGGCTTCCGATAGAAGTACCCAGGTGCGGTCGGCCAGGCTTGGATCATTTGCCGCTGCTGTGACCAGGTCGGTGAGTTGCCGCACCAGTGCAATTTGACCCTGGTCGAGGCGGCAACGATGAAATCCCGATAATCTGCGCGAGAAGGGTTGCGTCTCGGGGCGAGCTGCCGGCGTGCCGAAGCGGAACCCCAGCGATAGGGAACGCTAGCCTCCTGCAGGCAGCACGAGCCCGTGATAAAAACGACCAAGCTGCGTAGAGTCCCAGGCAGCGCAGATGAAAAATAAGGCAATTATTCATGCAAGCTTGGTTTCAGTTCTTTGGCGTGATGGCCGCTGCGGCGGCCACGCTCATGGGACTTTTGTTTGTGGTCGTGTCGCTCAATGCGCCGGCCACGCTGGGCGGCGGGGACGCTAGCTCGAAGCATCTGGCCGAGCAGGCCTTTCAAAATTACCTGGCGGTCTTGCTGATCTCACTGCTGGCGTTGTTTCCCAACATGTCTGTCTCTACCTTCGGTTTCGTCACGATCTGCGTGACCGCGACGTGGGTCGGCTGGATGTTGCTGCGCCTGTATAGGGTAGTGACCGGGCCGAGCGAGCACGGCGCGGGCTTTCAAGGCTTGCGCCGTCATTTTTCTTCGGTGCTTGGTTTTGGCATCCTGATCGTTACAGCACTGCGGATGGCCTTGCACGACGGCGATGAGCACAACTTGTTTGCCAGCGCCATCCTCATCTTGTTGTTCTCCGCGACCGCGGTGTCGTGGGAGTTGCTGAAGAGACTTGCGCGAGCAAAGTCCGGTCAGTAACCCGCGATACGCCGCAGTCGGCCACTACTCACTGTGTTTGCGAGGCATTCGATATGTTGACGATTCACCATCTGGGCGTGTCTCAATCCGAACGCATTATCTGGCTTTGTGAGGAGTTGGCGATTCCTTACGAACTCAAGCTCTATAAGCGAGACCCTGTGACGCGGCTGGCGCCGCCGGAAATGCGCGCACTGCATCCCTTGGGCACCGCGCCCGTCATCACCGACGGCGATCTGGTACTTGCCGAGTCGGCTGCGATCATGGAGTACATCATCGCCAAGCATGGTGGCGGGCGCCTCGCGCTGGGGCCGAACGATGCGGATTTTGCGCAATACCTGTACTGGTTCCATTTCGCAAACGGTACGCTGCAGCCGGGCATGGGACGCAATATGTCGATACGCCGACTCGGCCTGCCGCCGGACAATCCGACGCTTCTGTGGCTTGCGGCACGCCTGGAAGGCGCCCTCGATCTGGTTGAAAAGCGGCTGGGCGAGGCCGAGTATTTCGCGGGAAGTGCGTTCACCGCGGCCGATATCATCATCGTGTTTTCATTGACGACGATGCGCGTCTTCCTGCCGCTGGACCTCGCTCCCTACCCGAACATCCTGGCCTATTTGCAGCGCATTGGCCAACGCGAGGCGTATCGAGCAGCGATGCGCAAGGGCGATCCGGACATGCAGCCGCTCCTGACCTGAATTCGCGTGCGGTCATGCGCCCATCTGGCCAGGCGATCCGCTATCGCCGACGCTCCGCGCGCGGCTAGCTGTGAACAAACAATAGGGTGATAGGCGGGCTGACATATCGCTATGCGAGGCAACTCACCTTGACTATCAGGCTGTCCGTGCTGCGGGTACGCAGGCTGCGGGAAGGGACAATCGTCCTTTTCGTGAAATCTGGCGCTTTCACCCAGCCGCGGCGACGATGCCCGGCTGTGTCCGGTAGTCCACGAGAAGGTGTTGCTGCGCGTCGAATTGCACCGCAAGCTTTGTCAGGTCAGTGCCAAGCGACTCGCGCGACTGCAACGGCTCAGTTGCTTGCGTCATCGCCGTCGTCGGCAGTGCATCGCGTTCGGCTTCGATGCGCCCGTGGTCGGCAAGCGCCGGCTCAACGCAGTCTGCAACTGCTCGCCGTGTCCGCGCTCTTCGCGCTGGCGCTTGGTCGCGTCGCCGGCATCGGCGAGGAACTGCGCACGGTTCTGGTTCGGTTGCGTGAGAGCATTGAAAGCGATAGAAAATGAAGCTTTCAAATGCACAAAAATCCGTTATATCGTTATAGTGTAGGAATGCGAAACAAAATTTCGCTTACTAGCGAACACTTATTGTTAGGAGGCTTAAATTGGTCATTTTTTGGAAAAAAGGAAGCGGAGATGGTAATGCCTGAGCGAAGTTTTTCATTTATGGCAGCACAGGACGTAACCGCACTTTCTCAAGATTTATTTAGAAAATCCGGGATAAATTGTTTTTCCTATTCCAGGGTATATCCGGATCGATCCCGCACGGAACTTTGGACTGATCCCGGCGCGTTACGACATAGTTTCCTTGTCAGAAAATACATTGTGGGCGCCTACACGCCGACTTATTACATTCCGGAAGAACGTTATTCTGTGCTTGATAGCAAGATTGAGACTTTTCCTCCCGAGATTAGAGAAAGATATATTAACCAAGTGAGAGACCAAAGGGTCTTATTTGATCATGCCAAGCCATTCAAAATAATAAACAAAACTGATAAGTATTGCGAATATTTTATATTTATGCACCGGTACGCCATAGATCGATTATTGGATTCTACATAAACAACCTCGAGTTTCTGGAGAAATTCGCTGCTTTTTTTCGTGATTCGGCAAAAAAGTTGATTCAACAGGCATCCGATGACCGTCTCATTCGTGCCATAAGAGCGTCTTGCCACACGAAGCAAGGCCCGCAACCCCGATCGCTCGTAAGCGGGCCACTTACGCCAAGACAGTCAGAAATAGCACGGCATGTCATTGCTGGGCGAACAGCGCGTGAAATTTCTCAACGCCTGGATCTGTCGCGTCGAACCATTGAAACGCACGTTGACAATATGAAGTCGAAACTCGGCTGTAAACAGAACAGAGCTTATTTTACGATTTTCAGATCTTGGACTATCGGAATCATCATAGGATGTTGAATGTGAAAAACAACCTTTTTCCTGAACATTACCTTATAACTCCCCAGACGGAGCGAGCAGATTTCAATGAGTTCATTGCTCGCCTCGCTAACGCTTTACTATCTGGAATTAAGCTTGTGCAGCTACGCGTGAAAACAGTCGATGCTGAAACATACGTAGAACTGGCAGAGCATGTGCTACGTCTTTGTCACAGGCATCACGCTCGTCTAGTCTTGAACGGACCGAACGCCGCCACAGGCAGCATCACAGCTGATGGCATACATCTCAGCAGCGCACGCCTAATGGCATGTACCGCACGACCGGTAGCGAGTCCAACTCTGGTGTCGGCAGCATGCCATACACTTGACGAATTGATGCATGCAGAAAGAATCGGCGTTGATTTTGTGACACTTTCCCCGGTTTTGGCGACTGCAAGCCATCCCGAAGCGAAGCCCATGGGGTGGGAATCGTTTGAAAAGCTAACCGCCCGCGTTAGTGTTCCGATCTATTCACTTGGTGGAATGACAAGGGAGCAAACCACGCTAGCGCAATCACACGGCGCATATGGAATCGCGGCGATAGGGGGCCTTTGGTGAATTCTGGCATTGTTGCCGGCCCATCATTCTGCGGCGGCGTTTGCTTGGTATCGGCGTCGCCGACAATCAAATCGCGATCTTCACGATCGGAACGGTGTAGGCTCGGGGACAGAGTGATAACTCCCGGCCCGCCGCCTGCACTATCGTGCTTCGGCCTCCGGTTTGGATTTGCCTCCGCTTGCCCCGAAGCCCTTGTCGAAATGAACCTCAACATGCGTTGGATGCCTAAGCAAGGTTTTCCGTGGGCACAACCTTTCCTACCAGACCTCGATCCATCAGACTTCGCAATGTCGAGGCTACAGAATCCCACACTTCGCCAACCCGCATGAGCGTCTTCCCGCCCATCGCACCGGTGTGTGGCAGTCTGCGCAAGAGTTCATACTCCTCTGGGGCCAAATCATGAATCTGCCCCAATGCGAACGTCTTCACACGCTCATTGTCTCCTTCTGTGTCCAAGGCAATGACATCAAAAGGGATCCGCCTGAAACCGTCCT
>JBPBQZ010000091.1:0-46478 GCA_050955105.1 Janthinobacterium lividum | reverse complement strand
CGCGTCACGCAGCGGCTGGTGGTGATGGCGTCGAGCGAAGGCGGCACCGAGATCGAAGAAGTCGCCGAGCATACCCCGGAGCTGATTCACAAAGTGGCGGTCGACCCGGCAACCGGGCTGACCGACGCGGATGCTGACGATCTGTCGCGCAAGATCGGCGTGCCGGAAGGTTCGCTGTCGCAAGCGCGCAGCATCCTGCAAGGCCTGTACAAGGCATGCTGGGAAACCGACGCGTCGCTGGCCGAAATCAATCCGCTGATCATCACCGGCGACGGCAAGGTCATCGCGCTCGACGCCAAGTTCAATTTCGATTCCAACGCGTTATTCCGTCATCCGGAAATCGTTGCGTATCGCGATCTGGCTGAAGAAGATCCGGCGGAAATCGAAGCGTCGAAGTTCGAGCTTGCCTATATCTCGCTCGATGGCGACATCGGCTGTCTGGTGAATGGCGCCGGACTGGCCATGGCGACCATGGATACCATCAAGCTGTTCGGCGGTGAGCCGGCCAACTTCCTCGACGTGGGCGGTGGAGCCACCGCGGAGAAAGTGACCGAAGCCTTCAAGATCATGCTGAAGAATCCGGGGTTGAAGGCAATTCTGGTGAACATTTTCGGCGGCATCATGCGCTGCGACGTGATCGCCGAAGGCGTCATGACCGCGGTCAAGGCCGTCTCGCTGAAGGTACCGCTGGTGGTGCGCATGAAGGGCACCAACGAAGACCTCGGCAAAAAGATGCTCGCCGACTCGGGACTGCCGATCATCTCGGCGGACAGCATGGAAGAGGCCGCGCAGAAAGTGGTTGCGGCGGCTCAAGGCAAGTGACGCGACGCGCGAGCGCGCAAGGACGATCGCGCCCGCCATCCCTTCGGATGCCGCGTGGGCGCGTCACACCAGACAGAGGTCATACATGTCGATTCTGATTAATAAAGACACGAAAGTCATCACGCAGGGCATCACCGGCAAGACCGGGCAATTTCATACGCGCGCCTGTCGCGAGTATGCGAATGGACGTGCAGCGTATGTGGCGGGCGTGAATCCGAAGAAAGCCGGCGAAGATTTCGAAGGCATTCCCATTTTCGGCAGCGTGCGCGAAGCCAAGCAGGAAACCGGTGCAACCGTTTCCGTGGTCTACGTGCCGCCGGTCGGCGCGGCCGCGGCGATCTGGGAAGCGGTCGAGGCCGATCTCGATCTGGTGATCTGCATCACCGAAGGCATTCCGGTGCGCGACATGATCGAGGTGCGCGATCGCATGCGTCGCGAAAATCGCAAGACGCTGTTGCTCGGACCGAATTGCCCCGGCACCATCACGCCGGGCGAACTCAAGATCGGCATCATGCCTGGCCACATCCACATGCCGGGCCGTGTCGGCGTAGTGTCGCGCTCGGGCACGCTGACCTATGAAGCAGTGGGTCAATTGACCGCGCTGGGACTCGGCCAGTCGTCGGCTGTCGGTATCGGCGGCGATCCCGTCAATGGCCTGAAGCATATCGACGTGCTGCGTCTCTTCAATGATGACCCCGATACCGATGCCGTCGTGATGATTGGCGAAATCGGCGGCTCCGATGAAGAAGAAGCCGCCGAATGGGTCAAGGGCAATATGAAGAAGCCGGTGGTCGGCTTCATCGCGGGTGTCACGGCACCTGCGGGCAAGCGTATGGGCCATGCGGGCGCCATCATCTCCGGCGGCAAGGGCGGGGCTGATGAGAAGCTGCAGGTCATGCAAGCTGCGGGCATCAAAGTCACCCGCAATCCTTCCGAAATGGGCCGCTTGCTGAAATCGGTAATCTAAGCGGTCCTTTCATCGCAAGGCAAAAAGCTGCGCCATGGTTGGCGCAGCTTTTTTTTCGACGGCGGCCGCGCCTGGACTATCCGCGCCAAACCTGCTGCCCATCGCGCACAGCCAGTGATCGAACCGGCATAATGGCGCCTGTAGTCTTACAAAAGCCCTTCATTTCAGCTTGTGTCGTCGACTGCTTGCCGGTCGACCCGACGCCGCGCCGCTTTGTTATACGGAAATAACGTCTGCTATGAGCGAGTTGCTTGCGAATATGCATTGGGGCGCGATCCTCCAGATCGTCGTCATCGACATTCTGCTGGGTGGCGACAACGCCATCGTAATCGCGCTTGCCTGCCGCGATCTGCCGCCTTCGCAGCGCATGAAAGGCATTGTATGGGGGACCGCTGGCGCAATTGGCCTGCGGCTGGTGCTGGTCGGCTTCGCCGTCTATCTGTTGGATCTGCCGGTGCTTAAACTCGCCGGCGGTCTGTTGCTGGTGTGGATCGGCGTTCGCCTGATGCGGCCGCAGCATGACAAGCATGCCGAAATCAAGCCGTCGGCACGGCTGTTGGCGGCCATCAAAACCATCATTGTCGCGGACTTCGTAATGAGCCTGGACAACGTCATCGCCATCGCCGGTGCAGCCGAAGCGGCGCCTGCGAGCACGCGCATATTTCTGGTGGCGTTCGGCCTGATCATCAGCATTCCCATCATCGTCTGGGGCAGCCAACTCATCTTGAAAGCGCTCGACCGCTTTCCCTTCATCATTTATTTCGGCGCCGCGCTATTGGGCTGGATTGCCGGTGGCCTGATTGTCGACGATCCGCTGTTGCAGCCTTATCCGGCATTGCAAGGCGACGCCTTCCAACTTGCCGCATCGATTGTCGGCGCGCTGTTCGTGGTGCTGCTGGGCGGCTTGTTGCGTATGCGCGGGCGCGCGAGCTCGGCTTGAGCCGGATAGCGACAAACGCTGAACAGGGCAGGGTCGCCCAGGATATCGCCCGGTGCTTCAGCCACCGTTGGCCGAACGGCTGACTGTCGATGCCGACATTCACTCCGTAAGCTTTGCATGAACCGTTCGTTTGGCAATGGTTCGTTTCGCTTGCTGGAGTTCCCACGATGTCGTTAGTTCAATCGCGCTGCGCGCGCGGCTTTCCCTTATTCTCTGCAGTATCACGTCGAACCTCATCGCACCGAGGTTTCACGCTCATCGAGTTGATGATCGTGCTGGCAATTGTCGGCGTGGTGGCTGCTTATGCCATTCCTGCCTATCGTGACTATCTGGCGCGAAGCCGCGTCGGCGAAGGTTTGGCGCTGGCCGCGTCGGCGCGCCTGGCGGTCGTCGAAAACGCGACAAACGGTAGCCCGCTCGACGGCGGCTTTGATGCGCCCGGCAAAACCGCCAACGTCGAATCGATCACCATCGATCGCGAGACGGGTGCCATCGCCATCGCTTACACGCCACGCGTGGCCGAGTCGTCTGAAAACACCCTTATGCTGGTGCCGTCATCGATCGACCCCGCAGCTCCCGACGCCCGCGTACCATTGAAAGTCGGGCAGCCCGCACCCGGCCCGATATCGTGGGAATGCTTCGCCGCGGACAAAGCCGGCTCGACCTTCTCTCCCGCCGGGCCGTCGCCGGATCAAACACCTACGCTATCGGCTCGACTCGCGACGCCGGACTGCCGCTGAAGCGCGGCTCGCTGACCGCACCAGATCGGCCATTGACGACAGCATTTCGTTGGCGGTTTTACAACAGCTTTTCATCAATCGACGGCTAGGCCCAAGCTTAAGAAGATACGTGAATTGTTTGTGCAACCGCCCCGGAATTCTTTCTGTATAGTTGCCGGTCGTCGCTGCCCGAAACCGTTCGATATGCGCTCCACGCCTCTGCGTTATGTTTTTCTTGCGATGCTTGCCTTGGCCTGCATCGCACCCTATGCCGTCGTCGGCCATACCTATCCGATTCCCACTTTCTATGCGGAATTCGTGGCACTGGTCTGCTATCTGTGCGCGGCTGCATGTCTGGGCGTGGTGGTGGTCAGCGAGCGTGCGGCGCCACATCTGGCGGTGCCGAAGGCCGCACTGATTCCACTTGTGCTGGCCGTCGTACTGGTGTTTCAAACCTTGGTCTTGCCAACCCAGCAGCCGACGCAGAACTACCTGGCTGCTTGTTATCTCCTTGCAGCCACGCTGATCATCTTCACCGGATATTGGGCGACGCGCCTCGGGCTGCTCGAATTGGTCGTGCGCGTGTGCGCCGTTGCGCTGATAGCGGGCGGCCTGTTCGCGGTGTTTTGCCAGGTCGTACAGTTGCTGAATATGGAGGCGCGCTTCACGCCCTTCGTGGTGCTTTATCGCATTGCCGTCGATCGTCGGCCATTCGGCAATATGGCGCAGGCCAACCACCTGGCCAGTTACATTGCCTTCGCGCTCGCTGGCTCCGTCTATCTGGTGCAGCGGCGCAAAATGCCTTTGCTGGTATGGATTCCGTTCGCCGCCATCTTTTGCCTCGGACAAGCGCTCACTGTTTCGCGCACTCCCTGGCTCCAAACCGCCGTGGTGTTCGTTGGCGCGTTGCTTATGTCGGCGCTCGAGCGCGGCCTGGATATGCGCATGCGTCCGATTACGGCGATGCTGCGTCGCTGGTCGGTGCCGGTGCTGTTGATCGTTGTATTTGTTTGCGTGAATCTGGCGGTGCGCTGGGCTAACACCCGATTTGGCCTGCATCTTGCGGAGTCGGCCGCGGATCGATTCCAGGACGTGGGCCAGCTATCGCCGCGGCTCACGTTGTGGCGTTACGGCTGGACGATGTTCACCGGGCATCCGATTCTCGGCGTGGGCTGGGGCGAGTTTCCCAACTACCAGTACCTGCTCGTCGAGCGGCTGGGGCGTGTCGAGATTGCCAACAACTCACACGATATCGTGATCGATTTGCTGGCGAAAACGGGTCTTGTCGGTGCGCTGGTCGTGTTCGGCGGCCTGGCGCTCTGGGCGATCCGCGCGGCGTCCACGCGGATCAATTCGGCGCGCACGTTTTGTTTCATGCTGCTCGGCATCTTCGTGATGCATGCACTGGTCGAGTATCCCCAGCAATATATGTTCTTTCTGCTGCCGGCCGCATTCGCGATCGGGCTGCTTGAAACCGGCGAGGCCCGTTACCTGAAGCCGAGCGTTGGCCACAGCATGTATGGGCTGATGACACTGTTCGGGCTGGTGATGCTTTATCCGATCTCCACCGACTATCACCGTGCCGAAGTGCTCTACTACGGCGCACACCCCGAGCAGCAGTATCGTGCCGATCCCTCGAAGTTCTTCGGCGCTTGGGGGCAGTATGGATTGGCGACCTTGCTGCCGATCAATCCCGATGCCTTGCCGGGCAAACTCGCGATGCATCGTCGTGCCATCTCGCTGCTGCCCGGTGAAACCGTGGTGCGGCGATACGCGCTGTTACTGGCGCTGGCAGGCAGGGACGATGAAGCCATGACGCAGGTACAACGGCTGAAACTGTTTGCCGATGCGCTTCACGATTGGCCATCCGAGTTGAAGAGTCTAGTAGATGGCTGTGACCAGCAAGCGCCGGCCTTGAATCGTTTCAAAGCGCGGCTCGTCGCGAAATATGGCAAACCGGCGGCTGCCGCAACGACCGACGACGATGACGACGACAGCGACGACAACTGATTAGTTAGAGCGTGGAAGGTTTAGCGTTTGACACAGCGGCCGCGTCGTCGCTGGCCGCTGTGTCTGCATCGGCATCTGCGTTCGCGGTCCAATCACCCGATTTCCCGCCACGTTTCTCGAGCAGCTTGATGTCGCTCATTGTCATGCCGCGATCCACCGCCTTGCACATATCGTAGATCGTCAACAGCGCGATCTGAACGCCGGTGAGCGCTTCCATTTCCACGCCGGTCGGCCCGATGGTTTCGGTGCGAACCGTGCAGATCACGCCAGGCAGCGTGGGCTCGATTTCGAAATCTACCGTGACGCGCGTCAACGGCAGCGGATGGCACAGCGGTATCAGTTCCGAAGTGCGCTTGGCCGCCATGATCGCCGCTACTCGCGCGACGCCGAGTACGTCGCCTTTCTTCGCACCGTGTTCGACGAGATCGAGCGTGGCGGCCCGCATGCGAATGGCGCCGCGCGCAATCGCCATGCGGCGGGTCGACTGTTTATCGCCGACATCGACCATATGTGCCTGGCCCTGGGCGTCGAAGTGCGTGAGCTCTGTCATGGGATATGCGCTGCCGGTTAGCTTAATGCGCCGCGTTGGAGGCGCCCGCGGCGGCGGCCTTCTCTAACGCGGCCGGGCTTTGTTCGAAATGAAATCGCCGCGGCACGTCGACCGACCGGATGGTCGCTACCGGTACATCGATGCCACTGGATGTCCTGAAATTACCGGGCTCGCCGTTGAGGGTTTGTTCGTCGACGCCATCGGCGAAGGCATCGAGGTCATGATCGTGCAGCAGCGCAATGCGCGGTGGCTCCGATACATCCGAGAACAATACATTGCCTTGTTCGTCGAGCCAGGCACCACGCGGTTCGAATGCCTCGCCGCGTTGGTCCGTGAGCCGACCGTTATGCAGACGAACCACCCAGGGCGTGTAGGCCAGTTCGATAAAAACGCGTTGCGGGCCATTCTGAAAATACCATTGACCGTGCTCGTCGGCGCCGTAGTTGCGACAGATGAAGCCGAGCAACGCTGTATGGACGATCGGCACGCCGGCCGCGCCACTCGCCTGAATCTTTTCATCTCGCATGCGCCAGGTTCCGCGTCGGTCGAGCGCGAGCCAGCCAGTGCACGACGGCACATTGGGCCACTTCGCCAGTGCCTTCTTGACGATCTCATCCATTATTTATCCCTCCACATCCTGGAAGAACTGCATAAGCCGCTCGGCCAGCCAAGCGCTCCGGCCGAAGGGCCGGGCAAGCGACCCGGTCATGAAGCCGACGTGTCCGCCATGCGCGGGTTGTTCCAGCAGCACCTGCGACGACACATGCGATGCGTTGGGCAAGGCCGCCGCCGGCAGAAACGGATCGTTGCGGGCGTTCAAGACGAGCGTCGGCACGGTGATTTGCAATAACAGCGGCTTGGCCGACGCGCGTTGCCAATAGTCGTCGGCGTCGCGATACCCATGCAGCGGTGCGGTGACCACGTCATCGAAAGCATGCAGATCAGCCGCCGCCAGCATCGCTTGCCGGTCGAAT
Organism: Janthinobacterium lividum; assembly: GCA_050955105.1. Lineage (GTDB taxonomy): Bacteria > Pseudomonadota > Gammaproteobacteria > Burkholderiales > Burkholderiaceae > JBPBQZ01. Next base: position 39,496 of record JBPBQZ010000091.1, on the reverse strand, counting down.
AAACCCGGATGTTGGCGCAGCTTGGCCGCCGATTTGATCTTTAAGGTTTTTAGAAAATGACGTGTATAAAGGCGATTGAAGCCGAACGACAGCGCATGCCCGCCGGCCGCCAGATCAACCGGCGCTGAGACGGCCGCGGCCGCCGTGACGATCTGCGCATCCTCTTGGCGCTCTCCCAGCCAACGCAGCAAGGCATTGCCGCCCAGCGATACGCCGGCCGCAAACAGCGCCGGCGGGCTGCAAGTCGCTTGCAGGCGGCGCAGTATCCAGTCTATTTCGGCCGAGTCGCCCGAATGATAGAAGCGCGGCCCCAGGTTCAGCTCGCCGCTGCAACTACGGAAATGCGGCACCACCGCGCGCCAACCGCGCAGCGTTGCCGCGTGCATGACGTTGCGCGCGTAATGACTGTCGGAATTGCCTTCGAGCCCATGGAACAATACCAGCAAGGGCGCATTGGCCGTTGCCGCGTCGACCCAGTCCAGATCGATGAAGTCTCCATCGGGCGCGGTCCAGCGCTCGCGTCGGTAGGCAACATCGGCTTTTTTGGCGAACAGTGCCGGGAAGATGGTTTGCGCATGTGGACCCGGCAGCCAGCCGACCGGTTGGAACGGCTGCGGGTTCGATGTATGTCGGTCAGTGCCGTGCGACGCGCGCCGGCCTGTCGCGGCAAGCAGACGATCGATGGGATTCAGCGGCGCGGGCATGGCAGATCGGGGCAGTCGAGCCGATGCGACGGCTCAGTGCAGCGGCCCTTGGCCGCGTGCAAGCTTTGCCGCAAATTGCGATGCAGCCTGGTCAGGCATCGGCGTCGCATGGATATGGGCAATGCGCCACTCGCCGCGTTCATGCACCAGCACGTAGGTGGTGAAGACCATTTGCGCGACGTCCGTCGCACCGTTTCGATGCGCTTCGGCGACTGCGTAGACTACGGTGCTGAGGCTGTCGTACACGCGCGTATCGAGTGCATCGATGACGACGGGCTCGGCATCGAACTGCGAGGCGAATCCGGAGCGGATGCGCTCAATGCCATATAGATGCGCGCCGTTGGCACAGATGCAACTGGCGAATTCCTCGCTGATCCACAACTCCATCAGCGCATCGAGATTGCACTCGGAGATGGCCGTGTAGTAAGCGGTAAGCGTGTCGGCGGCGGCTTCGAATATGCGGGCGAAACGTGGCATCGTTATATCGACTCGGTGTGGCGCTGACGGGGCCGGCGAAAACCGGCGGTCGGGAGCGCGCTGATCGCGAACTCCGCTTTTCCCGACTCAGCGTTCGGCGTGCAACATGGCGCGCAAGGTTTCGAACACCTGTTCTGGCGTGAGCTGCCGCAGGCAGTTCAAATGCCCCAATGGGCACTGGCGTTCGAAACACGGGCTGCAATCGAGATGCAGCCATTGTACCTGCGCCGTGTCGGACAAAGGTGGCGTATGCCGGGGGTCGGTCGAACCGTACAACGCCACCAAGGGACGATTCAAGCCGGCGGCGACGTGCATCAGCCCGGAATCGTTGCTGACGACCGCCGCGGCCCGCGCGATCAATGCGCAGGCTTCGGTAAGCGAGGTCTGCCCGCACAAATCGCGCACGAACGGCGCCTGCTCGATAATCGCGCGGGCTGCCGCCGCATCGTTCTGCGTGCCCACCGCGACGATCTGCGCATAGGGAAACGACTGCCGCAGCAAATGACTGAGCGCCGCGAAATGCTCCGGCGGCCAGCGTTTTGCCGGACCATATTCGGCGCCAGGGCACAGCACGATGACCGGCAGCCTGGTATCGAGATTGAACCGATGCGAGATGCGGACGGTTTCGTTCAGGTCATACTCGAGCCGGGTCGACGGCAAGTTTTCGGGCAGCGTGGCGCCCGGCGCGTAGGCGAGCGCGGCATAGTGACGGGCCATCGGCGGCCGGGGCGGCACGCTGCCTGACGCGCTACCCGCGGCGCCGCGCCGCGCGCGAGCCGGCTCCGCGTGCCTTACATTGAGCAGCCCATAGCGATGCTCGCCGCGATAACCGATGCGCAGGCCGATGCCCGCCAGCCACGGAACCAGTGCCGCCTTGGCCGAATTGGGCAGCACATAGGCAGCCTGGTAACCTTGCTCGCGCAGATCACCGGCCAGTTGCAGACGTTGCCAGAGCTGCAATCGCCCATGCTTGAACGGCATGGAAATAACGTTGGCGACTTCTGGCATGCGTTCTAGCACTGGCGCCACGCTGGGCGGCGCCAAAGCGTCGATCTCAGCGCGTGGATGCAGCTTGCGCAGCAGCGCGAGCAGCGGCTGCGCCATCAACGCATCCCCAATCCAGTTCGGCGCCACCACCAACACGCGCCGGATCGTGTGACCGCTTTCGCGGGAGTTCACCCCGAATGACCCTTGACGATTTCGCCGGCTGCCAGGGTGTAGCGCGTGCCGCAATACGGGCAACGCGCTTCACCGTGCGTGACATCGATGAATACGCGTGGATGGGAGCTCCAACGCGGCATCTGGGGATTCGGGCAGTACACGGGCAGGTCTTTGGCCCGGACTTCGACCAATGGCATCAACTTCGTTTCGCTCATGGATTTCTCAGATCTTGGTCAACCAGTGCGCATATTTGGGATTCTTGCCTTGCACGACTTCGAAGAAGGCAGATTGCAGACGTTCGGTGATCGGACCGCGCTTGCCATTGCCGATCGGCCGATTGTCGAGTTCGCGAATCGGCGTGACTTCCGCTGCGGTGCCGGTGAAGAACGCTTCGTCGGCGCAATACATCTCGTCGCGCGTGATGCGCTTTTCCTTGATGGCAATGCCAAGGTCGGTTGCCAGGGTCATGACGGCGTCACGCGTAATGCCGTCGAGGCACGAAGCCAGATCCGGTGTCAGCAGCTTGCCATCCTTGACGATGAAAACGTTTTCGCCCGAACCTTCCGAAACGTAGCCGTCGGTGTCGAGCAGCAGCGCCTCGTCGTAGCCGTCGGTGGTCGCTTCAGTATTGGCCAGAATCGAATTGACATACCAACCGCTGGCCTTCGCACGCACCATCGACACGTTGACGTGGTGGCGCTGGAATGACGAGGTCTTGACGCGGATGCCTTTCTGGATGCCGTCGTCGCCGAGGTAGGCGCCCCATTCCCAGGCAGCAATGGCAACGTGTACCCTCACGCCCTTCGGCGAGACTCCCATCTTTTCAGAACCAAGGAACGCGATCGGTCGCAGATAGCAGGATTCGAGACCATTCGCGATGACGACTTCGCGTTGCGCGGCAATGATGGTTTCCTCGTCGAACGGAATCACCATCTGGAAAATCTTTGCCGAATTGAACAGCCGTTTGGTGTGCTCTTTCAAGCGGAACAGCGCGGTTCCGGCGTCGGTCTGATAAGCGCGGACGCCTTCGAATACGCCCATTCCATAGTGCAGTGTGTGCGTGAGAACGTGCACTTGTGCGTCGCGCCAGTCGATCAGCTTGCCATCCATCCAGATCTTGCCGTCGCGGTCGGCCATTGACATAGTTTTCTCCATCCCATCCTCGGACAATTTCTGTGTTTACCACTGCGCAGCTCAAGTGCGCATCGATTTCGCCGGCGTCGAAGCCACTGAGTGATCGACGCATTCCGGCGCGGGCGTAGCGCGCAACCGCACCGGAATGATCTGGCGTAATCCAATATTGTAAATCACCGGACGCTATAATCCGCTACCGAAAAACGCCCTTAAATGCGCTGTCCGCGCCGTCCTCGATGCCGTTTTCGTCAAAAAAGCTGCCGTGGTCCCGCCTGCCGGATGGTGAACGCCAGGCTTTTTCCGAGGGCGTACGGCGTATTGCCCCCTCATTTTTAGCGACGCTGTCATGGGCGCTGGTCACTGGCATCGCCATGCAGAAAACCGGTTTGAGCATCGGCGAATCGCTGCTGATGAGCTTTCTGGTCTACGCAGGATCGGCACAACTGGCCGTGCTGCCGCTGCTTGCGTCGGGCCAGCCCATGTGGATGTTGCTGGTTACCACGGCGGTGATGAACAGTCGTTTTGTGGTTTTCAGTGCGGGCCTGCAACCACATTTCTCCTACCTCCCTTGGTGGCGTCGCGTTTTGCTCGGCTACTTCAATGGCGACCTCATCTATCTCTATTTCGAGAAGGAAGGCTTCGCCACCGGTTATCTGCCGGGAAAAGAGAGCTTCTACTGGGGGCTCGCGACCTTCAACTGGCTGGTCTGGCAACTGGCTTCGATCGTCGGCATTTTTTTCGCCTCAATTTTTCCGAATAACTGGGGCCTCGAATTCGCCGGCACGCTGGTGTTGATCCCGCTGATGGTGGCCGCCGTCATCAACCGGGCGGCGATCGCGGTAGTGATAACGGCCGCGCTGGTGGTGCTGTTCGCCGACGCGTTGCCATATCGACTGAGCTTGCCGCTTGCCGTCTTCACTGCACTGGCCATCGGCATGGCTGGCGACTCGCTGATGATGCGTCGCCCACGCGCTGCGGAGAAATCACGTTGACCAATTCGTCGAGCATCGTCGTGACGATCGTGGCGATGAGCCTGCTGACCGTGTTGACGCGAGCATTTTTTCTGTTTGGGGGGAAACGCGCCGCGTTGCCGCCGCGCGTACAACGTGCTTTGCGTTATGCGCCAGCGGCGGCCGTCACGGCAGTGATCTTTCAGGCCGTGGTGTCGCCCGAAGGCCATTTGTGCCTGTGTCTGGCCAATCATCGTCTGCCAGCCGCGGCGGCGAGCCTGCTGTGGTTCCTGTGGCGTCGGCGGATGACCGAAACAATTGCGATTGGCATGTTGGTGTTCACGCTGGCCAGGCTTTGGGAGTAAAGGATGGGGCTGGTTCATGAATCGAGTATCGCGCCGCGGCAACGTTGCCGATAGCTGGCCGAATGGCCTATGTCATTTGGACAGGATATGGACTGCCGTTGTGATCGGGTAGAATGTAAAACCTCAATAAAACAGGCACGGTTCAGCGATTCTCGATAGTTTTCTGGCCTGAATCGGTCCTTGTTCGACAACTCGCTTCCGCTGCATGATCGCAGTTGCAAGTTGTCGATTCCCCAACCCGTCCCACAACTCGTTCGTCTTTATGGCCCACGTCCTGCGCCTCACCGATCTGATTGCTGCCGGCAAATTGTCAGGCAAGCGCGTCTTTATTCGCTCGGATCTCAATGTTCCGCAAAATGACCGCGGTGAAATTACCGAAGACACTCGTATCCGGGCCTCGGTTCCGGCGATCCAGCAGGCGCTCGACGCCGGCGCGGCAGTCATGGTCACGTCGCACCTCGGTCGTCCGACCGAAGGGCAGTTCAAACCGGAAGATTCGCTGGCGCCGGTGGCCGAATGCCTGGGTAAATTGCTCGGCCGCGAGGTACCGCTGATCAGCAACTGGGTCGAAAACGGCGTGCAGGTTCAGCCCGGTCAGCTCGTGCTGCTGGAAAATTGTCGCCTGAACAAGGGCGAGAAGAAAGACGACGAAGCGTTGTCGCGGCGCATCGCCAGTCTGATCGACATCTACGTGAACGACGCGTTCGGTACTTCGCATCGCGCCGAGGCCACGACGCACGGGGTTGCGCGCTTTGCCCCGGTGGCGTGCGCGGGGCCGCTGCTGGCTAGCGAGCTCGATGCGTTGGGGCGCGCGCTGGGTAGCCCGAAACGCCCGCTCGCGGCCATCGTCGCCGGCTCGAAGGTCTCGACCAAGCTCACCATATTGACGTCGCTGGCGGCAAAGGTCGACCAGTTGATCGTCGGCGGCGGCATTGCCAACACATTCATGCTGGCGGCAGGACTGCCGATCGGCAAATCCTTGGCCGAGCCGGATCTCATCAACGAAGCACGCGCCATCATTGACATGATGAAACAGCGTGGCGCCTCCGTACCCATTCCCACCGACGTCGTCACTGCGCGTGAATTCAGCGCCAGCGCCGTGGCTACCGTCAAGGCTGCCGACGCAGTGCAGCCTGACGACATGATTCTCGACATCGGGCCGGTCACGGCTTCGCAGCTCGCAGCGCAACTGCGGCCAGCCGGCACGATCGTCTGGAACGGTCCGGTGGGCGTATTCGAATTCGACGCATTCAGTAATGGCACGCGTTCGTTGGCTGAAGCGATTGCAGAATCTTCGGCGTTCTCAATTGCCGGCGGTGGCGATACGCTAGCGGCCATCGCCAAATACGGCATTGCCGAGAAAATCGGCTATATCTCCACCGGCGGCGGCGCCTTCCTCGAATTTCTCGAGGGCAAGACGCTGCCGGCCGTCGCGGCGCTAGAAGCGCGGGCGAACGGCTGACCGGCATCTCACAGAGGTTTTCAGCAATACCATGCAAGACTCACCGACGCCTGTTGTACCTTCTTCCGCTACATCGACCACGCCTTCCGCGGGTGCCTCGGCTGATGGGCGTCGGCCGAAATCTGCCGGTAAACTGCCGCTTGATGAAGGAGCGCTGGGCGGACCGAATCCGCGCATCGCGCCATTCGGCAAACCACCGGTGCCGCGGCAATATCGCGCGACCAAAATCGTCGCAACGCTAGGTCCGGCCTCCAGCGATCCCGCGATGCTCGATCGCATGTTCGACGCCGGCTTGGACGTGGTGCGGCTGAATTTTTCGCATGGGGTTGCCGACGACCATCGGCAGCGAGCCCAGCAGGTACGTGAAGCGGCGCTGCGAGCCGGTCGCGAAGTGGCGATCATGGCGGATTTGCAGGGCCCGAAGATTCGCGTCGGCAAATTCGCCGCGGGTCGCACGATGCTGGTTGCGGGCAGCCAGTTCGTACTCGACGCGAACTGCACGCTCGGTGACGACACGCGCGTCGGCCTAGATTATCCGGACCTGCCGGGTGACCTGTCGCCGGGCGATGTGCTGTTGCTGAATGACGGTTTGCTGGTGCTCATCGTGGAGAGCATTCGCGGTAGCGAAATCCTCACTACCGTGAAAATCGGCGGTGAGTTGTCGAACAACAAAGGCATCAATCGCCAGGGCGGCGGCTTGTCCGCGCCCGCGTTGACGGCCAAAGACATGGAAGACATCCAGGTCGCGATGGAAATCGGTGCCGACTACGTGGCGGTCTCGTTTCCGAAGAGCTCGACCGACATGGAGATGGCTCGCCAGCTGGCCAATATCGCGGGCGCCAAGTACGGCATTAAACCGAAGATGATCGCAAAAATCGAACGTGCTGAAGCGATCCCCGCGCTGGCTTCGATTCTCGCCGCATCTGACGGCATTATGGTGGCGCGTGGCGATCTGGCGGTGGAAGTCGGTAACGCCGCGGTGCCCGCATTGCAAAAGCGCATGATTCGTATGGCGCGGGAAGCGAATCGCCTGGTCATCACGGCGACGCAGATGATGGAGTCGATGATATTGGCGCCGATTCCGACTCGCGCGGAAGTATCAGATGTGGCCAACGCGGTGCTCGACGGCTCGGATGCAGTGATGCTGTCGGCCGAGACCGCGACCGGAAAATACCCGGCGGAAACGATCGGCATGATGGCTGCCATTTGCGTCGAAGCGGAAAAATCGGAAGAGGTCGAGCTGGATCGTGACTTCCTCGACCGTACTTTCCAGCGCATCGATCAATCGATCGCGATGGGGGCGCTTTTCACGGCTTATCATCTCGGCGCGAAAGCGATCGTGGCGCTGACAGAATCCGGCGCCACCGCGCTGTGGATGAGCCGCCATTGGCTGAATGTGCCGATCTACGCATTGACGCCGCGCAAGACTACCGAGCGCGCGATGGCGCTGCTGCGCAATGTGATGCCGTTGGCGATCACGCAAAACAATGACCAGGATGCCACGCTGACCGCCGCGCTCGATACGCTGGTGGCCAAGGGATACGCGGCGCGCGGTGACAGGGTGGTGCTGACAATGGGCGCGATGGGCAAGCCCGGCGGTACCAATATGATGAAGATTCTGCGCGTCGGCGATCCCGTCTGAGATTTTTTATTTTCCCCCTTGGAGATTCAGCATGCCTCTCGTTTCGATGCGCCAACTGTTGGACCATGCCGCCGAAAATGGCTATGGATTGCCTGCGTTCAACGTTAACAATCTCGAACAGGTGCAAGCGATCATGGAAGCCGCCAACGCGGTCAATGCGCCTGTCATCATGCAAGCATCCGCCGGTGCGCGGAAGTATGCGGGCGGTAACTTCCTGCGTCATTTGATCGAAGCGGCTGTCGAGACCTATCCGCACCTGCCCATCGTCATGCATCAGGATCACGGCCAGTCGCCGGCGGTTTGCATGACGGCCATTCGTAGCGGTTTCAGCAGTGTGATGATGGATGGTTCGTTGCGAGAAGACGGCAAGAGCGTCGCGCCTTACGAGTACAACGTCGAAGTGTCGCGCAAGGTCGTCGACCTGGCGCATAGCGTCGGCGTCACGGTCGAGGCCGAACTCGGCGTGCTCGGTTCGCTGGAAACGATGAAAGGCGACAAGGAAGACGGTCACGGCGCCGAAGGCACGATGACGCGCGAGCAACTGCTGACCGATCCGGAAGAAGCGGCGGACTTCGTCAAGAACACGCAATGCGACGCGTTGGCGTTGGCCATCGGTACCTCGCATGGCGCCTACAAGTTTTCCAAGAAGCCCACCGGCGATATTCTGGCGATCGATCGGATCAAGGAAATTCATCAACGCATTCCGAACACTCACTTGGTCATGCACGGTTCCTCGTCGGTACCGCAGGAACTGCTGGCGGAGATTCGCGAATTCGGTGGTGACATGAAGGAAACCTACGGCGTACCGGTCGAGGAAATACAGGAAGGCATCAAGCATGGCGTACGCAAGATCAATATCGACACTGATCTGCGCCTCGCGATTACCGGCGCAATCCGCCGCTATTTTGTCGAGAACCCATCCAAGTTCGATCCGCGCGACTACCTGAAGCCGGCCCGCGAGGCAGCACTCGAGATTTGCAAGGCGCGCTATCTGGCCTTCGGCTGCGAAGGGCAGGCGGGCAAGATCAAGGCGGTGACGCTCGAGAAAATGGCTGATCGCTACAAGAAGGGCGAGCTCGCGCAGATCGTCCATTAAACCCGCAGGGACGCTGGACGTCCCCAGGCGGCCGTTCGCATGCACTCGCAGTGAACGGCCCGACTGTCCGCCTTCGGAATTCCAATACGATGTCTTCTGTACTGTATGAATCGACGCTGCATTCGCTACCGCTGCTCGGGCGCGGCAAGGTGCGCGACAACTATGCGGTGGGCGACGATCGACTCTTGATCGTTACTTCCGATCGCATCTCGGCGTTCGACGTGGTGATGAACGAGCCGATTCCCGACAAGGGCCGCGTGCTGAACCAGATGGCGAACTTCTGGTTCGGCCACCTGGCGCCTATCGTGCCCAATCATCTGACCGGTATCGATCCGGCGACCGTCGTCGCCGCTGACGAAGCGGCGCAGGTTGCCGGGCGTTCGGTGGTGGTTAAGCGATTGACGCCCATTCTTATCGAGGCGGTGGTGCGTGGTTATCTGGCCGGCAGTGGCTGGAAAGACTATCAAGGCAGCGGCGAAGTATGTGGGGTGAAGCTGCCTGCGGGCCTGGCGAATGCCGAGCGGCTGCCGGCGCCTATCTTCACTGCGGCAGCCAAGGCCGAACTCGGGCAGCACGATGAAAATATTTCGTTCGACGACGTGCGTCGCCGTATTGGCGATACGCTGGCCGAACAGATTCGCGATATCAGCATTCGACTGTATGCGGAAGCGGCCGACTATGCCGCAACACGCGGCATCATCATTGCCGATACCAAGTTCGAATTCGGGCTTGATGACGATGGCGTGCTGCACTTGATGGATGAAGTGCTGACTGCCGATTCGTCACGTTTCTGGCCGGCCGACTTATATCGGCCGGGCGCCAATCCCCCATCGTTCGACAAGCAGTTCCTGCGCGACTGGCTCGAGGCACAGCCGTGGAACAAGCAAGCGCCACCCCCGGCATTGCCGCCCGAGGTGCTCGAACGCACGTCATCCAAGTACCGTGAGGCGCTTGAACGCCTGACCGGGCAGGCGCTGCAATGAGTGCCGTGGCGGTGCAGGTCGGTGTGGTGATGGGTTCGGGATCGGACTGGGAAGTCATGCGGCATGCGGTGGCCGTACTCGAAGAGTTCGGTATCGCCTTCGAAGCCAAGGTGGTCTCGGCACATCGGATGCCTGATCAGATGTTTGCCTACGCCGAGGCGGCGCGCGCACGCGGGCTGACGGCGATTATCGCGGGTGCTGGGGGTGCCGCGCACTTGCCAGGCATGTTGGCGGCCAAGACGATCGTGCCCGTACTGGGTGTACCAGTGCCTAGCAAATACCTGTCGGGCGTCGATTCGCTGCATTCGATTGTGCAGATGCCGCGTGGTGTACCCGTCGCCACGTTTGCCATCGGCGAGGCCGGCGCCGTCAACGCAGCCTTGTTCGCGGTCGCGATGCTGGCTTCGGGCGACACCGCGCTCACCGAAAAGCTGCTGGCCTACCGTGCCCGTCAGAATGCGCTGGCGCAAGCCACGGTGTTGCCTCCTACCTGAAGACCATGGCTACGACGTTTGAAGATCGCGCCACCGGCACCTTACCGCCGCCGATTGCACCGGGCGCTTGGTTGGGCATGCTGGGCGGCGGACAGTTGGGACGGATGTTCTGTTTTGCCGCGCAGTCGATGGGTTATCGGGTCATCGTGCTCGATCCGGACGCCACGAGCCCCGCCGGTTCGGTCGCCGACCGTCACTTGCGCGCCGCTTACGATGACGAGACTGCGTTGGCGGAATTGGGCCGGCTCGCCGCAGCAGTGACTACCGAATTCGAGAACGTGCCGGCGCGCAGTCTCGATCTGCTTTCGAAGGTCACACGCGTCAGCCCAGCCGGCCGCTGCGTGGCGATTGCCCAGGATCGGCTGCAGGAGAAGCGCTTTATCGCGGGCTGCGGTGTGCCAGTCGCACCACACTTGGCAATCGAAACGCCGCTGGCACTGGCTACGCTCGACGATGCGGCGCTGGCGCCCATGCTTCCCGGCATTTTGAAAACCGCGCGACTCGGCTACGACGGCAAGGGACAGGTGCGCGTTGCCACACCGGAGGCGCTGCGCCAGGCTTATCTCGAGCTGGGCAACGTGCCCTGTGTGCTGGAGAAGCGCTTGTCGCTGGCCTATGAGGTATCGGTGGTCGCCGCGCGCGGCGAGAGCGGACAGTTGGCGGTCTACCCGCTTGCGCGCAACCGGCACAGCCACGGCATCCTGGCCGAGACGCTCGCGCCGGCACCGGATGTCGAAGCGACGATGGCAGAGGAAGCACGCCGCGCGGCTGCGGCAATTGCCGAGGGGCTGAACTACGTGGGCGTGCTGTGCGTCGAGTTCTTCATCGTTCGCGAGGACCGCGACGGCGCCGCTGGCGTACTGTCGCTGGTGGCCAATGAAATGGCGCCGAGACCTCATAATTCCGGACACCACACGATCGACGCTTGCGTAAGCAGCCAGTTCGAACAGCAGGTCAGGGCGATGACGGGCATGCCGCTTGGCGAGGTGCGCCAGCATTCGTCTGCCGTAATGCTCAATCTATTGGGCGACGTCTGGTTCGATCGCGACGACGCAACACAGCCGCCGCAATTGCCTCGCTGGGAACAAGTGTTGGCAATCCCGGCGGCTCATCTGCATCTATACGGCAAGCAGGAAGCACGTCGAGGTCGCAAGATGGGACATCTCACCTTCACCGCGCCGACCCTGGATGAAGCGCGCCGCGCGGCGACCGAAGGGGCACGTTTGCTGGGCATCGAACTCGATGCCTGACCCCAGCTTCCGCCTGATTACTCCAGACGCTGCCGGCATTGCCGCGGCTGCGGGCATACTTGCGGCCGGGGATTTATTGGCCTTTCCGACCGAAACCGTCTATGGCTTGGGTGCCGATGCGTCGAATCCTGTCGCGATCGCGCGCTTGTACGCCGCCAAGCAGCGACCTACCTCGCATCCGGTAATTATTCATTTGCCGCCGGATGGCGATCCGGAATGGTGGACGCAACCATTGCCGTCGATGGCGCGCGCCTTGATCGATGCTTTTTGGCCCGGACCTCTAACCTTGATTTTGCCGCGCTCGAACAAGGCACTCGACGCGGTCACCGGCGCACAGGATTCGGTCGGCATTCGCTGTCCGGCACACCCTGTAGCGCAGGCTTTGTTGCAAGCGTTTTCGGCTATGCGGGATGGACATGGCGGCATCGTGGCGCCGTCGGCAAATCGTTTCGGTCATGTCAGTGCGAGTTCAGCCGCGCACGTCATTGAGGAGTTTGGCGAGCAGGTCGCGGTGATCGACGGTGGCGCCTGCCCGATCGGCATCGAATCGACGATTGTCGATTTGTCGCGTGGCTTCCCTGCATTGTTGCGGCCTGGCGACATCACGCCCGAGCAGATCGCCGAGGTGCTGGGCGAGATGCCCCGGTCACGGTTAGCCGGCGCGATGGCCAACCGCGGTATCGACAAAGGCGCGGGCTCGGGCGCCGATACCGGTATCGGCACGAATACGGGCGAACCCACCGACGTCGGCGACGCGGCCGCGCCTCGCGCCTCCGGGACGTTGAAAGCGCATTACGCGCCGCGCACGCCGTTCCGCCTGTGTTCCTTCGAGGCTTTCCAGGCGGCGCAGCAACGGGCTACGCCCACCGAGCACATTGCCTTGATCGCGCGGGCAAGCGCCGAGCATTGGATCGAGGCGGCCCAGCGCATGCCGGATCGAGTGCATTTGCTGATCGCGCCATCCAGCCCGCACGACTATGCCGCGCAACTCTACGCGATGCTGCGCAGTCTCGATGCGAGCGGCGCAGCCGTCATCATCGCGGAGCAGCTTCCGCACACGCCGGAATGGGCCGCGGTCAACGACCGACTCGGCCGCGCCGCCGCAGCCTTCGCGGCACCACCTGGCTGAATCTGACCGGTGCAGCAATCCGGCGGCCCGGGCGCCCAAGCATCTGATCGGTTCGGCCACCCTCTGGCCCCCAAGCCCAGTCGCCCAACGCCCAACGCCCAACGCCCAACGCCTAAGCTGGCGAGCAACCACGCGCCCTACCGGCTCGCCGGATACAACGGCGAGTTCGGTCGCGCCGGCGAAATCGGCGTGGCCGGTGGCGACGACGGCAAATCGGGCCGCACGACACCGCGCCGCGTGACGGCCGGCGGCGCGGCCAACTCGTAGACCCAATTCAGTAGTTCATCGTGCGCGGCGCGACCGGCTTCGGAGCGCGGGTCATTGATGAAGCTCACGACGACGTAGGTCTGGCCGTTCTCGGCCGCCACATAGCCGGCGATCGCCCGCACGTTGCCGAGCGTGCCGGTTTTGATACGCGCGCGTCCGGCGATGCCGGCGTTGCGCAGGCGGTTGCGCATGGTGCCGTCGACGCCTACCGTTGGCAGCGAATCGGTGAAGGGCTGCGCCACCGGACTGTTCATGGCCGATTGCAGCAGGCTGGCCAGCGAAGCGGCGCTGATGCGTGCTTCGCGCGACAGGCCAGAGCCGTTGTCGGACACCAGCTCTGGCATGGGCACGCCGATGCGCGTCAGCCAGCGGTTGATGACTTCGGAGGATTCGGGGATGTCGGAGGGTGGCCGCCCGCCGATGGCACCCATCGTCAAGAACAAGTTTCGCGCCATGACGTTGTTGCTGAACTTGTTGATGTCGTGCACGACATCGGACAACGGCGGCCCGAGATGGGTGGCGATGAGGCGTGCGCTCTGCGGCACCTGCGCTTCGCGGATGGCGCCGCGCACCGAGCCGCCGGTCTGTTGCCAGAGCTGTAAAAATCCACCGGCAAAAAACTGCGTATGCGTGAGGACGGCCCGGTTTGCGCTTTCGGTGCCACAGCGGCTGGACAGGGTGCCGGAGAAGACCGCGTCGAGCGTGCCGCCCGGATGTTCGACGATGCGCGGCGACGCGACGTTGACGCCGCGGCAGGCGCCGCGCACTACGCGCACGTTGTTGAATATGTGGAGATTGGCCAGTTGTGGCACGACGGCGACGTCGGCGCGGCCGCCGCCGCTGGGCGAGACCGAGAACGTCAGCGCGTTGAACGCATAAAGCAATGGATCGGGACCAACGTTGTAAGCGGCATCGGCATCGTCGTCGAGCGGCGGCGCATCGCGGGTATTGGCGGCGAAGTAGCTTTTGTCGAGCACCAGGTCGCCGCTTACCGTCATGATGCCGGCCGCATGGATGCGTTCGACCAGATCGATCAGTTGTTCGGGCACCAGCTTCGGGTCGCCGGTGCCTTCGATATACAGATTGCCGCGCAGCTCGCCGTTGACCACCGGCCCATCGGCAAAGGCGCTGGTGCGCCAGCGGAAGTCCGGGCCCAAGATCGACAATCCGCCGTAAGTCGTGACTACTTTCATCGTCGAGGCGGGTTGCATCGCCTGCCCGGCGTTCCATCCGACGATCGGCAAGCGGTCGCCCAGGCGCTCGACCACGACGCTGATCGAGGAGATCGGAATGTGCGCGCGATTCAGGGCGGCCACGACCGGCGCTGGCAAGCCGCCGTCAGGGCTCGGTATCGAAACATGCGGCTGCTCAGCCGCTTCGTCAGCGTCCGACTCGGCGGGTTCAGGCGGCGCATTATGTCGGACCAGGCGGTGCGCGGCAGCGGCGCGGTGCTTCGGTGCATGATGTGCGCCAGCATGTGCGGCAGCATGTGCGGCGGCGGCGGGTAGGGCGACCAGCGTTGCCAGCAGGCCGGCTAAGAGAGGCCAGGGCGTCGCGCGCCTGACGCGCCGAGGCGTGCGGCGACGTGCAAGGACATCTGCGCAAGCCAAATGAAAAACAAACTGCATGAACTTGAAATCCTTATGGGAAAGCCATCTGGCTCCGCATTGTAGAGCGTGGCGCGCGGCGCGCGTAGCCGGTGCGTCGAGTAGCGTACAGGGTGTCCAGAGCGTTGTGGTGCATCGTGAAGCAAGCCGAGTCCGATATGATTCCAGCTTGCCTTAAGCGAAACGGAGAACCGGCCATGCGGGTTTTGCTCGTCGAAGACGATTCGATGATCGCCGAAGGATTGCGTCGCACGCTGCGTGCTGACGGTTGGGCGATCGACTGGGTACAAGACGGCGCCGCGGCGCTGCTTGCCGCGGCGGCGCAAGATTACGACCTGATGTTGCTGGATCTCGGCTTGCCCAAGCGCGATGGACTGCAGGTACTGGCTGCCGTGCGCGCGACCGGCAAGTCGCTGCCGGTGTTGATTCTGACCGCGCGCGACAGTATCTCGGACCGCGTGGCGGGGCTCGACGCGGGGGCAGATGACTATCTGGTGAAGCCTTTCGACTTGGATGAGCTCGGCGCACGCATGCGCGCGCTGCTGCGACGCGGCGCCGGACGCAGCGGCTCGCTGATGCGCGCCGGCGCGCTGACGCTCGACCCGGCAACCCACGAAGTGGTGCTCGACGGCAAACTTGTCGCGCTGTCGGCAAGAGAATTCACCCTGCTGGAAGCTTTGCTCGCGCGGCCCGGCGCGGTGTTGTCGAAAAGTCGGCTGGAAGAAAAGATCTATGGCTGGGGCGAGGAAATCGGCAGCAACACCGTAGAGGTCTATGTACACGCGCTGCGCAAGAAGCTTGGCCCGGAACTGATTCGCACGGTGCGCGGCGTCGGCTATATGGTGCCGCGCGATTTGC
Source organism: Janthinobacterium lividum (assembly GCA_050955105.1). Taxonomy (GTDB): domain Bacteria; phylum Pseudomonadota; class Gammaproteobacteria; order Burkholderiales; family Burkholderiaceae; genus JBPBQZ01. Next base: position 23,917 of record JBPBQZ010000091.1, on the reverse strand, counting down.
CCGCGTCGGCCGGTGCTGATGCCGCCGATGCCGCCGCCGCGGCGCGCACTCGTCCTACCTCTGAACCAAACCCCTGATGCGCTCGATTCGCAAACGCCTGTTGGTGTTCCTGCTGGGATGCACGATAGCCGGCATCGCCGCGGCTGGCTTTCTGATCTATCGACAGGCGCAGGCCGAAGCCAACGAATTGTTCGATTATCAACTGCGGCAGACCGCCGGAGCGCTGCCGTCGGAGCCGTTTTCCTCGGTGCTCGGTTCGAATAGCGACAACGATGGCGTAGTCATTCAGATCTGGAGCCGCGAAGGCGTGCAGCTGTACTACTCGCATCCACGTGCTCCCTTGGCGCAACGTGCCGAACTCGGCTTTTCTACTGAACACACGTCGCAGGGCGACTGGCGCGTCTACAGCGCGGTAGTGGGCGACAACGTGGTGCAACTGGCGCAGCCGATGGCGGTGCGCACTGCCTTGGCGGCCGAGGTCGCCTGGCGCACGATCTGGCCGTTGCTGGTGCTGTTGCCGATTCTTGGCTTGCTGGTATGGCTGGTGGTGGGACGGGGACTGCGTCCGTTGGCGCGATTGGCCGCCGTGCTCGAGGCGCGCCGACCGGACGCGGTCGAGCCCCTGACGGTGGCGCCGCTGCCGGTGGAAGTGGCGCCGCTGGTGGCGGCGCTGAACGGCTTGCTGCGTCGCCTGTCGATCGCCCTGGGGGCGCAGAAGGCTTTTGTTGCCGATGCCGCGCACGAGCTGCGCACACCGCTGGCCGCCTTGAAGATTCAACTGCAGTGGCTGCGCCGTGCGCGCGACGATGCCGACCGCGCGGCCGCCTTCGACGCGTTCGAAGCGGGCATCGCACGCGCCACGCGGCTGGTCGAGCAGATGCTGGCGCTGGCACGCGCGGAGCCGGATGCCGCCGCGGCGCTGGGCCACGCGGCGTCGCCGCTGGCGTGGTCGTCGATCCAACTCGATCGCTTGCTGAGCGACTGTGTCGAGGACCAGGCTGGCGTGGCCTTGGAGCGCGGCGTCGATCTGGGCATCGTCGCGCGCAGCGCCTGCCAGGTTGACGGTGACGCCGAAGCGCTGGCGGTCATGTTCAACAATCTGCTGGACAATGCTGTCAAATACACGCCGGCCGGTGGTCGCGTCGACGTCTCGATTGGCCTGGCCGGTGTACCTGCGCTGCCGACGGTTGAGATCGTCGACGCCGGCCCCGGCATTCCGCCCGACGAACGCGCGCGCGTTTTCGATCGGTTTTACCGGGTGCCCGGCAATGGCGAGGTATCGGGCAGCGGGCTGGGCCTGTCGATCGTGGCGCGTGTCGCCGAACGACACGGTGCCAGCGTCAGTTTCGACGACGGCCCCGATGGTCGCGGCCTGTGCGTGCGCGTGATATTCGCCAGGCATCCGCAGACCCGCAAGCCTTAAGCGCACATTAAGCTAGGCAGTTTAGGCTTCGACTCACTTTTAGAGCATTTTGAAAAAGGAGCGAAGATGGCTGCCAAGATTTCTCGCGGAGCGACGGCAATCGCCGTAGCCGCCGCACTTTCCACTGGCTATGTATTGGGCGGCCGCGATTTTGCGCCCCCTGTGGTCACGCCCGCTCGAGCGGCGATGATGCCTGCCGAAGCCGCGGCCAAAACCGGCGTGCCCGATTTTTCGGGACTGGCGGAAACCTATGGTCCGGCGGTCGTAAACATCAGCGCCAAGCACGACGGCCACAGCGCTGCGTCGCACTCGCCGCAGATGCAGATGCCGTCCGATCCGGACGATCCTTTCTTCCAGTTCTTCCAGCATTTCTACGGACAGATGCCGAAGCAGGACGACTCGCCGTCGGTGAGTCTTGGCTCGGGGTTTATCGTCAGCCCTGACGGCTACATTCTGACGAATGCCCATGTGGTCGACGACGCGAATGTCGTCACGGTGAAGCTCACCGACAAACGTGAATTTCGTGCCAAGGTGATCGGTAGCGACAAGCATTCCGACATCGCCGTTTTGAAGATCGAAGCCAGCCACCTGCCGACCGTCCGTATCGGCAATCCGGCGCAGAGCAAAGTGGGCCAATGGGTGTCCGCGATCGGTTCGCCCTATGGCTTCACGAATACTGTGACGGCCGGCATCATCAGCGCCAAGGCACGCTCATTGCCCGACGAGACCTATGTGCCTTTTATTCAGACCGACGTGCCGGTCAATCCCGGTAATTCGGGCGGCCCGCTGTTTAATCTGAACGGTGAGGTAATCGGCATCAACTCGATGATCTACAGTCAGACGGGCGGCTTCCAGGGGCTGTCGTTTGCGATTCCTATCGATGTGGCGATGAAGGTTGAAGACCAGATTATCAAGACCGGCCATGTCAGCCGCGGCCGTATCGGCGTGGCAATCCAGGAAATGGATCAGACGCTTGCCAAGTCGTTCGGCCTCGATCAGGCGCGTGGCGCATTGGTGGCTTCAGTGGAACCCGGCAGTCCCGCGGCCAAGGCCGGGATCAAGCCGGGCGACGTGATCTTGCAAGTGGATGGCAAGGCGGTCGACGACTCGACCTCGCTGCCCGAAGAGATTGCCGAACATCGGCCGGGGTCGACGACGCACCTGGATGTGTGGCGCGACCGCAAGGATCGCGATATCGCGGTAACGGTGGGCACGCTCAGCGACACCAAAGTAGCGTCCAACGACGATGCCGGCGTGAGCGCAGGACGCTTGGGGGTGGCAGTGCGGCCGCTGACCCCGGACGAAAAGCGTGGCGCATCGCTGGCCGGCGGCCTGGTCGTGGAGAATTCTGGCGGTGCCGCGGAAAGTGCCGGCATCCAGCCCGGCGACATCATCCTGGCAATCAATGGCGAACCCACCACCACCGTGGCGCAGTTGCGAGATCGCATCCAGCACGCCGGCGGCAGCATCGCGCTGTTGATTCAGCGTGGCGATGCGCAGATTTTCGTGCCGGTCGACCTGGGCTGATGCGCCCGGGAACGATAACTGCTCAGGGGGAACGGAATGTACGCGCCAACGGCCCGTATATTCCGACCGAATAACCAGAACAGGAGCGATGCGATGCAAAAGCACGAAAAGAAACGGGTGGGACTGACTGTAGCGTTGGCAGCGGGCGCTTTGATCTATGCCGTGGCCGGTGCGCCGGCCTGGGCGCAGAACGCGCCGCCGCCGCCGCCGTCGAATGATGCCGGCGATCAGGCCGCGCAGGGTATGCCGGAAACCCAGCAGCAGGGCGACGTCAGCTTCGTTTCGGGCGGCGTGGGACTGGACGAGTCGCACGCGCTGCGCGCCGCGGCCGGCCATTGGCCGCTGTCACTGCAATTCATCGGTCCGGGACGCGAATATGTCAGCGACGTGCGCGTGCGCATTACCGACGGCCAGGGCAACGAAGTGCTGAACACGGACTCGCACGGCCCTTACATGCTGGTGCGTTTGCACCCCGGCCATTACACGATCCACGCCAAACATGGTGACGCCGAGCAAACGCGCACGGTCGACGTCTCGGGTGCGGGCAGCGCCAAGGCCAGCTTCAGTTGGCGCGGTTAAGCGGCGCGGCAGCTTAAGCGCAAAGGTCCGCGCTTCTGCAAGGCGGCGTCTGGCGAAAATTGCCGAGCGCGCCGTCTGCTCGACGCGGCATGGGCGCCGCTGTAACCGCCGCTAGCGTTCAGGCGATGCGTGCTATCGGCAGCGAGGCTTCGGCGGAATTCATCGCGCGCGGGTCGCCGCCGCGCATGGCTTGCGACTGCCGCACTTCCACGCCATTCTTTACGGCGGTCATCTCGGCGATGATCGAAATGGCGATTTCCACTGGCGTCAGCGCGCCGAGATGCAAGCCTACCGGGCCGTGCAGCGCGGCCAGTTGCGCATCGCTCAAATCGAACAACTTCAAACGCTCGCGACGCTTTTCCTGATTGCGCCGGGAGCCGATCGCGCCCACGTAGAAGGCGTCGGAGCGCAACGCTTCCATCAATGCCAGGTCGTCGAGTTTGGGGTCGTGCGTCAAGGCTACGACGGCCGTACGGTGGTCGGCGCATAACGCCAATACTGCGTCGTCGGGCATCTCGCGGGTGAATTCGCTTCCGGCGACGCTCCAACTGCGCGCATATTCTTCACGCGGATCACAAACCAGTACGCGGTAGCCGGCGGCCAGAGCCATGCTGGCCAGATAGTGCGACAACTGCCCGGCGCCGATGATCAACAATTTGTACGCCGAGCCGTGTGTCGATATCAGCGTCTTACCGTCGAAGGAAAATTCGGTGTGGTCGGCCGCCACGCAATGCACCACGCCGCTAGCCAGGTCGAGATGCCGCGCTGCCAGACGTTCACGCGCAATACAGTCCAACAACTCCGGCACCGCGCTATGCGCGCCCAGCGGCTCGGCCACCAATTCAAGCGTGCCACCGCAGGGCAGACCGAAGCGATGCGCGGCCTCGGCAGTCACGCCGTAACGCAATAGTTCGACACGCTTAAGGTCTAGCCGGCCCGCGTGCATCTGTTCAATCAGGTCGTCTTCGATGCAGCCGCCCGAGACCGAGCCTTCCAATTTGCCTTCGCTGGAGAGCGCGAGCAGCGAACCGACCGGCCGCGGCGCCGATCCCCAAGTGCGAACAACCGTAAATAAAACGACGCGACGGTCTTGCTTCAGCCAGTGCTGCGCGGTGCGCAGAACCTGCAAATCTACGTTATCCACGTTGCTCAACCAGTTGGTCTTGCGATTGACGGGAGAAACTTGCCGCGAGAGGCGCGGCGCAAGATGCGCGGCCGCCTGCGATCGATCGGTCAATCGAGTATAGAATGCCGGCTCGTTCTATGCTGGCGGCCGTTGCAGGGCGGGGCTGAGCTTCAGCAGATCGATGCAGGCGTCAATCAGTTGCGGCGCTTCGATGTCGATGCGCATCGCTTCCGGCGCCAACAGCCAGTCGGCCAGCAAGCCGCCCAGCAGCGCATGCACCATGATCGCGGCACGGTGGGCGTCGAGCTGCGGCGGCAGTTGCCCTTTGGCTACGGCGTTTTGTAGCGCGGCTTCGATGCGGCGACGACCATCGGCAAAATTTGCCTGGCGGCGCGCCGAGATGTCACCCATTTCTGCGATCATCTCGCACTTGTGAAACAGGATGTCGAAGGCCCGATGCCGGCGTGCGTCGAGCGCGGTGTCGCGCAGGCAGGCGATCGCCAGCTCGCGAAAGCGTCCCAGCGGGTCGGCTTCGCGCACATCGAGGCTGGCCTCGATGAGTTCGTCCAGCGGCAGCAGCACACGGTCGCACATGGCGCTGAACAGGTCGCCTTTATTTTTGAAGTGCCAATAGATGGCGCCGCGCGTCAGGCCCGCGGCGCTGGCTATATCCGTCAGGGATGTGCGCGACACGCCTTTCTCGAAAAATACCTGCTCGGCGGTATCGAGAATGGTGTCGCGTGTGTGCAGGGCATCTTCCTTGGTGCGTCTCACGGTGTCCCCGTCGTCGTGTAATATGCCTGCGCGCGGCTGAATGCGGCAGCTAGGTGCGCGCTACGCAACGTCGTCAGGCTAGCGGTTTTTGGAGCCCGGATGCGTCTCGCGTAATATTCAGTTATAAACATACATTCATGACTGTATATAATAGCACCGCGGTTCCACCCGGCCATTGTCTTGACGGCTCATGCAGAGCCGGAGACGTGGCGTGCCTCGTTCAATCGAGGCGATTTTCCGGTTTCGCCGGCCGCTGGCACTTGTACCGCCCTGATCGAATCAACTCCGTACCACGGGGAGCTTCGCGCAGCTGCCGCGGTCCGCTTCGTTTTCAGAACATCTTTTGAATCAGAAGGACGTCCCATGCACGTCGATCGGATTGAATTCCGCCTCCTCGGTACCGTTTTGGCGGTTGCCGTAGTCACTTTGGCCGCTTGCGGCAAGACGCAAGCGCCGCCGCCTGCGCAAGCACCGCAAGTCGGCGTCATTACGGTGCAGCGGGTGCCGGTTGCGGTTACCACCGAATTGCCTGGCCGTACCTCGGCGTTCCTGGTCTCGCAAGTGCGCGCGCGCGTCGACGGCATCGTGCTGAAGCGTAATTTCACGGAAGGCACCGACGTTAAGCGCGGGCAACTGCTTTATACGATCGATCCGGCGCCTTACCAGGCGCAATTGGCGAGCGCGCAAGCAACGCTGGCGCGTGCCAACGCCAACGTCACGTCGGCCGCGGCGCAGGCTGCGCGCTACAAGACGCTGGTGGCCGCCAACGCCATCAGCAAGCAGGACTACGACAACGCGGTGGCCGCGTTGGGCTCCGCGAATGCCGACATCGCTGCCGGCAAGGCCGCCGTGCGTACCGCGCAGATCAATCTCGGCTACACCACGGTGACCTCGTCGATCAGCGGGCGCATCGGCGCGTCGCAGGTGACCGAAGGGGCATATGTGCAGGCCAGCCAGGCAACGTTGCTGGCAACGGTGCAGCAACTCGACCCGATCTACGTCGACGTGACGCAGTCGAGCAGCGACCTGTTGCGCTTGCGCCGCGAGCTGCAGGCCGGCGAGCTGCAAAGCGCCGGTGCCAATACCGCCAAGGTGACGCTGGTGCTCGACGACAACACCACCTATCCGGAAACCGGCACGCTGCAGTTTTCCGATGTAACGGTGGATCAGACCACCGGTACGGTGACGCTGCGTGCGGTGTTCCCGAACCCACGGCACGATCTGCTCCCGGGCATGTTTGTGCGCGCGCATCTGCAGGAAGCCGTGAACAATCAGGCGATGCTGGTGCCGCAGACCGGCGTGTCACGCGATCAGCGTGGCAACCCGACGGCGCTGGTGGTCGGTCCTGACAACAAGGTCAAGTTGGTCAGCTTGCAGTCTACGCGCACCGAAGGTGACAACTGGGTGGTTACCGGGGGCCTGAATCCAGGCGACAAGGTGATCGTGCAGGGCGTGCAGAAGGCACATCCGGGCGCCACCGTCACGCCGGTCGCCGCGCAAATCGCGCCGCTGCCGCCGGGCTCGCCGTACGCCACCACGCCGACCGGCGGGGGGACGTCGGCGGCGCCGGCAGGACCAGTTGCGAACGCATCGGCTTCCGCCGCCACGCCGGGGGCTGACGCTGCGTCGACCCCGGCCGCCACGCCGGCCTCTGCGGCCATGTCCGCATCCGGTTCGGCGTCGTCATCGCAAGCGCGATAAAGGGAGCGCTTTTTCATGGCTAAGTTTTTTATCGATCGGCCCATCTTTGCATGGGTGATCGCCATCGTCGTGATGCTGGCCGGCGCGGCGTCGATTTTGCGCCTGCCGGTAGCGCAGTATCCGACGGTTGCTCCGCCCTCGATTCAGATCAGCGTGACCTACCCGGGCGCTTCGGCCAAGACGGTTGAAGATACCGTGACCCAGGTGATCGAGCAGCAGATGAACGGTCTCGACCATCTGCTGTACATCGCGTCCACCAGTGACAGCACCGGCAATGCCACGATCACGCTGACCTTCGCGGCCGGCACCGATCCTGATATTGCCCAGGTGCAGGTGCAGAACAAGCTGCAACTGGCAACACCGCTATTGCCGCAGGAAGTGCAGCTGCAGGGTGTGCGAGTGACCAAATCCAGCAGCAGCTTCCTGCTGGCGCTGGCGTTCGTATCCGAAGATGGCAGCATGTCGAAGTACGATTTGGCCAACTACGTCGCGTCGAATATCCAGGATCCGATCAGTCGGGTGGATGGTGTCGGCACGGTGCAGTTGTTCGGCTCGCAATACGCCATGCGCATCTGGCTCAATCCCGAAAAGCTCAATAGCTATAGCCTTACGCCGAGCGATGTCAGCGCCGCGGTGAGCGCACAGAACGTGCAGATCGCGGCGGGCCAGTTGGGAGGCACGCCATCGGTGCCGGGCCAGCAATTGACGGCTTCGATTACCGAAAAGACGCGGCTGCAAACGCCCGAACAGTTCGGTGCGATTCTGTTGAAGGTGAATCCGGACGGTTCGCAAGTGCGGCTGCGCGATGTCTCGCGCATCGAGCTTGGCGGCGAAAGCTATAACTTCAACACGCGCTATAACGGTCAGCCCGCCGCGGGCTTCGGTATTCAACTGGCAACCGGCGCGAACGCGCTGCAAACGGCCAATGCGGTGCGCGCACGTATTGCTCAGCTGCAGCAGTATTTCCCGCCCGGCATGGTCGTGAAATATCCGTACGACACGACGCCGTTCGTGCGCATCTCGATCGAGGAAGTGGTCAAGACGCTGTTCGAAGGCATCGTGCTGGTGTTCCTGGTGATGTACCTGTTCCTGCAAAACCTGCGCGCGACCTTGATTCCGACGATCGCCGTGCCGGTGGTGCTACTGGGCACGTTCGGCATCATGGCGGCCTTCGGTTCTTCGATTAATACCTTGTCGATGTTCGGGCTGGTGTTGGCGATCGGGCTGCTGGTCGACGATGCGATCGTGGTGGTGGAAAACGTCGAGCGCGTGATGGCGGAGGAGGGACTGTCGCCACGCGACGCCACCCGCAAGGCCATGGAGCAGATTACCGGCGCCCTGGTCGGCGTGGCGCTGGTGCTGGCCGCGGTGTTCGTGCCGATGGCCTTCTCCAGCGGCTCGGTGGGCGCCATCTATCGGCAGTTCTCGCTGACCATCGTCGCGGCCATGGCGTTGTCGGTAGCGGTGGCGTTGATTCTCACGCCCGCATTGTGCGCGACGCTGCTCAAGCCGATTACGCATGGACACGTGGAAAAACGTGGTTTCTTCGGCTGGTTCAATCGCACCTTCGACCGTGGTCGTGACAAATACCAGGGCGGCGTGCGCGCCATCATCCGCCGTCCGACGCGCTGGTTCATCGTCTACGCGGTGATCGTCATCGGTTGCGGACTGCTGTTCATAAAGATGCCGACCTCGTTCTTGCCCGATGAAGATCAGGGTTCGATGATCGTGCAGATTCAGACGCCGCCGGGAGCCACGCAGGAGCGTACCGAAGCGATCATTACCGAGGTGACGAACTACCTGATCCACGACGAATCGAAGACGGTCGAGGCGGTATTCTCGATCAACGGCTTCAACTTCGCGGGCCGTGGTCAAAACTCCGCGTTGATGTTCGTGCGCTTGCGCGATTTCAGCGACCGTACCTCGTCGAATCTGAAGGTGAACGCGCTGATGGGCCGCGCGTTCCAACGCTTCTCGACCATCAAGGATGCGGTGATCTACCCGATCAATCCGCCGTCTATCCCTGAGCTGGGTACGGCCAGCGGCTTCGACTTCCAGCTGCAGGATCGCGCGGGTGTCGGTCACGATGCGTTGATGCAGGCGCGTAATCAACTGCTGGGCATGGCTGCACAAAACCCGAATCTGACACAAGTGCGGCCGAATGGGCAGGACGACAACCCGACCTACGAAGTAGACATCGATTCTGAAAAAGCTTCGGCGCTGGGCGTGCCCTTGGCCAGTATCGATAACACGATGTCGATCGCGTGGGCGTCGTCTTACGTGAACGACTTCATCGATCGCGGCCGCGTCAAGAAGGTGTACCTGCAGGCAGACGCCCAGTATCGGATGAATCCGGAAGACGTGAACCGTTGGTACGTGCGCAACAACGCGGGCACGATGGTGCCGTTCTCCGCCTTCGCCACCGGCAAGTGGACCTTCGGTTCACCGCGTCTCGAACGCTATAACGGCGTGTCGTCGGCGGAAATCCAGGGGTCGGCGGCGCCGGGCAAGAGTTCGGGCGATGCCATCAAGGCGATGGAGCAAATCGCCACCAAGCTGCCGGCCGGCATCGGCTTCGAATGGACCGGGCTGTCGCTGCAGGAAATTCAATCCGGCTCGCAGGCGCCGATGCTCTATGGCGTTTCGGTGCTGGTGGTGTTCCTGTGTCTGGCGGCCTTGTATGAAAGCTGGTCGATTCCGTTCTCGGTGATCTTGGTGGTGCCGCTCGGCGTGATCGGCGCCTTGCTGCTGACCACCTTCCGCGGCTTGGCCAACGACGTGTTCTTCCAGGTCGGGCTGTTGACGACGGTGGGGCTGTCGGCGAAGAACGCGGTGCTGATCGTCGAGTTCGCTAAAGACCTGCATCGCGACGGCATGAATATCGTCGATGCGGCGATGGAGGCGGTGCGACTGCGGCTGCGTCCGATTCTGATGACGTCGATGGCCTTCGTGCTGGGCGTATTGCCGCTGGCGATCAGTAACGGCGCGGGACAAGGTGCGCAACATGCGATCGGTACCGGCGTGATCGGCGGCATGCTGACGGCGACCTTCCTCGCCATTTACCTGGTGCCGATGTTCTACGTGGTGGTTGCCGGCAAGATGAGCGAGCGTCATGGCAAGAAGCACGGCCCGGATGATCCGACGCCGCCGTCCACGCCGCCAGCCGGACCCCATGGTGGGCCGAGCACGCCACCGCACGATGCACCGGGCGCGCTGCTGCGCGACGAATCGGCGCGCCCTCGCGACGCCGCCGGCGTGGCTGCAGAAGCAGAGAAAGGACGTTGAGATGAAGACAAGCCTTGCACTCCGGGCCACCTTGCTGAGCGCGGCGCTGGCAGGTTGCTCGCTGGCACCGCACTACGAGCGGCCGGCGCCGCCGGTGGCGGCGAACTTTACCGGCGGCGAAGCGAATGTGCCGGGAAGCGCGCAAACCACGGCGACTGCCGATATCGGCTGGCGTGATTTCCTCGGCGATCCGCAGTTGCAGCGCCTGGTCGAGTTGGCGCTGCAAAACAATCGCGATCTGCGCGTTGCAGTGATCAATGTCGAAGCGGCTGCCGCGCAATATCGGATTCAGCGTGCGGCGCTGCTGCCGACGCTAGACCTCGGTGCATCGGGCACGCGCGCGCGCACGCCGGCCAGCCTGAGCGTTACCGGACGGCCAGAGGTGGGCGGCGATTATTCCGTAGGCCCCTCGGCCTCGTGGGAAATCGATCTGTTCGGTCGCGTGAAGAGCTTGAGCGATGCGGCCCTGGCCACTTATTTCGCGACGGCTGAAGCGCGCCGTGCGGCCGAGATCTCGCTGGTATCGGGCGTGGCGCAGCAATATCTGACGCTGCGTGCCGACGATGAACAACTCGATATCACGCGTGAAACGCTGAAGACCTCGGGCGAGTCGTATCGGATCGCCAAGCTGCAGTTCGATAACGGCGTCGGTTCCGAACTCGACTTGCGTGAAGCTGAGACGGTGGTCGAGCAAGCGCAGTCGAACCTGGCCGCGCAGTTGCGCGCGCGCGCACAGGCGGTCAACTATTTGACGCTGTTGGTGGGCGAGCCGTTGCCGACCAATCTGCCGCCGGCGCTGTCGCTGGACGATCAGCGCACTCTGGCCGATATTCCCGCCGGATTGCCCTCTGAACTGCTGACGCGGCGGCCCGATATTCTGCAGGCGGAAGATCAGTTGAAAGCCTATAACGCCGATATCGGCGCGGCCCGTGCCGCGTTCTTCCCGTCGATCTCGCTGACCGGCGATTTCGGCACCGCGAGCTCGATGCTGAGCGGCCTGTTCAAGGCGGGTTCGGCGGCCTGGTCGTTCGGCCCGTCGATCAGTCTGCCGATTTTCAGGGGTGGCGAGAATATCGCCAACCTGAAGTTGGCCGAGGCGCAAAAGCAAATTGCCGTCGCGCAGTATGAGAAGGCGATCCAGACGGCATTCCGTGAAGTGTCGGATAGTCTCGCGGGCCGCAGTACCTATGACGAGCAAATTACGTCGCTGGAAGAGTACGTGCACGCGCAACAGCGACGACTTGATTTGTCGACACTGCGTTACAAGAGCGGTGTCGACAGTTATTTGAGCGTGCTGACGGCGCAGACCGATTTGTATAGTGCGCAACAGATACTGATCAATACGCGGCTGTCGCGCCTGACGAATCTGGTTGGGCTCTATCAGCAACTGGGTGGCGGCTGGATCGCGCGGACCGGCGATGCGCCGCGTCCGGGCGATGCGCCGGGCGCCGCGGCGGATGGAACGTCCGGCGTGGCGCCAGGTACGGCTTCGGTGCCGGCGTTTCAGCCGCAACCGGCCGACAGCGCGCCCGTAGTGGTGCCCGAAACCGTGCCGGCCGCCGCGTCGGGCGCCGCCGCCTCGTAAGCTCGCGACGGACATCAAGCCGCAAGCTGGCCGTGCTGTGCTGTACACGAACACAGCTCAAGGAGAATTCGCGTGAAAACCCGAGCAGCGATTGCGTGGGAAGTCGGTAAGCCATTGACCATCGAAGAGGTCGATCTCGACGGACCGAAGGCCGGCGAAGTACTTATCGAAGTCAAGGCCACCGGCATTTGCCACACGGACTACTACACGCTGTCGGGCGCCGATCCGGAGGGCTTGTTCCCCGCGATCCTCGGGCATGAGGGCGCGGGCGTGGTATTGGAAGTGGGCGCGGGCGTGACGTCGCTGCAGAAAGACGACCACGTGATTCCGCTATACACGCCAGAATGCCGGCAGTGCAAGTTCTGCCTGTCGCGCAAGACCAACTTGTGCCAAGCCGTGCGCGCCACGCAGGGCCGCGGCTTGATGCCCGATGCGACCTCGCGTTTCTCGATCGGCGGCAAGCCGATTCTGCATTACATGGGCACGTCGACTTTTTCCAACTACATCGTGGTGCCGGAAATCGCGGTCGCGAAAATCCGCTCCGACGCGCCGTTCGACAAGGTCTGCTATATCGGCTGCGGCGTTACCACAGGCGTGGGCGCGGTGGTCTACACGGCCAAGGTGGAAGCCGGCGCGAATGTGGTGGTGTTCGGCTTGGGTGGCATCGGCCTGAATGTGATTCAAGGCGCCAAGATGGTCGGCGCCGACAAGATCATCGGCGTCGATACGAATCCGGCACGCGAAGCCATGGCGCGTAAATTCGGCATGACGCATTTCGTCAATCCGAAGAACGTTGCCAACGTGGTCGACGAGATCGTGCAGCTGACCGACGGCGGCGCCGACTATTCATTCGAATGCATCGGCAATACAACGACCATGCGGCAGGCGCTCGAATGCTGTCACAAGGGCTGGGGCCAGTCGATCATCATCGGCGTCGCCGAAGCGGGTGCGGAAATCAGCACGCGACCGTTCCAGTTGGTAACCGGCCGCCAGTGGAAAGGCTCGGCCTTCGGTGGCGCGCGTGGCCGCACCGACGTGCCGAAGATCGTCGACTGGTATATGGAAGGCAAGCTCAACATCGACGACCTGATTACTCACACCCTGCCGCTTGAGCGCATCAACGAGGGTTTCGACTTGATGAAGCGCGGCGAGTCGATTCGCTCAGTGGTGCTTTACTGAGTAGCAAGCCATGCTCGAACTGATCTCCGAGCACCTGTCGTGCGGCGGCGTGCAGCGTTTCTATCGGCATACGTCGGTGACGCTGGGCCTGCCGGCGCGCTTCGGCGTGTTTCTGCCGCCTGCGGCGCTGCCGCACACCGCTGCGTTGGCGGCCGCGACGCAGCGGGTGCCGGCGCTGTTCTATCTGGCAGGCCTGACCTGCACCGACGAAACCTTTGCGATGAAAGCCGGCGCGCAGCGCTATGCGGCGCAGCATGGCATTGCTCTGGTCACGCCGGACACCAGTCCGCGCGGTGCCGGGATGCCGCATGAAGCGGATGCCTGGGACTTCGGTGTCGGCGCGGGCTTTTATCTCGACGCCACGCAGGCGCCGTGGGCTAGCCACTATCGGATGTACAGCTACATCGTCGACGAACTGCGGCAGACCATCGAGCGCGAATTGCCGATCGACGGTGCACGGCTTGGCGTGTTCGGGCATTCGATGGGTGGGCATGGTGCACTGGTGCTGGGCCTGCGCCGTCCCGATTTATTTCGCTCGGTGTCGGCGTTCGCGCCGATTGCCGCGCCGAGCGACTGTCCGTGGGGGCAAAAGGCCTTCACCGGTTATCTGGGCGCGGATCGGAGCGCGTGGGCCAGCTACGACGCCAGCGCGCTGGTGAGTGGCTCGAGCATGCCGCGCAGCCGTGAAATCCTGATCGATCAGGGACTGGCCGATCCGTTCCTGGCCGAGCAGTTGCTGCCGGAACGTTTCGAAACCGCTTGCGCAGCGGTCGGTCAAACGCTGAATTTGCGACGGCACGCCGGCTACGATCACAGCTATTACTTCATCAGCAGCTTCATCGCCGATCACCTCGCGCATCATGCCCGCGCGCTGGTCTGACGGCGGACCACATCAGCGCGGCGTCTTCCTGAAATCTGTCAATGCGAGTGGCCGGCGTGCCCGGCATGTTCGGCATGGCCTGCCGCTGCAGACGGCGCCCCAGCACGTGTGCGCCATGCATGCCATCCGGCGGCAGCCGCATAGACCAGCGCGCTCATCGCGGTAATCCAGAAACTGGTGGGCCAATCGGTGTAGTACGACAATGTGACGCCGCCCCAGGCCTCGAGCAGTGCCAACAGCGCCGCTAGCGCCACGCCGCGGCCCAGCCGCGCGCTGAGGCGTTGCGCCGCGGCGGCCGGCCCCACCGTCAGCGTGAAGACCAGCAGGATGCCGACGATTTGCGAGCTGCCGGCAATCGCCAGCGCGACCAGCCCGAGGAATACCGTCGATACCAGGCGCAAGGGCACGCCTTTGGCTTCGGCCAATTCCGGCTGCAGCGTGGCGAAGATCAGCGGTCGCGCAATGATCGCCAGCCCCGCCAGACACAGTACCGCCAGCACCAGCAGCGCATGCAAGGTGTCGGCGCTGACGCCCAGCACGTTGCCGAACAGCAGCGACGCCACCTGGGTGGCATAGCGCGTGAAGAAATGCAGGAACAGCATGCCGAAGCCCAGCGACAGCGACAGCACCATGCCGATCGAGACGTCGCGTCCAGCCAGTTTTTCGCCGAAAGCGCCCATTGCCAGACCCGCCACGACAGTGAAGCCGACCATGCCAGTGAGCGGCGCGACGCCGATCAGCAGCGCGCCGGTGGCCCCGGTAAAGCCGACGTGCGAGAGCGCATGGCCGGCGAACGTCTGGCCGCGCATGACGAGAAAATAGCCGACGATGCCGGCCATGATGGCGACCACGCCAGACGCCGCGAAGGCGTTGCGCATGAAGTCGTAGTCAAGCATCGTGGTCGTGCGAGTGCGCGTGGTGTTCCATATCGTAGTCGCCGGACATCACAAAGATACGGGGGCCGACGCGCATCACTTCGATCGGCGCGTCGTAAAGCCGAGATAGTACCGGTGCGGTGATCACCTCGTCGACTGTGCCGAGCGCCGCACGACTGCCTCCCAGGTACAACACTCGATCGAGCGAGCCCAATAGGGGGTTCAATTCGTGCGCGGAGAATAGTACCGTCATGTCTTGTTCGCGTGCCACCTTTGCCACCAGCTCGACCACCGTGCGTTGACGCGCCGGATCGAGACTGATCAACGGTTCGTCGAGCAACAGCAGGCGCGGTTCATCCAGCAGGCACTGCGCCAGCAACAGGCGCTGGCGTTCGCCGCCGGAAAGCTCGGCCAAGGTACGGCTGGCGAGCTCGCGCGCGCCGACTTTGTCGAGCGCGGCATCGACAGTGCGCCGCGCGGCGACGCTCGGCCAGGCCATGCCCCAGCGCTGGCCGCCCAAAGCACAAGCCACGAAATCCCGGCCAATGATGCGTTTGTCGATCAGCGCGCTGCGCGACTGCGGCATGTAGCCGATGAGCTTGCGGCCCTGCGCCACCGGTTCGCCGAACAGGCTGATCTGCCCGTGGCGCGGTTTCAACAAGCCGAGCAGGGCGCGCATCAAGGTGGTTTTGCCGGCGCCATTGGGGCCGAGCACGCCGACGAACTCGCCGCTGCGGATCTGCAGGTTCACATCGCGCAGCACCACGCGGCCGCCGAGTTCGAGCGTGACGTTCTCGAGGCTTATCGCAGCGGCGTCGCGGGGCGAAATCTGGCTTTCGGCGGTCATTTTGCGCGGCCCAGCGCGCGCTCGAGTGCGTCCAGTTGCGACATCATCCACTGTACATAAGACAAGCCAGGAGGCTGGGTTTCAGTCACCGCTACTGCCGGTACGCCGGCCGATTGCGCCAGCTTGAGCAGGCGCGTGGTCAGCGGTCCGTTGGTTTGTTTGTTGAAAAGCAGTGCCTGTACCTGGCGCGTGCGCAGATCGTTTTCAAACGCCGCGATGTCGGACGCGACCGGTTCGGTATCGTTCATGATCGATTGTTGAAAGCGCGCATTGCGCATGGTCAAGCCAATGGCGTCAGCCATATAGCCGAACACGGGTTCGGTGGCGGTGACCGGCGTCGATCGATAGGCGTGGTTCAACTGCGCGATTTTCGTCTGCAAGGGCGTCAGCGAGGCAACGAAGGCAGTATAGCGGCGTGCGTAATCGTCGCGGTTCGCCGGATCGATCTGCGACAGTGCGTCGCGAATTGCCGCGGCAACGGCCGGCATGGTAGCGGGCAAATACCACAGATGCGGATTGTCGCCGTCGTGCTTGCCGACCAACTGCGCGGCGACGATCTCCTGGCGGCCGGCGCGCTGCGAGGCGCTCAACAGCTTGCTCATCCAGGCATCGTAGCCGGCGCCGTTATAGACCACCAGGCGCGCCGCCGACAAGCGTCGCGCCACCGACGGACTGGCTTCGAACAGGTGCGGGTCTTCGTCCGGGTTGCTCAGGATCGACGAGGTGCTGACATGAGCGCCGCCGATTTCCTTGGCGACATCAGCGTAGAAGTTTTCGGCGGCCACGATGCTGATCGGATGATCCGACGCATGCGCGGCCGAAGCGGGGGCGGCATGCGCGCTGCCGAGCAGCCCGCAGGTGGTCGCCAGCGCGAGGGCGGCTTTCAGGAAGGCGTTTTTCATGGAATGGTCAGCAATGGTAGGGCACCTTGAAACGGGCGTTCAAAGCCGACCAAATGATATAACGTATCAAACTCAAGGTAAAGCTGGTGTGGCCGACATCGCCAACCCGCGTGCGGCGCAGACCTTCAGGGGAATCGTTGCTCGCTCGTGCGCCGTTTGAAAGGCGGCAGGGAGTAGGTGCAGGCAAGCCGGAGCTCAAGCCCCGCCGACTTGCCCGGTGCTTGGCACCTAGCGCATGGCTTCGTCGAGGATCAGCCAGGGTGCCTTGATGGCGCGCGCGGCTTCGAATTGGCGAATGCGTTCGGCGTGTTGCAGCGTCAGGCCGATTTCGTCGAGGCCTTCCAGCAGACAATGCTTCTGGTGTGGATCGATCTCGAAATCGAAGCGCTCCGCGTCTTGCGTGACGATTTGCTGCGCGGGCAGGTCGACGCGCAGCTGCCAGCCGTCGAGCGCCTCGCAGCGGGTAAAGAGTCGGTCGAGCTGCAATGTGTCCAGCCTGATCGGCAACAGCCCGTTCTTGAACGCGTTGCTGAAAAAAATATCGCCGAAACTGGGTGCGATGATGACGCGAAAGCCGAACTGGCCAAGCGCCCAGGCGGCATGTTCGCGTGAACTGCCACAGCCGAAGTTGCGGCGCGCCAGCAGGATGGTTGCGGCGCGGTAACGCGGCCGATTGAGGACGAAATCCGCGTTCTCGGGCCGTCCTGAACAATCTTGTCCCGGTTCGCCCTGATCGTGATAGCGCCAGGTGTCGAACAGGAAGGGGCCGAAGCCGGTACGCTCGATCGACCGCAGAAACTGTTTGGGCAAGATCACGTCGGTGTCGACGTTTTCGCGGTCGAGCGGGGCCACGATGCCGGTATGAACGATCAGCTTTTCCATCATGCAATCCCTGTGTGGTGGCGTGCCGCGCGGCTATCGAGCCTACGCACATCGACGAAATGGCCCGCCAGCGCCGCGGCCGCCGCCATCGCCGGACTGACCAGATGGGTGCGGCCGCCCGCGCCTTGACGGCCTTCGAAGTTGCGATTCGAGGTGGATGCGCAGCGTTCCCCGGGTGCCAATCGATCGGCATTCATTGCCAGGCACATCGAACAGCCGGAGTCGCGCCATTCGAAACCGGCGTCGATGAAGATGCGGTCGAGGCCCTCGGCTTCGGCTTGCGTCTTCACCAGCGTCGAACCCGGTACCACCATCGCCAGCGCCACGCGCGACGCCACGCGTTGACCGCTATCGCGTACCACCGCTGCGGCGGCGCGCAAGTCTTCGATGCGCGAATTGGTGCAAGAGCCGATGAACACCTTATCGATTTCGATCGCGGTAATCGGCATGCCGGCGGCCAGGTCCATATAAGCGAGCGCGCGTTCGATGGCGCGTCGCTGCGTCGTGTCGGCAATCGTCGCGGGATCGGGCACATAGCCATCGATCTCGCTCACCATATCGGGCGAGGTGCCCCAGGTGACCTGCGGCACGATCGTCGCCGCATCGATTTCCACGACCGTGTCGAATACCGCGCCGGCGTCCGAATGCAGCGTTTGCCAGTGCGCAACGGCACGGGTCCAGGCTGCGCCGCGCGGCGCGAACGGGCGTCCCTGCAGATAACTCAGCGTGGTCGCATCGACTGCCACCATGCCGCAGCGGGCGCCCGCTTCGATCGACATATTGCAAAGCGTCATGCGCGCTTCCATCGACATCTGGCTGACCGCCTGGCCCGCGAACTCGATCGCGTGGCCCGCCGCGCCGCCCGCGCCGATGCGACCGATGACCGACAGCACCACGTCTTTTGCGGAACAGGCGAGCGGCAGCGCGCCTTCGATGCGGATCAACATGGTCTTCGCGCGTCGCTGCAACAGGGTTTGCGTAGCCAGCACGTGCTCCACCTCGGACGTGCCGATACCGAAGGCGAGCGCGCCCAGTGCTCCGTGCGTCGAGGTATGTGAATCGCCGCAGACGAGGGTGGTGCCCGGCAGGCTCCAGCCTTGCTCCGGACCGACCACGTGTTCGATGCCTTGCCGCACGTCGTGCAGCTTGAATTGCCGCAGCCCGTACTGATCGCAATTTGCATCCAGGGCTTCGACCTGGCGCCGCGATATCGCATCGGCAATACCCGCCGCGCGCCCGGTAGTGGGAACGTTATGGTCCGAAATGCCCAGCACGCTAGCGGCGCGCCAGACGCCGCGTGCGCTAGTCCGCAGGCCTTCAAAAGCTTGCGGACTACTGACTTCGTTGAGCATATGCCGGTCGATATACAGCAGCGACGTGCCGTCGTCGAAGTTGTGAACGACATGCTCGTCCCACAATTTCTGATAAAGCGTTTGCGGCGTGGATTTCATGGCTGGCCTCGGCTTGACTTCACTTTCAAAGCGTCTGGCGAACGATTATATTGAGCGGTCCCGGCGCTGCCGCAGTGGTATACGGCGAGGTCAGGCATCTCGAAATCAGACGGCGCTTGTGGGCCGAATGAATGCTCCCTGCCGTGGCCACGGACCACCGCACCCGAACGAACCCGACGACGCAGCGCCTCGCCAATCATGCTCAGAAGATTCGACCTCGTTTCATTGAAAGCCTTCGTCTCCGTTTGTGAAGAGAAAAGCATCGCACGCGCGGCGGAACGTGAGCACACGGTAGCCTCGGCGGTGAGCAAGCGCATTTCCGAAATGGAAAGCATATTGGGCACGCCTTTGCTTTACCGGCACCGCAATGGGGTATCGCCGACACCGGCCGGGGAATCGCTGCTGCGCCACGCGCGCCACATCCTGCACGAGATGGAAGTGATGGCGGCTGAATTGTCCGAGCACACCGATGGCGCGCGCGGCCATGTGCGTATCTATGCGAATCGCTCTGCCATCATTCAGTTCTTGCCCGAAGATTTGGCCGCTTTCAGCAGCGAATTCCCGCAGGTACGGCTCGACCTCGAAGAACATATGAGCGAAGCCGTGGTGGAAGCGGTCGAGCATGGCGTCGCCGACGTGGGCGTTTGCAATGCCTCCACGCCGGCGCATGGTTTGCAAACGTTTCATTACCGCGACGACCGTCTCGTGGTGGTCGTGCCGGCTTCGCATCCCTTAGCTGGCAGGCCGAGTCTGGCGTTTCACGAAACGCTCGATTTTGACCAGGTAGGGCTTTTGTCGGGCGATTCATTCCAGCAGTTGCTGCTCGCTTCAAGCAAACAGGCTGGCAAGCTGCTGCGCTTTCGCGTGCACGTGGCGAGTTTCGACGCGGTCTGCCGGATGGTACAGGCCGGCATGGGCCTGGGCGTGATCCCGGCATCAGCCGTGCCGTTTTACCAGGGCGGCACGGGCGTGGTGGCGATCGCGCTAGACGATGTCTGGGCCAAGCGCGAGTTGAAGATCGTGTGTCGCGACTATCAAACATTGCCAGTGACGAGCCGGCGCTTTGTCGATCATTTGCGCAGTAGCGATCAATAAACATTCTCCCCGTTCAAACGGACTGAGAACGACAACTGGCCTTTACGGCCGGCATCGAGCCGATCGATCAACCAGTGCACGCTGTCCGACTCCGTCGACGGCTTGCAAGACGTTCCGGGAGGAATCGGCTCGATGCATCGGGCGCTACCATCGAGGTAACGCGTATGCGCTGGCACCGCCTGGGTGATGGCAAGGTTCGTCAGCGTTTCGCTGCTCGCGTTGAGGTATTCGATGCGATAAGTGATTTGGTCACCCGGTGCCGCGCCTTCCGGACTGGCCGTAGCGACCAGCCGTAATTTATCGAGCGTGGGAGGCGCCGCGGCGAGTTGAACCTCGGTCTGCGCAGAAAGTTGGCCGTCGAGGTTCACGGCACGCGCTTGCGCCCGCAGTGCGACGGTGCCGCCGCTTTGGTCGTCGCGACTGCGTATCGGGATGAACAAATCAAATGACGAATGACCTGGCAAATCGGTATTGGCCGCGAGCAAAGACGATTGATCATTGCCATCCCATGCGGGATCCACCGATGGCAATGGCGATGTGACGGCGCCATCCGCCAGACCTGGCGCGCCGGGAACAGTCGAGCGTTCTATCCGCAGCGGGCCATGCGCCAGCAGGGCAGGGGGAAGTCGCAAGGCCATCGTTACGCCGCGCAAATTCCATTGCTTAACGTCGACATGCAATCGCAGAAGAAAAGATTGTCCAGCTTCGTTCGATGTCGGCAAAGCCGACGCACGGGGCGTCGCAACAGAGGCCGCGCGGCGAGCATTTGCATCGCTACTTGCGTGCAAGCTAAGTTCCATCGCGCGCCCACTCGGTAGTCGCTGTTGCAGGTCCAGCTTATCGTTCAACTCAAGTGTATCGATGGCCGATTGCGCGCCAATGATAACCGTACTCAAGAGGTGTGCTGCCGCGGTGGTGCCAACCCGCAAGGGGATGGTGATCGCCAGTTTGTCTCCCGCGCGCAGGTCAACGTGTTCGCGGGTCAACGCTGTGGTGTTGCCGGCATGCCAGTCAGCATTCAGCATGGAGCCTGCGGTATCGATATCGTTGACACTTATAGTGGGCGAAAGATCGGGAAGCGGGTCAAGACCGCTTGGCAATGCATAACGAATCGCCAAGCCTTTTATAGCTCGCTTGGCTTGCAATGCAATGCGATAGGAAAAAATATCGCCGGGTGTCAAACCGCCAGATTCATCGATGTCTTTCAGCGATCCAGCGAGCATCTTGAAACTCGTCTGCTTCCAGATGTCTACCGACGGGCTCGCCAGATCGATCGACCGCCAGACACTGCTTACATTGCCAGCGCGATCCCAGGCGCGCACGCAGACGGCGGCGGACGGTTCCGCCCAAGCGGCGCCAAGTGGTGCTTCACACGCAAACCTGCCACCCGCAACGGGGCAGGTAGTGCGTCGTGTCATCGACCATCCGTCTGGTGCCGCGTCATCGAGCTCTTTGGCAGGGCATTTCTTCGCGATGTCAGTTTTGCCCCATAAAACCTCTATGGCATCCGCAGGATTGTTTGGCATACCCAGGCCCGATTGATCGTCGCTGGCTTCTCCTTCGACAAGCAAGGATTGCTTTGCGTCATAAGCGGGCGTCAACCGAACGTTGCTGAGTTTTGGAGCGGTCATGTCGACGCGAATTTTAGTGACGGCGCGCGGCGCCAGGTAATCATCACGGCCTTTGATGCGCACGCCGATCGAGACGTCGCGGGATTCTGTCGGAATGTAGTGCCGTAGCGATAAGGGACATTCGAAGCGCGCGTTATCGCCATCGGGTTTCAAGGCACAGGTTTGCTGCGGTAAGGCGGTCCAGTCATCAATTCCAGATTTCAACCAGACATGCACTGCTTGGGCGCCGCGGCCTTCGGTCACGCTGCTGAAAGGATGTTCGACGGTGCCGGAGAGCACGAACTTGTCGCCTTTCCAACCCTCGGTGACATCCTTGTCGAAAGTTACTGTCGTGGCGGCAATAGTCGGCGCGTAGGTGACGGAGTACGGTTGGTCGAAATGTGCCGACTCAAGCGTTAATTTGCTGGGTAGCTTTCCATGGTACCCGGGCGATACTTTGACCGGGATGCTCAATTCAAAGCTTTCACCAGCCTTCAGCGCGGCGCTGTAAGGATCCCATGAATACGTCGAGGGTTGAGAATCCGCACGCAATATCACCGCGTTGCCAGGCCATTGCGAATTCAACCTAACGTAGCCATTGCCATTTCCACTTAGCCAGGCGAGCGTGGGTTTGCCGTTTTCTTCAAAACCGTTTTCCAGCGGATAGCGAATTTCAAAATTCCCGACCGGATGAAGCGCCGTCACCTTGAGGCGATAAATGAGGCTCGATTCCATGGGATAAGCGGCATCGCCGTCCTCGGGTTTAGGCATCACAATCTGCGAGGAAATTTTAAGCAGGTCGTTTGCCGGTCGTTTAACGAGGAAGCGGCGCTGCACATCTCCCGTGATGCTCGGCACGCCCGCGCTAGCGGCGCGTAGAAATATATCGACGTAGGGCGAATCCCACGCATCCGTCAGATGTGTGCGACAGACGAAGTTGCCGCCATCTTGGTCAATGGAACAGGCCTTAGACACCGGATCGTTCGACCATTGCTTGCTGGCGGCTTTCTGCCATAAAAGCAGCCCCTCGCGATGCAACTGGGCGTTTTTTACGATGACTTCCCCGCGCAATTCCACATTGGCGCTGGCGATCGAAGTCCCTTCTCTTGGGGAATCCCATGTCAAATCCAGATGCGGAGGCGATGGAACGTCTAGAGACGTTTCCAGCAGGGTTTCCTGATGCTCTCCGGCCGCGACGGCCACGGTGAGATTGTGAATGCCGGGCGCAAGACCTTCGCTTGTCGCTTGAGCATTGCCCTTCGTGTCGCTGATAGCGCTGGCAATGACTCGGCGGCCCTCATACACATATAACGTGGCGCCGCGTGGCGATAGCAGCGCCGTTACGACAGCCCGGCGTCCGTTCAGTGTCGCCCCGGAAACGGTGCCGCCCAGTGGCGGAAGGGCAACCGTTAGTGTTTTATCGGTCGATGCAGTGCCCCATTCCCAGCCTCCCCAACTCTCCTTACTATAGCGGTAGTCGAAATGCGATCTTATTTCGTACTTTTCCCCTAATTCGGCAAAAAACGGAATCGGCCGGCTATCGGTAACACCGGCTGCGCAGTCGCTTTTTCGAAGCAGCGTCGCAATGCGAGTGGTTTTGCTGTCAATCGTCACTGTGCACTTTTCGTAGGGTTCGTCATATTGCGCAAGTCGGTCGATGCGAATAAGTATGGGCTTCTCATACAGGAGTTCGTTGTTCGGGGTCGGCTTTCCCGTGCTTGCATCGATGATGCTAATAGAATGTATCAGCTCCCAGGCACGGCATTTCGGTGCGCTCATTAAGGCTGCGAGAATTAAAAAAACGTTGATAAGTTGAGTGGCGCGGCACGGGCGGCAACCATGCAAACGAGCCAAAAATTTAAGAACTATCAAACATTGCCAGTGACGAGCCGGCGCTTTGTCGATCATTTGCGCAGTAGCGATCAATGAATATTCCCCCGTTCAAACGGACTGAGAAGGACGACTGCCTTGACGGCCGGCATCGAGCCGATCGATCAGGCAGTGCACGCTGTCCGACGCCGTCGTCGGCTTGCAGGACGTTCCGCGAGGAATCGGCTCGATGCGGCGGGCGCTACCATCGAGATAACGCGCATGCGCTGGCACCGCCTGGGTGATGGCAAGGTTCGTCAGCGTTTCGCTGCTCGCGTTGAGGTATTCGATGCGATAAGTGATTTGGTCACCCGGTGCCGCGCGTTT
>JBPBQZ010000090.1:0-51480 GCA_050955105.1 Janthinobacterium lividum | reverse complement strand
GATCCGTAGTCGGATCGAGCAGCGTGCAGATGCGATGCTTCTGGTAATCGTGCATCAGCGGCCATTGCACTTGTGGCTCGCAGATACGGTCTTCGAAGCTGACAACCGAGCCCACGGCGATCACCACCACCAGTAACAGCGGCAGAATCAGCTTGAAACTAAGCCCCGCGAAATAGATGACGAAGGCGCCGGCCGCGAACACCAGCAGCGCGGTGCCGAGGTCGGGCTGCTTGGCGATCAGGCCTACTGGCACCGCCAATATCAGTAGCGCGACAATATGATCCCACCAGCGCAGGCTGTCTTCACGTCGCTGGTAATACCAAGCCAGCATCAAGGGCATGGCGATCTTCATCAATTCGGATGGCTGAATCACCACGCCGACATTGATCCAGCGCTTGGCGCCCTTGCGCGTCAGCCCGACCGCGGCCACCGCCAGCAGCAGTGCCACGCCAAAGCTGTATAGCGGCACCGCGAAGCGCATCAATATCTGCGTCGGTAGGTTCGCTACTACCCACATCATCGCGAAAGTCAGCAGCACATTGCGGATCTGATCTTCCACGCGCGACGGCACGTCGATGCTGGCGCTATAAAGCGTGACCAGGCCGGTGCAGACCAGCAGAAAAATGAACAGCGCCAGTGGACGGTCGAAAGCCGTTGCGAAGCTGCGCGCGCGCTGTAGCCAGACTCGAATGTCGATAGCCACGGTCAGTCTCCCGCGGATTCGGTGGAGGGGGGCGTCGGTTGCGGCAAGGCGCCGGCCGCGCTGGGCGTCGTGCGACGATCGGTCGAAGCGCGGCGCGGCAGGGGCGTGGGGATGATGGCGTTGCCCGGTGGCGCGGGGACGACCGGTTGCTTGACCGGTGGTACGGTCGAAGCGCCCGACGGCTGCGCTGCGAGCGGTTTTACAGGCGTTCCCGCGGCGGTCGAAGCCGGCGGTTTCACAGGTGTTGCCGCGGCGTTCGGGGTGATCGGTTTCACGGGCGTTCCCGCGGCGTTCGAAGCAATCGGTGTCACGGGCGCGCCCCCGGCGTTCGACGCGCCGGCGTCCGACGCCGACGCGTCGGACGCCGCCGTCAGGCCCGAGGCCGCCGCGGATGCCGCGCCCGGCAGCGCGGCGTCGAGCGGCGATTCCGCGCCACCCACCACCGGCCCTTCGGCCGCCACCGTAGCCGACGCCGCAGCGGCCACGGCAGCCGCCTCGGCGCCCGCCTTGAGCTTGTCGACCAGATAGTAGTCGAGCACGCGCCGCGCGATCGGGCCGGCGGTCTGCGCGCCCCAGCCGCCGTTTTCCACAATCAGCGCCAGCGCGATCTTCGGATGGTCGGCCGGCGCATACGCGACGAACAGCGCATGGTCGCGCATGCGTTCGGCGACATAGCGCTCCTGATACTTTTCGTTTTGTCCCACCGTATAAACCTGCGCGGTACCGGTCTTCGCGGCGGCCTGGTAAGCGGCGCCGGCGAACGGTACCTTCGCGGTGCCTTCATTCACCACACCGATCAGCGCGCGCTTCACGATATCGATGTTCTGCTGGCTCACGCCAATGCGATAACTGGCGCTAGGCACGGTCAGCCGTACTTCGCGCGTTACCGGATCTTCGGTCTCTTTCACCAAATGCGGCTTGATCACCACGCCGTCGTTGGCCAGCGTGGCGAAGGCGTGCGCCAACTGCAGGATGGTGAACGAGTTGTAGCCCTGGCCAATGCCCAGGCTGACGGTTTCCCCGTCATACCAACGCTGCTGCTCGGGCCGGCGATAGGCATGCCGCTTCCAGTCGGTCGACGGCAGAATGCCGAGCGCCTCGCCCTGCACGTCGATACCGGTCTTTTGGCCGAAACCCCAGG
The DNA here is from genome assembly GCA_050955105.1 of Janthinobacterium lividum. Taxonomy (GTDB): domain Bacteria; phylum Pseudomonadota; class Gammaproteobacteria; order Burkholderiales; family Burkholderiaceae; genus JBPBQZ01. The sequence continues at coordinate 49,636 of JBPBQZ010000090.1, read as the reverse complement.
GCCGCATGAAGTCGGCAATGTTGTTCACGCCAAGATCGTGCGCGAGCATGAAGTAATAGGTGTCGTTCGACACCACCAGCGAGCGATACATATCGATCCAGCCCTGGCCGTTGCGCACGTCGTTGCGAAAACGATGGCCGGCCAGCATGTAGAACCCGGGATCCTGGAAACCCCATTGCGGCGTGCGCTTGTGCAGCGTCAGCGCGGCCAGCGCCATGAAGGGCTTGTAGGTCGAACCGGGCGGATAGGTGCCGCGCAACGGCCGGTTCAGCAGCGGATGATCGGGCGAGTTATTGAGATCGTCCCAGCTTTGCTGGTCGATGCCGTCGACGAAGGAATTCGGATCGAAGCTTGGCGCCGAGACGAATGCCAGCACGTCGCCGGTCGACGGCTCGATGGCCACCAGCGCGCCGCGCTTGCCGGCGAAGGCCTGCTCGGCTACTTCCTGCAGGCCGATATCGAGCGACAGCACCAGGTTGTTGCCGGGCTTCGCCGGCGTGCGCGACAGCGTGCGTACCGGCCGTCCACCCGCCGTCACTTCCACTTCCTCGAAGCCCGTTACCCCGTGCAGATCGGTCTCGTAGCTCTGCTCCACGCCGATCTTGCCGATGTAATCGGTGCCCTTGTAGTTGTTCGCATCGAGGCGCGGGTCGTAATTGGCCGAATCGTCGTCGTTGGCATCGCTGACCTGGTCGATACGATCCTGGTCGCGCTGCGAAATGCGGCCGATATAGCCGATGACGTGCGCCGCCGTCATGCCCAGCGGATATTGCCGGAACAGGCGCGCGCGCACCTCCACGCCGGGAAAGCGGAAGCGTTGCGCGGTGAAGTGGGCCACGTCGTCGTCGGTCAGCCGCGTACGAATCGGCAGGCTTTCGAAGTTCTTCGAATCGTCGAGCAGCTTCTGAAAGCGGCGCCGGTCACGCGCGTCGATCGGCACCACTTCCGCCAACTCGTCGATCACCTGTGACAACGGGCGGTCGAGCTTCGATGGTGTGATTTCAAGCGTGTAGGCCGAATAATTTTTCGCCAGCACTACGCCGTTGCGGTCGGTGATGATGCCGCGATTCGGCACGATCGGCGCCACCGAAATGCGGTTCTCTTCCGCCTGCAACGCATATTGCGGATAACGAACCACTTGCAGATAGGCCAGCCGCATGCCCAGCAAGCCGAAGCAGACCACCACGAACACGGCCGCCCCCGCCACACGCGTGCGAAAGCGGCGCAGACCCCGTTCGGTATTTTTGAATTCGGTCATGCGCCGCCGTCGTCCGCGTTAGATCGGACGGGTGTCGTCGGGATCGACGGCGCGTTTTTGCGGCGCGATCAACAGCGCGCTCACCAGTGGCCAGATAAGCGTGGCCACCACGGCGCTGGCCAGATAGCCCCAGCCGGGCCAGCCCGCGCCCATCGCCAGCCGCACCAGCAGCGGCACGATTTGCGCAAGCGCCAGAATCGGCAGCGCGAAGATCATCTGGAACAGCAGCGGCGTGCCGAGAATGCGGCGATGGAAGGTAATCGCGACGAACGCCAGCATCAGATAGCCGAGCGGGTGCTCGCCGAGGAAGCTGGCGTTATGCACGTCCATCAATAGGCCCATCGCGAAGGCCGCGCCCATGCCGACGCGGCGCGGTTGGTGCAGGCTCCAGAACAGCAAGGTCAGTGCGACGAAGTCGGGCACGCCGTCGAGGTGTCCCCACGGCAGTAGATTGAGCAGGAAGGCTGCCGCCAGGCTGAAGACGATGAAGGACGCACTGGCCGGCAGCAGGATGTATTGCGGGCGGCTCATCGTGGCGTCTCGTTGGCAACGGGCGTGGTCGCCGCGGTGTGCCGCGGCAAGTGATGCGGGTTGAAGCGCGTGCGTTTGGCCGGATGCGCGGCGGCGGCGCCACTGGCGCTAGTGGCAGCGCTGGCGGGCGCGGCGCCGCCCGCTTTGGCCGCAGCCGGTGCATGACGGGCAGCGGCCGCCGGCGTGCCGCTTGCGGCCTTCGCACGCGGCGTGCGCTGCGCACTGCCGCCGGTGGCCGCTGGCGCGTCATCCGGGCGCGGCGGCATCGGGCTGTGATATTGCAGCACCAGCATCTGCCGCACGCCGTGGGTGGGCGCGATCGGCACGCAGGTCACGCGCAGGAACGCGGTGTCCGACTGGCGATCGATGTGCATCACCTGCGCGACCGGCAGGCCCGACGGATACACGCCGTCGAGGCCGCTGGTGACGAGTTCGTCGCCGACCCGGATGTCCGCGCCGTTCGGCACGAAGCGCAAGTCGAGTGCATCGCCTTGCGGGGTGCCGTAGATCACGCTGCGCACGCCGGTGCGCAACACCTGCACGGGCACCGCCTGGTCGCGATCGGTCAGCAGCGTCACTTCAGCCTGCAGCGGGAACACGCGCGTCACCTGTCCGATCAGCCCTTGTTCCTGAATCACCGGCGCGCCGGCCATGATGCCGGCCCGCAGACCGTGATCGATGATGACTTTCTCGGAGAACGGGTCGCGCGCATCATATTGGATTTCGGCGGGCACGGCGCCCGGCGGCGAACGCTGCGCGAGCTGCAGCAGCGCGCGCAGGTGGCCATTTTCCACTTGCAGCTCGGCGGCTTGGGCGCTTTTCAGCGACAAGTCGAGATTGCGCGCTTTCAGGTCGCGATTTTCGGTACGCAGGCTGGCATTGGAAACGAATAGCCCGGCGGCGCTCAGCGCCATGTCGCGCGGCAGCAGCATGAAACGCTGGAACGGATACAGCGCCACCGCCACCGCCTGGCGCGCCGTATCGAGTGTTTTGTAACGCGCGTCCGCAATCAGCAGCGCGAACGCCAGCACCACAAAAAACAGTAGGCGGGCGAGAGCGGAGGGGCCCTGTTTGAAAAGGGGCGGCGGACTTTGTTCCATGGTCGGCGCCGGCGATCGCCGGCGGCGGTGCGTCTACTATGCGAAGCGGCCGGCAGCCGCGGTTTTTCAAATCAGCTAGATAGTAGCCGCTTATTCGTACGAGAAGATGCTGCCTACCTTGTCGACGCGTTCCAGTGCCATGCCCGAACCCCGCACCACGCAGGTCAGCGGATCTTCGGCGACCAGCACCGGCAGACCCGTCTCTTCGGCCAGCAGCCGGTCGAGATCGCGCAGCAGTGCGCCGCCGCCCGTCAGCATCATGCCGCGCTCGGCAATATCGGCGCCGAGTTCCGGCGGCGTCTGTTCGAGGGCGATCTTCACCGACGAGACGATCTGGTTCAACGGATCGGTGAGCGCTTCGAGGATTTCATTGCTGGAAATGGTGAAGCTGCGCGGAATGCCTTCCGACAGATTGCGGCCCTTGACTTCCATTTCCTTGACCTCGGAGCCCGGGAACGCCGAGCCGATGGCCTTCTTGATGGCTTCGGCGGTTTGCTCGCCGATCAGCATGCCGTAGTTGCGGCGGATGTAATTGACGATGGCTTCGTCGAATTTGTCGCCGCCCACCCGCACCGAGCCCTTATATACGATGCCGCCCAGCGAGATCACGCCCACTTCGGTGGTGCCGCCGCCGATGTCGACCACCATCGAGCCAGTGGCTTCCGACACCGGCAGGCCGGCGCCGATGGCAGCGGCCATCGGTTCTTCGATCAGGTAGACCTGCGAGGCGCCGGCGCCATGCGCCGCTTCCTTGATGGCGCGCCGTTCGACCTGGGTCGAGCCGCAGGGCACGCAGATGATGATGCGCGGCGACGGCGAGAACATGCGCGACTCGTGCGCCATCTTGATGAACTGCTTGATCATCTGTTCGGTGACCGTGAAGTCGGCGATGACGCCGTCCTTCATCGGGCGAATCGCCTCGATGTTGCCCGGCACCTTGCCCAGCATCTGCTTGGCTTCCTTGCCGACGGCCTGGATGGTCTTCTTGCCGTTCGGGCCGCCTTCCTGGCGGATGGCGACCACCGACGGCTCGTCGAGGACGATGCCTTTGCCACGCATGTAGATGAGGGTGTTGGCGGTGCCGAGGTCGATGGCGAGATCGTTGGAAAAATAGCTGCGGAGAAAGCCGAACATTCGAAGTCCTGTCGCCTGCTCGCGATGATCGCGAAAAGCGAAAAATAGGACGGCTTCCAGCGCATGCGGCGCGCCGCGCGCTCAGGAAACCGTCGGATTATTTTGCCGACCGAGGTTGGCGGCGCAGCGCCTTGAAAGGCGTGACTCGCGCGGCGCCAGCGTGGCGCTCGAGCGCGGTGCACGATTAGTCCGCCTATGAAAAACCGCCTGCTAAGGCGGTTGGGGCGGTTCTATTTCGCGCGCGCGGAAACCCGGTTCGGTTTAAGCGCGTAATGATACCTTATAATTTCGGCTACTTTCACGAAAACCCGCTCACCTCCTCTCACCTGACTGTCTCTATCGCATGTCCTTGAATTCCAACGACGTTACGCGCCTTGCAGACCTTGCGCGCATCGCCATCTCCGAGCAGGAAAACGCTCGCATGCTCGCGCAGTTGAACGACTTGTTCGCACTGATCGAGCGCATGCAGGCGGTGGATACCGACGGTGTCGAACCGCTGTCCCATCCGATCGAACAGATCCAGGCGGTGGCGCAGCGGCTGCGTGAAGACCAGGTCACCGAAGCGGTCGAGCGCGAGCGCCTGCAAGCGCCGGCGCCGGCGCTCGAGAATGGCTTATACCTGGTACCCAAGGTCATCGAATAAGGTGTTTCCCGCTGATGCAAGATAAGACCCTGACTGAACTGCGCGCGGCGCTCGACGCGCGCGACTATTCGGCGCGCGAACTCGCCACGCATCTGCTGGCGCGCATCGAAGAGGATCGCCGCGCGCAGGCGGCGCAGGCACCCACCGCGCTCAACGCCTTCCTCGATGTGAACGCCGCCGCCACGCTCGCCCAGGCGGATGCCGCCGACGCGACGCTGGCCGCCGGCAACGGCGGTTTGCTGACCGGCCTGCCGATCGCGCATAAAGACGTGTTCGTCACGCGTGACTGGGATTCGACCGCCGGCTCGAAGATGCTCGAGCACTATCGCAGCCCCTTCGACGCCACCGTGGTGACGAAACTGGCGGCGGCCGGCATGGTCTGCGTCGGCAAGACCAATATGGACGAATTCGCGATGGGCTCGTCGAACGAAAAATCGTTCTATGGCGCCGTGCGCAATCCATGGGATCTGGCGGCGGTGCCGGGGGGCTCGTCCGGCGGCTCGGCGGCAGCGGTTGCCGCGCGTTTGACGCCCGCGGCGAGCGGCACCGATACCGGCGGCTCGATTCGCCAACCGGCATCGTTCACCGGCGTGACCGGCATCAAGCCCACTTATGGACGCGTGTCGCGCTACGGCATGATCGCCTTTGCCTCGTCGCTCGACCAGGCCGGTCCGCTGGCGCGCAGCGCCGAAGACTGCGCATGGCTGCTGAGCGCGATGGCGGGCTTCGACCCGCGCGATTCGACCAGCGTGGCACGCAGCGACGAAGACTTCGCGCGGCATCTGAATACCGGCTGGAATGGCGCGACCGATGCGGCCAAGCCGCTGGCCGGACTGCGCATCGGCATTCCCGCCGAATACTTCGGCGCGGGCTTGAGCGACGACGTGCGTGCTGCGATCGACGCTGCCTTGGCCGAGTTTCGCACCCTGGGCGCGACGCTGGTCGACGTGTCGCTGCCCAAGACCGAGCTGTCGATTCCGGTCTACTACGTGATCGCACCGGCCGAAGCCTCATCGAACCTGTCGCGCTTCGACGGCGTGCGCTACGGCTACCGCGCCAGCCACTACGGCGACCTCGCCGATATGTACAAGCGCACTCGTGCCGAAGGCTTCGGCGATGAAGTGAAGCGACGCATTCTGGTGGGCACCTACGTGCTGTCGCATGGCTATTACGACGCCTACTATGTGCAGGCACAGAAGATTCGCCGCATCATCGCCGCCGACTTCCAGCAGGCCTTTCAAGCATGCGACCTGATCATGGGTCCGGTGGCGCCGAGTGTCGCGTTCAACCTCGGCGAAAAAACCGATGATCCATTGCAGATGTATCTGGCCGACATCTACACGTTGTCGGTGAGCCTGGCCGGCTTGCCCGGCATGAGCGTGCCCTGCGGCACCGGCGCGCATGGCCGTCCGGTCGGGCTGCAGATTATCGGCAACTATTTCGACGAAGCGCGGATGCTGCAGGTGGCGCACGCGTTCCAGCGCGCTACCGACTGGCACCGCCGCGCACCGCAAGGAGAGCAGGCATGAGCGCCATCGCTGAAACGTCCTCCCAGGCATCTGCTCAAACCGTCGGCGCCGATACCAGCGCCGGCTTGGCGCCCACCGTGCGTGGCCGTTCGCACGATTGGGAAGTGGTGATCGGTCTCGAAACACACACGCAGCTTTCGACCGTCTCGAAGATATTCTCAGGGGCTGCTACGCGCTTCGGCGCACCCGCCAACACGCAGGCCTGTGAAGTCGACCTGGCGCTGCCGGGCTCGCTGCCGGTGGCGAACCGCGGCGCCGTCGAACGGGCGATTCGCTTCGGCCTGGCGATCGGTGCGCGCATCGCTCCCAGGAGCGTGTTCGCGCGCAAGAACTACTTCTATCCGGATCTGCCGAAGGGCTATCAGATCAGCCAATACGAATTGCCGGTGGTGATTGGCGGCACGCTCACCGTGCAAGTGCCGCCCGACGAAAAGCTCGGCATTCCCGCCTATCAAAAAGTCGTCAATCTCACGCGCGCGCATTTGGAGGAAGACGCCGGCAAGTCGCTGCACGAAGACTTCACCGGCATGACCGGCATCGATCTGAATCGCGCCGGCACGCCTTTGCTCGAAATCGTCACCGAACCGGAAATGCGCAGCGCCGCGGAAGCCGTGGCCTATGCGAAGACCTTGCATTCGCTGGTGGTCTGGCTGGGCATCTGCGATGGCAATATGCAGGAAGGGTCATTCCGCTGCGACGCCAACGTGTCGGTGCGTCCGCTTGGTCAGGCGGCATTCGGCACGCGTGCTGAAATCAAGAACCTCAACTCGTTCCGCTTTCTTGAAGAGGCCATCCAGTACGAAGTGAAGCGCCAGATCGAACGCCTGGAAGAAGGCGCCAAGGTCGTACAGGAAACTCGCCTCTACGACCCGGATCGGCGCGAGACGCGTTCGATGCGCAGCAAGGAAGACGCGCAGGATTATCGCTACTTTCCCGATCCTGACTTATTGCCGTTGGTGATCGACGATGATTGGATCGAACGCGAACGCGGCGCGCTGCCCGAGCTGCCTGCGGCGATCGCGGCGCGCTTCACCGGCGCTTATGGCCTGTCGGCCTACGATGCGGCCAGCCTCACGGCGTCGCGCGAGCAAGCGGCTTACTTCGATGCGGTAATCGGTGCGGTGGGCGCCGGCCATGCGAAGCTGGCGGCGAACTGGGTGATGGGCGAACTGGCCTCGCAACTGAACCGCGAAACCCGCGAGATTGCCGAAAGTCCGGTCACGGCCGGGCAACTGGCGCAACTGCTGGCGCGCATTGCCGACGGCACCGTCTCGAACAAGATTGCGAAGGAAGTATTCCTGGCGATGTGGACCGAAGCCTCGGACGACGACGGCGCGGCGGATCGCATCATCGACGCCAAGGGCCTGCGCCAGATATCCGATTCCGGCGAACTCTCGGCGTTGATCGACAAAGTGTTGGCGGACAATCCCAAATCGGTCGAAGAGTTTCGCGCCGGCAAGGAAAAGGCCTTCAATGCGCTGGTCGGACAAGCGATGAAAGCCACGCGCGGTAAAGCCAATCCGCAGCAGGTCAACGAATTGCTGCGCAGCCGGCTCAATGCCGGCGCTTAAGTGGCTTCAAGGAAAAGATTCATTTCATGCGCATTATTACCGCGAATCTGAACGGCGTTCGATCGGCTGCTCGGAAGGGGTTTTTCGAATGGTTCGGCCAGCAGTCGGCTGACATTGTCTGCGTGCAGGAACTGAAAGCGCATCAGGATGATATGACGCCCGAGTTCCTGGCGCCGCACGGCTTCACCGGCTTCTTCCACCATGCGTTGAAGAAGGGCTATAGCGGCGCGGGGCTCTACACGCGCTTCCAGCCCGACGAGTTCCTGATCGGCTTCGGCGCGCAAGAGTTCGATGACGAAGGCCGCTACGTCGAAGTGCGCTACGGCAATCTGTCGATCATCTCGGTCTATGTGCCGTCCGGTTCCAGTTCGGAAGAGCGCCAGCAGGCCAAGTTCCGTTTCATGGACCTGTTCATGCCGCATCTCACGGCATTGAAGGCGGCCGGACGCGAGGTCGTCTTGTGTGGCGATATCAATATCGCGCACCAGGAAATCGACCTGAAGAACTGGAAGGGCAACAAGAAGAACTCCGGCTTCTTGCCCGAAGAGCGCGCGTGGCTGACGAGCTTGTTCGACGAGGTCGGCTACGTCGATGTCTTTCGTACGCTGGATCCGCGCCCCGACCAATACACGTGGTGGAGCAATCGCGGACAAGCCTATGCGAAGAACGTGGGGTGGCGCATCGACTACCAGTTGGCCACGCCCGGCATCGCCGCGACCGCGCACGGCGTGTCGGTGTTCAAGGACATCAAGTTCAGCGACCACGCGCCGCTGACGGTGGATTACGAATACACCTTGGCGACCTAGCTACGCCGTGATTCGCCGTCTTTGCGCACCGGCACGCGTACGCCCGGATAGCGCTTCAGCGTCTCGATCGATTTATGGATCGCCCGCGCATACAGCGGCATCATGTCGGGCAGACGTTTTTCGATATCGCGAATGCGTGCCGGGTTCACCGGATGATTGGCGACGAAGGTCAGGGCGTGACGCTGGTTCGCCGCAGCCAGCTTGCGCCAGAGCGTGACGGCGGCGCGCGGATCGAAGCCGGCGCGCGAGGCGATATCGGCGCCGATCACATCCGCCTCGGTCTCGTCGTCGCGATCGTAGTGGCTGTCGAACAGCGCGGGTGAATCGGGCAGGTTCGCGGCGGCTGCGGCGGCGATGATGCCGTCGCCGCCATTGTCCGTGGTACTTCCCGCACTATTACCCACGCCATTAGCCGTGCCACTGGCGGTATTGGCGCTCATCTTCGCGCCCGCTTGCTGCAGGGCGACGTTTTCCCCGGCGCGCGCCCGGGCATGTTCGCGCAAGGCATGCGCGATCTCGTGGGAGATCAGCAGCGCTATTTCGTCGCGCTTCAGTCCCAGCTTATCGAGCATGCCCGTATAGACCAGAATCTTGCCGCCCGGCAGCGCTACCATCGACACCTGCGGCGAGCGCACCAGATTCACTTCCCAATGCCAGTTGCGCGCACGGTCGTTCCATTTCAAGGAATAAGGCACGAGCTTCTGCACGATCTCGCGCAGCATCCGCAACTGTAGCTGGCCGGCCGGCTCCAGCCGCTTATCGTGCGCGGCCGCGGTGAGCGCCTCGGCGTAGGCGGTGGCGGAATCTTTCTCTACTGAATCCTCGCGTTGCGCGACCGGCGCGCCGGCGGCCGATGCGTCAGGGTTCGCGGCGGAAGCGGCTGCCGACGCCGCGGCGGCGCTGGCTGACGCGGGCGGCACGGCGCGCTCGGCCAGCGCCAGCAGCGGCAGGCCAAGGACAAGCGTCAGGCAAGCGCGCGCTAATGTCGATTCCCATCGTCGGAAGATCATCTAAGCGTTCTCCACGGGGCGATTTTGGGTAATAGCGCCATGCCTGGAATGGCCAGCACGGCGCACAGCAAAAAGAAGTGGAACCACCCTAGACCGCCGACCAGGTAGCCAGTTCCCGCATTCGCGAAAGTACGCGGCACCGAGGCCAGGCTGGTGAACAGCGCGAACTGTGTTGCCGTATAGCGTTCGTCGGTGGCGTTGGCGATGTAGGCGGTGAAGGCGGTGGTGCCCAGGCCTGCCGCGAAAGCTTCCAGCGCAATCACGCCGCCCAAGCCCAGCATCGACGGACCATTGGCCGCCAGCCAGGCAAAGCCGAGTGAGGACAATAACTGCGCGAAGCCGAATACCCACAAGCCGCGCGCGATCCCCAGTTTCATCAGCCATACGCCGCCGATCAGTCCGCCCGCGAGGCTGGCCCAGAAGCCGGTGGTTTTCGCAATGATACCGATCTGCGTTTTGCTGAAGCCCAAGTCCAGATAGAAGGGCGTGGCGAGCGCGGTGGTCATGCTGTCGCCCAGCTTGTAGAGGAAGATGAAGGCCAGCACCAGCAGCGCGCCGCGCCAGCCGTCACGCGCGATGAATTCGCGAAACGGCTCGGCGATGGCCTCGCGCAGCGTGGCGGGCGGGCGGCCGGCGATGCGCGGCTCGTCGACCAGCAGCGTCATGACGATGCCCGGCAGCATGAACGCCGCGGTGATCATGAATACCGCGGACCACGCCAGATGATCGGCCAGAATCAGCGACAGGGAGCCCGGCACCAGGCCGGCCACCTTGTAAGCGTTCACATGGATCGCCGTGCCCAGGCCCTGCTCACGCTCGTTCAACAGTTCGCGACGGAATGCGTCGATGGAGATATCCAGGCTGGCGCTGAAGAAGGCCAGCCCACTGGCCAGCAGCGCGATGGCGCCCAGCGCATTGCGCGGCGCTAGCCAGCCGGTGCCGGCGATGGTCGCGGCCACCAGCAGCTGCGTGAGGAACATCCAGCCGCGCCGGCGTCCGGGTTGCCAGCCGGGCACGCGCGGCACGAAGCGATCCATCAGCGGCGCCCAGACGAACTTCCAGGTGTAGGGAAACTGGATCAGCGCGAACAAGCCGATGCTCTTCAGCGAAACGCCTTCGGAACGCAGCCATGCGGGCACCAGGCTGATCAGCACGAACAGCGGCAGTCCCGACGTGAAGCCGAGAAACACGCAGGTCAGCATGCGCCGGTTCAGATAGGCGCGCCAACCGTTCGCGCCGCCGCTCCCGTCAGTACGAGGCGACGGCGTGGGCGACACTGACATGGAAGCAGCCGGTGAACCCGGCACACGTAGGGTGACGCGAGCGGGACGACAAACGGGGCGGGGAGGCGGGGCTGTAAAACACGCGGTCAGATCTTTTCAACGCGGTAGACCGCAAGACTACCACGCAAGTTGGCGCCCCAACGAATCGGCCGGCCGGCGTGCAGCACCGCGCGTTCGAGGATATGGATGCCGACTTCTGGCGCCAGTGCCTCGAAGTCGCGAATCGTCAGCACGCGCACGTTCGGTGTGTTGTGCCACTGGTAGGGCAGGGCCTGCGACACCGGCATGCGGCCGCCCAGCACGGCCAGGCGGTGCGGCCAATAGCCGAAATTGGGGAACGACACAATGCATTGCCGCGCCACGCGCACCGTCTCGCGCAAGATGGCAGCGGTCTGGTGAATCGTTTGCAGGGTTTGCGACAACACCGCGAAATCGAAGCTATTGTCTTCGAATAGTCGCAGGCCGCCTTCGAGATTCTGCTGGATCACGTCGATGCCTTTCTGCGCGCACGACAGCACGCCGGCATCGTTGATCTCGATGCCATAGCCGCGCACTTCCAGCTCTTCCGACAGCAGTTCCAGCAAGGAGCCGTCGCCGCAACCGAGGTCGAGCACGCTGGAGCGCGGTTCGACCCAGCGCGCGATGGCGCGGAAGTCGGCGCGCACGGTCAGGCGTTCGAAGCTGCTCTGGTTCATGCGCCCACCTCCGCGGCGATGCGCTCGAAACGCGCGCGCACGATGTTGTGATAGCGGGCGTCGTCGAGCAAGAAGGCGTCGTGTCCGTGCGGTGCGTCGATTTCGGCATAGGTGATCTGCCGTTTGTGATCGAGCAGCGCCTTGACGATTTCGCGCGAGCGCGTCGGCGCGAAGCGCCAGTCGGTGGAGAACGAAATTACCAGGAAATTGGCGCGCGCGCGTGCCAGCGCCGCAGTCAGGTCGCCGTCGAAAGCCTTGGCGGGATCGAAATAATCGAGCGCACGCGTGATCAGCAGATAAGTGTTCGCGTCGAAGTATTCGGCGAATTTATCGCCTTGATAGCGCAGGTACGATTCCACTTCGAATTCGACATCGAAGCTGAAGTTATACGCATCGTGCGCACCTGCCGCGCGGCGCAACGCACGGCCGAACTTGGTGGCCATGTCGTCATCGGACAAATAAGTGATGTGGCCGATCATGCGCGCCACGCGCAAACCGCGGCGCGGCTTGGTGCCATGCGCGTAGTAGTTGCCGCCGTGGAAGTCCGGGTCGGACAGGATCGCCGAGCGCGCCACTTCGTTGAAGGCGATATTCTGCGCCGACAGCTTGGGCGTCGACGCGATGATCAGGCAATGCGCGACGCGTTCCGGATACATGATGCTCCACGCCAGCGCCTGCATGCCGCCCAGACTGCCGCCCATCACCGCGGCGAAGCGTTCGATGCCGAAGGTGTCGGCCACGCGCGCCTGCGCTTCCACCCAGTCTTCCACCGTCACGACCGGAAAGCGCGCGCCATAAGGTTCGCCGGTAGCGCGATCGATACTCATCGGGCCGGTGGAACCGAAGCACGAGCCGAGGTTGTTCACGCCGATCACGAAGAAACGATTGGTATCGAGGGGCTTGCCGGGGCCGACCATGTTGTCCCACCAGCCGGTTTCGCCGGCTAGCTGGGTCGCAGCATCTTGCGCGAAACCTTCCAGGGAGTGTGCGGGCGCCGCGCCATCGAGCGGCGCATAGACGCCGGCGACATGGTGCGAGGCATTCAGTGCATGGCAGATGAGCACCGCATTCGAACGGTCGGCATTGAGCTCGCCGTAGGTTTCGACGACGAGGTCATACGCGTTCAGCAGGCTGCCGTTTTGCAGCGGCAGCGGCGTGTCGAATGACAGGGTGCGAGGGACGACGAAGCCGATCGACGATTCCATGAATTCCGGACGAGTGGGCAGGGCTTCGGCCAAGCGGTCGGCGCGTCAGCGAAGCGCCCAAGTATAGCGCAGCTGCGATAGCGAACCGATACGCCGATCGACATAGTGCGGCTTGCCGCGCGTGCGTCGAAAACCCGGGCGGCGACGCCGCATCGCCTCGCCCAGATGGCCCGTCATCCATACGGTTTTCAAGCCCATTTGACGATAGCGCTTCAGATGGCCGTGGGTGTCCTCGACCAGAATCACCCGGTGCGCGGGCACCCCGAGGCTACGCAAAATGCGCCGCAGCACGGCGCGATCCGGCTTGGCGCGCCAGCGCTTTTGCGTGCGCATCTGCTCGACGGCGATCACGCGTTCGAACAGCTTATCGATGCCGAGCACTTCGAGTACGCCCAGCGCGTAAGCCTGCGGCGCGTTCGTCAAGATCAGCTTGCGGCCGGGCAGCGTGCGCAACAGTGCCGCCAGCCCGCGCTCGGCATGCACGCCGGCGGCCAGATCGTCGAGCGGATGCACTTCGCGCAGGAATTCATGCGGATCGATGCCGTGCACAGCGATCAGCCCGAGCAGCGTGGCGCCGTAGCGACGCCAGTAAGACGAGCGCAGATGGTTCGCGGTGTCGTGATCGACCTCGAGGCGCCGCGCCACATAGGCGGTCATGGCGCGATCGACCGCGGGCAGCAGTGTGCGTGACGCGTGATGCAGGGTGTCGTCGAGATCGAACAGCCAGATCGGACCAGGGCGCTGGCGCCCCGCAACGTTAGCGCGGCGGCCGTTGCCGGCGCGCCGTCTCGGCGTTGTCTGCATGCGGGTCAGTGCGAACGGATCATCGTGCCGAACGGTTGTTCGGTGAGAATTTCGAGCAGCACCGAGTGGCCGATGCGGCCGTCGATGATATGCACCGAGCGCACGCCGCTCTTGGCCGCGTCGAGCGCCGACGAGATCTTCGGCAACATGCCGCCGGAGATGGTGCCATCGGCGAACAGCGCGTCGATTTCGCGCGCCGACAGGTCGGTCAGCAGCGTGCCGTCTTTGTCCATCACGCCGGGGATGTTGGTCATGATGACGAGCTTCTCGGCGTTCAGCACCACCGCCAGCTTGCCAGCCACCAGATCGGCATTGATGTTGTACGACAGGCCGTTCGAATCGAAGCCGATCGGCGAGATCACCGGAATGAAGGCGTCGTCCTGCAGCGCTTTGACGACCGCCGGATTGATCGAGTCGACTTCGCCGACCTGGCCGATATCGAGAAATTCACCCGGGCGGTCGCGATCCGGCAGCATCATCTTGCGCGCGTGGATCAGCCCGCCGTCTTTGCCGGTGAGCCCGACCGCCTGGCCGCCGTACTGGTTGATCAGCATGACGATGTCTTGCTGCACTTCGCCGGCCAGCACCCACTCGACGACTTCCATCGTCTCTTCGTCGGTGACGCGCATGCCCTGCACGAAGGTGCCTTGCTTGCCGATCTTCTTGAGGGCCTGGTCGATCTGCGGACCGCCACCGTGAACGATGACGGGATTGATGCCGACCAGCTTCAACAAGATGACGTCGCGCGCGAAACTTTGTTTCAGGCGGTCTTCGGTCATGGCGTTGCCGCCGTACTTGATGACGACGGTCTTGCCGTGATACTGGCGAATATAAGGCAGGGCCTCGGCCAGGATCTCTGCCTTCAGGGCGGGCGGAATCGTGGAAATGTCGGACATGGCTGCGACGGGTGGGGTGGCTGTAGTGGTGCGGCCGAGCGTCGAAAACAGCCCTGGGAACACCTAGACGGGCGAATTGTACAGGATGCAATCAGGGAAACCGCGGCAAAAAAAACGGCGTGTTGCGCGAGCCCGTCAATGTGGCGCGCGGCGCGGCGGCGCGGCGCTTGACGGCGCCGCCGGTGTGCGCGGAAATGCGTCTCGCCGTGCGTCTCCGGGGCGGGGCGCGCTATAGCCCAAGCCGCTTGGCGGCTCGACCGGACGGAGAAGTCCTAGGTGCGACTAAGCGCCGCCGCAGGCGGCTTGGGCGCTGCGCGCGCGGCTTTCGACCTTACACTTGCAAGATGAACCGCATCAGCTTCCTCGGACACGTCAATCTGGCCCAATTGTTCTGGCTGCGCTGCCTGGCGATTATCGGCCAGTTGGTGACGATCGACATCGCCACACGCTTTTTCGGCGTCACGCTGCCGATCGCGGCGATGCTGGTGATCATCGGCATGGAAACGCTGTTCAACGCGCTCACCTGGTGGCGCGTCAGCCGCGCCACGCCGGAAACCAACTACGAGCTGTTCGGACAACTATTGGTCGATCTGGCGGCGCTGTCGGCATTGCTGTTCCTGTCGGGCGGCACCACCAACCCTTTCGTTTCGCTTTACCTGCCGGCGCTGGCGATCGGCGCCGCGGTGCTGCCGCGCGCCTTGATCATCTGCCTCGCGCTATTCGCGGTATCGGGCTACGGCCTGCTGTCGCTCGAATCGATCCCGCTGAGCATGCAGGATCCGGGCAATCTGTTCGACTACTACCGCACCGGCGTCTGGATCAATTTCATGGTCAGCGTGGCGCTGATCGTCTGGTTCGTCGCGCGCATTTCCCGGGCGCTGCGGGCGCGCGACGCGGCGCTAGCCGACGCGCATGCACGGCTGTTGCGCGACGAGCGCGTAGTGGCGCTGGGCGCGCAGGCCGCCAGCGTGGCGCATGAAATCGGTACGCCGTTGTCGACGATGGCGCTGGTGGCGGAAGAGTTGCTGGCTGAAGCAGCGGTGGAAATGGCGGCGGACACTGCCGCGGGAACGCGAAGCTCGGCGGGAGCGCCGGCTGCGTACGCCGCCACAAGCCGCGCGCCGGCTGCGGCCACCTACCGTGGCCTCAGCGCGTATCGCGAAGACCTGCTTTTGCTCGAACAACAGATCGGCCTGTGCAAAAGCGCACTCGCACGGCTGCAGTCGCGCGCGCATCTGCCGGTGCGGCAGCGGCTGGCCGACTGGCTCGACGGCTTCACCGAGCAATGGCGGCTGCGCCATCCGCAAGTGCAATTCAGCCGCGCCGGCGCAAACCCACCGCCTTTGCTGTTCGGCGACACCGTGGCGATCGGCCAGATCCTGACGATTCTGCTGGATAACGCGGCGCGCGCCAGCCCGTCGGCGGTGCTGCTCGAAACCGCCGCGCACGGCGATACAATGGCGTTTCGTGTCATCGACCGCGGCGCCGGGATGCTCGGGCCGCTGCGCGCGCAAGTGGGCAAGGCACCGGTACAAAGCACGCAGGGCGGCCAAGGCGTGGGCCTGTATCTGGCATTTGCCACGGCGGGCCAACTGGGCGGATCGATCGAACTCACCGATGTGGCAGAAGGCGGCACCTGCGCCGCGCTATTGCTGCCGCAGCGCACCGAAGCCAGCCATGAGTAATCTGAATTTTCTGATCGTCGACGACGATACCGTGTTCGCCGGTGTATTGGCGCGCTCGCTGACGCGGCGCGGCTACATCGTGCATCAGGCGCACGATGGCGCCTCTGCCGTGAAGCTCGCCGATGCGGTGGCCTTCGGCAATATCACCGTCGACTTGCATCTTGGCGATTCATCGGGCCTGCAATGGCTGGCCACGCTGCGCAGTTTGCAGACGACCGCACGCATTCTGGTATTGACCGGTTATGCGAGCATTGCCACCGCGGTTCAGGCGGTCAAGGAAGGCGCCGACAACTATCTGGCCAAGCCAGCCAATGTCGAGACGATCTTGAATGCGCTGTCGGCCAACGCCAGTGCGCGGCAGGCCGAAAACGCGCTTGAGAATCCCAAGCCGCTGCCAGTGCAGCGACTCGAGTGGGAGCATATTCAACGCGTGTTGTTCGACAACGGCGGCAATGTTTCCGCCACCGCGCGCGCGCTGAACATGCATCGCCGCACCTTGCAGCGCAAGCTTGGCAAGCGACCGGTAGCGGAGTAGCCAGACCGCTCAGCCGCCAAGTAGCCGAGTAGCCGAGTAGCCGAGTAGCCGAGTAGCCGCCCGCCAAGCGGCCCATGCCGGCCGCTTACAGCACGTAGCGCGACAGATCCTCGTTCTGCGCGATGTCGCCCAGGCATTCATTGACGTAGGCGGCATCGATCAGCACCTGCTGCCCCGAGTGATTGCCCGCGTCGAACGACACGCTCTCCAGCAGCTTCTCCATCACCGTGTAAAGCCGCCGCGCGCCGATGTTTTCGGTTTTCTCGTTCACCGAGAACGCCACTTCGGCCATGCGCCGGATGCCGTCCGGCGCGAACCTCAGCCCGACCGACTCGGTCGCCAGCAAGGCCTCGTATTGCTTGGTGAGGCTGGCATCGGTGCTCACCAGAATCGATTCGAAGTCTTCCACCGACAGCGAGTCGAGCTCGACACGAATCGGAAAACGTCCCTGCAATTCAGGAATCAGATCGCTCGGCTTGGCCAGATGGAAGGCGCCGCTGGCGATGAACAGCACATGATCGGTGCGCACCATGCCGTACTTGGTATTGACCGTGGTGCCTTCCACCAGCGGCAGCAGATCGCGCTGCACGCCCTGGCGCGACACTTCGCCGCCACCACCGCCTTCACTGCGCGCGGCGATCTTGTCGATTTCGTCGAGAAACACGATGCCGTTCTGCTCGATGTTGCGAATCGCCTTGAGCTTGACCTCTTCGTCGTTGAGCATCTTGCCGGCTTCTTCGTCGATCAGCAGTTTCAGCGCTTCCTTGATGGTGAGCTTGCGCCGCGCCTTCTTGCCGCCGGCCATATTGGCGAACATGCCGCGAATCTGCTCGGTCATCTCTTCCATGCCCGGCGGCCCCATGATGTCCATGCCGGGCGCCGCCGCTTCGATGTCCAGCTCGATGAACTTGTCGTCGAGCTGGCCTTCGCGCAAGCGTTTGCGGAAGGTCTGGCGGGTCGGGTTGTCGTCGTGCGACGGGCTCGCGGCCGGCTGCGTGGTATTGAAGCCGACGCTATTGGCCGATGGCAGCAGGATATCGAGGATGCGGTCTTCGGCACGGTCTTCGGCTTGCGTGCGCACCTTGCGCATCTCGGTTTCGCGCGTCTGCTTGACGGCGATCTCGGCCAGGTCGCGCATGATGCTGTCGACGTCGCGGCCCACATAGCCCACTTCAGTGAACTTGGTCGCTTCGATCTTGATGAAAGGCGCGTCGGCGAGCTTGGCCAGGCGCCGCGCGATTTCGGTCTTGCCGACGCCGGTCGGCCCGATCATGAGGATATTCTTCGGCGTGATCTCTTGGCGCAGCGGCTCGGCCACTTGCTGACGCCGCCACCGATTGCGCAGCGCCACAGCCACCGCGCGTTTGGCCTTCGATTGGCCAATGATGTGCTTGTCGAGTTCGGAGACGATCTCCGCAGGCGTCATATTGCTCATATTGCGGACTCTCCAAGCGTTTCGACGATTACGTTGGTATTCGTGTAGATGCACATCTCGGCGGCGATGCTCAGCGACTTTCTGACGATCTCTTCGGCGCCGAGCTGGGTGTTTTCCATCAGCGCGCGTGCCGCGGCCTGCGCGTATGAGCCGCCGGAGCCGATCGCGCACAGCCCGTCTTCGGGGTCGAGCACATCGCCATTGCCGGTGAGAATCAGGGTGGTGTTCGCATCGGCGGCAATCAGCATTGCTTCCAGCCGGCGCAGCATGCGATCGGTGCGCCAGTCCTTCGCCAGCTCGACCGCGGCGCGCGTCAGATGGCCTTGATGCTTCTCCAGCTTGCCCTCGAAGCGGTCGAGCAGCGAGAACGCATCGGCGGTGCCGCCGGCGAACCCCACCAGCACCTTGCCTTGATAAATGCTGCGCACTTTGCGGGCGCTGCCTTTCATGACGATATTGCCGAGCGTGACCTGACCATCGCCGCCAAGTGCCACCTGGCCGTTGCGTCGCACGGAAACGATGGTCGTGCCGTGAAATTGTTCCATGGGAATCCTTTGATAGAACGACGCGCCCGGAACCGCCCTGAACGGCGCCGCTTGCCGGTCGTCGGGGCCGGACACCTGCGGCGCCCGGCCATTCGCGCCTATCTTAGGGCGCGTGGGGCGAAATCAAGAGTGCCTAAAGCGATCAATCAGTTTGCACTGGAATGCCTTGGCGGGCCGGATGCGCCTGCAGGCTTTGCGGCGCTTTGAAAGAGAATCGGGCTGTCGCCGACCGCCATTGCCGACGACGCGACCGGATCGATCCGCTGTTGCTTGAGGAGAGACATGATGCGGATGGGTATGCAGCCGCGATCCAGCAGGGGGCGCTGGCGGCAGGGCTCGGCGGGCCGCGTGGGGCGGCCGTCGGGCAGGCGTGGCGCGATCAGTCGCCGAACAGCTTTTGGCGCAGTTCGCGGCGCTGCTGGGCTTCCAGCGACAATGTGGCGGTGGGCCGGGCCAACAGGCGCGGTACGCCGATCGGTTCGCCGGTTTCTTCGCACCAGCCGTAATCGCCGGATTCGATACGCGCCAGCGAC
Source organism: Janthinobacterium lividum (assembly GCA_050955105.1). Classification (GTDB taxonomy): domain Bacteria; phylum Pseudomonadota; class Gammaproteobacteria; order Burkholderiales; family Burkholderiaceae; genus JBPBQZ01. Next base: position 30,438 of record JBPBQZ010000090.1, on the reverse strand, counting down.
TGCTGAACTTTCTTCAGCAGTTTGCGCTCGCGGTCACGCGTGCGCAGTTCCAGCGCGTGCTCTTCCTCGATCGTCGCACGGTCGGCCGGATCGGGAACGATCACGGTTTCACGCAGATTTTCGGTGGTTTGCCCGGCGTTGCGCAGAATTTCGCTCTGCAAAAGTTCGAGGCGGCTACGGAAGAACGCCAACTGTTCTTCGTTCATGTAGTCCTTCTCGCCCATTTTCAGGATTTCGGCTTCGGTCAACTGTTTTTTGGTCGTCATCTGGCTAGTCTCGATCGCGGGCGCCCCCGCATAAACATTGCCCGCAGCGGCGGCGGCTGTTTGCCGTGCGGGACCGAGGCCGATTGGTTGCGAGTGCGCGCGATGCAGCGACACACGTCAACAACCGCACTTCTCTGGTTAGCCGATGCGTTGCCCCTGGCCTGGCTGAGAGTTACCACTTTCAAGTCAGGTAGCGGACCGGTTGTCGTTTTCCAGTGGGGACGTATTGTAACTGAATCCCAAACAAGTACCTTTCAGTTTCTTTTACGTCCCCGCGCGTTGTTCAAACCAGGCAACGGTCCAGCCCATCGGTGATCAGATCTTTCGGCAAGTCCTTGCCGATAAACACCATTTTGCTGCACTTGTGGTCGGTCGGCAGCCATTTTCCGGCGAGGTCGCTGCCGGTCATTTGATGCACGCCCTGGAACACCACCTTGCGGTCGACGCCCTTCATATACAGCACGCCTTTGTAGCGCAGCAGGTATTCGCCGTAGATCTGCAGGATGCCGCCCAGGAAATCCTCGAGCTTCTTCGAGTCGAACGGCTTGTCGCTGCGATAGACGAAAGACTTGATTGCGTCGTCGTGATGCACGTGGTGATGATGGCCGGCGTGATCGTGGCCCTCGTGCGCGCACTGGCCCTGATCGTGGTCGCAATCGTCATGGCTGTGCGCGTGATCGTCGTGCGCGTGGGCGTGATCATGCGCATGGTCGTGCTCGTCTTCTTCGGTGAGGAAATCCGGATCGATTTCCAGCTTGGCATTCAGATTGAAGCCCTTCAAGTCGAAGATCTGCTTGATGTCGGCCTCGCCGAAATTCACCACGGCTTGCGGCGCCCGCGGATTCATATGCAGCAAACGGTGTTTGAGCGCGCTCAACTGCGCCGGCTCGACCAGGTCCGACTTGGTGATGAAAAGGCGGTCGGCGAAGCCCACTTGGCGCTGCGCCACTTCGTTGTCGTTCAACTGGTGCTCGGCATGCTTGGCGTCCACCAGCGTGATGATCGCGTCGAGCAGATAGGCCTCGGCGATGTCTTCGTCCATGAAGAAGGTCTGCGCGACCGGGCCGGGATTCGCCAGGCCGGTGGTTTCGATCACGACCTGGTCGAATTGCAGCGTGCCGGCTTTACGCTTGGCAGCCAGATCGGATAAAGCTTCGACCAGATCGCCGCGAATCGTGCAGCAGATGCAGCCGTTGCTCATTTGCACGATCTGTTCCTGGCTCTCCACCACCAGGATTTCGTTGTCGATGTTCTCTTCGCCGAATTCGTTTTCGATGACGGCGATCTTGAGGCCGTGATGCTCGCCGAGGATGCGCTTGAGCAGCGTGGTTTTACCGCTGCCGAGGAAGCCGGTGAGGATGGTGACCGGAATGGATTTCGTGGTGCTCATGGTGCATTCACTCGTGAGTGGGCGCGGCGTTGGCTCGACCGCGTAAATTCGGAAAAGCGTGCGGGAAACTCTGCATTGAAGCACAAAATGCCCATCGACGGCGGGACCCGACCGCGTGGGCCTTGGTGGCGTACGGCGTGCCCGCCGGCGTGATTCGGATTATCCGCCGCGGCGTTTCGCGCGCGGATGCGCCTGGTCATAAACGCGCGACAGATGCTGAAAGTCGAGCGAAGTATAGACTTGTGTGGCGGAAATGCTGGCGTGGCCGAGCATTTCTTGTACTGCGCGCAGGTCGCCGCTCGATTGCAGCACATGCGTGGCGAACGAATGCCGCAGCACGTGCGGATGCACGTTCGCGGGAATGCCAGCCGTCAGCGCCAGTTGCTTGACGCGCGTTCTGACGAACGACGGCGACAGGCGCGTGCCACGACGCGACAGAAATAGCGGCTGGCGATCTTGTCGCACCCAGTTGTCGCGCACTGCCAACCAGGCGTGCAGGGCGGCGCAGGCCTGTGTGCCGATCGGCACCGCACGGCGGCGTCCGCCTTTGCCGGTCACCGTGACTTCGGCGGTCTGCAGATCGATCCAGCCGGCGGAGCGATAAGTGGGCTGGCCGGGATCATGGATTTCGGCAAAACGCACGTCCAGACCGATCAGTTCCGCCAGTCGCAGGCCGGATGAGTAGAACAATTCCAGTAGCGCCCGATCGCGCAGCGCTTCGAGGGTAGTGCCGTCCACCGAGTCCATTAGCGCGCTGGCGTGGTCGGCCGACAGGGCCTTGGGCAAAGGGCGCGGACGCTTCGGCGCGCGCACGGTGTCGACCGGGTTCGCCGGCAGCGGCGTCTGCAAGGCATACCATTTATAGAAGCCACGCCAGGCCGACAGGCGTTGCGCGATCGAGCGTCCGCCCAGGCCGCGGGCGTGCGCACGGGAGGCGGCCTGGCGGATATCGGTGGCTGTCAGCGCTTCGAGCGGCCGCTCGCCAGCCAGTGCGGCGAGTTGCGCGAGGGCGAAGCGATATGAGCGCAGCGTGTGTTCGGAGTAGCGGCGTTCGTCGGCCAGGCGCGTCAGGTAGGCCAGCATCGACGCCGGCAGCGGTGCTTCGGGAGCCGCCGTTTCTGGCATGCGCATGGTCGCTGCGCTGCGGCTAGTGCGGCAGCAGCCGCGTCAGCGCGGCGCTCGCCAGGCGGCCGATCTGACTCAGGAAATCGGTCGACATGCCTTCGTGGAAGCGGCGCGGATCGTCGGAGCCGAGCACCAACAGTCCGAAGGCTTGCTCGCCCGGCTTGTTGGCGCTCGACGACGGACTGCCGCCTTCACTGGCGGCGGCGCTGATGGCCTCGTCGAACCACGCATCTTCGGGACGTCGCAATGCCACCAGCGCCACTGAGGCCACGGCGTCGGACGCCGCGCTCGCCGAGGCGTCGTTGCGTGCGGCATGCGCGGGCACTGGTGCGCCGGCATCGTGCGCCGGCACCGCATTCAAATGGGAAATGGATGCGGACCCCGCAGCGGCACCCGACGCCGCACCGCGCGTGCCCAACCACTGCACCGCCTCGAAGCCGGTATTGGGCCCGCAGTAGGGGGTGGCCAGGCTGCTGGCGAACAGGCGAATCTCTTCGCTGACCTGGCGCGCGAAGCTGGCTACCGAATAGGCCTCGGCCACATCCCAAATGCGCACCGCCACGTGCGGCACATCGAAAATGCCACGCAAGCCGCTGGCAATCGTCTCCGGCAACGCATGCGGATCGCGTTGACTCAGCACGGCGATATTCCAGCGCACGAATTTGCTGGAGATGCTGTCGTTTTCATGGCCATAGCGCAGCAGCTCGCTCAAGCGCCGCTCCAACAACTTGTTCTTCTCGCGCAACATCTCCATTTGCCGTTCTTGCAGCGACACGGCGCGGCCGCCATGCGGGCTCGCCAGCCGCACCGCGCCCAGCACTTCGGCATGCTGTTCGAAGAATTCGGCGTGGGCCAGCAGATACTCGGCGACGTCGCGATCGTTCATGGCAGTCCAGTGGTGTCGGCTTGCAGCGCGACGGTAGATGGGGCGCCGGGGCCCTGGCCGCCAGATTTCGGCAGAAACGGCAGCGGTGCCGACAAGACGGTGAGCTCGATCTGGCCTTCGAATACTTTTTCGGCGGGGCCGGCCATCATCACCGGCGCGTCGGCCTGCGCGCGGCCGTTCCAACTGATGGTGAGATTGCCGCCGCGCGTGCGCACCTGCACCGGCGAATCGGCGCGATCGCGCAATATCGCCGCCACCACCGCCGCGCAGGCGCCGGTGCCGCAGGCCAGCGTTTCGCCGGCGCCGCGCTCGTACACGCGCAGCCGCAGCGTGTGCCGGTCGACGATCTCGGCAAAGCCGGCGTTCACGCGCCGCGGGAAGCGCGGGTGCGCCTCGACCAGCGGCCCTTCGGTCTCGACCGGATGGCGGTCGACGTCATCGACGAACTGCACCGCATGCGGATTGCCCATCGAGACCACCGAAATCGGCACCGTATAGCCGGCTACGTCGAGTTTCCAAAGCGTGGCGGCGCCTTCCGACAGCGGCGTGAGGCCGTGCGCGTCGAATGGCACACGCGCGGGCTCGAGGATCGGCGCGCCCATCTCGACGCTGACTTCGCCGTTATCGCAGACCGTGAGCGTGGCCGTGCCATTGGCCACTTGCACGCGGATCGACAGCGCGTCGGTCAGGCCAGTGTCGCGCACGAATTTGACGAAGCAGCGCGCGCCGTTGCCGCAATGTTCGACCTCGCCGCCATCGGCATTGAAGATGCGATAACGAAAATCCACGCCGGGCAGGGTCGCGCGCTCTACCACCAGCACCTGATCGGCGCCGACGCCGAACTGGCGATCGGCCAGATGCCGGATCTGTTCGGAAGACAGCGTAAACGCGTCGCGCGTGGCGTCGATCACGACGAAGTCGTTGCCGGCGCCCTGCATTTTCGTGAAAGAAAGCTTCAAGGAAATTCTCGCCTCAGGCCTGTTTGCAGGCCTGCTCATTGGGGGCAACGCGGGGGAGCAACATCCGCCGCATTCTAGAGCAAATCGAGATTCAATAAACGCCGGGCTCGCCGGGCGGCCGCGTCTTGAAGCGCTTGTGCACCCAGTAATACTGCTCCGGCATCTTCAGCACCTGTTCTTCGAGGAAGGCGTTCATGCGGCGCGCGTCGGCGTCTTCGTCGTCGGTGGGATAGTCGCGCCACGGCTCGAATACCTTCAGCCGGTAGCCTTTGTAGTTAGGCAGGATTTCGCCGATGAACGGCAACACTTGCGCACGGCCGGCCTTGGCGAAGCGCGACACGGCGGTGAGCGTACAGGCCTGCACGCCGAAGAAAGGCACGAAGGTCGAGTTGCGGATGCCGTAGTCCATATCGGCGCCGAGCATTACCGGCTTGCCTTCGCGGAACATGCGCAGTACGGCGCGGGCACTGTTCGCGCGCGCCACCATTTCGGCATTGAAGCGGCCACGCGCCGCTTTGGCGACGCGGTCGACTTCCGGGTTGGACATCGGCGTATAAAGCGAGCCGCAAGGACGTTTCAGCGAATAATTGATAAAAATCGAGCCGGCCTCGATGCCGACGAAATGAAAGCCCAACAGGATCGTCGGCGGCATGTTGGGATCTTCGAGATCGACCGCGCTGTCGACTTCGATCAGCGCTTCGAGCTTCTTCGCCGAGCCGAACCATTGCACGCTGCGTTCTATATAGCTGCGGATCGCATGGCGGAAATGCAGTCGCGCCACGCGCTTGCGTTCGGCCGCGCTCCATTCCGGAAAGCACAGCCGCAAATTGGTATGCACGACGTTGCGGCGACTGCTGGGAATGAGGTAGAGCAAGGCGCCCAGGCCGTCGCCCAGACGGGCGGTGAAACCATAGGGCAGCAGCGCGAGAAAGCGCAGTAGTGCAATCGCGATAGCGACGCCGAGGCGTGTAAGCATGGCAGTAAAACGTATAAGGCCGTGGCGGCGCAGCAACGGCAAAGACCCCTTTAACAACTGGGCCAGCCATGCAGATTCAAAAAAGAAGCCGCTATAATAATGCCTTCGCCGAGTTAAATGACAACTTGCGGGGCGAAGGCCGCGGCACTTGATGCCGTGGATGAAATCCGCTAAAGCGTCGCCGCTTCGTCCCTCGATCCGGCTACGTCTAGCACAGACCGTATCTGAATTGAGGAGTTGATAAGTGTCACACGACTATCTGTTTACTTCCGAATCCGTCTCGGAAGGTCATCCGGACAAGGTTGCCGACCAAGTGTCGGACGCCATCCTGGATGCGATCCTGGCGCAAGACAAATACTCACGCGTGGCGGCCGAAACGCTTTGCAACACCGGGCTGGTGGTCTTGGCCGGTGAAATCACCACGACGGCCAACGTCGACTACATTCAGATCGCTCGCAACACCATCAAGCGCATTGGCTACGACAATACCGACTACGGTATCGACTATCGCGGCTGCGCGGTGTTGGTCGCATACGACAAACAATCCCCCGATATCGCGCAAGGCGTCGATCGCGCGCATGACGATAATCTCGATCAAGGCGCCGGCGACCAGGGGCTGATGTTCGGCTATGCCTGCGAAGAAACGCCGGAATTGATGCCTTTGCCGATCCACTTGTCGCACCGGCTGGTGGAGCGTCAGGCCGACCTGCGCCGCGACGGACGCCTGCCGTGGCTGCGTCCGGATGCGAAGTCGCAAGTCACCGTGCGTTACGTCGACGGTCGCCCGGATTCGATCGACACGGTGGTGCTGTCGACGCAACATGCGCCGGAAATCGAACTGGCGACGCTGCGCGAGGCGGTGATCGAGGAAGTGATCAAGCCGGTGCTGCCGCCTGAATTGATCAAAGGCAAGATCAACTTCCTGGTGAACCCGACCGGCCGTTTCGTTATCGGCGGCCCACAAGGCGATTGCGGGCTGACTGGCCGCAAGATCATCGTCGACACTTACGGCGGCGCGGCGCCCCATGGCGGCGGCGCGTTCTCCGGCAAGGATCCGTCGAAGGTCGATCGCTCGGCCGCTTATGCCGGACGCTACGTGGCGAAGAATATCGTCGCCGCGGGTTTGGCTTCACGCTGCCTGGTGCAGATTTCCTATGCCATCGGCGTGGCACGGCCGACCTCGATCATGGTCAACACCTTCGGTACGGGCCGCGTGAACGACTCGGTGATTACCGCGCTGGTGCAGGAACATTTCGACTTGCGGCCGAAGGGCATCGTGCAGATGCTCGACCTGTTGCGTCCGATCTACGAGAAGACCGCCGCTTATGGCCACTTTGGCCGCGAAGAGCCGGAATTCACCTGGGAAGCGACCGACAAGGCCGCGATTCTGGCGGAATCGGCCGGGCTGGATGTGAAGGCGGCCTGAGGATCGATGCGGGCGCGCGGCAAGGCTGAATGAAGCCACCTTGGCGCCGAGCTGAGTGGAAGGCGCAACGGGGTGAACCGGTTGCGCTGAGGTAAAAATAAACGGGCATGGTCGGTGATACCGAACATGCCCGTTTTGTTTTGAAGCTTCGAAGCCTATAACTGCCGTAACCCGCTCCGGCGGTTTAAAGCGCCTTTACACGCTGGGATCAACCCCCATCCCCACATTCACCGCCGACGTGTCGCCGACAGCACTGGCTTCAGCCGACGGCTGCGCCAGTTTCGAGTGCCGGCGCGAGTAAGCGAAATACACGACCAGCCCGACCACCAGCCAGATGCCGAAGGCGATCCAGGTGAAGCGTTGCAGTTGTAGCGCCAGGAATACGCAGAATGCCACTGCCAGCAGCGGCACGTAGGGCATGCCCGGGCAGCGGAACGAGCGCGGCAGATGCGGATGCGTGCGACGCATCACGATGACTGCGATCGATACCATGGAAAAGGCCATCAAGGTGCCGATATTCACCAGCTCGGCCAGCACTTTCAGCGGCACCAGAGCGCCGATCGTTCCCACCACCAGGCCAACCGCCCAGGTGGCAAACAATGGTGTGGCGAAGCGCGGATTGATCACCGAGAGCCGCGCCGGCAACAGCCCGTCGCGTGACATCGCGAAGATGATGCGCGTCTGTCCGTAGGCCATCACCAGCATCACGGTGAGCATGCCGGTAACCGCGCCCAGGTCGACGAAACCGGCAACCCAGCTTTGTCCGACGGCCTGCAAGGCCAGCGATACCGGGTGCGAAGCGCCCTCGAACCGCGCGAACGGCAGCATGCCCGTCATGACCGCGGCCACCAGCACGTAGAGCAGTGCGCAGATGGCCAGCGAGCCGATGATGCCGATCGGCAGGTCGCGTTTCGGATTGCGCACCTCCTCGGCGGCCGAGCTCACGGCGTCGAAGCCGAGGAACGCGAACACCATGATGGCCGACGCGCCGAACACCCCGGTCCAGCCCATCGGCAGGAACGGCTGCCAGTTGACCGGATGCACGTTGAAGGCGCCGACACCGATGACCAGCAGCACCACCGTTACTTTGATGATGACCATGATGTTGTTGGCGCGCGCCGATTCGCGAATGCCGATCGACAGCAGCGTGGTGACCGCCATCATCACCAAAAAGGCCGGCAGATTGATCCAGGTCTGCACGCCGGGAATCGCCAAGGGCGCGGCGCTGAGCACCGTGGGCAGATGGATGTCGATGCCCGCCAGCAGCGATTGCAGGTAACCGGACCAGCCGACCGAGACGCTGGCCACCGCTAGCCCGTATTCGAGCAACAGGATCCATCCGGTAAGCCAGGCGATGCCCTCGCCAAGGGTGGCGTAGGAATAGGTGTAGAGCGAGCCGGCGACCGGGATCGACGACGCGAACTCGGCATAGGAAAACGCCGCCAGGCAGCAAGCCATGGCGGCGATGACGAACGCGATGGTCAGGCCAGGACCGGCCATCTGGGCGCCGGTGCCAGTGAGCACGAAAATGCCCGTGCCGATCAGCGCGCCGATGCCAAGAAACACCAGGTCAGTTGCGCCGAGCGTTTTGCGCAAGTGCGTGCCCTGTTGTCCCTGATCGATCATCTGCTGAATGTTCTTTGTCCTAAATAAACTCATACTTAGTCTCCTGATGCGGCAAAGCATCGAATTGATACGCTGTCGCAAGGCTTTGACGCTTTTCAGCAATGCTATGCGCGAGCGCCGGGTAAGGCGTGACCCCCTCCAGGCCAGGCGCAATTTTCACCTGCTCAGGTGAAAAACGGACTAAGAATTTTCCTGAATAAAACAAAGGGAGCGGCGCGGCCGCGCGCGCTTTTTTGCTACAATTCGCGCTTGCCCCGAGGAGCGTTGCGACGGTTGAACCGCCAGGCTCGGGGCGCGTCGGCTCTCCGTGGCCCTCGCTCAAGCTTGGATGGATCGTGCGCGCGTGGTGCCGGCAGTTCGGTGCCGGGCGCGCCGCACATGCAAACGGCGCTCACGTCTTGACTTCCGCATTATTGAAAGGAGGGCGTGATGAACGCTGCCGTACTTAATTCCTCGAATTCCACCACCAATCAGGATTTCCACGTTGCTTCGCTCGAACTCGCGGGCTGGGGCAACAAGGAAATCGCCATCGCCGAGACCGAAATGCCCGGTCTGATGGCCATGCGCACCGAATACCGCACCTCGCAGCCGCTGGCCGGCGCGCGCATCGCGGGTTCGCTGCACATGACGATCCAAACCGCCGTACTGATTCAAACCCTCGAAGCCCTGGGTGCGAAAGTGCGCTGGGCCTCGTGCAATATCTTCTCCACGCAAGACCACGCCGCCGCCGCGATCGCCGCCGCCGGCACGCCGGTTTTCGCCTATAAGGGCGAAACCCTCGACGAATACTGGGAATACACGCATCGCCTGTTCGAATGGCCGAATGGCGAATACGCGAACATGATTCTCGACGATGGCGGCGACGCCACCGTGCTGCTGGTGCTGGGCACACGTGCGGAAACCGACGCATCGGCGATCGCCAAGCCAGCCAATGAAGAGGAAGAAGCGCTGTTCAAGGCGATTGGCGCGCATCTGAAGATCGATCCGCATTGGTATTCGAAGCGCCTGGCGCACGTGCAAGGCGTGACCGAAGAAACCACCACCGGCGTGCATCGGCTGTATCAGATGGAAAAAGAAGGCCGTCTGCCGTTCCCGGCCATCAATGTCAACGATTCGGTCACCAAGTCGAAATTCGACAATCTGTATGGCTGCCGCGAATCGCTGGTCGACAGCATCAAGCGCGCCACCGACGTGATGATCGCCGGCAAGGTTGCGGTGGTGGCGGGTTATGGCGACGTGGGCAAGGGTTGCGCGCAATCGCTGCGCGGCCTGGGCGCTACCGTCTGGGTAACCGAAATCGACCCGATCTGTGCGTTGCAGGCGGCGATGGAAGGCTATCGCGTGGTGACGCTGGACGAAGTGGTCGACAAGGTCGACATCTTCGTTACCGCCACCGGCAACGTCAACGTGATCAGCCACGAGCACTTGATCAAGATGCGCAACCAGGCCATCGTCTGCAACATCGGCCATTTCGATTCGGAAATCGACGTGGCGTCGCTGCGCCAGTATCAGTGGGAAAACATCAAGCCGCAGGTCGACCACATCATCTTCCCCGATGGCCGTCGCATCATCCTGCTGGCCGAAGGGCGTTTGGTGAACCTGGGTTGCGGCACCGGCCATCCGTCGTTCGTGATGTCCAACTCGTTCACCAACCAGACGCTGGCCCAGATCGAACTGTTCACGCGCGGCGCCAACTACGAGCGCAAGGTTTATGTGTTGCCGAAGCATCTTGACGAAAAGGTCGCGCGTCTCCATCTGGAGCGCATCGGCGCCAATCTGACGGTGCTGAGCGATGCTCAGGCCAAATACATCGGCGTCGAGCAAAACGGTCCGTTCAAGCCGCAACACTATCGTTATTGACGCCCACGGCGGAGCACGCGGAACGGTTCAACATAAGGCGATAATATGAATATTCTGTTGACCTGGCTGATCAACGCGCTGGCGCTGTTGATCTTGCCTTACGTGATTCCGTCGATTCAGCTGCGCGGCTTCGGTACCGCGTTGATCGTGGCCATCGTGCTGGGCCTGATCAACGCGCTGCTGCGGCCCTTGCTGGTGCTGCTGACCTTGCCGGTGACGATCCTCACATTGGGGCTTTTCATTCTCGTCATCAATGCGCTGCTGTTCCAGTTCGCCGGCTGGCTGCTCAAGGGCTTCGAAGTATCGGGTTTCTGGGCCGCGTTCTTCGGCTCGATTCTCTATAGCGTTATTTCCTGGATTCTTTCCGCGCTGGTGTTCGGCCGTCCACTGAGCGGCCCGTTCAGATAAGCGCGGTTTGCCGCGTGGCCTTTTGAGGCCCGCGGCATTTTGCACGGCGAGATTACTTATGCAAGGCACCGAGCTGTCGTTCGAGTTTTTTCCGCCCAAAACCCAAGACGGCATCGAGAAGCTGCGCGCGGTCTGCGCGCAATTGCTGCCGCTGCAGCCGCGTTTCGTCTCGGTCACTTTCGGCGCTGGCGGGTCGACCCAGCGCGGCACGCTGGATACCGTGCTCGAGCTGCAGAAGCAGGGCGTGGAGGCGGCGCCGCATCTGTCGTGCATCGGTTCGACGCGCGCCAATATCCTGGAGATATTGACGGCCTACCGGCAGCACGGCATCAAGCGACTGGTGGCGCTGCGCGGTGATCTGCCGTCCGGCATGGGCGAAGCGGGTGAATTTCGTTACGCGTCGGAATTGGTCGAATTCATTCGCCAGGAAACCGGCGATACCTTCCGCATTGAAGTGGCCGCCTATCCGGAATGTCATCCGCAGGCGCGCTCGGCGCTGCACGATATGCAGAACTTCGTGCGCAAGGTGAAGATGGGTGCCGACGCGGCGATTACCCAATACTTCTTCAATGCCGACGGCTATTTCCAGTTGGTGGACGACGCGCAGCGCGCGGGCGTCGACGTGCCGATTACGCCGGGCATTATGCCGATCACCAATTTCTCGCGATTGATGCGCTTTTCCGATGCATGCGGCGCCGAAGTGCCGCGCTGGATCGCGCAGCGCCTGGCCGCCTATGGCGACGACAGCGAGTCGATTCGCGCTTTCGGGCTGGATGTGGTCAGCGATCTGTGCCGCCGGCTGGTGGAAGGCGGCGCGCCCGGGCTGCATTTCTATACGCTGAATGGCGCGTCGGCTACGCGCGAACTGGTGCGGCGCTTGGCCGTGCCGGCCCCGCGCCGTGGCGCGGCGGCGCTCAACTAATCATCTCGGTCACGTCCGGCGTGCGGCGCTCTTTTCTACATTCGCTGTTACGCCGCGTCGGCATGATCGTGCCGACCTTCATCGGCGTAACTTTGCTTGCCTTCGCGCTGATCCACCTGATTCCCGGCGACCCCGTCGAAGTGATGCTGGGCGAACGCGCGCTCGACCCAGCGACGCATGCCGCGGCGATGCAGCGGCTAGGCCTGGATCAGCCGTTGCCCTTGCAATATCTGCGTTATCTGTCGCATGCGGTGCGCGGCGACTTGGGCCAATCCCTGATTACTCATACCAGCGTGCTGAGCGAATTCGGCGCGCGTTTTCCCGCGACGCTCGAACTGGCGATCTGTGCACTGCTGTTCGCGCTGATCGTGGGGCTGCCGGCAGGCGTGGCCGCGTCGCTGAAACGCGGCTCGGCGCTCGACCATGGTGTGATGGGCGTGGCGCTTACCGGTTATTCGATGCCGATCTTTTGGTGGGGCTTGATCCTCATCATGTTTTTTTCGGTGCAACTGGGCTGGACGCCGGTGTCGGGCCGCATTGCCGTCGAATACGACGTACCGCGCGTCACCGGCTTCATGTTGATCGACGCCTGGCTAGCGCCCGATGAAGGCGCCTGGCGTTCGGCGGTGAGCCACCTGGTGTTGCCAGCCATCGTGCTCGGCACGATTCCCTTGGCGGTGATTGCGCGGATGACGCGCTCGTCGATGCTGGAAGTGTTGCGTGAAGACTATATCCGCACGCTGCGGGCGAAGGGCCTGTCGCCGTTCCGCATCGTGGTCGTGCATGCCTTGCGCAATGCGCTGATTCCGGTGGTTACGGTAATCGGCTTACAGGTCGGCACGCTGCTGGCCGGCGCGGTGCTGACCGAAACCTTGTTCTCGTGGCCGGGTATTGGCAAGTGGCTGATCGACGCCATCGCGCGGCGCGATTATCCGGTGGTGCAGGGTGGCATCCTGCTGATCGCGTTGCTGGTCATTGTTGTCAACCTGGCGGTCGACGTGCTTTACGGCGTGCTCAATCCGCGCATCCGGCGGGCTTCATGACGCCACTCGACGCGTCCGACCAAACCTTCAATGTGCCGCTGCCGCCGGCCGGGCAGACGTCTGGCGCACGGCGTTTCTGGCGTGACTTCGCCCGGCATCGCGGCGCGGTGGTGGCGTGCCTGTTGCTGCTTGTGCTGCTGCTTCTAGCGCTCGCGGCGCCATTGATCGCGCCGTACAGCCCGATCCACCAATATCGCGATGCGGTGGCCGTGCCGCCGGCCTGGCTGCATGGCGGCTCGTGGCGTTTCGTGCTCGGCACCGACGAAGCCGGACGCGATATGTTGTCACGGCTTATATACGGCGCGCGGCTGAGCGTGACGATCGGTGCCACGTCGGTGGTGGCGGCCTTGCTGCCGGGCATCGTGCTGGGTCTGTTCGCGGCGTTTTTCCCGCGCTGGCTGGAAGCGCCGATCATGCGCTTGATGGATGTGCTGTTGGCATTGCCGTCGCTGCTGCTGGCGGTGGCGATCGTCGCGGTGCTCGGGCCGGGTCTGACGAATACCATCATGGCGGTCTCGATCGTTGCCTTGCCGGGTTATGTGCGACTGGTGCGCGCATCGGCGCAGGGTGAATTGAGCAAGGAATATGTGACCGCGTCGCGACTCGCCGGCGCGGGCACGCTGCGGTTGATGTTTTCCGCCGTATTGCCGAACTGCGCGGCGCCGTTGATCGTGCAGGCCACGCTGGGTTTCTCCACCGCGATTCTCGATGCCGCCGCGCTCGGCTTTCTCGGGCTGGGCGTGCAGCCGCCGCTGGCTGAATGGGGCGCGATGCTGGCATCGGCGCGAGACTATATCGAAAGCGCCTGGTGGATCGTGACGTGGCCCGGCTTGGCGATTCTGCTGAGCGTGCTGTCGATCAATCTGTTTGGCGACGGCTTGCGCGACGCTTTGGACCCGCGCCTGAAGCGAGGCGGCTCATGAGCGACCCCTTGCTCACCGTACGCAATTTGAGCGTGGCCTTCGATGGCGCGTGGGCGGTTGAACGTTTCGATTTGAGCGTGGCGCCCGGCGAAGTGGTGGGCATCGTCGGCGAGTCGGGCTCGGGCAAGAGCGTGAGCATGCTGGCGCTGATGGGGCTGGTGGATGCGCCTGGCAAGGTGCGCGCTGACACGGTCAGCTTTGCCGGACACGAGCTGCTGGCGATGAGCGCGCGTGAGCGGCGTCGGGTGGTCGGCAAAGACATTGCGATGATCTTTCAGGATGCGCAGGCCAGCCTCGATCCGAGTTTTACCATCGGCTATCAGATTGGTGAGGTGCTGCGCAAACATCTCGGGCTATCAGGCAAGGCGCTCGCGCAGCGCACGCTCGAACTGCTGGAGCAGGTGGAGATTCCCGATGCGGCACGCCGGCTGCGCGCTTATCCGCACCAGTTGTCGGGCGGTATGAATCAGCGGGTGATGATTGCGATGGCCATCGCTTGTCGTCCGCGCCTGTTGATTGCGGATGAGCCGACCACGGCGCTCGACGTGACGACGCAGGCGCAGATCATGGCGCTGCTGCGTGGACTGCAGCGTAGCGAAGGCATGGCCCTGGTGCTGATTTCGCATGATCTGGCGGTGGTGTCGGAGGCGGCGGACCGCGTGGCGGTGATGTATGCCGGCGAGGTGGTTGAAGAGAACCGCGTGCCGGATATTTTCGAGGCGCCGCATCATCCGTACACGGCGGCGCTGCTGGCGGCGATTCCGGTGGCGGGGACGCGTGGCGCGGCTGGGCGGGGTGAGTTGGCCAGTTCTGTGCAGGCGGATGGGCTGGACGGGGCGGATGGATGGGACAGGCCGGGCAGCATGCGTTTGAAGGCGTTGCCGGGCATGGTGCCAGGGCCGTTCGATCGGCCGAGCGGTTGTCTGTTTGCGCCGCGTTGCGACTATAGGGTGGCGGCGTGCGATGCGGGACGGCCGCCGTTGGCGCCGGTGGTGGGGCAATTCGATCGCGCGCGGTGTATTAAGCCGTTGAATGGGGTCCGCCCGACGGAGGACGCATGAACGACGCATCGCCGGTCATGCTCGCCGAGGCGCTGACCAAAGACTACGCGGCACCCGGAGGCATGGCCGTGCGCGTGCATGCGCTGCGTGGTGTGTCGTTCTCGTTGCCGCGGGCTCGTACGCTGGCAATCGTCGGTGAATCAGGTTGCGGCAAGTCGACCTTGGCGCGGCAACTGGCGATGATCGAGACGCCGAGTAGTGGGCGTCTTTATGTGGAGGGCCGGGATGTCGGTCCGTGGCTGGGTCCGGCAGGCCTCAAGACGGGGCTATTCGGCGCGCGTGCCGAATCGGCCGCGCTGCGGCGGCGCGTGCAGATGGTGTTCCAGAATCCGTTCGCCTCGCTGAACCCGCGCAAGACCGTATCGCAGGCGCTGGACGAGCCGCTGCGCATCAACACCGAATTGTCACGAGCTTCGCGAGCCGAGCGCGTGGCCGCGGCGTTGGACATGGTGGGGCTGCGTGCTGACCACGCGGCGCGTTATCCACATATGTTTTCCGGGGGCCAACGGCAGCGCATCGCCATCGCCCGCGCGATGATGAGCGAGCCCGCAATCGTGGTGGCCGACGAGCCGGTGTCGGCGCTCGACGTGTCGATCCAGGCGCAGATTCTCAATCTGTTTCTCGATCTGCAGCAACGCTTCGACACCAGCTATGTGTTCATCTCGCACAATCTGTCGGTGGTCGAACATCTGGCGCACGAGGTGATGGTGATGTATCTCGGCAGCGCCGTCGAAATCGGTCCGACTTCACAATTGTTTGCGCGGCCGCGGCATCCGTATACCCGTGCATTGATGGCATCGACACCGGTGCTGGGCCGCGCCGCACGAGCGCTGCCGGTGCGCGTGGTGACCGAGGCCGAACAGCCGTCGCCGATGCGCGTGCCGGGCGGTTGCGCGTTTCATCCGCGCTGCCCTTATGTGACGGAACGTTGCCGACAGGAAGTGCCGTTGCTGCGGGAGATCGATGGCCGCCAAGTGGCCTGCCATCGGGCGGACGAAATTGATTTCGATGCTTGAGTGTCGATGCATGGTGGCTCTCGATCACGTTGCCTATAATCGGTCTTCCGCTTATCAGGAAGGGCTCCATGGTCGATTCCCTCAGCCGCCGTACCTTGCTCGTGGCAGGTCTTGCAGCGCCTTTGCTCGGTGCATGCACCGCCTGGTCGCGCTCGTCCCCTGCGTCGAGCGCATCGACGCATGCCGCGTCGCCGGCAAACGCGGCGGCGCTTGCCAGTTCACCGTTGGGCCGCGCCGTCACGCAGGCACTGCAAGATATCGCCGCGCTCGAGCGCGCCACGCCGGGTAGCCGGCTGGGCGTGAGCATTGTCGATGCGCAGTACAACGCGCGTATCGACTATCGCGCGAACGAGCGCTTTCCGATGTGCAGCACTTTCAAGATCCTGGCCGTCGGCGCGGTGCTGAGGCGCTCCGAAAAAGTGCCCGGCTTGCTCGAGCAACGCATTCGCTATACGAAGAGAGACCTCGTTGCCGGCTCGCCGATCTCCCAACATCACGTCAGAGACGGCATGACCGTCGCCGCATTGTGCGCGGCGGCGCTGCAATACAGCGACAACACCGCGGCCAATATGCTGCTGCAATTGTTGGGTGGGCCGCCGGAGGTGACGGCCTATGCGCGTGCGATCGGCGACCCGGTCAGCCGCCTCGATCGTCGTGAGACCGTGCTCAACCAGGCGTTGCCCGGCGATCCGCGCGACACCACCACCCCGGCGGCGATGGCGGCCAATCTGCAGCGGCTGCTGCTGGGCGATGCGCTGGCGCCCGCTAGTCGCGAACAGTTCAAGACCTGGCTGCTGGGCAATACGACGGGCGCCAAGCGCTTGCGCGGCGGCCTGCCGGCGGGCTGGCGGGTGGCGGACAAAACCGGGTCGGGCGACTACGGCACCGCGAATGATGTCGGTCTGCTCTACACGCCGACCAATCAGCCGATCGTGGTTACGGTCTATCTGACGCAGGCGGATCCGCATGCCGCGTATGCCGAAGAGACGATTGCGGGTGTCGGCCGCATCGTGGCCAGGACTTTCGCGTAGCAGGCGGAGGCTAGGGGTGGCTGGCGTCGATCTGCGGCGTCGGCGGCTGAATGACAATGCCTTCCGCTTCGATCGCGGCACGCAGGCGCTGTGCGAACGGCACTGCGTGCTCGCCATCGCCATGCAGGCAGATGGTCTGCGCCTGAATCGGCACCCAGGCGCCATCGATCGCGCGCACGCGGCCATCGCGAATCATCGTCAGCGTGCGGTCCAGCATTGCCTCTTCGTCGTCGATCATCGCGCCTGGCTGCTGGCGCGGTACCAGCGAGCCGTCGGCACGATAGCCGCGGTCGGCGAACACTTCTTCGATGGTCTGCAGCCCCTGGCGCTGCGCGATCTCGATCATCCGGCTGCCGGCCAGCCCATATAGCAGGATGCCCGCGTCGACGTCGCGGATGGCGCTGGCGATGGCTTCGGCCAGGGCGTCGTCTACCGCGGCCTGGTTGTACAAGGCGCCGTGCGGTTTCACATGCGAGATGCGACCGCCTTGCACATGCGCGACGGCGGCGAGCGCGCCGATCTGATACAGCATGTCGGCATAGACTTCGTCGGGCGCCACGTCCATGCGCGAGCGGCCAAAGTTCTCGCGGTCGTAGAAGCTGGGATGTGCGCCGATGGCCGCGCCGTGGCGCACCGCGTGGCCGACGCAGTCGCGCATTGCCATCGGCCCGCCAGCATGCCAGCCGCAGGCGATGTTCGCCGAGCTCACCAGACCGATCAGCGCCGCATCGGTCGTATAGCCTTCGCCGACATCGGCGTTCAGATCGACTTGCATCGCTTACGTCCTCCGCTGCGGCCCGGTGCTCAGGGCCGCCTATTTGTCGTGTATCGACCGATGCGCTTCCGGTGCATTCAACGCCAAGGATATATGCCGAAAATATTGGCGAATTTCTTCGAGCGCGCTGATTGCTTCGGCAACCGAGCATTCGACGAAGCGCAGTCGTGTGCCGGGGGCGGCCTGCGCCACGCGCCACAGGTCGGCGCCGATCACCGCGCCGATGCGCGGATAGCCGCCGGTGGTCTGTGCGTCGCACATCAACAAGATCGGCTGTCCGTCCGGCGGTACCTGGACCGTACCCGGCAGCACCGCGTGCGACAGGCGCTCGCCGCCTTTGTCGCAGGCAAGGCGCGTGCCGTCGAGACGGTAGCCCATGCGATTGCTGTCCGGCGTGATGGTCCAGCCGCTGCCCCAGAAGCTCTGCTTGGTCGCGGGCGAGAAATCGGCATAGTCGGGGCCGCGCATCACGCGCACGGAAAGCGTGCGATCGTCAGCGCGATAAGGTGACGCTGGTGCGTCGTTCGGGTGCTGTGCACCCGCGCCGCCCACTGCCACCGCGGCATTCTCATCGCGCTCCGCTTGCCGCGTCACTTCGCTGGCCAGCCGCGACCACAGCGGCGACTGGATGCCGATGCGGCGCGGCGCATCGCGCAGATCCGATGCATCGGTAAGCACCGACAGCTTGTCGCCGGCCCGCAGCGCGCGGCCTTCGAAGCCGCCGAAGCCGGCGCCGATATCGGTCGAGCGCGAGCCCAGCACGATTGGCACGTCGATGCCGCCGGACACCGTCAGGTAAGTGCGTATGCCTTCGCGCGGGCCGTCCAGTTGCAGCGTCTGGCCCGCTGCCACGGCGGTGCGCCACCAGGTCGGCACCAATTCACCGTCGAGGGTGGCCGAGCATTCGGCGCCGGTCAGCGCGATCCAGCCAGGGCTATCGAAGCGCAGGGTGGCGCGGCCGAATGTGAATTCGATGCCGGCCGCATCCACCGCATTGCCGACCAGGCGGTTGCCGACCGCGAAAGACAAGGGGTCGGTGGCGCCACCAAGCACGACGCCCAGATGACGATGACCGCGCCGTCCCAGGTCTTGCACCGTGGCCAAGGCGCCTGCTTTGAGAATTTCGATCATGAGCCGCTCACCGCAACGAGTCGCACCCGGTCGCCGGGCGCGAGCAGTGCGGGGGTCTTGGCGGTCGGGTCGAATAACGTGCGCGCGGTGCGGCCGATCAAGTGCCAGCCGCCGGGCGATGCCTGCGGATAGATGCCGGTTTGCGTGCCGCCGATACCGACCGAGCCGGCCGGCACCTGCAGGCGGGGCGTGTCGCGGCGGGCGGTGGCGAGGCGCGAGTCCAGACCGCCCAGGTAAGCGAAGCCCGGCAGGAAGCCGACGAAGAACACGAGGTATTCGGCGGCCGTGTGGCGCTGGATAACCTCCTCCGGACTGAGTTGCGCCCCACGCGCGACCGCTTCGAGGTCTGGGCCGGCAGCGCCGCCATACACCACTTCGATTTCGACGCTGCGACCGCCGTTCAGCGGGCCACGGACAGCTTCGACGCCAAAGCCTGCCTGGGCTGGAGCTTCCGCGTCTGCTTGACTGGCAGCCCCGCGGCTGGCGGCGCGCGGCCGGGCGCTGGCTTTGGTGCGCGCGGTGGCGCCCGCGGCGGACGACGGATCGAGCGTTGCGTCGGACTGCCACGCGCTGGCCAGACGTTCAGCGATGGCGTCGCCGGTGGTGGCGATCGGATCGAACAGTACGGTGAGGTTATTCATGCCCGGCACCACTTCGGTCACGTGCGGCCAGCGCTTGGCCGCGCGTGCCACCGACCAGATGCGGGTCTGCACGGCAAGCCGCGCGGGCGGCGGGCATTCGAGTACGACAGCGGCTTCACCCAACATGCAAAACTTAGGCAGATTCATTTTTTCCCGGACCGTCAGGCATAGCGAGCAGACTCAGTGAGGATGACGTCGAGGGGCAAGTCGTGCGGCTCGCGGGGCAGCGACTCGATGCGTAGACATTCATAGGCAATGCCGATGGTAAAGGGGCGGGGCCGCAGCGCGGCCAGTGTGCGATCGTAGAAGCCGCCGCCATAGCCCAGCCGGTAGCGCGCGGCGTCGAAGCCCACGCAGGGTATCAGCAACACGGCGGGCGTGAGGTCGATTGCTTGCGCGGGCACGGCAATACCGTAGCGGCCGGCGCGCATCGCCGCGGTCGGCGTCCAGCGGTGAAAGGCCAGCGGGCCGGCAGGGTCGGTCACGACCGGCAATGCTGCGCAATGCGTGGCGTCACGCAGCCAGTCGCCGACCAGCGCACGCGCGTCGAATTCGCCGGGCAATGGCCAGTAGAAGCCGAGGCTGTGGGTGCGAGTCGCGGTAATTTCTGATTCGATGCGCTGCGCCAGCGTTTGGTGCGCGCCGACTGTTGCAACGGCGTCGGCGGCACCGCAATCACTGTCCACATAGCGTTGGCGCCGGGCGAGGAGCACCGCGCGCAGCGCGGCTTTCGAACCAAAAGAGGGAGGCAGCGCCGTTTCGGTGCGTGCTATGCTTCTCGCCATATATTTTTTGCTCCGGGCGTTTGAGTCCGCGCCTTCTTGCCCTAGGTTTTCCGGTTCCCACGCCACCATGCATTCAGGTTTTGCCCGAGTATATCGCGCCGCCTTCGCGACGCTTGCAGTCGTTTGCGCCGCCGGCCTGGCCGCCTGCGGCACCGCCGGTCCAGCCAAGGCGCAGTCGGTCTCGCAGTCGATGCTGATACCGTCCGCCGACGATCAAACCTTCATTGCTTTGCGCGAAGCGTCCCGCGCCAACAACCCCGCCCTGGCCGCAGCATTGGCGGCGCGCATCCCTGACTATCCAGCACCCGGCTATGTCGAGTACTACAGCATCAAGCCGCAGATGTTCGATACCCAGGGCCACGCACGCATCGATGCCCCCGACGAGCTGATCCGCGCCTTCCTCATACGCTATGACGGCAGCGCGATTGCCGACCGGCTGCGCAACGACTATCTGCTGGTGCTGGGCGCGCGTCATGACTGGCGCACCTTCAACGTCGAATATCCGCGTTTCGCGCTGGACGACGACACCCAAGTCAAATGCTATGCGCTCGAAGCGCGTGCGGCCGGCGGCCAGCCGGTCGCCGACGCGGCGCGCGCGCTGCTGGTCGAGCCGAAGAACTATGGTGACGCTTGCGTGGACCTGGTTTCCGCGCTGGCCGCGAACAACCAGTTCAGCAGCGACGACGTCTGGTTTCAGCTGCGATTGGCCTATGAGAACAACTATGTAGCGCTCGCCAAGCGCCTGGCCGATGCGCTCGGCTCGGGCCGCCCTGACGACTCGCGCTTCGATCAGGCCGCCAATGCGCCGGCGCTGTTGCTGGTACGAGGCATTCCGCCCGATCCGGTGTCGCATCAGTTGGCGCTGCTGGCGATCATCCGCGCCGCCGCCAACGATCCGGCCGGCGCGGCGGCACTGTTTTCCAGCGCGGCGCCCGGCTTCACGCCGCTGGA
Source organism: Janthinobacterium lividum (assembly GCA_050955105.1). Classification (GTDB taxonomy): domain Bacteria; phylum Pseudomonadota; class Gammaproteobacteria; order Burkholderiales; family Burkholderiaceae; genus JBPBQZ01. The sequence continues at coordinate 9,237 of JBPBQZ010000090.1, read as the reverse complement.
GCGCGGCATTGGCTGGGGCGAAATCGCTTATCGCGCGGCGCTGAAGCGGCAGGCCGAAGCGGTCGATTGGTATCGGCTTTCGACTGGCGCGCCTCTGTCGAACAGTGCTTACGAATGGCGAGTCCGCGCGGCGCTGGGGGTGCAGGACTGGCCGATGGTGCGCTGGGCGGTCGAATCGATGCCGCCGCTGCTGGCGCAACAACCGGCCTGGGTCTACTGGCACGCTCGCGCGCTGAAAGCCACCGGCAACGGCGCCGCCGCCGCGCAGGAGTTCGCGCAGATTTCCGGCAACTTCGATTTCTATGGGCAACTGGCTACAGAAGAACTGGGCAGCCTCATCGTGTTGCCGCCGCGCACTGTGGTGTCGCCGGAAGAAATCGACGCGATGCGACATGTGCCGAATTTCATGTTGGCGCAGCGTTTTTATGCGTTGAACCTGCGGCTGGAAGGCAATCGAGAATGGAACTGGGTGTTGCGCGGCATGACCGACCGGCAATTGCTGGCCGTCGCCGCCTATGCGCAAACCATTCCCTTGTACGACCGCACCGTCAACACCGCCGACCGCACGCGCACCGAGCACGACTTCTCGCTGCGCTTTGTCACGCCGTTTCGCTCCATCGTCGAGCGATATGCGAAAAGCACCGGGCTCGACGTCGAATGGGCCTACGGGCTGATCCGGCAAGAGTCGCGCTTCATCATCAATGCGCGCTCGGGCGTGGGCGCGTCGGGGCTGATGCAATTGATGCCCGGCACCGCCAAGCTGGTGGCGCGCAAGATCGGGCTGGGGCCGCTGTCGGCGTCGCAGGCCAACGATATCGATACCAATATCCAGCTCGGCACCGCCTATCTGTCGATGATCTACGATCAATTCGACGGTTCCGCCGTGCTGGCGTCGGCCGGCTACAACGCCGGGCCGGGGCGGCCGACGCAATGGCGGGCGGCGTTCTCGCAGCCGGTGGAGGGTGCGATTTTCGCCGAGACCATCCCCTTTTCTGAAACGCGCGATTATGTGAAGAACGTGTTGTCAAACACCGTGTACTACGCGGCGCTGTTCGAGGGCCGGCCGCAATCGTTGAAGGCGCGGCTGGGTATCGTTGCGCCATAAGGAAAAACGCGATGAAACTCGTGATAGGCAACAAGAATTACTCGTCGTGGTCGATGCGGCCCTGGATCTTGCTGAAACATTTCGAGATTCCGTTTCGCGAAATACGCATTCCGCTTTACGAAGAAGCCTCCGCGCAGCAGATTCGCGCGCAATCCCCATCGGGCAAACTGCCGTGCCTGATCGACGAAGAGAATGGCTGGTCGATCTGGGATTCGCTGGCCATCTGCGAAACGCTCGCTGAGCGTTTCCCGCAGCACCAGATGTGGCCATCCGACCCGACGCAGCGCGCGCACGCCCGCAGCATTGCCGCTGAGATGCATGCAGGCTTCGGTGCGCTGCGCAACAACATGTCGATGAATCTGCGCGCCTCGCTGGCCGGCCGCGGACGCACACCCGAAGTGTTCGCCGACATCGCCCGCATCGACGAAATCTGGACCGACTGCGCGGCGCGCTACGACGGGCCCTTCCTGTTCGGCGAATTCGGCATTGCCGATGCGATGTTCGTGCCGGTGGTGATGCGCTTCAACATCTATCACGTCGAACTCTCGGCACCGGCCGCCGCTTACGCCACGCGCATCAACGATCTGGCGTCGGTCAAACAGTGGATAGCCGAGGCCGTCGAAGAGACCGAAGTGATTCCCCGCTTCGAACTGTATCCATGAAAATCTACGTGGTCGGCGGCGCGATTCGCGACGAGCTGCTCGGGCTGCCGGTGAAAGACCGCGACTATGTGGTGGTGGGCGCCACGCCCGAGCAGATGAGTGCTGCCGGCTATCGGCCGGTGGGGCGTGACTTCCCGGTGTTTCTGCATCCGCAGACGCAAGAGGAATACGCGTTGGCGCGCACCGAGCGCAAAACGGCAGCCGGTTATCACGGCTTCGCGTTTCACTACGCGCCTGACGTGACCTTGGAAGAGGATCTGGCACGGCGTGATCTGCGCATCAATGCGATGGCGCGTGTGCTGGATCCGGACGGTGTCGAGCGTGGACCGATCATCGATCCGTTCGATGGGCAGGCGGATCTGGCAGCACGGGTGTTTCGGCATATCGGGCCAGCGTTTGCTGAAGATCCGGTGCGGATTCTGCGGGCCGCGCGGTTTGCTGCGCGGTTTGTGGATTTCGAATTGGCGGATGAAACACTGACGCTGATGCGGACCATGGTGGCGGCGGGTGAGGTCGATGCGTTGGTGGCAGAGCGTGTCTGGCAGGAGCTGTCCAAGGGCTTGATGGAACAACGGCCGTCGCGGATGTTCGAAATGCTGCGGGCGTGCGGGGCGTTGGCGCGTGTGCTGCCGGAAGTCGACGCGCTGTGGGGCGTGCCGCAGCGTGCTGAATACCATCCCGAAATAGATACCGGTGTGCACGTGATGATGGTGGTCGATCACGCGGCGGCGCGCGGCTATGCATTGCCGGTGCGCTTTGCGGCGTTGATGCACGACTTGGGGAAGGCGACTACGCCGGCTGAGATCTTGCCGCGGCATATTGGTCATGAGGGGCGCAGCGTCGAGTTGGTGCGTGCTTTGTGCGCGCGTTTGCGGGTGCCGAATGACAGTCGCGATCTGGCGGTGCTGGTGGCGCGCGAGCACGGCAATATTCACCGTGTGCGGGAGTTTGGCGCGGCGGCTTTGACGCGACTGCTGGAACGCTGCGATGCGCTGCGTAAGCCGGCGCGATTCGCTGAGGCTTTACAGGCGTGTGAGGCGGATGCGCGGGGGCGGCTGGGGTTCGAGCAGGTGGAGTACCCGCAAGTGGATCGGCTGCGGGTCGCGTTGATTGCGGCGCGTGAGGTGGATGCCGCGGAAGTGGCGTCGGCTTATGCGAAGGATCCGGCGCGGATCAAGGATGCGGTGCACGCGGCTCGGGTGGCGGCGGTGGGGAAGGCGTTGGGGATTGATGGGGGCGGCGCTGAGGAGTGAGGTCGACGATCAGCGTGCGCGGCGAACGGCGGGTGCTTCGGCGGAGTGAGACTAAAGAAGCCGCACGAGCAACATCACTAGCAGCGACGCGATCACGCTGGTTGCAAACGGGAACAGATATTCGCGGCCGAACAGGCGCAGGCGGATGTCGCCGGGCAAACGTCCCACGCCGAAGCGGTTCAACCAGGGCCAGCAGGCCGACAGGACCGTGACCGCGATGAAGGTGGTGAAGAGCCAGCGAAGCATGGTTGGCGAGGTCCTGATCCGATTACAGCGCCGCCGAGCGGTCGCCGCTGGCGAATGCCGACAGCGGCGCATCGAAGCCGCGCGCGAAGGCGATGACCTTGAACAGTTCGCCCATCTCCGCCTCCGATACCAATTTTTGCACGGCGTTTGCTGCCGGCAGGTAATGGGCTGCGTCTTGCGGGTCGGCCTGTGACAAGGCGTCGATTAGTCCGGCATTGATCAGGAAGCGCGCTTGCGAGGTGTAGCCGAGCAGGCGCGCGCCGGCTGCTTCGGCAGCGTCGGCCACGCCGGAGAAATCGACGTGAGCGGTGATGTCTTGCAGGCCTGGGTACACAAAGGGGTCGCCGTGGGCGCGGTGGCGGAAGTGGCACATCAGTGTGCCGGCGCCGCGCTGCGGGTGGTAATACTCGCGTCGCGGGAAACCGTAGTCGGTCATGAAGACCGCGCCTTTGGTGAGCATGTTACAGACGGTGGTGATGAAGCCTTCGGCCGCTTCGTGGGATTCGAGGAGGTAGTCTGTGGCACTAGAGGCACCGGCCGCACCGACCGCACCGGAAGCACCGGAAGCACCGGAAGCACCGGAAGCACCGGCTTCGTCGTCGGCCGCGGTGACCGTGGCGGCGCCTTCAGCGACGAGCTCGTCAAACATCTCCCGCAGCGCCGCCGTAGCAGTCGCCTCCGCAGGCGGGGCGGCGGGGCGGTCGGCCCAATCGAAGTCGTCGTCCGCGTTCAACGCCACGCCACGTTCATACCATTTTCCATCGTGCAGCCGATGCAGACGCACAGGCATCGCGTCCAGCACTTCGTTGCCCAACACCACGCCTTCGAAGCTGTCCGGCAGCCGATCCAGCCATGCGACGCGGTCCACGTGACCTGGACAAAGCCGCTCCAGTGTCGCCCGCTGCCGCTGCCGCAATTCCCCCGACAACTCGACAATCGCGTACCGCGACGGCATCGCATCGCCGTCGTCCATCGCAGCAAAAGCATTCAGCAACTGCGCGGCCAGCCGCCCGGTGCCGGCGCCAAATTCGATAATCTGCCGCGTACCCGACAAAGCCAGCGCTTCGGCCACCGGCTGCGCCAGCGCGCGGCCGAACAAAGGCGTGAGTTCCGGCGCAGTAATGAAATCGCTGCCATCCGCCGGACTGCGACCAAATTTGGCGTTATCGCCGCCGTAATAGCCGAGTTGCGGCGTGTACAGCGCCATCTCCATATAGCGAGAAAACGGCAGCCAGCCGCCGGCCGCCTGCAGCGCCGCGCGAATCTGCGCGACGAGCGCTTGGGAACGCGCGAGAGAGGTGGCGTCAGGAGCGGGTAGACTAGCGGGTTTCTGGCGGTCGGCTTGCATGCCGGGCATTGTAAATGAGCGCGGCGCCTGTGGCCGCGGTGCTCCGCCGCTGTCCGCCTGGCGTTCCGTCGCGGCCTATTAGGAAGGAAGTATGATCAGCGCGCTGTTGCATCCCCGCTTGCTCGACTGTCGCCGGCTGTTCCTGCGCGACTACGAAGTCATGATCAAGATCGGTGTTTTCGAGACCGAAAAGCGCGGCCCGCAGCGCGTGCTGATCAACGTCGACCTATTCGTGCCGCTGGCCGAATCGACGCCACGTGCCGATTCCCTGCGCGAAGTGCTCGACTACGACTTCATGCGCGACACCATCGCCGCGCGCGTCGTGCAAGGCCACATCCACCTGCAGGAAACCCTCTGCGACGACATCGCGCAAATGCTGCTCGCGCATCCCAAAGTGCGCGCCGTGCGCGTGTCCGCGGAAAAGCCCGACGCCTACGACGACTGCCATTCCGTCGGCGTCGAGGTTTTCAAGATAAGCGAGAGCTAGACGCAGGTTGCAGGTTCACGTTGCGGATGAACTCAATGCGCGTATCGCTGGCATGCGAAAACACCAGCGCCCCTTGCGTATGCGAGGCATCGCCGAATAGCGCCTCTTCGCTCACGGTGGCCAGCCCGGTCGCCAATCCCTTGAAATCGAACAACTGCGTATCCGCCAGATGCGACGGCACCACGTCGGCCAGCGCGCGGAACACATTGTCGACGCGGCCCGGCGTGTCACGCTCCCACTGCGCCAGCATCTCTTTAATCTTCTTGCGCTGCAGATTCTCCTGCGAGCCGCACAGGTCGCACGGAATAATGGGATATTCCATCGCCCGCGCGTAAGAAGCGATGTCGCTCTCACGGCAATAGGCCAGCGGACGAATCACCACATGCTGGCCGTCATCCGTCGCCAGCTTCGGCGGCATCGCCTTCATCTTACCGCCGAAGAACATATTGAGAAAGAAGGTCTCGACGATATCGTCGCGATGGTGGCCCAGCGCGATCTTGTTGCAGCCCAGTTCCTTCGCCGTGCGATAGATCACGCCGCGTCGCAGCCGCGAGCACAGCGAACAAGTGGTCTTGCCTTCCGGCACCTTCTCTTTGACGATCGAATGCGTATCCGCTTCGACGATGCGGTAGTCGACACCCAGCGTCTCAAAATAGTCGGGCAGCACGTGGGCGGGGAAGCCCGGGTGCTTCTGATCCAGATTCATCGCGATCAGCTCGAACTTCGCCGGCGCGCGCCGTTGCAGCGCCATCAGCACCGACAGCATCGTGTATGAATCCTTGCCGCCGCTCATGCAGACAAGAATCTTGTCGCCATCCTCAATCATATTGAAGTCGCCGATGGCCTTGCCGGTCAACGATTGCAGGCGAGTTTCATTGCGGGCGGCGGTATTCGAGAGTTTCATGGTGATCTGCAAAAAATTGCGGCGCGGAGATGCGAAAAGGGCCGCGGAAGGCGGCATAAAGACGGCGTAATCACGACGCCAGAGCGGAATTGTAGTCCGAAGCCGCTTGTTTTCGGCGCGGGGCTGCATGCTAGAATCGCCCGCTTCTCCCTATGTGTTGTCAGGCACCGTGAATATCGTCATTCTTGCGGCCGGGTCGGGCAAACGCATGCGCTCCGACCTCCCCAAAGTATTGCATCCGCTAGCCGGCAAACCGCTGCTCGCGCACGTCATCGACACCGCGCGCTCGCTGTCGCCCAGCCGCTTGGTCGTCGTCGTCGGCCATGGCGGCGACGCCGTACGCGCAGCCGTTGCCGCGCCGGATATCGTCTTCGTCGAACAGACCGAACGCCTGGGCACCGGGCATGCGGTGCGCCAAGCCATTGGCGCGCTCGATTCCAATGTGCCCACGCTCGTGCTTTACGGCGACGTGCCGCTGACCCGTGGTGAAACCCTGCGGCGTTTGTGCGAGGCGGCCGGCGACCAGCACTATGGCATCTTGACGGTCGAGCTGGCCGAGCCCTTCGGCTATGGGCGCATCGTGCGCACCGGCGACGTCAGCGCGGACGGCGGCTACATCGGCCACGTCACTCGCATCGTCGAAGAGAAAGACGCCAGCGCCGCCGAGCGTGAAATTCGCGAAGTGAACACCGGCATCGTGATTGCGCCGACGCGACCGCTTGCCGATTGGCTGGCAGCGCTGAAGGCCGAGAACGTGCAGGGCGAATACTATTTGACCGACGTCGTGGAAATGGCGTTGCGAGATGGCGTGGAGATCGTTACCGCCGCGCCGGATGCCGAATGGGAAGTGCTGGGGGTGAACAGCAAGGCGCAACTGGCTGCGCTTGAGCGGGTGCATCAGCGGTTGACTGCCGACGCTTTGCTCGAAGCTGGCGTGTCACTGGCGGACCCGGCGCGCATCGACGTGCGCGGGACATTGACTACCGGTCGCGATGTCTCGATCGACGTCAACTGCGTATTCGAAGGCACGGTGACGCTTGGCCACGGCGTGAGCGTGGGGCCCAACTGCGTGCTACGTAACGTCACCGTGGGCGACGACGCTCGCATCGAAGCGTTCTCGCATCTCGATGCGGCGGAAGTCGGATCGCGCTCGGTGATCGGCCCTTACGCGCGGCTGCGGCCCGGTGCGGTACTGGCCGACGGCGTACACATCGGCAACTTCGTCGAAGTCAAGAATTCCGAGATAGGTCCGCAGAGCAAGGCCAACCATCTGGCCTACATCGGCGACGCCACCATCGGCGGCGGCGTCAACATCGGTGCCGGCGTCATCACCTGCAATTACGATGGTGCCAACAAGCACCGTACCGTTATCGAGACAGGCGCTTTCATCGGTTCCGATACGCAGCTCGTTGCGCCGGTACGCGTGGGGGCGGGCGCTACCGTAGCCGCTGGCACCACCATCTGGAAAGACGTGCCGGCCGGCACCCTCGCGCTGAATGGCAAAACGCAAGAAGCGCGGCACGGATACATCCGGCCGGTGAAGAAGAAAGTTTGACGGGCAAGATTGCGGCAGACGGCAGACGGCCTGACTAAAAAAGGATTTCATCATGTGTGGCATCGTCGGCGCAGTCGCGCAACGCAATATCGTTCCGGTACTGGTAGAAGGTTTGCGGCGGCTTGAATACCGCGGCTACGACTCCTGCGGCGTCGCAGGCATCATCGACGGCGAGTTGCGCCGGGCACGCAGCGTTGCGCGCGTTGCGGATCTCGATGAGCAAGTCAGTGGGGGGCGATTCGATGCGGTGACCGGCATCGCCCACACCCGCTGGGCTACGCACGGCGCGCCCGTTACCAACAACGCACACCCCATCTTCTCGCGCGACAACATCGGTGTTGTGCACAACGGTATTATTGAAAACTACGAAGCGGTGCGTGAGCGGTTGCGCGCGCAGGGCTATGTTTTCGAGACGCAGACTGATACCGAGGTAATCGCGCATCTGGTGCACAGCGTGAATCGCGGCGATTTGTTCGAAGCGGTGCGCGATGCGCTGTCGCAACTGCGTGGCGCGTATGCGATTGCCGTGCTGTGTCGCGACGAACCGCATCGGTTGATCGGCGCGCGCGCTGGCTCGCCACTGGTGGTGGGTTTGGGGGATGGCGAGAACTTCCTGGCATCGGACGCATTGGCTTTGGCTGGCAGCACTGAGCGCTTCATCTTTCTGGAAGAGGGCGACATCGTCGACGTGCGGCTGGACGGCGTGCGTGTGGCTGATCGTAGCGGCGAGTTCGTTAAGCGGGAAGTGCGGCATGTGGCGGCTTATGGCGGTGCGGTGGAACTGGGGCCGTTCCGGCACTTCATGCAGAAGGAAATCTTCGAACAGCCACGTGCGATTGCCGACACGATTCCGGCGATCGATGCGTTGACGCCGGATGTGTTCGGTGACGACGCCGCGCATGTGTTCTCGCAGATCGACAGTATTTTGATATTGGCGTGCGGCACCAGTTACTACGCTGGGCTGTGCGCGAAGTATTGGTTGGAAGCGTTGGCCGGTGTGCCGACGCAGGTGGAGATTGCCAGCGAATATCGCTATCGCGAGTCGGTGCCGAATCCGCGCGCATTGGTAGTGGTTATCTCGCAATCGGGGGAGACGGCGGATACCTTGGCGGCGTTGAAGCATGCGCAGTCGTTGGGGCATGAGCATACCTTGGCGGTGTGCAATGTGGCGACGAGTGCGATGACGCGGTTGACGCGGTTGCTGTTTCTGACGCGCGCGGGGACTGAGATTGGGGTGGCGTCGACGAAGGCGTTTACGACGCAGTTGACGGGGTTGTTTGTGTTGGCGATTACCTTGGGTAAGGTGCGCGGCAAGGTGAGCAGCGAGGCGGAGGCGGCTTACCTGATGCAGCTGCGGCATTTGCCGGCGGCGTTGAATGCGGTGCTGGCGTTGGAGCCGCAGATTATTGCCTGGGCGGAACAGTTTGCGTTGAAGGAGAACGCGCTGTTTTTAGGGCGTGGGCTGCATTACCCGATTGCGTTGGAAGGGGCGTTGAAGCTGAAGGAGATTTCTTATATCCATGCGGAGGCTTATCCGGCCGGCGAGTTGAAGCATGGGCCGTTGGCGTTGGTGACGGAGTCAATGCCGGTGGTGACGGTGGCGCCGAATGATGCGCTGCTGGAGAAGTTGAAGTCGAATATGCAGGAGGTTCGGGCGCGTGGGGGGCATCTTTATGT
>JBPBQZ010000089.1:0-53844 GCA_050955105.1 Janthinobacterium lividum | reverse complement strand
GAACGCCAACGCCAACGCCAACGCCAACGCCAACGCCAACGCCAACGCCAACGCCAACGCCAACGCCAACGCCAACGCCAACGCCAACGCCAACGCCAACGCCAACGCCAACGCCGGGGCGTCACCGACACTACGTTTTCTACTTTTTTATTCGCTCGAAAGATTGTCGGCCGCCGAGGTCGATGCCAGGCTTGTCGCGCTTGAGCACGAGCACGAGCACGGCGCCGCGGCGCCGTCGCTGCTTGCCGCTGCGGCGGGCCTTGCACATCTGTCGGCCGATGTCTCGCGCGAGCAATTCGCCGCGGCGTTCTCGCGCATTCAACAGGCCTTGCGCGATGGCGATGTCTACCAAGTTAACTACACGTTTCGCTTGGCCGCGCGGATGTTCGGCTCTCCTGTTTCGCTCTATCGGCGCTTGCGAGCAAGCCAGCCGGCGCGCTACGGTGCATTGATCGCGGACGGTGAGCAGTGGGTTTTGTCCTGCTCGCCGGAACTGTTCCTCGAACACCGGGCCGGGCGCATCGCGGCGCAGCCGATGAAAGGCACGGCAGCGCGGGCGCCACAGCTCGAACGCTGCGCGGAGGCCGATGCAGCCGTTGGCGTGCGCCTCAGTCAAGATCCCAAGAATCGTGCCGAAAACCTGATGATCGTCGACCTGCTGCGCAACGATCTGGGCAAGATTGCTATTCCCGGATCGGTCTCGGTGCCGCGCCTTTTCGAGACGCGCGCGTTGCCTACGGTCTGGCAAATGACGTCGAGCGTGGCAGCGCAGTTGCCACCGAACATCTCGCTTGCGTCGACGCTGCGCGCGCTGTTTCCCTGCGGATCGATCACCGGTGCGCCGAAGCTCAGTGCGATGCGTTTGATTGAAACGCTGGAGAGCACGTCACGCGGGCTTTACACCGGTGCCATCGGCTGGCTCGATGCGGCCGCCGATCCAGCCGATCCAGCCGATCCAGCCGATCCAGCCGATCCAGCCGGCCCTACCGAGCGAGCGGCGCCAGCCGCGGCGTCCCATCCGGACGCCAGCAACCTGGGCGCCGGCGCCGGCGCCTGCCCGGATTTCTGCTTTTCGGTGGCGATTCGCACGCTGACCCTTGGCGCGCCCGAAAGCGATGGCGCAAGGCCCGCGCGTCTGGGCGTCGGCGCGGGTATCGTGCTGGATAGCACTGCCGACGATGAATACGCGGAATCACTGCTCAAGGCGCGCTTTCTTACCGATCTCGACCCGGGTCTGTGCCTGTTCGAAACGATGTATGCGACGCGCGCCGGCGTGCGCCATCTGGATCGGCATCTGGCGCGCCTGCGGTCAGCCGCTCAAGCGCTGGGTTTCCAATTCGACGACCAACGCCTGTCATGGTTGCGTCGTCGGCTTTCCGACACCTGTCAGACGATGCCAGCGGGCGCGCAGCGCCTGCGCGTCCAGTTGGCGAAGCACGGCCACTGCGAGTTGACGCAGGCGGCGCTCACGCCTTTGCCCCCGGGACCGGTCGGCATCGTGTTCGCCGCCGAACATGGCTTCGCGCCGCGCGCAGCAGACTTCCTGCTGCGCTATAAAACCACGCGCCGAGACGAGTACGATCGCGCATGGCGTGCGGCCGAAGCGATGGGCGGTTTCGATATGATCTTCGAGAATCGCGCGGGCCGCGTGACCGAAGGCGGACGCAGCACGCTGCTGGCGAAACTCGATGGACGCTGGTGGACGCCGCCGCTCGACGACGGTGCGTTGCCGGGTGTGATGCGCGCGGTGCTGTGCGACGATCCGCACTTCCAACTGCAGGAACGGCGTCTGACGCGAGGCGACTTGCGCAATGCGCAGGCGCTCGCCGTTTCGAACGCGGTGCGCGGGGTGCTTCCGGCGAAGCTCTTTTGAACGACGCTTCGGATGGCGGCCGACTGCAGCCAACACTCTCTTGAACGACGCCTCGGGGCGCGGCCGATCGCAGCTAGCGCTCGTCTGAACCACGCCACGGGGCGGTCAATTGCGCGCATCGGCCGCGCGGTCGGCGCGCTAAAAGGTATGCGTAGCGTCCGGGAAGCTGAGGTCTTTGACGGCTTTCACGTATGCGCCCACCGCGGTAATGATGTCCGGTTGCCCGTCCATAAAATTACGCGCAAAGCGCGGCCGCTTGCCGGGAAAAATACCTAGCATGTCGTGCAGCACCAGCACTTGGCCCGAACAGTCGACGCCCGCGCCGATGCCAATGGTCGGTACTGGTGCGGCGCGCGTAATCTCCGCGGCCAGCGCCGCGGGTACGGCTTCCATCAGCAGCAATTGCGCGCCTGCATCGGCCAACGCACGCGCGTCCGCTTTCAGTTGCTCCGCTTGCCGTTCGCTGCGGCCCTGCACTTTGAAGCCACCGAAGGCATGCACCGACTGCGGCGTGAGACCGATATGCGCGCACACCGGTATCGCCCGGTCGATCAGAAATTTCACGATCGGCGCCAGCCATTCGCCGCCTTCGAGCTTCACCATCTGTGCCCCAGCCTTCATCAACTGCACGGCCGCTGCGTAGGTCGCTTCGGCGGTGCTGACCGAGCCGAATGGTAGATCGGTGATGATCAGCGGCAGCGTGCAGCCGCGGGCGACGCAAGCCGTGTGATAGGCCATGTCGTCGATAGAAACCGGCAGCGTGGTGCGATGCCCCTGCACGACGTTGCCAAGCGAGTCGCCGATCAGCACCGTATCGACGCCGGCGCGCTCAAGGAGCCCGGCGAAGCTGGCGTCGTAACAGGTCAGCATGGCGATTTTTTCACCGGCGGCGCGCATTTCCTGCAAACGCGGCACGGTCACGGCCCGGCGGGTGTTTTCCTGCAGATAGCTCATGATTGTTCCAGATAGCGGCGCTTGAGGCAGGCTGCGGCAAGGGCGTCCATCGAAGCGCTCGGCTTGCCGCGCAATGCCTTATTGCGTGCCTTTGACAAAGGATTCCTTGCGACCGCGCATGCCCTCGATGCGTTCGACCAGCAAGGCGAAATCGGCCTCGTGCTCGATCGGGTCGAGATGCTCGGTGTTCACCGTCAGCAACGGCGCGCCGTCGTAGTGGTAAAAGAACGCATCATAAGCGTCTGACAGCGCGCGCAGGTAAGCATCGGGGATTTGCAGTTCGATCGCCATGGCGCGCCGCTGAATCCGCGCGAACAGCGTTTCGGCACTGGCCTGCAGGAATACCACCAGATCCGGCGCGGCCGGCGGCGTATCGACGCGTGTGGCCAGCGTGCGGTAAAGCTCGAATTCGTCCGGCGGCAAGGTCAGCCGCGCGAACAATTCACTGCGTTGCGGCAGGAAATCGCTGGCAACGGCGGTGCCCTGCGCCAGTGTCTGTTGAATTCGTTGCATCTGCGCTGCGCGGCGCAACAGAAAATCCAGTTGCACCGGCAGCGCGTAACGCGCGTCGTCGCGATAAAAGCGTTCGAGAAAAGGATTGTCGCCGGGTTGCTCAAGGTCGGCGGTCATCGACCAGCGGTCGGCCAGCCGTTGTGCCAGCTGCGTTTTACCGGCGCCGATGGGCCCTTCTACCACCAGATGCCGAAAGCGCGGCGTAGCCGTCGGCGGCTGCACGGTGAGCGGCGCCGCCACCGACGCGCCGCCAGAGGGGCTTAACGGGCTCAGTGAGCTCAAGGGCATGCGGTTTCATCTCCACGGCCGCGCACAGGTCGCAACAGGGTAGGGCATTGGCAGGTAGCCACTTGTTCGATGCGCTGGCTGCTGACACCGGCCACAAAGGCGGCCGCCGGCCCATGCCCGGGAATGACCACGTCGGCGTCGAGTTCGAGTAGCGGCACCAGCACGAACGCGCGAGTGGTGATGCGCGGATGCGGGATCACCAACACCTCGTCGACGATGCGTTCATCGCCATACAGCAGGATATCGAGATCGAGGGTACGTGGGGCGTTGGGGTAAGGACGTTCACGGCCGAATTGGTCTTCCAGGTCGAGACACAACTGCAGCAGCCGGTGTGCCGGCAAGAGCGTCCCGAGTGCCACTACGCAGTTGTAGTAATCGTCGCCGCCCGCATTCAGCGGCTCGGTCCGATACAGACTGGACTTGGCGAGCACCGTGATACCCGGCTGTTGCGCCAGGCAGACCACGGCGTCTTTCAGCGTCTGGCGCGCGTCTCCGAGATTTGCGCCCAGGCCGAGATAGGCTACCGTCATAACGCGTTTCCTGAAGCCTGCTGTCAGCCCGCGCACGCCGCATGATGCGTGCGAGCCATCGCGGCCGTCGTAGTTGTCCCGCTCCGATCACCCGTCTTAAGCGGGTTCATCGCCATCGTGCCGGCTGGGGGCCGCCGCATGTGCGCGGGCCTTGGCCGCCGTGCCGCTCGTATTCGCCGTGCCCGCAACGTCCGCCGCATGGTCGGACGCGTTGTCGCGCGCATTTTCGGCCGCGACGTCGGCCCCGGAACCGCTGGCCTCGTCCGCCTGCCTGGTGCCCGCGGCCGGGCGCTTGCGTCGCCGCCGCGGCGCCGCGCGCTCGCGGCCGCCCTTCGACAGCAGTGATTCGCGATCCATGCCGTCGGCCGCGATGAAATCCGTCCACCATTGGCCGATTGCCGCATCGAGTTCACCCGACTCACATCGCAATAGGAGGAAATCATACGCCGCTCTGAATCTTTGGTGTTCCAGCAGCTTTAATGCGCCGCGTCCCGGTACTTTCTCGAGTCGCGGCTGCATGCCCCAGATCTCTTTCATATCGGCCGCGTAGCGCTTCTGGATTGCCAGTGTGCGGGTTTGCTCGTACAGCGCCTCGTCCATCGCCTGATGCAGTGCCGGAATGGCATGCGCGTCTTCGCCGAGGTAGCGCTGCCAGCGCGCATGCACGTCGTGCCACAGCAGCGCCGCGAACAGGAAGCCGGGTGAAACCGGCTTGCCGGCGCGAATCCGCAGATCGGTGCTGGTCAGCGCGAGTGCCACGAATTTTTCGGTTTGCGGTGTTTCCAGCACGGTGTCGAGCGTGGGCAACAGGGTGTGATGCAAGCCTTCGGTGCGCAGTTGCTTCAGGCACGCCAGCGAATGCCCGGACATCATCAACTTCAGCACTTCGTCGAACAAACGCGCGGCCGGTACGTTGTCGATCAGGGACGACAGCTCGGCGATCGGCGCGCGCGTGGCCGGGTCGACTGAAAAGCCCAGCTTGGCGGCGAATCGCACCACGCGCAGCATGCGCACCGGATCTTCGCGAAAACGCAGGTTCGGATCGCCGATCATGCGCAGCACGCGCGCACGGATATCGCTCATGCCTTCGTGATAATCGAGCACCGTCTCGGTGGCGGGATCGTAATACATGGCGTTGATCGTGAAGTCGCGGCGGCGCGCGTCTTCGTGCTGTTCGCCCCACACGTTGTCACGCAATACCCGGCCGCTTTCATCGACCGCATGGGTGCGTTGATCGAGGTCGTCGCGCTTGCGGCGCCGGCGCCCGCCGTTGCGCGAGCCGCCCTCGGTCGTGAAGCGGGCGATGTCGGAGCCGCGGCCGGCACTCGGATTGCCGGGCTGCTCGCCGTCTGCCGCGTCGTCCTGGTCGTCGAACTCGTCGCTATCGCCGCTGCTGCCGCCATCATCATCGGCCTGCTCGGCCTTGGCGCGGCGTAGCGGCTCGACGGTTGTCGCGGCCGCGCTGCGGCCCGGGCGCGCTTCGGTGGCCGTGGCGCCGCGGGCGGCGGCCGGCAGCGCGGCGCCCGCGCTGTCCGCCGTCGGCAGGGCCGGATCGACCAGTCCACGAAACGTCGATACTTCGATGATGTCGGCGCCGAACTGCACATGCACGATCTGAAAGCGCCGGCCGATGATGCGCGCGCGCCGGAACAGGCGCTGCACCTGGTCGGGTGTGGCGTCGGTGGCGACGTCGAAATCCTTGGGCGACACGCCCAGCAGCAGGTCGCGCACCGCACCACCGACGATGAAGGCGCGATGCCCGGCTTCCTGCAGGGTGCTGGTGACGCGTACCGCGTTGCGCGAGATGAGCGCCGGGTCGATGCCGTGCGAGTTCTGCTGCACGATTTCGGGCAGCTTGGGATCGCGCACGGCTGGCGCGGGCGCCGCCGGCCGCTTGCTGCGACGGGCCGCCTTCTTGGCGGGTGCGGCGGTGGCCAGGGCAGGCTGGGGCCGCGGCGACACAGCGGTATCGGCGTCCGCCTTCGGACTGGTTGCGTCGGCGCTGGTGCGGCCGAGCAGTTTGCGAATGAGTCGAGTGATCACGTCATTGGAAAAGTTCGAGGATGCGCCAGCCCAGAGCCTGGGCGTGCCTGCGCAAAACCTCATCCGGGTTGGTCGCGACCGGATCGCTGACTTTCTCGAGCAGAGGGATGTCGTTATGTGAATCGCTATAGAAGCAACTGCTGTCGAAATCGTCCCAACTGCGCCCGAGGCTGGTCAGCCAGGCCTGGGTACGCACGATCTTGCCTTCGCGGAAGCTTGGAGTACCCGTCACTTCGCCCGTGTATTCGCCGGCGGGGTCGTCGCCGAAGGTGGCCGGCTCGGTGGCAATAAGGTGTTCGATGCCGAATGCGCGCGCAATCGGCGCGGTGACAAAGCGATTCGTAGCCGTGATCATGCAGCATAAATCACCGGCCTGCAGATGTTTGCGCACCAAGGCCTGCGCGGCCGGCAGAATCGCCGGCTCGATGACCGTGCGCATGAACTCCGCATGCCAGGCGTCGAGTTGCTTGCGCGGATAGCGCGCCAACGGCCCGAGCGCCAGGCGCAGATAGGCGTGCATGTCGAGGCTGCCGGCCTTGTAGTCGGCATAGAAGCGCTCGTTGTCGCGCTCGAACGACTCGCGGTCGACCGCGCCCAGTTGCACCATAAAGCGGCCCCAGGCGTGATCGCTGTCGATCGGTAGCAGAGTGTTGTCGAGGTCGAAGAGGGCTAATCGTTTCATTCGGCGCATTTTACTAGAAGCGCCCCAAAGCCTGTTGCGCGTTATCCGGCGCGGCCGCGCTGGCCAGCATCGCCCGCAGCAGCGGCACGGTGACGGCGCGATGGCGCTCCAGGGAAAACCGGTCGAGCGCGTCGAGCACGGCCATTAGATGCGGCATATCGCGCGCGAAATGATTCAGCAGATAATCGGGCACGTCGGCAGCCAGTGCCAGACCGCGTTCCTTGGCGGCGCGAGTCAGCGCAACGATTTTGCCGGCATCGGCCAGCGGCGCGAGTTGGTAGACCAGGCCCCAGCCGAGGCGCGTGCGCAGATCATCGCGCACCGCCAGGTGCAGCGGTGCGGCGCTGCCTGTTACCACCAGCGCGGCGCTGCCGCCAGCGCGTGTTTCATTGAACAGATTGAAGGCGGCAATTTGCGCGGCCGGCGACAGCGCTTCGCAGTCGTCGATGCCGTAGCAAAGCACCTCGGGCGCGGGCTCGAATGCATGCAAAGGGCTGTGTGCGCCCAGCAGTCGTGCGCTACCAGGCGGCAATGCCTGGCAGACGGCGTGCAGCAGATGGCTGCGGCCCGTGCCCGGCGCTCCCCAGATGTAAAGCGTGCGATCGGCCGGGCTGAGCGCGTCGGGCGAGGTGGCCAGCGCGGCGGCCAGCGCCTGCAGCCGCGCATGCACCTCCTCGTTACCGGTTTCGACGAAATTCCGGAAGGTCGGGGATGGCGGTGCGCCAAGATCGAGCAGTAGCTGGCGCGCGGGAAGCGAATGCGGCACGGGCGCCTCAGCGAAGGTAAAGCGTGCTGGACAAGTAGCTGCGCCGCAGTTCTCGCATGGCGATCAGTGTGATGGCACTGGCCGGCAGCGCCAGCAGCACGCCGAAGAAGCCAAACCATTGTCCGAACACCAGCAAGGCGAAGATGACCGCCAGCGGATGCAGACCGATGCGCTCGCCGACCAGGCGCGGCGTGAGATAGAAACTTTCAGCGATTTGCCCGATGCTGTAGATGATGAAGACCGCGCCGAAGCCGTACCAGTTGCCGAATTGCAGCATTGCGGCGACCAGCGCGAGCACCAGGCCGGTGGTGTAGCCGATATAGGGAATGATGACTGCCAGCCCGGTAAAGATGCCGATCGGCAGCGCGATGTCGAAACCGGCGATGGTGAGTGCGATCGAATAGAAGGCCGCGAGAATCGCCATCACCAGCAATTGTCCGCGCAGATATTGCGACAGCATCTGGTCCATCTCGCCAGCCATGCTGCTGGTCTTGCCGAGCCAGCGGCGCGGCACCAAGGTGGCCGCGCGGGCAATCAGCGGATGCCAGTCGTAAAGCAGGTAGAACAGCACCAGTGGCACCAGCACCAGATTGCCGATGACTTCGATCGCCAGGCTGCCGCTGGTACGCAGCGAATGGAACACGGTGGAGGCAATGGTGTTCGCGCTGTCGGAAAATTGCTCGGTGATAAACGTGCGGATGCTGGTGAAATCGAGATTCACGGGAAAGCCTAGCGCCGCGAGCTTGGGTGCCAGCGTGAGCTGCAAGCGGGTGAGCAACAGCGGAATCTGCAACTTGACCTGCGGGCCTTCTCTTTGCACCACGAACAATATCAACAGCACCAGGAAGGTCAGCACTACCACCAGCACCAACATCATCAGCAAGGCGCCAATGGCGCGCGGCACGCGATGACGCGCCAGCCATGACACGCCCGGCTGCAGAATGTAGGCGAGGATGGCGCCCAACAGGAAGGGCGTGAGAACGGGGCTGAGCAGCCACAGCAGAATGCCGAAAGCAAATGCGATAACCGTCCAGATCAATGCTTGACGCTGGTACGACGGAAGGATCGGCGAATTCATCGAGAGGCGGCGCGCTTCGGTTAAAATTCCCATTCTACCGAAAGCGTGCGCCCGAACTGCCCGCGCACGACCCGGCAGCCAGCTGTCGGCGCCTTTTTGCTGCGAATGCAGCGGCCGGCGTTGCCGGGTAACGACCGTTCCACCATTTCTCTAAGACTTCCGCCATGAATCGACCAATCGGGGCGCCGCCAGCGCCAGGGCTTTCCTACCGCGACGCGGGCGTCGACATTGACGCCGGCGATGCGCTGGTCGACGCCATCAAGCCGCTGGCGCGGCGCACCTTGCGTGAAGGCGTGATCAACGGCATCGGCGGTT
The DNA here is from genome assembly GCA_050955105.1 of Janthinobacterium lividum. Lineage (GTDB taxonomy): Bacteria > Pseudomonadota > Gammaproteobacteria > Burkholderiales > Burkholderiaceae > JBPBQZ01. Next base: position 44,802 of record JBPBQZ010000089.1, on the reverse strand, counting down.
TCGGCGCCTTGTTCGAAATTCCGAAGCGTTACCGTGAGCCGGTGCTGGTGTCGGGCACCGATGGCGTTGGCACCAAGCTGAAATTGGCGTTCGAACTCGATCGTCACGATACCGTGGGCCAGGATCTGGTGGCGATGAGTGTCAACGATATTCTGGTACAGGGTGCCGAACCGCTGTTTTTCCTTGATTACTTCGCTTGCGGCAAGCTCGACGTGGCGCGCGCGACCACCGTCGTCGCTGGCATCGCCACTGGCTGTGAACTGGCCGGCTGCGCGCTGATCGGCGGCGAAACCGCCGAAATGCCGGGCATGTATCCCGATGGCGAATACGATCTGGCCGGCTTCGCCGTCGGTGCGGTCGAAAAGAGCCGCATCATCGACGGCTCGAAGATCGCTGCGGGCGACGTGGTATTGGGACTGGCGTCGAGCGGCATTCATTCGAACGGCTTCTCGCTGGTGCGCAAGATCATCGAGCGCGCGCGTCCCGACCTCAATGCCGATTTCGACGGCCGTCCGCTGGCTGAAGCGCTGATGGCGCCGACGCGCATTTACGTGAAGCCGGTGCTGGCGCTACTGCACAAGATCGACGTCAAGGGCATCGCCCATATCACTGGCGGCGGCCTGCTGGAAAACGTGCCGCGTGTATTGCCCGAAACGCTGACGGCCGAACTCGATCACCGCGGCTGGCCGCTGCCGCCGCTGTTTGGCTGGCTGCAGCGGCACGGCGGCGTGGCCAATGAAGAGATGCATCGCGTGTTCAATTGCGGCATCGGCATGGTGATAGTAGTCGCCGAACGCGATGCGGCTGAAGCGGTGGGCCAACTTTCCGCCGCGGGCGAACTGGTCTGGACCATCGGTCGGGTGCGCGCGCGGGCCGCGGGCGAAGCGCAGACGGTCGTCGTCTAGGCATTGGGCAGGGTTGGCCGCCCCGGCGCGCGCTAGCTCGTCAGGGTGGTCCGCAGCGCATCGACGGCGCGCTCGGTCGCGTCTGGCGCGCAACAGTCGATGACGATGCGCTCGGGCATCGAGCGCAGCCAAGTCAACTGCCGCTTGCAAAGCTGGCGCGTAGCAGCGATGCCTTGCTCTGTCAACGCGGTGGCATCGATGGCGCCGTCCAGGTATTCCCAGGCTTGCCGATAGCCGACGCAACGCATCGACGGCATGGATGCCTGCAACTGCGGCCGCTGTCGTAGCCGCCGTACTTCGTCGACCAACCCTGCTTTGAGCATTGCCTCGAAACGCCTGGCGATGCGCGCGTGCAATACCGCGCGGTCGGAGGGTTCCAGCGAGACGGGTGCGTAGCGATAGGGCGCCGTGGCCGCAGCGACGTCCGCTGTGCTCGGCGCCGCCGATGTCGATCCAGTGACGGATGCCTCGCGCGGCTTCAACGGCCCGGGCGCGTTGGCGATAAGCGTCGACATCGGCGTGCCGGTCAACATCCATATTTCCAATGCCCGCTGAATGCGCTGTGCGTCGTTCGGTGCCAGACGCGCGGCCGTTGCCGGATCATGCCGTGCCAGTTCAGCGTGCAACGCGGGCCAGCCTTCCTCTGCCGCGCGTGCGTCGAGCCCCGCGCGCACGGTGGCGTCGGCCGCGGGCAGGCTGGCCAGACCGCCGGTCAGCGCGCGGTAGTACAGCAAGGTGCCCCCGACCAGCAGCGGCAGACGTCCGCGTGCGCGGATGTCGGCGATCGCGTTGAGCGCGGCGTCGCGGAAATTCGCCGCCGAATAGCGCTCTTCAGGCTCGATGAGATCGATCAAATGATGGGGCGCAACGGCGCGTTCGGCGGCGTCAGGTTTGGCTGTGCCGATATCCATGCCGCGGTAGACGAGCGCCGAATCGACACTGACGATCTCGACGTCGCCGCGTTGCACCGCGAACGCCAGTGCCGCCGCGGTCTTGCCCGCGGCGGTGGGGCCGAGCAGGCAGGGAATCACAGGCCGTGCATCGCTCACCGTCCGCACTACCTTACTGGCCGCGCATGAACAAGCGATCGAGGTCTGCCAGCGTCAATTGAAACCAGGTTGGGCGTCCGTGATTGCATTGATCGGCGCGTTCAGTCGCCTCCATTTGCCGCAGCAAGGCATTCATTTCGTCGACGCCCAAGCGCCGATTCGCCCGCACCGCGTGATGGCAGGCCAGTGTGCCGAGAATTTCATTTTGCCGTTCGGCCAGCAGTCGCGAGCCGCCGACTTCATGCAGGTCGGCAATCAAGGCACGCGCCAATGCCGGCAAGTCGGCATCTTTCAACAAGGCCGGCACCGCGCGGATCGCCAGTGAAGTAGGGGACAAGGGCCGCAGATCGAAGCCGAGCGCGGCCAAGGTGTCGAGGTTCTCTTCGACTGTGCCGATTTCTATCGGATCAGCGGGCAGCGTCACGGGGATCAACAGCGGCTGGACGTCGATCGCGCGATGCGCCAGGGCTTCCTTGAAGCGCTCGTAGAGGATGCGTTCGTGCGCGGCGTGCATGTCGATGAGCACGAGGCCGCGGGTGTTTTGCGCCAGCACATAAACGCCGTGAAGTTGCGCGATGGCAAAGCCCAGCGGATAGTCTTCGTCAGTCGGCAACGACGAGCCGGACGTTAATCCGCGCGTCGGGTCGTCGCTCGGGGGCGGCGCGCCGATAGCGTCTGCGGAATCGGTGGATGCGGCGGGGTTCGCAAACGAGCTGTTGTGGTTCGGTGACTGCCCGTCGCGGGCCGTCGTGGCGTCAGGCAGCCCGGTCGCGTCGGGGGCGAATGGGTTGGGCCCGACGTCCTCGCGCACTTCCGAGCGCGCTGCGTCGCTATGCGGATTCAAGCGCGCGAAAAATGCGTCATACGCGGCTTGCGAAGGCGGAGAACGGCGGTTCGCGTCGCCGAATGGAAAGCCGCTAGCGGCGGCAATCCCGCGGGCTGGCATGGGCAGCGGCTGCTGCGTATAGCTCCCAGCGCCCACGCTGGAATTCCAACTGCGTGCCGCGCCTCGGTCCAGCGTCGCCTGGTGCGCCGCGGCGCTGGGGTGCTTGGGATCGTCGCCATCCGCGGCATGGCCCAAGCCATGTGCCGACCCGTCGTCCGCGGCCGCTGCACCGAGCCTGACCGCGTGGCCGCCCTGCGTGGTGTCGGGCGACGCGCCCGCATGGCGCGCCAGTGCTCGGGCTATCGCGTGGAAAACGAATTGGTGAATGCCGCGGGAGTCGCGAAACCGCACTTCGATCTTCGAAGGATGCACGTTCACGTCGACCATTTCGGGCGGTAGTTCGAGCTGTAGCACATAGGCGGGATAGCGATCGCCGTGCAGCACGTCTTCGTAGGCGGCGCGCAGCGCGTGCGTGAGCAAGCGATCGCGCACATAGCGGCCGTTGACGAAAAAATACTGCTGGTCGGCGCGTCCGCGGCTGGCGGTGGGCAGACCCGCATAGCCGGATAAGCGCAGCGGGCCCGCCGCGTCGTCCACCCGCAAATGCGCGCCGGCGAAATCGGCGCCCAGCACTTTGGCGACACGCTGGTCGTGGTCGGCGGCATTCCAGTGCTCGACCGCGCGGCCGTTGTGCACCACCGAAAGCGCCACATCGGGCCGCGCCAGCGCCATGCGGCGCGCCATTTCCATGCAGTGGCCGAATTCGGTCTGCTGGCTCTTCAGAAACTTGCGGCGCGCCGGTGTATTGAAATAAAGCTCGCGCACGTCGATCTGCGTGCCCTGGCCGCCGGCCGAGGGAGAAATGACGCCACTGTGCGCATCGATCTTTACTGCGTGCGGTGCGTCGGCGGTGCGGCTGGTCACGCTCATCTGCGAGACCGAGGCGATCGACGCCAGCGCCTCGCCGCGAAAGCCGAGCGTGGCAACCGCTTCAAGTTCGGCCAGCGAGCTGATCTTGCTGGTGGCGTGACGCATCAAGGCCAGCGGCAATTCGTCGGCGGCAATGCCGCTACCGTCATCGCCCACGGAAATGCGGCTGATGCCGCCGTCGTCGAGTGTGAGGCGCAGATTGCGCGCGCCGGCGTCGAGCGCGTTTTCCAATAATTCCTTTACCACCGAGGCCGGGCGTTCGACCACTTCGCCGGCGGCGATCTGGCTGATCAGGCGATCGGGCAGCGGCAGGATCGCGCGGCGGCTGGCGACGCTTGCCGTTGCGGCGCCGCCCGCTACGGGTGACGTCGGCTCGGGTTCGGCATCGCGCGAAGCGCTTTTTGGCATCTCTGACATGGGCCGATTATAGCGAGGCTGTACGCTCTGTTGATTTGTTCGGCGCAACGGCGATTTTGATAATTTCATCGGGTATCATGCGCGACGTTACCGATTGTGCGGGCGCGCGCCGCGCCGCTCGCGAGCCCGCCCTCGGCGGTCGCAGACTTTGAAAGGACCGCTTCTTGGACACCCTGCTGCATCTGCTCGGCATGCTGCTGCATATCGACAAAAGCCTTGGTTTTTTCATTCAGCAATACGGTAATTGGGTCTACGGCATTCTGTTCGTGATTGTTTTTTGTGAAACCGGCTTGGTCGTGTTGCCGTTCCTGCCTGGCGATTCGCTGCTGTTCATAGGCGGTGCTTTCGTTGCTTCCGGACATATGGACATGGCGACGCTGTGCTTGCTCGTGCTGGCCGCGGCAATCCTGGGCAATTCGGTGAATTACTGGATCGGCACGTTGATCGGCCCGCGCGTGTTCGAAGCGAAGTGGCGCTTTCTCGACCAGAAGGCGCTGCAGAAAAGCCACAAATTCTATCAACGTCACGGTGGCAAAACCATCGTGCTCGCGCGCTTCGTGCCGGTCGTGCGCACTTTCGCGCCATTCATCGCCGGCGTGTCGGCGATGAATTTTCTGCGCTTCCAGCTATTCAATTTTGTCGGTGCGCTGGCCTGGGTGTTATTGCTGGTGCTGGCCGGTTACTACTTCGGCAACCTGCCTTTTCTGCGGCAGTATCTGAACGTCATTGTGCTGATCGGCATTGCCGCGGCGGTGGTGCCGCTCGTGCTCGGCGCCGGCTGGCGCGTCTTGCGCCAGCGCATCGCGGCTGCGCGGCGTTAGCGCTAGCCGCTGACTCTGCGTCACGAGTTAAACCTGCGGATTTTTCGCCAACGGCGGATTCGCGGCGAAGTAACGCTTGATGCCGCGCAGAATCGCATCGGCCATCTGGTCTCGATAGGCCTCGTTCTCCAGCTTGGCTTCTTCCTCCGGGTTGCTGATGAAAGCGGTCTCGACCAGCACCGATGGAATGTCCGGCGCCTTCAGCACCGCAAAACCCGCCTGCTCCACACTGCCCTTGTGCAGCTTGTTGATGGTGCCGATTTCCTGCAGCACATAATCGCCATAGCGCAGGCTGTCCTTGATCTGCGCGGTGGTCGACATGTCGAGCAGCATGCGCGACACGCTTTCGTCGATGGCCTTGATGTTGACGCCGCCGATCAGATCCGATGAATTTTCCTTGTTGGCCATCCAGCGCGCGGTGGTGCTCGAGGCGCCATGGTCGGACAAGGCGAACACCGACGAGCCGCGCGCCGCCGGCGTGATGAAGGCATCGGCGTGGATCGACACGAACAGGTCCGCATTGACATGACGCGCCTTCTGCACACGCACGTTCAGCGGCACAAAAAAATCGTCGTCGCGCGTCATCATCGAACGCATATTCGGCTGCGCATCGATCTTGGCGCGCAGGCGTTTGCCGATATCCAGCGCCACGTGCTTTTCGTGCGTGCCGTCCGGCCCGGTCGCGCCCGGATCTTCGCCGCCGTGACCGGGATCGATGGCAACCGTCAATAGACGCATCGTCTGACCCTGGCTCTTACCCGGCGTGCGGAAGCCAAAGGTGTCGGCGTCGGCCAGTGTTTTCGAATTCGGCGTGTCGGTCTTGGCTAACGCCTTGCCCGGCGGCACCGCGTGATTCTGCCGCGCCAGATGCGTCACTGGCGGCTTCACGGTGGAAGGTTGCGTGACACCATCGGTCGCTTGGCGGTCTTTGCCCGCGAACCGGTCGAAAAAAGCGTCGCTATTATCGGGCGGCGGCAGCGTCGGGCCGGCCAGCGTGGTGGTGGGCGGCGTCGGCGCAGCCTGCAGATCGCGCTCCTTGCTTTCGGTGCGCGCCAACAGTTCCAGCAGCGGGTCGGGCGGATTGGCCGGATATAGATCGAACACCAGCCGATAGCGATAGCCTGCCACCGGCGTCAGATTGAAAGCTTGCGGCTTCACCGCCGTTTTCAGATCGATCACCAGGCGCACCACATGCGGCTGATATTGGCCGACGCGTACCTGCTGTATTTGCGGATCGCTGGGCGTGATCTTGGCCACCAGATCTTTCAGCGGCTGGTCGAGTTCGAGGCCATTCAAGTCGATCACGACGCGGTCGGGGGTTTGCAACAGGCGCGACTGGAAATCGAGCGGCGCATCGGACTCGATGGTGACCCGCGTGTACTCGCGCGCCGGCCACACGCGCACGCCCAGCACGGCACTGGCATGCGCCAGGCGCGGCATCAACGCTAGCGCCAGCGTCGATACGCCGGCCCCGAGTATCTGGCGTCGCCGCCAGTTGTGCGAGGCGCCGGCGGTGGATTCAATGGAGCGAAACGGTTTGATCAACATCGGTCGAGGCATGCTTGTCCGAGAGGGGTAAGCGCTTGCAGGCATGCGCGCCGGCCGGACACGTCGTCCGGCGGCAGCGTCAGGGTCAACTGCAAGTCGGCAGGCTTGAGGCACGCGCCCGCCTTATCCGGCCATTCGATCAGGCATAGGGCGCCACGCACGAGATATTCGTCGAAGCCCGAATCCAGCCATTCGGTCGGCTCGGAAAATCGGTATAAATCAAAATGAAAGACGTCGAAACCGCCGTCCGCGGCGCGCGCGTCGTCGATGCGATACGGTTCGACCAGCGTGTAAGTGGGGCTTTTGACGCGACCAGCATAGCCGAGGGCGCGCAACGCTGCGCGCACAAAGGCGGTCTTGCCGGCGCCCAGGTCGCCGTACAGATTCAGTTGCAGCGCGCGTGGTGCCTGCGTGGTGCTTGGCGCATCGGCGGCCACGGCGGCTTGATGCGCGTGCTGTCGCCCGCGCAGGAACGCCCGCGCAAAGCGCTGGCCGAGCGCATCGGTGGCGGCCGCGTCGGGCAATTCGAAATGACGGACCGTGCCGCCGCTCGGCGCGCCCGCATCGGATAAAACCGGATTTAACGAAACAGGCATTGCGTAGAATGTCGACGATGAATTCGTTGCCGAACAAGCTCGAGACCGAGCGGACTGATGTGCCGACGCATCAGGACGAGCGGATCGTTGCGCCCGGCACAACGCCGCCGCCTGACGCCGCTGGCCCGCCGCTCGGTTCGGGCGATGCGCCTATCAGGCCGCGCCGCGCCGCGCACCCGCTGGCGCCCCCAACGCCGGCCGGAATCGACCGGCGGGCGTTGGCGCAACGTATCGATGAGTGGGCGCAAGCGCTGGGTTTCGACGCGACGGGCGTCGCCGACATCGATCTGCATGACGCTGAGCGCGGACTTGCCGCATGGCTGGCTGCCGGGTTTCATGGCCAGATGGATTATATGGTCAAACATGGGATGAAGCGCGCACGGCCGGCCGAGTTGGTGCCCGGTACCGTTTGCGTGCTGAGCGTGCGCATGGCTTACTTGCCGGCGTCGCTCGCGGCCTCGGCTCAAGCGAGCGCGGCGCGCCGGCCGCCGCGTGATTGGCGTGATGCCGAATGGCAGCGGCTCCACGATCCGTCGGCGGCCGTGGTCTCGGTCTACGCGCGGGGCCGCGATTATCACAAAGTGATGCGACAGCGGCTGCAGCGGCTGGTCGACCGGATCGCCGACGACATCGGGCCATTCGGCTATCGCGTATTCGCCGATTCCGCGCCGGTGATGGAAGTGGAGCTGGCGCGCCGCGCCGGGCTCGGCTGGCGTGGCAAACATACCTTGCTGTTGCATCGCGAGGCCGGGTCGTTTTTCTTCCTCGGCGAAATCTATCTTGATATTTCGTTGCCGCTCCATGCAGGCGCCGGGGCGGCGCCGACGCCGGTCTATCTGAATGCGCCCGATGCCGTGGAGGCGGCTGGGCCGAGTGCACGGTCTACCGATTCGGATGCCGCAGTGGACGTGTCCTTTGACGGCACCGGCACTGGCACTGCGGCTTCGCAGACGGCCTCCAAAACTGCCGACGGCTCTTGCGGCCACTGCACGCGCTGCCTCGACGTTTGCCCGACGCAGGCCATCGTCGCCCCCTATCTGCTGGATGCGCGCCGCTGCATTTCCTACCTGACGATCGAGCACCGCGGTAGTATTCCCGAGGTAATGCGCGAAGCCATCGGCAACCGTATTTACGGCTGCGACGATTGCCAATTGGTGTGTCCATGGAACAAGTTCGCACGCGTGGCGGTGGTCGACGATTTCGAGCCGCGCAATGGCCTTGAGCGCGCTTCGCTTGCCCAGTTGTTCGAATGGACCGAGCAGGATTTCGAGACACGCCTGGCCGGCAGTCCGATCCGCCGCATCGGCCACGAACAATGGCTGCGCAATCTGGCGGTGGGGCTTGGCAACGCCTTGCGCGCGGAGCGGCAACCGGCCGCGCGGGGGGCGCTGATCGCAGCGCTCGCGCGGCGGCGCGACGACCCGAGCGTGTTGGTGCGCGAGCACGTTGAATGGGCGTTGCAAGGCAGCGCCGACTCTGACAAGGAAACAGCATGTTCGATGCCGTGATGGATGCGCCCTTCGGCAAGATCGGGGTGCGCACGGCCGGCGACTGGATTGCCGAAATCGTTTATCTGCCGGCGTCGTTCGGCGCGCTCGATCCTTTGAACGCGACGGCGCGCGATGCGGTGCATCAGTTGACGCAGTATCTGCAGTCGCCCAGCCATCCCTTCAGCCTGCGGCTGAAACCCGTCGGCACGGCGTTCCAGCGGCGCGTCTGGGATGCAATCGAGGCGATTCCCGCCGGCCGGGTTGCTACCTACGGTGGCCTGGCGCGCGCGCTTGCCAGCGCACCACGGGCAATTGGCCAGGCGTGCGGCGCCAACCATTTCCCGATCGTCATTCCTTGTCATCGCGTGGTGAGCGCCGGCGGCATCGGCGGTTTTGCCAACAGCGCTGAAGAGGGCTATTTTCGCAACGTCAAACGCTGGCTGCTGCAGCACGAAGGGCTCGACTATTGAAAGCCGCCAGCGCCGGAAACAGCGGCCCTGCCAGGCCGGACGTTACCGCACAGAGCGCCGCTTCCCGCGTCGCCCTGGCACACAGCCTTGGCTTGATCGACCGATTCTGCGATGCGCTCTGGCTCGAACACGGCTTGGCGCAGCTCACGCTCGACGCCTACCGCCGCGATATGCGGCTGTTCGCACAATGGCTAGCCGGGCGCGGCGGTCCGACGCTGGATGCGGCCGGCGAAGTCGAGATGACCGCTTACATTTCCGCGCACCGCGCCGACAAGGCGTCTACGGCAAACCGCCGCCTCTCGGTATTCCGCCGCTTCTATCGCTGGGCGGTGCGCGAAGGTTGCGCGCATGCCGATCCGTCGGTGCGGATTGCGACGGCCCGCCAGGCCATGCGCTTTCCCTCGACGCTTGCCGAAAGCCAGGTCGAGGCTCTACTTGGCGCGCCCGATGTCGAAACACCGCGCGGCCTGCGCGACCGCACCATGCTCGAATTGATGTATGCCAGCGGCTTGCGCGTTTCTGAACTGATTACCCTTAAGGCCGTCGAATTGAGCCTCGACGAAGGTGTCGTGCGCGTTGTCGGCAAAGGCTCGAAAGAGCGCCTGATTCCGTTCGGCGACGAGGCGCGCGACTGGATCAATCGCTATCTGCAAAGCGGCCGTCCGGCGCTGCTGGCGGGCCGCGGCGCCGATGCCTTGTTCGTGACGAACCGCGGCGAGGGCATGACGCGTCAAGCGTTCTGGCATCTCATTAAAGGGCATGCTGCAAAGGCCGGCATCAGCGCGCCTTTGTCGCCGCATACGCTGCGTCATGCCTTCGCCACGCATCTGCTGGATCACGGCGCCGACTTGCGAGTGGTGCAGATGCTGCTGGGTCACGCCGATATTTCAACCACGCAGATCTACACGCACGTGGCGCGCGAGCGGCTGAAAGTGCTGCACGCGGCGCATCATCCGCGCGGTTGAATGCGGAGCGCATTTACAATGCCAGCCATGGCTAAACCACACGTCTCCCAAACGCCGGCCACGCGCTACCTACGCGAACAAGGCGTGCCCTTCGGCGAGCACGTCTACGACTACGTGGACCATGGCGGCACCGCTGAATCGGCGCGACAGCTAGCGGTCGACGAACATATGGTGATCAAGACGCTAGTGATGGAAGACGAGCGCGGCAATCCGCTGATCGTGCTGATGCATGGCGACTGCAAGGTCTCGACCAAGAACCTGGCGCGCGAAATCGGCGTGAAGCGCGTGGCGCCCTGCGAGCCCGAGGTCGCGCATCGCCATTCCGGTTATTTGGTCGGCGGCACGTCGCCTTTCGGTCTGCGCAAGCGGCTGCCGGTCTACGTCGAATCCAGCATCTTGCCGCTCGCTTCGGTCTATTTGAACGGCGGCCGGCGCGGTTATCTGCTCAGCCTCGAGCCGGCCATGCTGACTCGCCTGCTGGCGGCAAAACCGGTAAGCTGCGCGGCTTAACAGGACACACGGAATGACCCCCGCAATGACTCCCGCAATCTCGCTCGGCATCAACCAGGGCACCGCAAACGTCGTCGTCGCGATCTGCGCCTATTTGATCGGCTCGGTCTCTTTCGCGGTGATTGTCAGCGGCCTGATGGGCTTGAGCGATCCTCGCACCTACGGCTCGAAAAATCCCGGTGCGACCAATGTGCTGCGTTCCGGCAACAAGGCGGCGGCGCTGCTGACGCTGTTGGGCGATGCGTTCAAAGGCTGGCTGGCGGTGTGGTTGACGCGTGTGCTCGCGCGGCGCTACGGCTTGGACGACGAGGCGGTGGCAGTGGCCGCCGTGGCGGTTTTCGTCGGGCACTTGTTCCCGGTGTTTTTCCGCTTCAAGGGCGGCAAGGGCGTGGCGACCGCTGCCGGAGTGCTGTTGGCGATCAATCCGATTCTGGGGCTGGCAACGCTGGCGACCTGGCTGATCGTGGCGTTTTTCTTCCGCTATTCATCGTTGGCGGCGATTGCCGCTGCCGTGTTCGCGCCCTTGTTCGATGTCTTCATGTTCGGGCCGAACCCGATCGCGCCGGCGATTCTGGTGATGAGCATTCTGCTGATCTGGCGTCATCTCGGCAATGTGCGCAAGCTGATCGCGGGCACCGAAAGTCGACTCGGTTCAAAGCGGTCTTAGGTGTTGGTGGCGGTGCCAGTTGGCGTTGATGTTGACGCCGGCCGAGCACGGCTCGCGGCCGCCAGCACAGCGTCGAACGCCGATCGTCAATCGCGGAAGTTGTTGAAGTCGAGCGGCGTATCGGTTACGTCTTTCTTCAGCAGCGCGATCGCTGCCTGCAGATCGTCGCGCTTGGCGCCGGCGATGCGGACGGCATCGCCCTGGATGCTGGCTTGCACCTTGATCTTGCTGTCCTTGACCATTTTGACGATTTTCTTGGCCAGGTCGCCGGTGACACCCTTCTTGACGGTTACAACCTGCTTGACCTTCTCGCCGCCGATTTTCTCGATCTTGCCGTAGTCGAGAAAACGCACGTCGACATTGCGCTTGGCCAGCTTGGCCAATAGCACGTCCTTGGCCTGGCCCAGCTTGAAATCGTCGTCGGCGTAGACCGTCAACTCCCGCTCTTTTTGCTCGACACGCGAATCGGATCCCTTGAAATCGAAGCGTGTGGAAATTTCTTTATTCGACTGATCGATGGCGTTCTTGACCTCGATCATATTGGCTTCGGAAACGACGTCGAACGATGGCATTGCAACTCCTTGTGTCCATTCATATTCCGTCGGCTCGGCCGGGCGGCTCGATGGACTCGATATAATCACGGGCGGACATTCATTCTACCGTTGTCCGCTCGTTTGAACAGCCCGTGACGGTGCTGTTGCGGCGGCGGCCGGCCGCGCATCTCTCTCGTTCGATGGCCTCTTTGCTCACCGACTATTCGCTGCTGCGTCACAACACCTTCGGTTTCGATACGCGCGCCCGTTTCGGGCGCTTCATCGACAGCGAAGCGACCTTGTTGGGCGCCTTGCAAGATCCGGCGCTTGATGGCTTGGAGCGACTGGTGATCGGCGGGGGCAGCAATCTCGTGCTGAGCCGCGACTTCGATGGCGTCGCACTGATCGTTGCGCTGCGCGGTCGGCGCCTGATCGGCGAGGATGAGCACGCTTGGTATATCGAAGCGGCGGCGGGTGAAAATTGGCACGAATTCGTCGACTGGTCCTTGAGCCAGGGGCGCCCTGGCCTCGAAAATCTTGCGCTCATTCCGGGCACGGTCGGGGCCGCGCCGATACAGAATATCGGCGCCTATGGGCTGGAGATCTCCGAGCGGCTGCATGCGGTGCGCGCCATCGATTGCGAGACGGGGCAAGGCGTGCAATTCAGCACGGCCGAATGCCGGCTTGGCTATCGCGACAGCTTCTTCAAGCAGGCGGGGCGCGGACACTTCTTCATCACAGCGGTAAGTTTCCGGCTGCCGAAACCCTGGCAGCCGGTGCTTGACTACGCCGAATTGGCGCGTTCGATGGCGCCTGGCGTTACACCGACTCCGCGCGACATATTCAACGCGGTAGTGGCTATCCGGCAACGCAAGCTGCCTGATCCGCTATTGATTGGCAATGCGGGCAGCTTCTTTAAAAATCCGCTGGTCGATGCCTTGGCATTCGCTGCGCTGCGCGAACGGGAAGCCGGGCTGGTCGGCTATCCGACGGCCGACGGTCGCTACAAGCTGGCGGCTGGCTGGCTGATCGATCGCTGTGGCTGGAAGGGCCGTACGATCGGCGCGGCCGGGGTACACGAGGAGCAAGCCCTGGTCCTGGTGAATCATGGGGGCGCGACGGGTTCACAGGTGTTGGCCCTCGGCCGTGCGATCGCTGACGACGTTTTCAAGCGCTATGGTGTGTTGCTGGAAATGGAACCGGTCGTCGTTTAACGTCACTCGATGGCGCCCCGTTGCCGCTTTCAAGCCGTTCTTGCGCTGGCGCACTTTCCTTTGATCCCGCCACGCCAGTGCTCGTCAGGCACCCCGCTGCGCAAATTTCAATGCTTGAATGGTCCGTCTCAGAATGCTCTTAATCGCACGATAAACAGCACAGTTAAAAGAACGATTTGCTATATACTTTTCGGACTGAGCCGCCATAGGCAAGCGCACGGCGGCGTCGAAACACCGAGAGGGCGAGAAATGGAACGGATCCTGGCCGGCACTACGGTCGGCATGAGTGAACTAAAGACTAATCCGGCTCGAACCATCGAGCGCGCGATCAAACCGATCGCAGTACTTAACCGCAACCGCGTTGCCGGCTATATCGTGTCGCCGGCCGTCTGGAGAAAAATGATGGATCGCCTCGATGATGCGGAGCTGCTGGCATTGGTGCAGGAGCGCCGCGAGGAAGCCTCTGTTGCAGTAGACATCAATGACTTACAAGCTCCGCTTCAACCTGCAAGCGCTGAAAGAATGGGAAAGGCTTGACGCACCAATCCGGGACCAGTTCCAGCGCAAACTGAAAGAACGCATCGAGTTTCCCGAGGTGCCGAAGGACCGCCTTCGAGGGGCGCCCAATACCTACAAGATCAAGCTGCGCGCCAGTGGCTTTCGGCTGGTCTACGAGGTTGTCGATGATCAGTTGGTCGTACTGGTCCTGGCGGTGGGCAAGCGTGCGGCTTGTGCCGTGTACGAAGCGTCTGCCACCCGCCATTGACAGCAGCGGGCTGCCTGCCCGCTGCCCTACTGGCTACGTCGACCGAAGCCGCCGTGCGTTTTCAGCGATACGCATGCGCAGAGCGTTGAGTTTGATGAACCCGCCAGCGTCCGCCTGGTTGTAGGCGCCACCATCATCGTCGAACGTGGCAATGTTCTTGTCGAACAAGGTGTTCTTCGAATCGCGCGCAATCACCGATACGCTGCCCTTGTAGAGCTTCAAACGCACCCACCCGTTGACGGCCTGTTGCGTGTGATCGATCAGGACTTGCAGCGCCAGGCGCTCCGGGCTCCACCAGTAGCCGTTATAGATCAGCGCCGCATAGCGCGGCATCAGATCGTCTTTCAAATGCGCCACTTCGCGATCAAGCGTGATCGATTCGATGCCACGGTGCGCTTTCAGCAAGATCGTGCCGCCAGGCGTTTCGTAGCAGCCGCGCGACTTCATCCCGACATAACGGTTTTCGACGAGATCGAGACGACCAATGCCGTGCTTGCCGCCCAGTCGGTTGAGCTCGGTCAGCAATTCGGCCGGCGACAGGCGCTTGCCGTTCAGGCCGATCGGGTCGCCGTGCTCGTATTCGATCTCGATGGTTTCCGCTTCGTTCGGAGCGGCTTCGGGCGCCACCGTCCAGCGCCACATCTCCGCTTCGGCTTCCGCCGTCGGATCTTCCAGGTGACGTCCTTCGAATGAAATATGCAGCAGGTTCGCGTCCATGGAATAAGGCGCGCCGCCTTGCCGGTGTTTCATGTCGATCGGAATGCCGGCTTGCTCAGCGTAGGACAACAGCTTCTCGCGTGAAAGCAGATCCCATTCACGCCACGGTGCAATGCAGTGAATGCCCGGTTCGAGCGCGTAATATCCCAGTTCGAAACGCACCTGGTCGTTGCCCTTGCCGGTGGCGCCGTGCGACACCGCTTGCGCGCCGGTTTGCCGGGCGATTTCGATCTGTCGCTTGGCGATCAACGGCCGCGCGATCGACGTGCCCAACAAATATTCACCTTCATACAAGGCGTTGGCACGGAACATCGGGAAGACATATTCGCCCACGAAGCTTTCGCGCAGGTCGTCGATAAAAATATTCTCGGGCTTGATGCCCAGCAGCAGCGCCTTCTTGCGCGCCGGCTCGAGCTCTTCACCCTGACCGATGTCGGCGGTGAAGGTAACGACTTCCGCGTCGTAGTTGTCTTGCAGCCATTTCAGGATGACGGATGTGTCGAGGCCGCCCGAATAGGCGAGCACGACTTTCTTGATATCGCTCATAGTGAACTCTTGACTGGGATTTTGGCGGCGCCAGAGAAACGGCTAAGCTGCCATTTTGGCATTTTTTGCCAGCGAAACGGACATGCCGCCCGAAAAATCGGACGGCGCTCACGAATTTTGACGGGGACGTCGGACGCGCGGATCAGCGCGCATTCAGCTGGAAAGACGGCCGAGCAGCAGGAACTCCATCAACGCTTTCTGCACGTGCAGCCGATTCTCGGCTTCGTCCCACACTACGCTCTGCGGACCATCGATGACCGCCGCGCTGACTTCTTCGCCGCGGTGCGCGGGCAGGCAGTGCATGAACAGCGCCGACGGCGCCGCGGCACTCATCAGCCGCTCATCGACGATGTAGTTGGCGAAGGCCTGCTTGCGCGCTTCGTTTTCGGCTTCGAAGCCCATGCTGGTCCAGACGTCGGTGGTCACGAGGTCGGCACCGCGACAGGCCTCCAGCGGATCGTCGATGACCCGGTAAGCATGCTCGGCACCGGCCGGCACCAGTGCCGGGTCGAGTCGATAGCCGGGCGGCGTCGAAATGCGCAGCTCGAACCCGAGAATCTGTGCCGCTTCGATCCAGGTGTACGCCATATTGTTGGCGTCGCCAATCCAGGCCACGCAGCGGCCTTGAATCGGGCCTCGATGTTCCTGGAAGGTAAACACATCGGCCATTACCTGGCACGGGTGATATTCGTTGGTGAGGCCATTGATGACCGGCACGCGTGACTGGCTGGCAAAGAGTTCGACGATGTGCTGGCCGAAGGTGCGAATCATGATGATGTCGACCATGCGCGAAATGACTTGCGCGGCATCTTCGATCGGCTCGCCGCGTCCCAGTTGGGTATCGCGCGTGCTCATGAAGACGGCATGGCCGCCCAACTGATGGATGCCGGCTTCGAAGGACAGCCGGGTGCGCGTTGAATTCTTCTCGAATATCATCGCCAGCGTGCGGTCGTGCAGCGGGTTGTAGGTTTCGTAGTGCTTGAACTTGTGCTTGAGGATGCCTGCGCGTTCGAGAACGTAATCGTATTCTTCGCGAGACAAGTCGCTAAAGCGCAGGTAGTGGCGGACGGGTTTGCTTGACATGAAAAAACGCGGGGCCGCTCCGTGTCCGGGAAACAGGGAGAGTGCCGCAGGTAAACGTAAGCCGCTAAGCTTAAAGGAAATTTATTGATTTGACGAGTCGCGCGGCTGGCACGGGCCGGGGTTGGTGTCTCGCTGCGACGCAGCAAAAAACCGTGGCCGCTACGGGCGCTCGGTTATAATTCCGTCTCGGCCTTCGGTGCAGATCAGGCGGCCTATAGGTGTCCAATGGTTCAACAGTCCCGTCGCGAATACTTCATTCAAGGCACTACGCTGCAAGGCAAGACGTTCCGTCCGAGCGATTGGTCCGAGCGTTTGTGTGGCGTGATGGCCTGCTTCGGGCCCGGCGCCAGTGGCATGAACGCCCGCTTGAAGTACTCGCTTTATGTGCGTCCGACGTTGATCAACGGCGTGAAAAGCGTCGTGGTCGACGAGCGCCTGCGCGACCTGGCGCCAATGGCCTTCGACTTCGTAATGGGCTTCGCGCGCGACAACGAACTACAAGTGACGGAAGCCTGTTCGCTGCCTGAACACGATTGAACTGCCGCCGTCAGGCGTGCCGGAACCCGCTCTAAATCAAGCAAGCAAAGCCTTCGCATCTCGCGGGGCATAGCCAAACAGCGTCACGGCCTAAGCCTGTGACGCGTTAGCATGGGTCCGACAGGATTCGATCGCCCGCCGCTTGCGTGGCATGGCCACGCCGGGGCAACCGAAAAACCGACTTACTGAGCGGCGGCGGCTGGCGCTGCGGTAGCCAGGCTCTTCAATGCAGCGGCCAGACGGCTTTTATGGCGCGCCGCCTTGTTCTTGTGAACGATGTTCTTGTCGGCAATGATGTCGATCGTCTTCGACGACTGACGGAACAACTCGGCGGCGCGAGCGGCATCGCCAGCGTCGATGGCCTTGCGGACCGCCTTGACGGCCGTACGGTACTTCGAGCGCAGCGCCGAATTGTGCGAGTTGGCTTTGGCGGCCTGACGGGCACGCTTGCGAGCTTGGGCGGAATTCGCCATTTACATTTCCTTGTCCTGAAGCCGCGGTGTGCGGTTTCACGAGTGTTCGGGGAGAAGCTGCGCCAGAGGCGCGGAAGTGCGGCAAGCGGGCTGCGAGCCCTCGCGGTACTTCGCGGCGAACCACCAACAAGGCCGCGAAGCCGTCGACCGCACGCATCGACCACAATGACTAAGCATTGAGCCAAGTCGCTAACGATCTGCACCGGAATTGCCTGGAACCGGCGATTATATGCGAATTCCTCACCGCATGACAAACGCAAAATAGCCATCGTGCGAATGAGAAGGGCCGCGAGCTTCCGTATAATCCCGCAACATGAATTTGCTCAGAGCCCTTCTTGCCGTCAGCAGCTTCACGCTGCTCTCGCGTATCACCGGCCTGGCGCGCGAGACACTGATCGCGCGTGCCTTCGGCGCCAGTCCTTATACCGACGCCTTCAACGTCGCTTTCCGCATCCCGAACCTGCTGCGCCGGCTGTCGGCCGAGGGCGCGTTTTCGCAAGCCTTCGTGCCGATTCTGGCCGAGTTCAAGAACCGCCGCGGGCATGAGGCAACGCAAGCGCTTGTGAACGCCACCGCCACGGTGCTGGCCTGGTCGCTGGCGCTGCTATCGGTGTGCGG
This sequence comes from Janthinobacterium lividum, assembly GCA_050955105.1. Taxonomy (GTDB): domain Bacteria; phylum Pseudomonadota; class Gammaproteobacteria; order Burkholderiales; family Burkholderiaceae; genus JBPBQZ01. The sequence goes on along the minus strand of JBPBQZ010000089.1, from coordinate 27,061 downwards.
CATATTAGGTGCGAGCGCGGTGGTGCTGGCAGTGGCCACGGGCTTTCGCAACGAAGGTGACATCTTCAACGCAGCGGTATTCATGACGCGGGTGATGTTTCCCTATATCGCCTTGATTTCCCTGACGTCATTGGCGTCGGGCGTGCTCAATACCTATAAAAACTTCTCGTTGCCGGCGTTCGCGCCGGTGTTGCTGAATGTGAGCTTCATCGTTGCGTCAATTTTCGTGGCGCCGCGTCTGGCACACCCGATCTATGCAATGGCGTATGCGGTGATCGCCGGCGGTGTCCTGCAACTCGCCATTCAGGTGCCGGCACTGCGCCGCTACGGCATCTTGCCGCGCATCGGCCTGAATCCATTCAAGGCGCTGGCGCACGAAGGCGTGAAACGTGTTTTGATGAAGATGCTGCCCGCCACCTTCGCCGTGTCGGTGTCGCAGCTCAGCCTGATCGTCAACACCAACATCGCGTCGCGGCTGGCACCTGGCAGCGTCTCGTGGCTCGCCTATGCCGATCGGCTAATGGAGTTTCCAACGGCGCTGCTGGGCATCGCGCTGGGCACCATCCTGTTGCCGAGTTTGTCGAAGGCGCATTCCGACGCCGATCCGGCCGAGTATACGGCCTTGCTCGACTGGGGCCTGCGCCTGACCTTCCTGCTGGCGATTCCCAGCGCGCTCGGGCTGTTCCTGTTTGCGCAACCGCTGACGGCGACGCTCTATAACTATGGACGCTTCAACGCACTCGACGTAACCATGGTTTCGCATGCGCTGACCGCTTATGGCGTAGGTTTGCTCGGCTTGATCCTGATCAAAATTCTGGCGCCCGGTTTCTATGCCAAACAAGACATCAAGACGCCGGTAAAGATCGCTATCGCGGTGCTGGTCGTCACGCAGTTGAGCAACTATGTATTCGTGCCTTACCTGGCGCACGTCGGGCTGTCCTTGTCGATCGGCCTGGGCGCTTGCGTGAATGCCGGATTGCTGTTTTTCATGCTGCGGCGACGCGGCATCTATCGTCCCGCACCGGGCTGGCCGTTATTCTTCGTGCAACTGGTGGGCGCCTGTCTGATACTGGCTGGCGTGATGCTGTGGTTCAATCAAAGCTTCGACTGGATTGCGTTAGGTGCCGCACCATTGAAGCGCATGGCGCTGCTGCTTGCCAGCCTGATCGTATTCGCTTTCATCTATTTTGGTACGCTGTGGCTGATGGGCTTCAAGTTTGCGTATTTCAAAAGACGGGTGAATTGATGGACACAACGCGAATGCTCGATTATTTCGGCGCGCTGGTCGCGGAAGACGAAAGCTTTCCGTTGACCGAGGCGGCGCTTGCGATTGCCCAGGATGCCTATCCCACATTCGACGTACAAGGCGCGTTGGCGGAAATCGATGCGCTGGTGCTGCGCTTGAATCGCCGCGTGGCGGATGCCGAGCGCGAGGCGGACGAAGACGATGACAGCCGCATCCTGCGCAAACTGCAGGTGCTGAACCAGTTTTTCTTTCGCGAACTGGGCTTTTCCGGAAATTTCAACAATTATTACGATCCCGACAACAGTTTCCTGAACGCGGTGCTGGCGAAGCGGCGCGGCATCCCGATTTCCCTAGCGGTGTTGTATCTGGAAATGGCTCAGCAACTGCATCTGCCGGTGGTGGGCGTATCGTTTCCCGGGCACTTTCTGTTGCGCGTCACGACTTCGACAGGCGAGGTCATTCTCGATCCGACTACCGGCACGTCGCTGTCGGAGCCGCGCCTGATGGAGATGCTCGAGCCCTATTTGCTGAATGCCACCGCGCCGATCGCCAGTGCGCTGAATACGTTGTTGCAGCCGGCCATGCCGCGCGAGATTCTGGCGCGCATGCTGCGCAACCTGAAGACAATCTATCTGCAGACCGAGCAGTGGGAGCGCTTGCTGGCCGTGTTGGAACGCTTGGTTCGGGTATTGCCGGGCACTATCGAAGAGCGGCGCGATCGCGGTTTTGCGCTGGCGCGGCTCGACCGCGTGCGGCCGGCGCTGGATGACCTGCAGTCGTATCTGGATGAACGGCCCGACGCTGAAGATGCGACGGTGGTCGAGTCGCAACTTGCCGAATTAAGGCAACGAGCGAAGGGTGCCGGGCTGCTTTAAGCCGGTATCAGTCAATGCCGCAGCCTACTTCGGCTGCATTCTGATCGCGCCATCAAGACGGATCACTTCACCGTTCAACATCGGGTTCGCCAGAATCTGCTCGACCAGCATTGCGTATTCTTGCGCGCGGCCCAGGCGTGGCGGAAACGGCACCATGGCGCCGAGCGCGTCTTGTACCGCTTGCGGCATGCCGGCGATCATCGGCGTTTCGAAAATGCCGGGCGCAATCGTCATCACCCGAATTCCCGATTTGGCGAGGTCGCGTGCGAGCGGCAGCGTCATCGCCGCAACGCCGCCTTTCGAGGCCGCGTAGGCGGCTTGACCGATTTGACCATCGTAAGCGGCAACCGACGCGGTATTGACGATAACGCCGCGTTCACCGCCTGCGTTCGGTGTATTGCCGCTCATCGCGGCAGCCGCCAGGCGCGTCATATTGAAGGTGCCGATCAGATTGATCGCCACCACCTTGCTGAACAGATCGAGGGCATGCGCACCATCTCGGCCGACGGTCTTGGCCGCCGGCGCGATGCCCGCGCAATTGACCAGCCCGCACAACGGCCCGCGCGCGAGGGCGGCGGCCACCGCGGCCTCGCCATCGCTGGCCTGGCTCACGTCGCAACGCACGAAGCTGCCATGCAGTTCGGCCGCCAAGGCTTGGCCCGCCGTTTCATTCAGATCGGCGATGACGATCTGTGCACCGCGCGCCGCCAACCAGCGCGCGGTGCCGGCACCGAGCCCGGACGCCGCGCCAGTAATGAGAAAGACGTTGCCGCGGATATCCATGGCGGTGTGGCTCAGGCCAGTGCGTCGATAACTCGTTGACGGATATCTTCCACGCTACCGTGCCCGGAGATGCGGCGATAGACCGGCGGCTGCAGACCTTCGGCGGCCGACTGCGCGGCCCATTGCGAGTAGTAGTCGAGCAAAGGCCGCGTCTGCTCTTGATAGACCTGCAGGCGTTTGCGTACGGTCTCTTCCTTGTCGTCATCGCGTTGCACCAGCGGCTCGCCGGTAACGTCATCGAGCCCGGGTGTTTTCGGCGGCTGGAACGTGATGTGATAGGTGCGGCCCGAACCGGGATGCACGCGGCGGCCACCGATGCGCGCAATGATTTCATCGAACGGCACATCGATCTCGAGTACGTGATCGATCGGTACGCCGGCTTCGCGCAAGGCTTCGGCCTGTGGAATGGTGCGTGGGAAACCATCGAACAGATAGCCGCCGGCGCAATCGTCCATGGCCAGGCGTTCTTTCACCAAACCGATGATCAGCGAATCGGGCACCAGCTCGCCGGCGTCCATGAATTGTTTGGCTTGCACCCCTAGCGGCACGCCAGCCTTGACGGCCGCGCGCAGCATGTCGCCAGTTGAAATTTGTGGAATTGCATACTGCTCACGGATGAAAGCAGCTTGAGTTCCTTTGCCCGCCCCCGGTGCGCCTAGCAAGATCAAACGCATGGTCAAACTCCAGATAGATCGAATTTTTATTGGAAGCGGGCGGGTGCTGCAGCGGCATGCACGCGACGCGGCGTCGGGTCGAATGCGCTGCGACGGCAGCCGGCGCCATGGCTTCGAGATAGATGCATAGATGCGGCATGCGAGCGGACGCAGATATACGGCCGCTGTGGTTTTGCCGATTATGCCATGGTTGCATCGCCTTACGAGATGAAAGCGGATGCGAAAACCGCGCGTGTGCGCGCGAGGTCGGCCGGTGTATCGACACCGGCGGGCGGCGCTGCGTCGGTAAGCAGAACGGCGATGCGCTCGCCGTGCCATAAGGCACGCAGTTGCTCGAGCGACTCGGCTTGTTCGAGCGGTGCTGGCGTCATGCGGCGATAGGCGCGCAGGAAAGCTGCGCGGTAGGCGTAGAGGCCGATATGGCGATAGACGGGAACGGGCAGCGCCGCGGCATCGCTGGGCGGCGCCCCCGTGCCGTAAGCGTCGCGCATCCAGGGAATCGAAGCGCGTGAGAAATACAGCGCGCGCGAACGTGCGTCGAGCACCACTTTGACGATGTTCGGATTGAACGCATCGGCGGGATCGTCAATGGCATGCGCGGCGGTGGCGATGGCGCAGTCGACGTGCTGTGCCAGATGCGCGGCCACGCCGGCCACCAGACCGGGATCGATCAAAGGTTCGTCGCCTTGCACGTTCACGACGATCGTGTCGTCAGGCCAATTCAATTGCTCGACGACTTCGGCCAGGCGGTCGGTGCCCGAGGGATGGTCGGCACGCGTGAGCAGCGCATTCCAGCCAAATTGGCGGGCGGCGGCGATTACCTCGTGCGAATCGGTGGCAATCCAGACGCCTGCGGCGCCGGAAGCCTGCGCACGCTCGGCGACCCGCACCACCATGGGCTTGCCGCCGAGATCGGCCAGCGGCTTGCCGGGCAGGCGCGTCGATGCCATACGTGCCGGCACCACCGCCATGAAGCGGAGGGCCGCGGGTGCCTGACCAGACAGGGAATCAGCCGCCGCCGTAGCGTACGGCCCATTGGCTGAAGCGCTCACTCGACCACGGTACCGTCGACGGTAGTGCGCGCTTCATCCGCCAACATCACGGGAATGCCGTCGACGATGGGATAGGCAAGCTTGTCGGCGTGACAAATCAGTTCCTGCGCACCGCGATCGTGTACGAGCGGACCTTTGCAAATTGGACATACAAGGATGTCAAGCAGACGGCTGTCCACGAAGCTTCTCCACGACAAGCATGATGAGACGGGGATCCAGCGTGGCGCGAACCGGTACGGCCCACAAGCGCGAGTCGCGCCAGCCGAGGCATTTTACCGCATCCTTTTCGGTGAGCAGCACGGCATCGACATCGGCGCTGGCGAAAGGGTTGACGTCGAAGGCGTGATGGTCACGCAGCGGCAGGGTAGCCGGGTGAATGCCGTGCCCGCGCAAGGTAGCGAAAAAGCGCTCAGGCGAGCCGATACCAGCGGCGGCCAGCACACGTGCGGCGGCGAAGCTGGCGAGCGGTCGGCGTTGCGCCGGCGTGTCGATCTGCCAGGCGTCGTCGGCGTCCAGGGTGAGCCGAAAGGTGTCGGGCCAGTGCGGCAATGGCGCACCGAACGGGTCGTTGATGAGCGTGGCATCGCGGCGCCGCGTCATGGGTTCGCGCAATGGACCGGCCGGCAGCAGGAAACCGTTGCCGCCAAGGCGTTCGTCGAATACGACGATTTCGACCGTGCGTGCCAGCCGGTAGTGCTGCAGCCCGTCGTCGCTGATCAGCACGTCGACGTCGGGATGCGCGGCGCGCAACGCGCGGCCTACGGCAACCCGGTTGCGCCCCACCCAGACGGGCGCGCCGGTGCGACGGACGATTAGCGCCGGTTCGTCGCCAACCTGCGCCGCCGACGCGCTGGCGCTGACGGCTGTCGGCGTATCGATGCGCGCGCCGTAGCCGCGTGAAATAACACCCGGTGTGAACCCGGCAGCTCGCAGTGCATCGACGAAGGCGATGACGGTAGGAGTTTTACCCGTGCCGCCTACGGTGACGTTGCCGATGACCAGTACGGGCAGTCCTACGGATTCAGTGGCGCACATGCCCAATTGAAACGCGGCGCGCCGGGCGCTGGCGATGGCGCCGAATATCAGCGAAAAGGGCCAGAGCAGCCATGCGACCAAGCCGCGGCGGCGCCATTGCGCGAGCAGACGGCGTTCCGCGCGCGCGCGCCAGGTGGCCGCGCTGCCGTTGGCGTCGAGGCGTGAAGGCTTGCGGCGGAAGATCGACATGAAGGGGTTTTATTGGGCGACTGATGGAGGCTTCCGACTCTAGCGGCTGCCGTGTTGCCAAGCAAGGCGCAAACAGGCCAAAACCGTCCTCGCAACGCGCGCGGCGATGCGCGCACCCTCGCATACACGACGGCCATCGATGGCTTGGCCGTACCGCCGCACACCGTTGAAAAATCAATAGCAAGAGGGCCGCATGTTTAATCTGACACGATCGGCAGGGTTGTCTGCATCGGCGGCGATACCGTCAAGACCTGTGAGCATGGCATTGACGGTCGCGCAATCGACGCTGCCATCGTCAGCATTGCCGCTTACACCCGAGCCAGGTCACACCACAGCACAGGCCGAGCAACCCGATACGGTTGAGGCACCCCCGCAAAACTGTTCGTTGAAGACCGGTTGCGTATTGGAGAAATTTTGCGCGGAATCACCGGCGATGCGTGGCTCGATCGAGGCACAGCCGATTTATGCCGCCCAATCCGATTACTGGCCCGCGGTCTGCGCAGCATCGATGCCGGCGCCGCTGCGCGCGAATGGCGTCCAAAAAAAAGTGCTGCGTCAATACCACTTGGCTTCGCAAATCGAGCAGATCGATACGCTGCTCGACTACTGGCCGGCACCTGCATGGATCGGCGATGTGCGGGAACTGGCGCTGCAAACTTTCGGTGCATCGGCAAACTTCAGTAGCAATGAGCTGCGGCAACTCGACCACCGCGTGAGAACCGCATCACGTCTGTTATATCGAGGCGGCAAGCCGACGCCGCTTGAGCGCTGGCAACATTGGAGCGACGATGAACGTCTTCTGCGCGCACTCGAAGCGGAAATCTGGAGTCACACCTCGCATCATGCTCGCCTGAGGGATCGGGCGCAGTTGCATCTTCCTGCGGACCAAGTGGCGTGGTTGCGGAACGAGGCAGGACGCCTTTTTAGCGTCTTGCGGGCGGGCTCGGCGCGCCTCGATCCACTGCGCATTGAATATCTGTATGAGGGACTTTGCGAGGCGATCGACCTTCATCACCTATGCGAATTACCCGACGACCCATGGTTCTATTACCGCGCCATGCTTACCTGGCGACTGGCTACGCCGGCGCCGCAATGGTTGCCAGGCGCCGCGTCGCTCGATTTCTATGACGAGGAGCTGAAAATCAGCGCGGCCTTGCTCGACGCGCAACGCCGTCACGGCGAACCTTTCTCGACGGCCAGAGACGAGCAAGGGCTTTTGTCGATTCGCAAACTGCTGGCCGAGTTTGACCGCCGGCTCGTGCTCTTCGCTGACGTCAGCCGATTATTCAACGAACGCTTTGAAGCGCCTGCGGCGTTGGTCAACGGTACGACGATAACCGGCGATGGCAAAGTCTGGTCGAGCGTATCGTTTGATGGGCAGGTATTTCGCAATGCCAACGGCTGGTCACCCATGCGCATTGCTTCTTGGTTGCCACCTTCGCTCGCGCAGGCGCCAGACGCCCTGGCGGCGGTGCGTAATACCTGCCTGCGACGCAACATCGGTGTACTCACGTCGATTGGCACGGTGCAGCATTCCATTGAATCCACGCTGTTGCGACTGGCGCGCAGCAAGCATCTGCCGTCTATCCCGCCGGCGCATACCGTCGCCGATCTCAACGACGCTTTCACCCGCAACCTGTGCGCGGCCGACGGGCATGGCGCCGATGCGGCGCGTGCCTTCGTCACGTTGGGGCGTCACTTACTGGCGGCGCGTGAAGGATTTATTGCATCCGTAGCGGATATGAAGCGTTTTATTCGCCAAACCGCGGTACCGATATTTAATAGGGCGTCGGTCAATAGCGGATTCGACGCTACCCACGAGTCGCCGGCACGCTATCTCAATAGGCTATTGGGTGACGCAAAGGATGACTTTCGTACGATTTTCGCCGCGCTCGCGGACGAGGCGGCGCAAGATGATTTGCCGCCGTTTCCGCGCATCGATGGCTTGGGCGGGTTGGGGTTTTATTCGCACTGGATGGGCGTTGAACGTGACGCTGTGAATGCAATACGCGCTTGCGCTCGAGAAGCGTTGCGGGCGCCTTGGCATCGCGATGTGCTGGTCAGTCCGTCCGCGGTCGATGCGCAGCGCAATTTACTTGTTTACGGTTTCTACGCGTGGTACGCCAAAGGCTGCCGCCCACCCGCACCTTACGACGAGGGGGATGGCGCGTATGCGGCGTTACGGCGGCTGGGCGTGACGGATGAGCAGTTGCTGCGAGAAAATCGCTACACCCTATATATGGATACGGCTTCACCGGTCGGCATATCGCGCCGCGGCACGCTTCTGGATGAATACGTCTGGCGCATGCGGGCGCACGACTTGCGCTCGGTCGTTATGCTTTTGCCGGCAACCGCTGAGCGCCCAGCGCTTTCCATCAGACCGGCCGATGAGCGGCGCAAGCAACTCAAGATCTACGCGCGAGACTTTATTGGCGATCTGTGCGTGACGGCGCAAGGAGCCGAGCAAGTACGACGCGCGGACCGGCCGCCCAGCGACGTGACCTTGCGCGAAAAAGTACTCGAAGCGTTGGCCAGCCACTTGCCCGAAGAGCGCGGCGCGGGCTTCGATCCCAGTGAATTGCTAGTACCGGGTCTGGGCGCGGCCTGGGTGCTGTACAAAGGCTTGCGCCAAGGCGACCCGGTGGTCATTGAAACAGGAGTTTGGCATCTTCTGATGAGTCTGATTCCGTTTTTGCCGGAGGAAATGACATCGGGCGCCGTGACGTTGAGCGATGGCATGCAAGCCGAGCTTGAATCCGCGGCGGGGGCCGATACGGCGGCGGACGTGGAAATTGTCGTCACCGGCGAAGACGATGTGATCGGTTCTGCGGAAGATCTTTATTTGCGTATGCAATACACGGGTAACCTCGCACGCCGGCGGCCCTTGATGTCGGCACAGATGCTTACGAGCGCGACTGAAAATTTCGACAGGCTGGCGCTGGACAGCGCGGGCCAGGTTGGCATTCCGCCGCGCTTTCGCGATCTCGCCGAATGGGCCCGGCGTGGTTCGTCGATCTCTTATAAGTCCGATCGCATCGCCAACATAGAAGGCGAAAGTGTTGCGCGATTGCGTCACGTAGGGGGTAATGTCTATGCGCAAGTAGATTGGGAAGACGGTCTGCCAGTGCAAGGCGTGCCGTTGGTCGAATTCTCTTCCGATCTGGACATTTTTAGGCGCATGCGGCGCAGCAGTTCGATCGCCAGTGGCTCCGCTGAGGCGGTCTCACATGGCCGCTCCGGGAGCGATGGTACCTTACGTCAATATTTGCCGTACTTGTCAGTCCCGGATCACGACGAAACACGGGCGCGCAACGTGTTCAAGCGGTCATTTTCGGTGGATCTGCGGGAACGCTATCCTGAGATGTGGAGGCGTCTGTCAGTGGTGGTGGACCACAGTGCCGAGGTTCGCATGATCATTAACGCCTTCGACGACAAATTTTATGCGGCCAGTCAGTATCCGAGCATCATCGAGCACGTTGTAGCGCCGCTGATTTCGCAGCTTCTCGTCAAATCGAAAGGTCACCGCGCGCTCAAGGAACTAACGCTCTCTACAGAAAATATGCGCAACTTGTTGTTCGAAGAGCAAGTGCTCGATACGATCGTGGGCCTCATGGATGGCGTGGTCAATGACTCTGGACGATCCGATGTGACGCGGACCCTGAGTACAGCATTGGTCGATCGCGCCGTGTCTTCTTTAGGAATGGATGTCGCGCCGCGCATCAGTTCCTGGGTATTCAACAACGCAACGCTGGCCCCCCTCTGGTCAGACCCGCTAATCACGGATGCACAACGCACGGCGCTAGCGCATGCAGCGCTGGCGCAAGACATCTGGATCGACCAGCAACTGGCGCCCTTCATGCCACCCGTAGCTGGCACCGACGAAGTGCTGGGGGTGAAACTCGCGCATCGCCTCACCGTCAAGGGCGTGCAGCGCGCATATCGGCTCATCGACGCTGTACCAGCCGAGGCGGTTGCGCGATCAGTCGAATTCGAGCAGTTGTTGCAACGCTATTTGAACTATTCGGACGACATAGACGCCGACTGGGCAATCAAGGGCGCCGAGATGATGGAACAGTCGATGTTGCTGCGACGCGCCTTCGCTTATTGGCATTCGCGGCAGGGCACAGCGACGTCTTGGCGTATCCACATTCGGAAAGTTGCCGATAAGGCGCCCGGATATGTCGATGAGATTGGCTACCACGTCGACTACCGCTTCCAGCAGATCTATATCTACGACGATGCATGCCGATATGCGGCCGCGCGCGGCTTGCGCACCATGACAGCTCCGCGCAAGTTCGCCCTGGCTTTTCTGGAGGCCTTCCTCGGTAGCGCGGACGATGTCTTACGTAACGATGCCGATACCTTGCGAAGTTTTCCCGCGGGCTTGAAAGAGCGCGGGTGGCCGGTCGTGCTGGCCGAAGCCGCGCTGCGGCAACTGGGACAAACCGTGTATCCGCAAATCGCGGCGCACTGCGTACTGCTAGGAAGCGACGCCGCGCGGGCGGTGATGGCGTCGTTGACACCAGCGCGGCGCGCGGCGGAGAAGGAAGACGCGTTCCTGCGGCAGGGAGCGGCGGTGCAGACGCTGGAGTAGGCAGCAAAACTATCCACAGGAAATGTCGGCAAGCTTGTGCAAAACCCTAGGATAACTAGGCTAAGCAGCTGAACAGTATGGGTTTTCGTTGGCTGACCCGAATCGATGCGGAAGTGGACGTGGACGATGCGGGCTGCGGGCCGTCGGGCGGACGGTATCATCGGCGCCTGTGGACAAATCTGTGTAGAACTTTTAGGCGCGTCCCTATCCGTTCTGAGTGTGGCAAGTTTTCCCCGATTGACAGGCATTGTTTTCCAGCGCTGGCGCGGGTTTTTGCTGGTCGCCCATTGAATTGGGCTCAGTCAGCGCCGTTGTGCGGTAAATCCTTCGTTGTGGACATGATGCGTCGTTTCGCACGATTTCGAGAAATATGATGGCTGTGGATTCTGATCCTTTTGCGCGATCGCCTGATGCGCCGGGTGCGCCGTCCGCCGAAGTGGTGCTGCCGGTTTCGGCGCTGAATCGTACGCTGGCGGCGGTGCTTGAACGCGCTTTTCCATTAGCGTGGTTTTCGGGCGAAGTATCGAATTTCACGGCGGCGCGCAGCGGCCATTGGTATTTTTCAATCAAGGACGACCAGGCGCAGATTCGTTGCGTGATGTTCCGCATGCGCGCACAGCGTGCGTTGTTCACCCCGCAAGAAGGCGATCGCATCGAGGTGCGAGCCTTGGTGACGCTGTACGAGCCGCGCGGCGAAATCCAGTTGAACGTGGAGGCGGTGCGTCGAACTGGCCAAGGCAGTCTTTACGAAGCATTTCTGCGCCTGAAGCAGGTCTTGGAAAAAGAGGGCTTGTTCGCCGAGGCGCGCAAGCGTGCGCTGCCGGCTTTCCCGCGCGCGATCGGCGTCGTCACGTCGCTGCAGGCCGCCGCGCTGCGCGATGTGCTCAGCACCCTGGCGCGGCGCGCGCCGCATATTCCCGTGGTCGTTTATCCGGCGCCGGTGCAAGGCGCGGGCGCCGCCGCGGCGCTGGCGCAGTGCGTGGCGGTGGCGAATCGCCGCGCCGAAGTCGACGTGTTGATCGTCTGTCGTGGCGGCGGTTCGATCGAAGATCTGTGGGCCTTCAACGAGGAAGTGCTGGCGCGCGCGATCGCAGGCAGCGCGCTGCCGGTGGTGGCCGGCGTCGGACATGAAACCGACTTCACGATCGCCGATTTCGCTGCCGACGTGCGGGCGCCTACCCCCACCGGGGCCGCGGAACTGGTGAGTCCGCAGCGACTGCTGCTGTTGGGCGATCTTGATCACCGGCACGCGCAACTGGCGCGTGCGCTAGGGCGTCATCTCGAAAGACGTGCGCAACGGCTCGACGGCCTGGCGCGCCGGCTGATCAGTCCGGCGCAGCATCTGGCGCGGCAGCGCACGCATCTCCAACAGCTCGGCGCTCGACTGGGCGTGGCACGCGGGCGGCGCCTCGACGATGCGCGGGCGCGCTTTGCGTTGTTGGCGCTGCGTTGGCGTCGTGCGCCGCCGGCAGTAGCCGTCGCGCGCGAACGATGGACGCGCGCGGCGGCGCGTCTGCAGGCGGCGGTCGCGCGTGATGAGGCGTTGCGGCGTGCGCATTTGTCAGAGTTGGCGGCGCAGCTCACGCTGTTGAGTCCACGGCGCACCTTGCAGCGCGGCTACGCGGCGATTCTCGATCCGCAGACCGGTGCGCCGGTGCGCTCGCCGGAAGCACTGCGCGCGCGGCAGCGCATCACGATTCTATTGGCCGAGGGCGCAGCTGACGTGCGTCTGCAAGATGTACAGCGACGCCTGGACGATGGTTCGGATAGCCTTGATCGCGATTGAACGACGCACGCGCTAGTGCTCAAGGCGCGGCGCTGCGTCGGCTGCCGAGAACGCACGCCGGACTCATAATCCAGCTCACCAGCGGACTCGTCTCAAAATGTGCGAGCATGAGGCAATGCGTTGATTGAAAGCCTCGGAAGTCCCGGTACGACGGGCTTTACCGTCGCTCCCGCGGGCTTGGCGGTGGTTTGCGAGGCCTCGGCAAGTCGCCTACAATCTACGTTCTTCGCTTTCGTTCCGTCCCCCTACATCACGAAACAGGAAAATCCAAAATGGAACATACGCTCCCCCCGCTACCGTTCGCCAAGAACGCGCTTGCTCCGAGCATCTCCGAGGAAACACTCGAGTTCCACTACGGCAAGCATCATCAGACCTATGTGACGACGCTGAACACGTTGATCAAAGGCACCGAATTCGAGAACCTGCCGCTCGAGGAAATCATCAAGAAGGCTTCCGGCCCGCTTTTCAACAATGCCGCGCAAGTCTGGAACCATACCTTCTACTGGAACAGTCTGACGCCGAAAAGCAGCGGCAAGCCGAGTGGCGCGCTGGCGGCCGCCATCGACAAGAAATGGGGTTCCTTCGACACCTTCAAGGAAGCCTTGACCAAGACCGCGATCGGCACTTTCGGTTCGGGTTGGGCGTGGCTGGTGAAGCGTCCGGATGGTTCGCTCGATCTGGTCTCGACCAGCAATGCGGCCACGCCATTGACCACCGATGCGAAGGCGCTGCTGACGGTCGACGTCTGGGAACATGCGTATTACATCGACTACCGCAATGCGCGTCCGAAGTATCTGGAAGCGATCTGGAACATTGTGAATTGGGATTTCGCCGAGAAGAATTTCGGCGCCTGAGTGCTCGTGAGCAGTGCTCGGCGGGTCAGGCGAGTATCGTCGGCCCCGCTTGCCGCTTGAGTTGCGCGCGCCGCCAACGCGGCGCGCTCGTCTTAGATGACGAACAGATCGACGTAGTCGTTGACCGCCATCTTTTCCAGCTTCTGCTGATCAAGCGACACGTCGAGAATCGCCTGCTGCTGCTTTTCCGGGAAACGGCGTGCCAGATTGGTCTTGAATTTCTCGACCAACAGCGGAATGCCATCGCCACGGCGACGCTTGTGGCCGATCGGATATTCGACGGCCACTTCATCGAGCTTGCTGCCGTCGTTGAATTCCACCGTCAGCGCATTCGCGATCGAACGCTTTTCCGGATCGTGATAATCGCGCGTGTAGGCCGGGTCTTCGACGCAATCGATCTTGTCGCGCAGGGTGTCGATGCGTGGATCGCGGGCAATCGAGTTCTCGTAGTCGGCGGCCGTTAGGCGACCGAAGATCAGCGGCACCGCAACCATGTACTGAATGCAATGATCGCGATCCGCCGGATTGTCGAGCGGACCCTTCTTGTCGATGATGCGGATCGCCGCTTCGTGCGTGCGGATGGTGATCTTCTTGATGTCTTCCACTTTGCGACCGGCCTTGGCCAATTGCGCATGCAGGGTCATCGCCGCTTCGACCGCGGTTTGCGAGTGGAATTCGGCCGGGAAGGAAATCTTGAACAACACGTTTTCCATCACGTACGAACCATAGGGGCGTTGAAATTCAAACGGCTTGCCCTTGAACAGCACGTCGTAGAAGCCCCAGGTCTTGGCGGTAAGTACCGACGGATAGCCCATTTCTCCGGTGCGGGCAATCAGTGCCAGCCGTACGGCGCGCGAGGTGGCGTCGCCAGCGGCCCACGACTTGCGGCTGCCGGTGTTCGGCGCGTGGCGATAGGTGCGCAGCGATTGGCCATCGACCAGCGCCAGCGATACGGCGTTGATCAGTTCGTCACGCGACAGGCCGATCAGTTGGCCGACCACCGCGGTGGAAGCCAACTTCACCAGCAGCACATGATCGAGACCCACGCGGTTGAATGAATTTTCCAGCGCGATACAGCCTTGGATTTCGTGCGCCTTGATCATGCCGATCAGCACGTCCTTCATGCTCAACGGCGCTTTGCCGGTGGCCACGGCGTTGCGCGACAGCCAGTCGGCGGTCGCCAGAATGCCGCCGAGGTTGTCCGACGGGTGACCCCATTCGGCGGCCAGCCAGGTGTCGTTGAAATCGAGCCAGCGGATCATCGCGCCGATATTGAACGCGGCTTGCACCGGGTCGAGCTGGAACGAGGTGCCCGGCACCTTGGCCCCGTTCGGGACAATTGTGCCGGGAACGATCGGGCCCATCAGCTTGGTGCAAGCCGGATAGGACAAGGCTTCGAAGCCGCAGCCGAGCGTGTCGATCAGGCAGTTGCGCGCGGTGTCGAGCGCCAGTTGGCTGTCGATCTTGTAGTTCAGGACGTAGTCGACGATATCGACAATGACCTTGTCCGGCTCGGGGCGGACATTCGAGATAGCTTGACTCATGGCGATGTGCTTTGGTTTTTACAGGATGATGGAATCGGCCGCAGGCCGTCTTGAAAAACGGCCCGCGAGACACGACGAGACTTTGAGCGGCTCGGGCAAACGCTTAAACGCGTTGCTCGATCGGCACGAACTGCAGATCTTCCGGACCGACGTAGTTGGCGCTCGGACGAATGATCTTGTTGTCGATGCGCTGCTCGATGATGTGCGCGCTCCAGCCGGCCGTGCGTGCAATCACGAACAGCGGCGTGAACATCGCGGTCGGCACGCCCATCATGTGATACGAGACCGCGCTGAACCAGTCGAGGTTCGGAAACATCTTCTTGGCGTCCCACATCACCGTTTCGAGGCGCTCGGCAATCTCGAACATGCGCGTGCTGCCGGCTTCCTTCGACAGATTGTGCGCGACTTCCTTGATGACCTTGTTGCGCGGGTCGGAAACCGTGTACACCGGGTGGCCGAAGCCGATCACGACTTCCTTGTTCTCGACGCGGCGGCGGATGTCGGCTTCGGCCTGGTCGGGCGAGTCGTAGCGTTTTTGAATTTCGAAAGCCACTTCGTTCGCGCCGCCGTGTTTCGGTCCGCGCAGCGCACCGATACCGCCGGTGATGGCCGAATGAATGTCGGCGCCAGTGCCGGCGATCACGCGCGTGGTGAAGGTCGAGGCGTTGAATTCGTGCTCGGCGTAGAGGTTCAGCGAGATGTGCATCGCATCGACCCACGACTTGCTGGGGGCCTTGCCATGCAGCAGATGCAGGAAATGGCCGCCGATCGAGTCATCGTCGGTTTCCACGTCGATGCGCTTGCCATTGTTGCTGAAGTGGTACCAGTACAGCAGCATCGAGCCCAGCGAAGCCATCAGGCGGTCGGCGATGTCGCGCGCGCCCGGCGTGTTGTGATCGTCTTTCTCCGGCAGCACGGTGCCCAGCACCGACACCCCGGTGCGCATCACGTCCATCGGATGCGCGGCGGCCGGAATCGCTTCCAGCGCCTGGCGCACGGCGGCGGGCAGGCCGCGCAGGCCCTTCAGTTTTTCCTTGTAGGCGCTCAGTTCTGCCTTGGTCGGCAGCTTTTCGTGCACCAGCAGATAGGCGATTTCTTCGAATTCGCACTGTTGCGCGATGTCGAGGATGTCATAGCCGCGGTAGTGCAGATCATTGCCGGTGCGTCCCACCGTGCATAGCGCGGTGTTGCCGGCGGTTACGCCGGAAAGTGCCACCGACTTCTTCGGCTTGAAGCCGCTTGCCTGTTCGGTACCGCTCATTGGGTCTTTCCTCCGTTCGATTGTTTCTGCGACTGGAAAAGCTGGTCGAGCTTGTCTTCGTACTCGTGGTAACCAAGGTATTCGTACAGATCGGCGCGCGATTGCATGGTGTTGACGACGCTCTTTTGCGTGCCTTCCTTGCGCACCGTTTGATAGAAGCGCAATGCGGCGGCGTTCATCGCACGATAGGCCCCGCAGCAATACAGGGCGATGTCGACATTGGCACGCTTCAGTTCTTCGGTGGTGAAGAACGGGGTCGAGCCGAATTCCGTCAAATTCGCGAGAATCGGCACCTTGACGGCGTTTTTGACCTTCGTGTACGACTCGAGTTCGGTCATGGCTTCAGGGAAGATCATATCCGCGCCAGCCTCGACGTAGGCGCAGGCGCGGTCGATCGCGGATTGCAGACCTTCGCTGGCGGCGGCGTCGGTACGCGCCATGATGACGAAATTCTCATCGGTGCGCGCGTCCACCGCGGCTTTGATGCGATCGACCATTTCAGCGGTGCTCACCACTTCCTTGCCGGGCCGGTGGCCGCAACGCTTCTGGCCAACTTGATCTTCCATGTGCACGGCGGCGGCGCCGGCTTTGATGAACGAGCGCACGGTGCGGGCGATATTGAA
Source organism: Janthinobacterium lividum (assembly GCA_050955105.1). GTDB lineage: Bacteria > Pseudomonadota > Gammaproteobacteria > Burkholderiales > Burkholderiaceae > JBPBQZ01. Next base: position 10,545 of record JBPBQZ010000089.1, on the reverse strand, counting down.
GGCGCCGCCCCAGCCGGTATCGATGTCGACGAGCAAGGGCAGCGTCGAGGCATCGGTGATGCGCCGCACGTCGGTCAGCACGTCTTCCATGGTGCTGATGCCCAGATCGGGAATGCCGAGCGAGTTGGCGGCAACGCCGCCGCCGGAAAGATAGAGCGCCTTGAAACCGGACGCTTGCGCGAGGCGCGCCGCATAAGCGGTAATGGCACCGACGACCTGCAGTGGGGATTCTTCCGAAAGCGCCGAGCGGAAGGCCAGGCCTGCGCTGGTGGGTTGCTGACTCATCAAATTCTCCTGGTGAAGCGGACGAAGGCGCCAGTATGAGCAAGTTGCATGCGCACTGCGTGCAAGCGCGGGCGGCTTTGTCAAACCCTTGATTGTAGGCAAGTTATCTTTCGAACTGCAGACGCGGGCGGGGTCAGCGCGGATTTTTTTGCAGTCCAGCGTTCAAAAATGAAACGCGACGCTTCATTTTTGAGACAGATGCTATGATCGCGTTTTCGGAGGAAGGTCTTATGTCCGAGCCGCTTGAGGTTCGCGAGCCGCCAGCGCGGTCGGTGCGCCGGCCCATGATTTGGGCTTTCGGTATTAGCCAGTTGACGTCGGTGTTCCAGGAAATCGCCCCCCGCTATGCGGATGAGGCCGACATCCGGCTGATCGAGAAGGGTTACGCTGACGCGGCCGAAATGATCGAGGCGGCACCGCCGTCAAGTGTGGACGTGATCGTCGCCGGTGGTTCGAACGGCGCCTACCTGCGCTCGCGCGTGTCGGTGCCGGTGGTGGTGGTCAACGTCACCGGTTTCGACGTGATGAACGCTTTGTCGCGCGCGCGGCGCGAGCATCGGCGCGTGGCCCTGGTTACCTACGGCCAGACTTCGCTCGACTTCGAACAACTCGACGCCGCCTTCGATATGCAGGTCGAGCACGTCTGTTATCAGGATGCTGGCGACGCCCGCGACAAAGTGCAGGCCTTGCGCGACGCCGGTATCACCGCGGTGGTCGGACCGGGCATGGTGGCCGACCTGGCCGAGCAAGCCGGATTGGCCGGCTACTTCATGTATTCGCCGTCGTCGGTGGACGCGGTGTTTGATACCGCGTTGAACATCGTGCGCGCCAACCGTCTCGAATTCGACCGGCGCGAGCGGCTCGACGCGGTGCTCGAGCATATTCACGACGGTGTCTTGGCGATGGATAGCGAGGGTCGTATCGAAGCCGCCAATCCGGCTATGCGCGCCATCTTCGGCGTGCGCGCGGAGGCGCTGGTGGGGCGGCGCCTGTCAGACGTTGCGCCTGAATTTGTCGGCGACGAGCCCGTTACCGCGCGCCAGCAGCGTGTCTATACGATGGGTTCGACGGTCTATGCGGTCGACGCGGCGCCGATCGTTTCGCGTGGCGCACGCCGCGGCACGGTGATGACGTTCCAGGCCTCGCAGACCGTGGAGCGCCTCGACCGGTCACTACGTTCGCGGCGCGTGTCGTCGCATCGCGCCAAGTTCCTGCTCGACGACCTCATCGGCAGCTCGCGCGCGATGCACGAACTGCGCGCGCTGGCCACCCGCTACGCGCGTCACGATGCAACCGTGCTGCTGTATGGCGAAAGCGGCACCGGTAAAGAGGTGATCGCGCAAGGCATGCACAACGCCGGTCCGCGCCGCGCTTTTCCCTTCGTGGCGATCAACTGCGGCGCGTTTCCCGAGACACTGCTGGAAAGCGAACTGTTCGGCTACGAGGATGGCGCGTTCACGGGCGCGCGCCGCGGCGGCAAAACCGGCCTGATCGAAGCGGCTCATGGCGGCACGCTGTTTCTCGACGAAATCGGCGAAATGCCCTTGTTGCTGCAGTCGCGGCTGCTGCGGGTGCTGCAGGAACGCGAGGTGTTGCGGCTCGGCGCCAGCTATCCGGTGCCGGTCGATCTGAGAATCATCGCGGCCAGCAATCGGCGGCTGGAAGATGGCGTGGCGCAGGGCACGTTCCGCGCCGATCTGTTTTTCCGTCTCGATATTCTTCGTATCAACGTGCCGGCGCTGCGCGAACGTCCGGGCGACGTCACCGATCTGGCGCAGCGCCTGTTGGCGCAGGCATGTCGTCGCATCGGCGCGGTAGTGAATATCGAACAGGCACTCGAGCCCTTGTTGCCGGCGCTGAATGCCTACGACTGGCCGGGCAATGTGCGTGAGCTGGAAAATCTGGTGGAGCGGCTGGCGATACATTTGTCGGACGGCAGCCCGTCCGGCGCCTTGCTGGAGGGCGAGCGGGCGGCGCTCACGGCCTTGCTGCCGCGCCGCGCGTATCCGGCCTTGGCCGCGGCCGCGGCGCCGCACGACGGCACGCGGGCGCTCGGGTTCGGCGATTCAATCGACGCCGATCAGAGCACGCACGGACAGGATGCGCTGCGGCGCTCGCGGCGCGTCGCCGAGCGCGAGGCGGTAGCGCGAGTGCTGGACGAATGTCAGGGAGATCGGGCGGCGGCGTGCGCGCGCCTGGGCATCAGCCGGTCAACGCTCTGGCGGAAGCTGGCGGGCGCCTGAGGCGCTCGCCGCCGCAGCAGCTTAATGTGCTCTGCGCAGCGCGCAGAAACGCTAAAAGAAACGCCGAAGCGACGTCAAACCCGCGCGGCGTTGCGTTCCGACGCGCAGTGATAACGCTGACGCACGGTGCCGCTCTCATCGACGCTTTCCAGATTCACGTCGAACTGCCAGAGCCGCGCCATATGCTTGAGCATTTCTTCGGTGTTGCCGGCCAGCGGCCGATCCTCGCTACGGAAGTGGCGCAGCGTCAAGCTGCGATCGCCGCGCGTATCCACCGACCAGACCTGAATGTTCGGCTCGCGGTGATGCATATCGTATTGCCGCGATAGCGCCTGCCGCACATAGTGATAGCCCGATTCGTCGTGAATCGCGGAAATTTCCAGGGCTTCGCGCTTGTCGTCGTCGAGCACCGCAAACAGGCGCATTTCGCGGATCAGCCGCGGCGACAGGTATTGCGCGACGAAACTTTCGTCCTTGAAGTTGCGCATCGCGTAGTGCAGCGCATCGAGCCAGGGCGTGCCGGCAATATTGGGAAACCACTGCCGGTCTTCGTCGGTCGGGTTTTCGCAGATGCGGCGGATGTCGCTCATCATCGCAAAGCCCAGCGCGTAGGGATTGATGCCGCTGTAATAAGGCTTGGAGACGGGCGGCTGGTAGACGACGTTGCTGTGCGAATGCAGGAACTCCATCATGAAGCCGTCCGCCAGCTTGCCCTGGTCATACAGCGTGTTCAGCAGCGTGTAATGCCAGAACGTGGCCCAGCCTTCATTCATTACCTGTGTTTGCCGTTGCGGATAGAAATACTGCGCCACCTTGCGCACGATGCGCACCACTTCGCGTTCCCAGGACTCCAGCAGCGGCGCATTTTTCTCGGCGAAATACAGCAGGTTTTCCTGCGGCTCAGGCGGGTAGCGGTCTTCCTCGTGGGCGGTCGCTTCGGCTTTGCGCAGCGGCAGCGTACGCCACAACTCGTTCACTTGTGATTGCGCATAAGCCTCGCGTTCGCGGCGGCGCGCCTGCTCTTTATCGAGCGACAACTTTTGCGGGCGCTTGTAGCGGTCGACGCCGTAGTGCATCAAGGCATGACAGGAATCGAGCAACTCTTCGACGCGGTCGAGGCCGTGGCGCTCCTCGCATTCGGCGATGTAGTTCTTCGCGTAGACCAGGTAATCGATGATCGCGCCGGCATCGGTCCACAACTGGAACAGATAATTGCCCTTGAAAAACGAATTGTGGCCGTAGGCAGCGTGGGCAATCACCAGCGCCTGCATCGTCATGGTGTTTTCTTCCATGAGATAGGCGATGCAGGGGCTCGAATTGATGACGATCTCGTAAGCCAGGCCCATCTGGCCACGCCGGTATTCCTTCTCAGTGGCGAGGAAGTGCTTGCCGAACGACCAATGCCGATAGTTCACCGGCATGCCGATCGACGCATAGGCATCCATCATCTGCTCGGACGAGATGATTTCGAGTTGCACCGGATAGGTGTCCAGCCGATAACTCTTCGCGACCTCGGCAATGTGATCGTTGTATTCCTCGATCAGTTCGAAGGTCCAGTCCGAAGGGCAGGGCAACGGGGTGCGGTCGGATGGTTTCATGATCACTCCACGTAGGGCATTCAACGCGTTGTCTGCTTCTCGAAAAGTTCGCGGAAGACCGGGTAGATATCCGCCGGTGAATCGACTTTCTTCATCGCGAACTGCGGGTGAGTTTCGAGCAATTGCGCGTATTCCACCCACAGATTCTGTTCTTCCGGCGCCACCTGAATGTACGAAAAATAGCGGCATTTCGGAAGAATCGAGTCGGTCAGCCATTCGCGGCACTTGGGCGAATCGTCGTTCCAGTTGTCGCCGTCCGATGCCTGCGCGCCGTAGATGTTCCATTCCGACGGCGGGTAGCGCGCATCGATGACCTGGCTCATCAGCTCCAGGGCACTCGACACCACCGTGCCGCCGCTTTCGCGCGAATGGAAGAATGTGTCTTCGTCGACTTCGTCCGCGCGGGTGTGATGGCGGATGAAGACAAGCTCGATGCGTTCGTAATTGCGCGTGAGGAACAGATACAGCAGGATGAAAAAGCGCTTCGACAGGTCTTTGCGCTGTTCGTCCATCGATCCCGAGACGTCCATCACGCAAAACATCACGGCCTGGCTCGAGGGCTCGGGATGCTTGGTGCGGTTCACATAGCGCAAATCGAAGGGGTCGATGAAGGGAATGCGCAGCAGCCGGCCCTTCAGTGCCTGAATTTCGTCCTTCAGGCGCCGCAGAACCTCCTTGGGTACCTTCGGATCGGCTTCGAGCGCTTCCAGTTCGTCTTCTTTTTGCTTCAACTGCGCCGACAGCGGTGCGCCAAGAGCGATGCGTCGGCCAAGCGCGCTGCGCAGCGAACGCACGATGTGGATATTGTTCGGCGTGCCGTCTACCGAGTAGCCGGTGCGAACATTTTTCCAGTTGGGCACGGTCAGGAACTGGTTTGCCACCAAACGCGGCAGTTCCAGATCCTCGAAGAAATACTGCATGAATTCTTCGCGACTCAGTTCGAACACGAAGTCATCTTCGCCTGAGCCATCGTTGCCGGCCTGGCCTTTGCCCGTGCCGCCACCGCCGCCGCTCTCTGGACGGGCAATGCGGTCACCCTTCGTATATTCCTGATTGCCCGGATGCACCATTTCGCGTGTACCACCCGGACCGTGGTGAAAAATCGGTTCGGATACGTCTTTGCGAGGAATCGTGATGCTCTTCGAGTTTTCGATATCCTTGATGCCACGATCGCGCACGGCATCAGTCACCGCGCGCCGGATATGGTTGGTAAAACGCCGCAAGAAGCGATCGCGATTCGCGATGCTCTTGTTTTTGCCGGCTAGCCTGCGGTCGATGATCTGATGCAGCAAAACACGTCTCCTGCTCGAATGCGGAAGATGGCGAACCCGGCGTACCTACGCGGTGCCCGGGTTCGCCCGCTCGTCACGAAGACTTGCGAACGCGCAAATACCACTCGCAAAGCAAGCGGACCTGCTTCGGCGTATAGCCCTTTTCGACCATGCGGTTTACAAACTCCTCATGCTTGCGCTGCTCTTCCGCCGAACCCTTGGCGTTGAAGGAAATCACCGGCAGCAATTCTTCGGTGTTCGAGAACATCTTCTTCTCGATCACGCGCCGCAGCTTCTCATAGCTGGTCCACAGCGGATTGTTGCCGGCGTTGCCGGCGCGCGCGCGCAGCACGAAGTTGACGATTTCGTTACGGAAATCCTTCGGGTTGCTGATGCCGGCCGGCTTCTCGATCTTTTCCAATTCGGCATTGAGCGCCGCGCGGTCGAAGCTTTCGCCGGTGTCGTGATCGCGGAATTCCTGGTCCTGAATCCAGAAATCCGCATAGGTCACATAGCGGTCGAAAATATTCTGTCCGTACTCCGAATACGATTCGAGATACGCGGTTTGGATTTCCTTGCCGATGAATTCGACGTAACGCGAGGCCAGCACGTCCTTGACGAAGGTGAGGTAGCGTTGCTCGTGCTCTTGCGGAAACTGCTCGCGCTCGATTTGCTGTTCCAGTACGTACATCAGGTGCACCGGATTGGCCGCCACTTCACTGCTGTCGAAGTTGAACACGCGTGACAGGATCTTGAACGCGAAGCGGGTCGAGACGCCATTCATGCCTTCGTCGACGCCCGCGAAGTCGCGATATTCCTGATACGACTTGGCCTTCGGATCGGTATCCTTCAGATTGTCGCCGTCATACACCTGCATTTTCGAGAAAACGCTGGAATTTTCCGGCTCACGCAGGCGCGTCAGAATCGAGAACTGCGCCATCATCTTCAAGGTGCCGGGTGCGCAGACGGCTTCGGCCAGCGAAGAATTGCGAATCAGTTTTTCGTAGATGCGCACTTCCTCGGACACGCGCAGGCAATACGGCACCTTGACGATGTAGATCCGATCGAGCATCGCCTCGTTGTTGCGGTTGTTGCGGAAGGCCTTCCACTCCGATTCGTTCGAGTGGGCGAGGATCACGCCGTCGAACGGAATCGCGCCGAAGCCTTCAGTGCCCTTGAAGTTGCCTTCCTGGGTGGCCGTCAGCAAGGGGTGCAGCACCTTGATCGGTGCCTTGAACATTTCGACGAATTCGAGCAGGCCTTGATTCGCCAGGCACAAGCCGCCGGAATAACTGTAGGCGTCCGCATCGTCTTGCGAATATTGTTCGAGCTTGCGGATATCCACCTTGCCGACCAGCGACGAGATGTCCTGATTGTTTTCGTCGCCCGGCTCGGTCTTGGCGATGGCCAGTTGGCGCAGCACCGACGGGTAGCGCTTGACGACGCGGAACTTGCGGATATCGCCGTTGAACTCGTGCAGGCGCTTGACCGCCCACGGGCTCAGAATGGTTTTGAGATAGCGTTGCGGAATGCCGTATTGCTCTTCGAGTATCGAGCCGTCTTCGTCGTAGTCGAACAGGCCGAGCGGCGATTCGTTGACGGGCGAGCCCTTCAGCGAATAGAACGGCACGTGCTCCATCAATTGCTTGAGACGTTCGGCGATCGACGATTTGCCGCCGCCTACCGGCCCTAACAGGTAGAGCACTTGTTTCTTCTCTTCGAGCCCTTGCGCGGCGTGTCGGAAATACGAGACGACCTGCTCGATTACCTCTTCCATGCCGTAGAACTCACGGAAGGCGGGATAGATCTTGATGACCTTGTTGGCGAACAACCGTGACATCCGTACATTGTTGCGGGTGTCGATCTGCTCCGGTTCGCCGATTGCCATCAGCATGCGTTCACTGGCGCTGGCATAAGCGGACGGATCGCTTTTGCACAGGTCGAGGTATTCCTCCAGTGAAAATTCCTCTTCACGGGTTTTGTCGAAACGGCTAGCAAAACTGCTATAGATATCCATAGTTTCTCCTCGCCTGCAGCCAAAAAATGCGCTCTCGATGCATCGTGTAGCGGCTTCATCCAACTATTCGAGCGGACAGCTTCGGCCTTCGAGCAATTGCCTTGCGGTGCGCGGCGCATCGACTGCCGGCTGGCAGGAGCTGACGCGCCAAACACTATATTGCCACTATAAGGCACCTTGCATTGCCTTCGTTTCAAATCTGCTTTCAGGGCCTTCGCTTACACCGCCATGACGATCATGTTATGCCAATCGCGGCGCCGCGCATCATCCCGTCAAAAAAAAGCGTGGGCACCCGCACCGCTCAATATAACTACGTGCGAATCGCGCGGCAGGATGCAATGCACGGGCGACGGACAAGAAAAAAGGCACCCGAAGGTGCCTTTCAAGTTACAGCCTGATTTTATTAAGACTTATTAGAACTTGTGACGGATACCGACGCGAACGTAGGCTTGCTGATTGCTGTTCGACGGCGTGAGGGTGTTGATCGCGGCAACGGCTTCGCCACCGGTCGAATCGTGGCCCAGCGCCTTTTGCCAGGTGCCCAGCAGGTAGACGTCGGTACGCTTCGACAGGAAGTAGTCGGCGCCGGCGTTGACTTGGTGGTACTTCGGACCATTCAGGCCGTCGACACTGCTGCCGTGCGTGTAGTCATAAGCCACGCCCAGCAACATCGCCGGGGTCAACTGGTACTTGAAGTTGACTTCAGCACTGTTGAAGGTAGCCGTGCCGCCGTAACCGAACGGGTTCGTGCCAGCGCCTTCGCCGATGTCCTTGAACTTGGTGTTGCTGTACGTCACGCCGACGGTAGCCGGGCCGAACGTGTAAGCACCGCCCGCACCGATGACTTGGTACGTACGCGCCGACGCGTAGCCGCTATACACCGGCGATACGCCGTTGTAGCCGCTGGCGTTCGCCGCGTTCGCAACGAAGTTGGCTGCGAGTTCCGAGTTGCTCGGGTTACGTGCGTTCAAGTAGGCAGCGCCGACCGTGAACGGGCCGTTCGCGTAGCCGATACCACCCGAATAGATCTGGTTGCTGGTGGTGTCGCCAGCGGTGCCGCCCAGGCTATACGCGGCGCCGAACGTCAGGCCGCTGTAGTTGGCGCTGGTGAACTTGACGGCGTTGTTGGTACGCAGTTGGTTGTTGAAGTTGTCCAGATCGCCCGGGTGAGCAGCGACTTGGCCGCCCCACTGGTCGGACGCGGCCAACGGGCCAACGAAGTCAACCACGGAGTCGTATTGACGACCCAAGGTGACCGTACCGTAGTTGTCGCTCGACAGACCGACGAAAGCTTGACGACCGAACATGCGGCCACCTTGACCGAAGCTGCCGTCATTGATGTTGAAGCCATTTTCCAACGTGAAGATGGCCTTCAGTCCGCCGCCCAGATCTTCCGAACCACGCAGACCCCAACGGCTGCCCGACAGGACGCCACTGGTCATGTTGTATTGACGCGAACCACCAGCATTGCTGGTGTAGTTGACACCAGCGTCGATGACGCCGTACAGCGTCACGCTGCTTTGAGCCTGAGCGGCGCCGGCTACCGCGCCGAGGGCTGCGAAAGCGAGAAGCGACTTTTTCATTACTGATCTCCGTGAGAGGAAATTCGAGATTTGGTGCACGAGGCGGATAAACCGCCGCCTCGTAAGAACTTCAGAAGAAGCTGGAGTGAAGATAGCAAAGATGCCGCTTCACGAACACTAATTGGCGTGATAAGTAGCGCCTTGTGTCACGTTTACGCCACAGGCCGAAGGGGCTGCAAGCGGCGCTTTTAGCACTCGTCGCATTGCATTGCAAGATGCTTTCTCGCCACATTCCGAGACCGCCGAAGCGCCGGGGAAACGCCAAAAAACCTAGGCAGCGCGCGGGTTTTTATGGGCTGGACGGGGAGCGGGTCGAAATGACCGCGAGCAGGCTGGGCGTGAAATTATGCTGCGCCGTCGAGAAAAGCCGCTGTGACGCTCGGCGGCGCCGCTTCGGTGCCGCCTGCGAGTTCCTAGGCGCGTCAGTTACACGAATGATGGAGATGCACGGAGCCCAGGAAAGCCACTTCAGCGGGGGTTTGGCTCAACGAAGCTTCGTTGACCTGGGCCGCGTCATGCACGAATTCGTCGGCCAGCGTTTGCAAGGGCACGCCGTCGAGGCAGAGCGATACGGCTTTGACCTGGTCGCTGCTGAGGCCGGCCGAGCGGCCCTGGAACAGCACGCCATATTGGTAGCCGCGAATCAGTCCGCGCGTGGCGTCCCGGCACTCGGCGCGGCCGGCGTTGCTGGTTTGCGCGCACAGATCGCGCAGGGCGCTGGCGGACCAGGTCGAATCGGGATTGGTTTCCTGGGCGCTGGCGGGCGCGCAAGACAGGCCGGCAAGCAGCGCGGCGGAAAATGAAACGGCGAGCGAACGAATCAGCGGCGAACGAGTGCGTGGCGTCATGGATTTTCCTTTTTCGGAGGCGAGGGTTTCCCTATGACGCGAGCTTCGGTGAAATGTTTCCGCTGATTACCTCTATATGAATGAGACAGGCGAATCGTGGGCTTCAACCGAGCTGCGGTGCGCTCACCGGCCACAGCCACACGCCCGGCGTGCTTTGCCCATCGATGCGCCGCGCATTTACCCACCCCTGGCACTCGGCCAGCCAGCGGCAAATCGTGCTTTCCGCCAGCGCGAGTTCGCGGGCCACGAGTGCGGGCAGCTTGCCTTCTTCGCGCACGCGTCGCACGGCTTCTTGAATCAATGCGCGGGTGTAGTACTTCCTGGGGACTTCCTGCATGGGTCAACTCCTGGACTTCGGCACGGCAGCCGCGGTTGCGGCGCCGCGCCACGCTGGCCAAACGGACAGCGCAGGCACACAACTTAACCGCTGGCTTGCCCTGAACAGATTTCTGCCGGCGTAAGCGCGGTATCAAAAAATTTCGAGACGGTAGACGGCGAGAAGTTCCTCACCCCAATGTAAAACGCCGGGCGTTGCGACACGTCCGGCGTCGACCAGTCTTCGATTCGACTTACTTGCCTTTGGTATTGATGATCGCGTCGGCAACGTTCTTCGGCGCTTCCGAGTAGTGCTTGAATTCCATCGTATAAGTGGCGCGGCCTTGCGTCAGCGAACGCAGCGAGGTCGAGTAGCCGAACATTT
>JBPBQZ010000088.1:0-67188 GCA_050955105.1 Janthinobacterium lividum | reverse complement strand
TTTGAGTAAGATGGAGCCCATTAAAAATATGCGCTAAAGCGGGATATTTCGGTGGTGCGCGCTGAGGAGAATCTAAAAAATGGGCAAGACGGCAGCGAGATCCGCACGGCCGCTGGGCATCAGTATTGGGGAAGCGTCGGGGGAGTTGGGTAGTATGGCGAAGTTCGGTTTGGCAATGGCGGCTCTTTGCCTAGCGGCAGGGTGTGCGGCTTCAGCGTCTGCGCAGCAGGTGCCCGCCACGGCGAGCAGCGTGTCGACGGTACCGACGGTACAAAGCGTGCCGCCAGGCAATGCGCAGGCATTGCCAAGTACTGCCGCGCCAGCAGCGTCTGGCGCCACGTCCACGGACGACACGGCCGCTGATCCATCTAACGCCGGCGGCAATGTCGCTGAACTGCAACGCATGATTCGCGGCAGCGATCTGGTCGAATTGCGTACCTCGTATAACGGCAGCTACGGTGCCAGCTTGTTGTTTTATCCGCGAGAAATTACTTATTACGTGGCGCTGTTCCAGCAGAAGAATTTCTGGCGTGTGATCAAGACTACGGATGCGGATCGCGCGGATATGGTCTATCGCGATTTCGCGTTGCAGACGCGCAAGTTGGCCGACGTGGAAATCCGCCGCACGCAGCTCGAGGCGCAAAAGGCCTTCACCGAGCGCATGATCGCCCGCACGCAGGACCATGTGTCACGTTTGCAGGCGGATCTGGCTGTGGCGCAAACCCGTCAGGAAGCGGTAACCGAGCATCAGCGTGCAGCGCAGCAGCAAGCGGCTGAGCTGGAATCGCAACGCCGCGCCGCGCAGAGCGAGTTGAACGCGCTGCAAGCACGTATTGCCGATTTGCAGCAGCAGGCAGACGCCGGCATTACGGTGCCTTCGAAACGCCGACGCTAATCGATCGGCATTTGCTTGGCCGCCGCCTGACGAAGACGGCTGGCGGCTAAGCACACTACCTTAAGACGCACTCTGCTTTCGCAGCGATGCCGTCCATAGCTCCTGCATTACAGCGACACTTCTGCACCCTTGGAATGATCCAGTACGGCCGCGCGCCGCGCCGCGATTCTCCAGGGCCGGTCGCGCTTTTCTCGCCATAGTTCTCAGCTACGTTCCCGCGCCCGCTGTCTGGTTTGCGGACGATCGCCTTTGTGCGCGCATCGTTCGCGTTCGATCTATTGGTTTCTGCCTGAAGGAATGTCAATTTCATGATGAATGTGGGCGCGGTCAATGCGTCGTCACCGATTTTCTCGCGCCGCGCCGGCCCCGCTTCGGTTGATCCGGAGGCCGCCGCCATGGCGCTGGTGCCGCTCGGGGTGGTGCCGGGTCGCTTTCACGCCAGCGATGAGCAGGCATTCGACAGGCTGCAAGGGCGTGACAATGACGACCGGCTGATGGTAGGGCTGCAGCGGCGTTTTGCGGCGCGCGGCGCTCAGGGGGCCGATGCTTCTGGCTTGAACGCCGGAACTACTGACGAGACTGTCTGCAATGGGCTGCTGGGCGATGTCGTGCCGCTGTGTGCCGAAGCTTCGGAATTGCCTTCGATCATGCCCGATGTCGACGAGCTGGTGCACGGTCTCTATGCGTTCTATGTGAAGCTGCACGCGCTCGACCAGACGGGTTCGAGCGGTTTCCTGGCCGAGGGTATCGACGAAAGCGCGCGCCTGGCAGCCGATCCGCTCAAGGCATTGCGCAGCCCGGACAGCGCGCATCCTCAGCCGGTCGGCACGGTGGATGTGCTGGCTAATTCGCTCACTTGCGTGGGCGCCGCGATGGCAATCGTCGGCGGTTGCCGGGAGATGCGTGATGCGCGGGCGCTCGAGCGCAATGTGCGCGCTGCACTCGACCGTACGCATGCCGCCCTGCAGCAGAACGCTGAGCAGCGTTTGTTGACGTCGCCAGCGCGGCGATTGGCGCAAGGCTGGCTGGAGCGCAGCGCCGCCGATCTGCAGCGCGCGCGCCGCGCTAATCGTTGGAATATGCGCATCGGTGTGGGGTCGTTCGGCTCGGGTCTGTCGCTCGTGGGTAAGGCGGGGCTGGAGCTGGGTACTCAGGTGGGTTTGACGGTGGCGGCGAAGGGCGCGGCGATCGGTGCTTTCCTGGCGGCGAACAAGGTTGCCGCGCTGGCAGCGGTGGTTACCGGCGGCGCCTGTGCGTTGGTGCTCGGCCCCCTGGCGGGAGTGTTCGCGGCGGTGATGGGCGTGGCGTTCTTAAGCCAGTCGTCACAGGAGTTGCGCAATTGGCGCAGCGACCGACGTCTGCTGCAGATGCTAAGCCGCGGCCGCGCGCCGACCGAACGCGGCCGTTATGGCAGATTCCTGGCAGTCAAGCTTGCCGCGCGAGCCAAATTCCTCAAGATCTTCCACCGTGGCAACCGTGTGTTCGCTTGTAGTGCCAGCCTGTACGCAGCCAGCGTCGTGGCCAAGGGGCTGGTATGGGCGACGGCGCTGGCGTTCGGTGTGGCGGCCAGCCCATTGCTACTGAATGTGCTGTTGTACGGCGGCCTGTGCGGCGGCCTGATGATGGGGGTGGCGTCGCTGCAGTTTCTGTATAAGCACCCGCAGCACAAGCGCTACGCGACCTATGCGACCGAGTCGGATCCGCATATTCAACGTGATGTGATCGCGGCCGTCGAATTGATGAATCGGCAATTGTGCGCATCGGCGCTCGCACCCTCGGCCAGACGAACGGCAAACACGTCGAGCAGCGCTTTAACGCAAAGTTGCTTCGAGATGTTCGAGCGCAAGGAAGCGGCGCGTCAGCATTTGTTGGCCGAGGCGGCCGCGTCGTGTGACAAGCATTATGTGCCGCGGCGACGCTCTGAAGAGAAGTTGACGGATAGCGCCGAGCCGGCCGACGGCAGCGCAGGGCGACGCGCGCGCTTTGCGCACGACGCGGGCGTATTGGCGCGTGCCGCCGGTACGTTGTTGATGGGCCGGGGCGTCGGCGCTGCCCGCGATGTCTGGGGGGCGCAGCGCGCCGGCTTGTCGGAGCTGGTATTTCGTGAGTGGCTCGATGCGCCGGCGGCGCTGACGGCGCAATGCGACTATATGAAAGCTTGCCTGAGCGCCCAAGCCGAGCATTTCGAGCGCCTGTGGCGCGTGTTGCAGCACTTGGAGGTGGTGAGCCATGCGGCCCTCGATGGCTTGGCCAGCAAGTCTCTGGATGCCTTGTCAGACGTCGATCGCGCGGACCCGCTGGTGCGCCTGCGTCTGAATCAACTCAAAATCGAAGCCACGATGTGCGCCAGCGCCGTCTTGTTGGCGGATCTGACGAAGCTAGGCGATATGGCGGCTAACCACGCCGGTGATGCGCCGGAAGTGGCGCGCTCATTGAAGAGCTGCCGCGAACGGTTTGTCGCGTTGCAAGAGCAGATGGTGGGCGAGCATCCGGCAGACATTGCAGATGGCGTGGACGCGCTTGCTACGGACGCCGCTGACTGGGCGGAAGCATCAGGGCAAGCCGCTACCGATCTCAATGCGAATGCCTATGTTCGACAGACGGTGGAAAAACTGCACCAGGACGGCGTGACACGCGACTTCGCGGAGTTATGCGTCCGCCGGGAAAAACGTCGCTGGACGCGTGTGCGGGGGATTTTGCCGGAAGTGGAATTGCAGGCGGCGCGCTGGGCAGCGCGCGCACCTGCTTGAGTGTTGGTACCAGGCGAAGATCGTTGAACGGGTGCGCGCAGGGCATTCGGCGCGCGCTACCCGGTCTGCTGTCCGCTACTAGCGGCTGCTTTCGCTGGCGACGGCTTGTTCGGCCGAGTGCGTCATGTCGATGCCGCGACGCTCGCGGCTGAAGAGGATCAGCACTGCGATCACCACGGCGGTGACACCGGCCACGCCGGCCAACGCCAGCCCGTAGTTGCCCCCATGCGCTTCGGCAAAGCGTGGTTGCAGCGTGCCATTGACCGAGGCGAACAGATTGCCCAACTGATAAACCAGCCCCGGAAAGGTTGCGCGGATGGTGTCTGGCGAAATTTCGTTCAAGTGCACCGGGATCACACCCCAGGCGCCTTGTACCGAAATCTGCATCAGGAAGGCGCCGAGCGCCAGTTGCGTGGTACCGGTGGAAAACGCCCACAGCGGCAACACCGGCAGCGCGATCAACGCGGCGATGAAGATGGCCCAGCGACGGCCGATTCGTTCGGAGATCATGCCGAAACCGATGCCACCGACGATGGCGCCGACATTAAGAATGATCGAGATGATCGAGACCGTATGCGGATCGAAGTGATGCTGTTCGCGCAGGAAGGTCGGGTAGATATCTTGCGTGCCGTGGCTGAAGAAGTTGAAGGCGGTCATCAAGACGATGGCGTAGACCGACAGCTTCCAGTTTTGTCCCAGCGTTTTCAGCAGGCCCGGGCGCGTGCGCTTGGTTTCCAGCGCAAGCCAGGCCGGCGATTCGGGCACGTGCGAGCGCACATACAGCACCAGCAGTGCGGGGATGATGCCGACGAAAAACATGCCGCGCCAGCCGATGTATTCGTAGAACAAACCGAATACCAGCGAGGCCAGCAAGAAGCCGCTTGGATAGCCTGCCTGCAATAGGCCGGAGACGAAGCCGCGTGAACGCGGTGGAATGGTTTCCATCACCAGCGCGGAGCCCACGCCCCATTCGCCGCCCATCGCGATGCCGAACAAGGCGCGCAATATCAGCAGCGTGGCGAGATTAGGTGAGAAGCCGGAGAGTAGTTCGAGCACCGAGTAGATGGCAATGTTCACCATCATGGTGGGCTTGCGGCCGAACTTGTCGGCCAGCCGTCCGAAGATCAGCGCGCCGACGGGTCGCATGGCTAATGTCAAGGTCAACGCGACGGTGACATCGGACAGTTTCGCGATATGGAATTCGTTCGCGATGTCTTTGAAAATGAAAACCATCAAGAAGAAGTCGAATGCGTCTAGCGTCCAGCCTAGGTATGCCGCAATCGTTACGTTCTTCTGCTCCCGTGTCCAGGCCATTGCCTTGCTCCTTTCGCGTTGACTTGTTTATTCAGCCTTTCTGTAAATCATGGCGCACGCGCTCCGGTTGGGTGCCACCTGGCGCGTTGCTTCGCCCCGTTGCGAAGGCGAGTGTACGCCTGATGCGGTGAAAATGCCGCTGCTGGCGTGGACCGATTGCAACGTCGGCGGCCGCGTGCTTGTCTGCCCACTTGCCTTGGAATGCCGCGCGTGAGCAGGTCCGCTGCTGCTACTGCTTGATCGCGCAGGTGCCCGCGCTACAGTCCAGGGCACGCTTATTGCGGCGATCGGGTCGAATCCGTCGCCAAACAGTCAGCGAGAATTTGCCCGATTGGCGGCTTGGCGGCTCAACGAACCAGGGGTTGCAATGCAGGCAGTGAAGGTTTCCGGACGCAAGGTCCGCTATGCGGTGGTGGGTGCCGGCTGGATTTCGCAGGCCGCCTTCATGCCCGGCGTGGCTCACACGGGCAATTCGGAACTGACCGCGCTGGTCACGGGCGATCAGCAGAAAGCCAAGCAGCTGTCGACGCTGTACAAGATTCCTAAGACCTACGACTACGACAGCTACGATCGGCTGCTGGAGTCCGGCGAAGTCGACGCGGTGTATCTGGCGTTGCCGAACGAAATGCATACAGAGTGGGCGCTGCGCACCCTGCGGGCGGGACTGCATCTGCTGCTCGAGAAGCCGATGGCGACCAGCGAAGCTGATTGCGAGGCGATCTGCCAGGCGGCGCGTGAGAGTGGTGCGAAACTGATGCTGGCCTACCGCCTGCATTTCGAACCGCTGACGCTGGAAGCGATTCGCGTGGCGCGTTCAGGCGAGATCGGCGATCCGCGCTTTTTCAACGCTTCGTTTTCGCAGCATGTGGCATCGAGCAATCATCGCGCGAACCATGGTTTTTGGTCGGGT
Source organism: Janthinobacterium lividum (assembly GCA_050955105.1). Lineage (GTDB taxonomy): Bacteria > Pseudomonadota > Gammaproteobacteria > Burkholderiales > Burkholderiaceae > JBPBQZ01. The sequence continues at coordinate 61,319 of JBPBQZ010000088.1, read as the reverse complement.
CCGGTGCCGGATATGGGTCCGTATCCGTTGAATGCGGCGCGTCATTTGTTTGGCGCGGAGCCAGTGGAAGTGTCGGCGGTGGGTGCGCAGAATACCAAGCTCGGCTTCGACTTCGACGATACGGTCAGTGTGACGCTGCGCTTTCCGGGCGAGCGCCTGGCGCAGTTCACGGTGTCGTATGGCGCCGATGCGGCCGATGCTTATCGGCTGGTGGGCGACAAGGGCGATTTGCTGGCGAGCCCGGGATTCGGCTTCGCGAAGCCGATGGAGTTGACGGTCACCGTCGATGGCAAGTCACGTGCGCGGACGTTTGCGCCGACCGATCAATTCGGTGGCGAATTGCAATACTTCTCGGATTGCATCTTGCAAGACCGGCAGCCCGAACCTGATGGCGAAGAGGGCCTGGCTGATGTGCGCGTGTTGGCGGCGATTCATGAGTCGCTGCGCACCGGCCGTCGGCAGCAACTGGAGACGTTCAGTCGCAGCCTGCGCCCCGAGATGTCGATGAAAAAGGAGTTGCCTCCTGTCGATCCGCCCGAGCAGATCAATAGCTCCGCGCCGCAGCAAGGCTGAGAAGCATCATGAATTGCGCGACAGCAGTGCAGTGCGCGCGAGCGGCGTCAAGCCGCGTTGGAGACCAGGCGTTGGCTGTCGCGCCTGCTTAACGGAATCGGCTTCCCGCCGTTCCTAACCTGAAGGAGAGAATGATGAATAAAGATCAAACTCACGGCCGTATGGACCAGGTGAAAGGCAAGGTCAACGAGACGGTTGGCAAGGTCACAGGCGACCGTGCGCAGCAGGCAAAGGGCGATGTGCAGCAGGCCGAAGGCGCGGCCCGCAAGGAAACGGGTGATGCCCGGAACCAAGCTGGCAAACAGATGAAGGACGATGCGAAGCGTCACTAAGTCGCGGCCGCGGTTCTGCTGAAGAATCACGATGCACGAGTAGTGATGCGGCCGTGCAGCGTGGTGTGTTCGAAACGGACCCGCGCTGCACGCGATCGGCAAAAGCAAACGGCGCGCGGGGATCCCGCGCGCCGTTTGCTTTGCGCTAAACCCGACTAGCGAAGTTTAACGGTGGTGGTCATCGTGGTGCATCGGAACCACGTGGCAGCGTTGTTGCCAATGATGTCCAACGCGCACGCGTTGACAGGAGCGGTGGGGCGCGGCCATCGCCGGTGTTTGGGCCAAGATGCCGAAGGCGGCGCCGGCAATGGCCAGCGTGGCGGTCAAGCGACGGAAATTTTTCATGCAAGGCTCTCTTTAGTGGTGGATGATGGCGAACGGATCGAAGGGCCGCTTTCGCATTTTGCAATTGCCAGACCACTTTACCGGCGTTTTTGTTACGGTGCAGCCTACCGGGCGGTTCGGCGGCCGGCAGTATGTAACGCTTTGCAAGTTGCGAGCGGCGTTAGGCTCGCCCAGCACGCGAAATTCCTAATATTGGCGCAGTTTTTTCCGCCTTTTTGGACGAAAACGCGCAGTCGTTCGCAATGTTTGGTAACGAGATACGCTCGATACCGGTTAAAGAAGCGCGAATAATACATCTAACGGCTGACGCAGCCGAATCTGGATGGAGGCGCGAAATGCGCAAGACAATTTCTGTAGTGGCGGTGGCAGCGGTTCTCGCGCTTTCCGCTGGGCAAGCCTCCGCACGTGGTGGTTGGGGCGGTGGCTACGGTGGTGGTGCGGTAGCGGGTGCCTTGGTTGGCGGCGCTTTACTGGGTGCGGTGGTTGGTTCCGCGGTGGCAGCGCCCCCGGTGGTGTACGCTCAGCCGGTTTATCAGCCGGCCTATCCGGTAGCCTATGCAGCGCCAGCGGCTTATGGCCCGCCGCCCGGATACTGCTATGACAGCTATCACCGCGCTTATGTAGAATGCGCGCCGCCGCCGGGATATGGCCCGCGGTGGTAAATAGGCTTTAGACGGAGGACGAGACCCGGTCCGCCTTTAGCGGGCTGACACGACCCGACCGAGCCGCTTGCTCTGAGTGGACTCGGGATGACCCGCGCACCGGCCTTGCCGGTCGGCGCGGGTTTTTTGTTTTTAGCGCCACGACGGTTGCTGCGGCGGCGCTATGCAAATCGGCGATCCCGCGCGCCGATTTTACGGGCATCGGTTTACACGTCCGCGAGACGCGTTATGCTCACGCCTGTTCTGAATAAGGGAATTTTGATGGCTGCATTGATATTGGACGGCAAATCGCTGTCGGGCGAAGTCGAGCGAGGACTCGCCGTGCGGGTCGCGGCGCTCACGCGTGACGGCGGCGATGCGCCAGTGCTGGCGACAATTCTGGTGGGCGACGATCCTTCATCGGCGACTTACGTAAAGATGAAGGGCAATGCCTGTCGGCGCGTGGGCATGCAGTCGCGCCCGATCGTGTTGCAGGCGCAAACCACTACTGAGGAGCTGCTCGCGCAGATCGACGCACTGAACGCCGATCCGCTGGTCGCCGGCATCTTGCTGCAGCATCCGGTACCCAGCCAGATCGACGAGCGTGCCTGTTTCGACCGCATCGCGCTTGAAAAGGATGTCGATGGCGTGACCAGCCATGGCTTCGGGCGCATGGCGCTGGGTGAGCCGGCGTTCGGTTCGGCCACGCCGGCCGGCATCATGCATATCCTCAAGCATTACCAGATCGACCCGGCGGGCTTGTCGGCGGTGGTGGTCGGCCGCAGTCCGATTCTCGGCAAGCCGATGGCTTTCATGTTGTCGAACGCCAACGCCACGGTGACGCTCTGTCATTCGCGTACGCGCGATTTGGCCGACATCGTACGGCGTGCCGACATCGTGGTGGGCGCAGTCGGCAAACCGGCTTTTATTCGTAGCGAATGGTTGCGCGATGGCGCCGTGGTGATCGACGCGGGCTACCACGCGGGCGGCGTGGGCGATATCGAAACCGCTGGCGTGGCTGAGCGCGCGCGGGCTTATACGCCGGTGCCGGGCGGGGTGGGTCCGATGACGATCGCCACGCTGATGACTCAAACGGTGGCAGCCGCTGAGCGCACCGCGGCGCACCAGAAGCGGCCTATAGACTTATAGGCAGCCGATAGGAGCCGTTCAGCCGCGTGCGAACGGTTTCTTTTGCGGTGGCGTCGAAGTCGGTGAGGAAGTTGACGGCGCCGGCTATGCGCGCGGCCACCGCCACGCCGTTGATGAAAGCGATGCGGTTGCCGACCACTGCCGGCACTTTCTGGCCGGGCAGCAGGGTGCCGCAAAGATTCAGCGGATCGGTGGCGGCAATGCAGACCAGGCTATCGTCGGGCGCGCGCCGGCGCGTTTCACGCAGCAGCGGAATGGCTTCCGGCAAGGCGAACTGCTCGCCCGACAAGCCGTCGACAAAGCGTCCACCGCGAATCTCGCCGCGTGCTTCCATGCGGTGATAGACATCCAGCAATTCACGCCAAGCGGGCAGCCAGTCGGCTTCGCGCTCCAGCACGTGCCAGAACACTACGCCGTAGCGCCGCAACAGTACCCATGCGATGTGTTCGAGGGTTGGCGGCGGCGTTTTGGGCCGCAGGAGCAGTCGCGTGGGGCCGGTGGCGCGTCGTGTTGCTACGGTGCGGGCGGCAGTATCGCTAGCGTTCGCAGGCTTGCTGGAATTGGCTGAACTGGCGGAGGCGGAGGATGCAGTGAGAGCGGTGGAATCGGCGACCGCCTCGAACACCGGTCGCCGCAGCAACGCCCAGCGACCGGCATCGTCCAGGCCGCCCGCGAAGGCGCCAATGCGTCGCCGCCGCGCTTGACTGTGCGTGGCACGTCGGGCGGCCGGCGTCAGCAAAGCCCGCAGGCCGGCAAAGCTGTCGGCACTGACGAGGCCCATCGCTACCAATTCGCCTAGCGCGTTTTCCAGTTCCTCGCGCAACAGGCGCACCTCCGTCGTCAATTCGTCGAAAAACATCGCACCGTGGCGCGCCAGCGCATCGTAGACCGCTTGCGCGCGTGATGACAGCCGCATGGTCGATGTTGCGGAAGTAGCCGATGTAGGCGTGGTCGGCGGCGCAGTCGTGGGCCGACGTGTCTCGATCAAGGTATCCCACGTTGCCAATTCACGACGCGGCAGAAACACGATCGGCATGCCGCGTACCGGCCCGGCCGCGGTATGCGCTGGCGCCCCCAGGCGCGTCCACACGATCTTGCCGGCGCGGCATAAATCGTCCAGCCACTGCGCTGAATAGTCGTTCAGGCGGGCCGGCAGGATGTCGCTTTCCCAGGCTGCGGCGGCGGCTTGAAAGCCTTCCAACTGCTGCATCACCGGGTCCAGCGATGCGCGGCCGTCGCTGCGCGTTGCGCTCGTCACGTGTTGCCAGTCGAACAGAAAACGCATGAAATCCTGACGCGGCACCGGTTCGATCTCGCGGCGCAAGCGTTTCACGGTGTAGCGGTGAATGCGTGCCAGCAGATGGCGTTCGCACCACTCGTCTTGCGTCGCGCCGGGCGAGAAGCGGCCGCGCATCACGTAGCCTTCGCTTTCCAGTCGGGTCAGGGCAATTGCCACCGCCGACGCCGGCAACGCCAGCGCTCGTGCAATCTCGCCGAGAGGCTGCGGGCCGAAGCCGGTCAAGCGCGCGCGGATGATATCGACGAGCGCGTCGTCCTCGGTCCAGGGCTCGTCGAATTCAGGCAGCACGGCCAGCGGCGGTTCGAGCGCGGCCTGCGGATATACGGCGCGCAGGCAGGCGAGACGTTCGGCCGCCAGCCACACGTGTTGGTGCAGCGCGATCTGTAGCTGCGTGGCGCGCCCCGTGTCGGCCAATGCCGCCAACTGCCGTGCCCAGCCGTCGTTGCGCGCGACTTCGGCTGTGGTGATGCACGCCAGCCCCATGAGAGCCTCGTGCATCTCGTCGACGCTGCGTACTTGCGGCCATGCTTCATCGGCCACGCTGGCAATGGCGTCCGCGTCGAGCGCGCCCAGATCGTCGGCGCTGCCGGGGTCGGTCCAGCGTCGGTTCAGCACGGCGCGTGTGCGCCGTTCTTCCAGCGGCGCATCATCGAGAAACGCGTAGGGGCGGGCGTTCAGGATTTCCGCGGCCAAGGGTGACGGCGCCGGCAGATCGCGTGACAAGGTCTGCAGGTCGCCTCGCTCGATGCTGCGCAAGACGGCTAGCCAGCCCTCGCTGTCCATCGCTTCATGCAGGCAGTCGTCGATGGTCTGGTCGACCAGCGGGTGGCTGGGCAGCTCGCGCTCACCGACGATGTTTTCGAGACAGGCGACCTGGTCGGGAAATATCGTGGCCAGCAGATCTTCGCTGCGCATTCTCTGCAGTTGCGGGGCAACGCGGCGGCCGCCGGTAAAGCGCGGCAGCGCGAGCGCCGTGGTGGCGTTCCAGCGCCAGCGTACGCCGAATAATGGGGCGTCGAGCAGCGCCTGAATCAATAGATGTTCCGCGCTGGCGGAGCGCAGATAGCGCCACACCTCGTCGAGCGGGAAACTGTGCTGGGTCGATAGCGACAGCACGATGGCGTCCTCGGTGGCGGCCGCTTGCAGTTCGAAGTTGAAGTTGCGGCAAAAGCGCTTGCGCAGCGCCAGCCCCCAGGCGCGGTTGATACGGCTGCCGAAGGGCGCGTGGATTACCAACTGCGCACCGCCCGATTCGTCGAAGAAGCGCTCCATCACGAGCGTGCGCTGCGTGGGCAGCACGCCGAGGGCGGCACGGGCGCGCGCCAGGTATTCGACGATCTGCCGGGCGGCTGGCTCTTCCAGGCCGACTTCCTCGGAGAGACGGGCGATTGCGTAATCGAGCGCCGGCGCGCCAGGCTGCGTTGCCTGATCCGCCTCGCCGAGCCAGCCGTCGATATGCTCGCGCAGTCGCGCGACGCCGGCCGACAGTTCGTTGCTGCGCCCGGGGGCTTCGCCCAGCCAGAACGGAATATTGGGCGGCTGCCCATGCGCATTTTCAACGCGTACCCGACCCGCTTCGACGCGCATGATCCGATACGAGACATTGCCCAGTTGGAATACGTCGCCCGCCAGGCTTTCGACGGCAAAGTCTTCGTTGACGGTGCCGATCGGCAAGCCTTGCGGTTCCAGCAGCACGGTGAAGTCGGCGTTGTCGGGAATGGTGCCGCCCGACATCACCGCCGTGAGTTTGCCGCCGCGTCGGCCGCGTAGCGTACGGCTGACGGCATCGCGATGAATCCATGCGCCGCGCGGACCGTGGCGGCTGGTGTAACCCTCGGCCAACATGCGCAGCACGGCATCGTAGCTTTCGCGCGGCAGCTCGGCATAGGGCGTGGCGGCATGCACCAGCTCGAACAACGCGTCTTCGCTCCATTCCTGGCAAGCCACTTCGGCGACGATCTGCTGGGCCAGCACGTCGAGCGGCGCCTTCGGCAGCGATAGCGTATCGAGTTCGCCGCGCCGCACGCAATCGAGCAGCGCCGCGCATTCGATCAGGTCGTCGCGCGACACCGGAAACAGCCGGCCTTTCGAGATGCCGCCGACCTGGTGACCGGCACGTCCGACGCGCTGCAGGAAGGGCGCGATTCCCTTCGGCGATCCCAGCTGGCAGACCAGGTCCACTTCGCCGATATCGATGCCGAGTTCGAGCGACGCGGTGGCGATCAAGACGCGTAATTCGCCGCGCTTGAGGCGTTGTTCGGCGTCGAGCCGGTGCTCTTTCGACATGCTGCCGTGATGTGCGGCGATCGCTTCGGTGCCGAGGCGGTCGCTCAAATGGCGGGCGGCGCGCTCGGCCATCCTGCGTGTATTGACGAACACCAGGGTGGTGCGGTGCTGGGCGGTCAAGTCGGCCAGGCGGTCATACACGCGTTCCCAGACTTCGTTGGCCATCACCGCTTCCAGCGGCACGGGCGGGATATCGAGTGCCAAGTCGCGTTGGCGGGCGTGGCCGACGTCGACGATAGCGCAATCGCGTTGACTGCGGCCCACCAGGAATTCGGCCACCTTGCCGATCGGCTTTTGCGTGGCGGACAGGCCGATACGCGTTGGCGGCTGTTCACACAGCGCTTGCAGTCGCTCGAGCGTCAACGCCAGATGACTGCCGCGTTTATTGCCGACGATGGCATGAATTTCGTCGACGATCACGGTGCGGGTGCTGGCCAGCATTTGCCGACCGGAGTCGGAGCTCATCAGCACATACAGCGATTCGGGCGTGGTGACGAGGATATGCGGCGGCGTTTTGCGCATTGCCAGGCGTTCGCGCTGCGGCGTGTCGCCGGTGCGCACCGCGGTGCGGATCGCTACGTCCGGCAGCCCGAGTTTGGCGAGTTCGGCGTTGATGCCCGCCAGTGGCGCTTCAAGGTTCACGCGAATGTCGTTCGACAGCGCTTTCAGCGGCGAGACGTAGACCACCGTGGTGGCGTCGGGCAACACACCGCCGCGCGCCAACCCTTCCTGTACCAATTCGTCGAGTGCGGCGAGGAAGGCAGTGAGCGTTTTGCCGGAACCGGTGGGTGCGGCGACCAGCGTCGAGCGGCCGCGGCGAATCAGCGGCCAGGCGCGCTGCTGCGCCTGCGTGGCGGCGGGAAAGGTGCTGCGGAACCAGTTGGCGACGGCGGGGTGGAAACCCGTCAGCGCTGCGGCTGTGGCGCAATCGGTGGTCATACCGGCGTAAATGGGGACGGCGGGAGGTGATGCAAGGAGTCTAACAAGGATCCGGCGGATTCTGCTTTTTGACCGGCGGCGGCAAGCGTGCGCGGCGCTGGACTGCGCGATTACGCAGGCGTGATGCGGGAATTGGCGTTGGCCAATCGGTCGAGTGGTGGTCCGAGAGACGGGAAGACAGAATTGAGACCTCTGCTTTTAATGATTAGACTCTACCGCAATGCAAGTGTCGTTCTGTCCGATAAAGGACGCTATCAACAGCAACAAGCATGGTGTGCCTCTGTCTTTCGCCCGTAACATGGATGAATCCAAGATGTTCAGTTATCCAGATCGTCGAAAAGACTACCGGGAAGAAAGGTGGATCGGATTGGCACCCATCGGCAAAAGGCTGTTTTGCGCGGTCTTTACGCTACGCAGCGACATTAGGCATGTCATCAGTCTTCGTAAAGCTAACCCACGAGAGATCAAACGCTATGAACAAAATCAGCCGTTTCATAATGCCCACTCCTGAAGAGGAGATTGCCATTCAGCGCGGCATCGATGCGGATCCGGATACTCATGAATTGAGTGATGAAGAGCTGGATGGCATGCGGCCTTGCAGTGAGTGGCCGGCGTTTAGCTCCCTGAGGGCAGATTCCAAGTCACCTGAGCACTGAGTAATCTAGGCGCTGGAAAACGCAGCGATTTCGTCGAGGGTCGCGCGGTCGTCGATGGTCTGCAGATCTGGACACGCGCGACCTTCGAAGACGGCCTGCATCGCACGCCGCATGACTTTTCCGGAGCGCGTACGTGGCAACGCGGTAACGAAAAATACTCGCCGCGGACGCGCCATTTTGCCCAGTGCCGCGGCGACGCGTTGGCCAAGTCGCGCAGCCAGGCTGTCGAGGTTTTCGGACGTGCGCGTGGTAGATGCCGACAATACTGCGAAGGCGACGGGAATCTGGCCGCGCAGCGGGTCATTGATGCCGACCACGGCTACATCGGCCAACGCCGGCTCGGTGCGCAAGACTGCTTCGATCTCGGCTGTGCCGATGCGCTCGCTGGCGACCTTGATTGCATCGTCGGCGCGGCCGAGCAGGCGAATCGATCCAGCAAAGTCCGCCACTGCCCAATCGTAAGTCGAATAAATGCGCTGACCTTCGAATGCTTGCCAATATACGGCGCGATGCTCGTCGTGGCGCCGCCATAGTCCATGCAGGCAGCCGGGCGGTAGCGGCGCCGCAGCGGTGAGGATGCCTTTGCGGTGCGCGGTAACGGGCACACCGCTGTCTTCGTCGACAACTGCTAGCCGAAAACCGCATACGGCATGCAGCGCCCGCCTCGGGTACCCGTCGTGCAGTCCGGGCTCATTATGCCCGGTAGGTGCTTTAGCAAATGTTTCTGTGAGATCGCCGCTGAGCACCGGCGAACCGGTTTCGGTTTGCCAATATTGGTCAACTACCGGCTTGCCCAGTGCCGCTTCAAGGGCACTCGCGCTGGCACTGTCAAGCGGCTCTCCAGCCAGGAATACGGCGCGCAACGTACTCAGGTCGAGACCGTTGGCCAAGCTTTGCCGTCCATGTTGCACCAGCCGCATGACCGTGGGTGAACTGATGAAAGTGCTGACGCGGTGGCGCGCTACCAGCCGCCAGAGCACGTCGGCATCCGGCCTTATAGGAGAGCCCTCGAACAGCAAGCTGGTCATGCCACCCAGCAAGGGTGCATACACCCCATAGCTATGGCCCACGACCCAGCCGAGGTCGGATGTGGAGAACATCGTTTCGCCTGGCTGCGCATGAAACAACTGCGTCAGTGTGGTGACGAGCGCTACCGCATGGCCACCGGTATCTCGGACGATGCCTTTCGCGCGGCCACTCGTGCCGGATGTGTAGAGAATGTAAGACGGCTCGTTCGATTCCAGCCATTCGCAGGGCACGCGTTGGCCGAGTACGGCCGCGCGCAACGGCGCGTAGGCCAGTGCGCCTCTGTCGTCGCGCTTGCCGTCGTCGTTGCAATTGCCATCGCCGTCACGATTGTCATCGTCATCGCCATCGCCCGGGCGAGGCCCCAACCCGCGCTCGACGACGAGCAGCTGCGGGGCAGCTTGCGTGCTGCTTGCAAAGCTTGCCGCCAGGCTTTGCAGCGCTGCGTCGACGATCGGGCGATAGTGCAGCAGCCGACCATTGCGATAGCCGCCATCGGCCGTAATGATGACGCGCGGCTGCGCGTCGTCGATGCGGCTGGCCAGCGCTTCTTCTGGCAAGCCGCCGAACACCACCGTGTGGATTGCGCCGAGCCTTGCGCACGCCAGCATTGCGAACACCGTCTCGGGGATCACCGGCATGTAGAGCAGCACGCGTTCGCCGCGCGCCACGCCGAGCTCGCGCAGCACCTGCGCCATGGCGTTGACTTCGGTATACAGCTCCCGATAGGTGAAGCGCGTTTCGCGACCACTCTCGCCGCAGTGATGAATCAACGCATCCTGCGTGCCGCGCTCGAGCAGATGCCGGTCTACGGCGTTGTGGCACAGGTTGGTCATGCCGCCGACGAACCAGCGCGGGCTTTCCGGAATCGATGCATCGAGGATCTGCTCCGGGGGAATATGCCAATCGATGCGTTGCGCCTGGTCTGCCCAAAACTGCTGCGGATTGGCGATCGAGTGCGGATGCGAGCCGGGCCACGCGTGCGCTGGATCTGCGGATGACGCGTCGGCTGACAACGGGCTGGCAACACGGTTGGTAGCGCGATCGATCGCGCCATCGGTAACGTGGTTTGCAAGGCGAGAGCTCAGCATTGATCAAACATCCATGGTCGTGGTTTGAACATCGGCGACATCGTCATGGCGTGCGCGGCGGCCTTAACGATCCAGCGTAACGAAGCCGCAATCGCCGTCGGCGAACGGCGGATACCAATCGAGATCGGCCTGCATCTCGTGATGCGCACGGCCATGTATGGCGATTTCGCGCAGCGTCTGCCAGTGCAAGCGGCGAAACAGGCGGGCGTTCTGGCTCTGCACCTGGGCCAGGAACTGCCGGCAACCGCGCGCGTGTGCGCTGCTGACCGCCAGCCGTATCAAGCCCGCCGCCAAGTGCGCATGGCCCCGAAAAGCTGGATGGATGGCCAGGCGGGAGCCCCGCCAGACGCCTGGCTCCGCTTCGTGGATGCGGACTGTGCCGGCGATCTGCTCGGGCATGCCGGCGACGCAGGCGAAGGCGGCTAGCGTGATGGCACCGACCTCGATGGCGTCGATGTCATCGGTGTCGTCGTGCTCGAATAGCTGCTGCTCGACACAGAACACCATGCGCCGCAGATGCGCGGCTTGCTGTTTTTCCCAAGGGTTGCCGACGAATTTCACGCGGAACTCACTGGGGACGTAGGCGGCTACCGGTTCGAGCAACATGGGCGTTCCTGCTTCAGGCGAGGGTGGATTCGGAGGTCATGACGCCGAGCGTCCCGAGCGTCGCGGGCGCCGCGGCCGTTCCCGCCGCCGCTGCAATGCGTGCGTCGATGGCCTGTGCCAGATGCTCGGCGTCGCGCGCCACGCCGGAGAAGCGTCCCGAACCCCAGCTGTATTGCCAAGGCAGACCGAGGAAATACAGGCCCGGCGCCGCGGTGATGCCGCGGTCGTGCTCGGGATAGCCGCGCGCGTCGAAGATGGGCTGGTCAATCCAAGAAAAGTCGGTGCGAAAGCCGATGCACCAGACGATGCTGGTAATGCCCGAGGCGTCGAGGGGCAAGGCCTGGGGTGCAGTGGCGGGCGCCCATACCGGCGTATAACGTGCCTCGGACGGTGCGTCGATGGACTGCGCCGCGATGTACTGGTCGATGCTGGTTTTGATGCTTTCCGAGACGGCGTCGGCCGCATCGAGATTGGCGGCGAGCGAATCGTCGAAGTGTGCGATGCCGTCGACCACGGTGTCGAAGCGTCCGTAGAGTTGCATGCCTTCGAGCGCGAATTGGCGCAGGTCGATATCGCGTCCGCCGTCGCGGCCGGTGACGTAGTGATTGGTTTTCTCGCGCACGCCGGTGCCGAGCGGATGCTGGTCGACAGGCAGGTCGTAGTAACCCATGCGATCGAGCCATTCGACGACGTCGCGGCCACGATAGCGGCGCGCGACACGGGGCGCGGGGCCAACGCACAAGTGCACGCGGCGACCGGCCAGATGCAGATCTTCGGCGATCTGGCAGCCGGATTGGCCAGTGCCGACGACCATCACGTCGCCCTCGGGCAGCGACTGCGGGTTCATGTACTCGACCGAATGCATTTGCCGGATGGTGGGCGGCAGGTCGGCGGCGACGGCTGGTAGCACCGGCAGATGGTAGCTGCCGGTTGCGACCACCACCTGCTCGGCGCTCACGCTACCCGCACTGGTTTGCAGTCGATAGAGGCCGGCTGCGTCGCGTCGCAGCGCTTCGACCGCAACGCCTTCGTACAGCGGCGGCTGGAAGTGCGCGCGATAGCGTTCGACGTAGTCGACGATTTGGTCTTTCACCATGAATCCTTCAGGGTCGTCGCCATCGTAGGAAAAGCCCGGCAGCGTGCACTGCCAGTTGGGCGTGACGAGGCAGAAGGTGTCCCAGCGTTCGTCGCGCCAGGCATGGGCTACGCGCTGCTTTTCCAGTACCACATGCGTGATGCCACGTTGTTTAAGGAGATAACTCATCGACAGGCCGGCCTGGCCAGCGCCGACGATGGCAACTTGATAGTGCGAGCCGGCGAGCGGCGTAGAAGGATTCGATGACATGATGGGCTCGGGCGTATAGACGTTTATAAGTCCTTGGCAGGACGCTGGATCGTTGATTTCGGGACATCGCGGGAAGTGCGTGGTGCTTGCGTCTGACGTGTCTTGACGTGTCCGTGTGAATTAGCGGCGCGCGTTGCCGTACTCATTCCGGCACAAATGATTCGACGGTGACCATCGCCTCGGCGTCGTCAGCGAAGCGTGCGGCGAGTCGTTCGATCTCCTGTTGCTGGTCGGCCGCGGCGGAGCAGGCGAAGCCGTATTTCTCGCGCACACGGTCGCTGGCGATTCCTAGCGCGGTACGCGTTTGCGCCACGAAGTCGGCCAGCGGATAGCGCGTGCCGGGCACAAGAAAATCCTTGATGACGAGCGACGGCGAGTAGCAGTCGCTGAGGCTCTGATCGGGCCAACGGACGAGGAAGCGCATTTCAGGCATGCTCGGACTCCTTGCGCGCGAGCGTTGCGCGGTACAGGTCAAGATGGCGACCGGCGCTGACGCGCCAATCGAAGCGGCGGCAAATGTCGAGGGCGGCCTGGCCGACGAGGCGCCCGCGTGGCGTGCCACCGGCGCTTACGGCGCGCACCATGGCCGCGGCAATCGATGCGGGGTCCAGCGGGTCGGCCCATTCGACGGCGGCCGACGTCAGGTACTCGGTGAAGGGCGCGATTTTCGAGACGACTATGGGCAGTCCGCTGGCGAGCGCTTCGAGTACCACCAGTCCGAAGCCTTCCACCAGCGAGGGAAACAGCAAGGCATCGGCGATTCGATAGAGCGCGGCCATCTGCTCGTCCAACAGCGCGCCGGCGACGACGATCGGTGCGCCAGGACCGATAGCAATGCCTGTCTGTGCCACAGCGGCGCGAAACTGCGTCGCGACGGCACTGTGATCCAGCAGGCTGGCGCCGCCGGCGATCAGCCATTGCGCATGTGGGAAGCGTTCGCGTACTTGCAGGAAGGCAGCGAGAGCGCGCAGCGGATTCTTGCGCTGCTCGATGCCGCCGATCGAAAGGAAGACGGGGCCCGCCGCGGTACCGTCTTGCAAACTGGCGCCGCGCAAACCGAAGCGCTGCACCAGCAATGCGTCGTGAGCGTTGGCGCGCGGCGTGAAGCGTGTCAGATCGACACCGTTATCGACCAGCCGCGCGTCGATCGCGTAGTCGCGTTGCAGGACGTCGCGCCAGAGGCGGCTCACGCACAACACTTGGCGTGCAGCGGTGAAACCGCGCGTTTGCCAGGCGCTGAGGCGCGCGTCGCTGAATTCGTCCAGATGATGCACGGTGCGCACGAAACCATCGATTAGGCCGCGCTCCACCAGCGTGGCCAGCGCGTTTGCGCTGATCGGGTCTTGCGCGTGATAAATGTCTTGTGCCAGCGCGCCGGGTAGTTTTTCGAGATGCGTGATGATTTCGCCGATGCGCTGCTCGACCAGCGCTGCCAGCGAACCGTCGACACGCGCGGCGGCGATGGCGGCGAAGCGGCAACGCGTGGCACGGAACAGGCCGCGAGCGTCGACGTCTGGCGCATGCAGCGTGACCAGATGGCCGGCCGACGCCAGGGCGTCGCCCAACTGCAGAGCGTGCACGACGCCGCCACGCGGCAGCGTCGAGTGCGCGAACATAGAAATATTGAGCGGGCGGTTCATGTGCGCGCTCCATCGGCTGGCACTGGTGCTGCCGGCACGGCGCAGCCGATCAAGGCCTGCTGCGCGAAGTTCCACACCTCAGCGACGGCTGCGTCGCGCGTCAGGTGCACACGGCGCGATGTATCGAAGCGACCCAGCACGCCGGTGGCGATGCCGCGCGTCTCGAAATGACTGCGTACTTCGTCAAGCGCGGCATCGTCCACCGCAAGCAGAAAACCGAAGCTGGGGAAAATCTCGAGCCAGCGCGACAGCGCCACGCCGGCTGGACGAGGGATGGCTGCGACGTCGATCGACACGCCCACGCCCGAGCATTCGGCGAACATCAGCGCAGTGCCGACGATGCCGGCCATGCTGATGTCTTTTGCGGCGCCGCACAGGCCGGCTTCGGCAAGTATCGGCAGAATTTCGAGATCGCCGCGCAGCCGCTCGGCCGGGCTGCCGCTGCTGGCATCCCAATAAGGGAAGGGCTCGTGGAAATGGCCGCGCAGATCGATGGCCGCCAGCAGATGCTGGCCGGGGCGCGCGGCGAAGCTGCTGAGCAGTCGCAGTGCACGGCCGATGATCGACACCGAGAGCTGCTCGCGATCGCAGCGGCGGTTGCTGTGGCCGCCGACGATCGGCACGCCATAGACGCGCGAGGCGGCAGCCAGCCCGTCGAGAATCGCGTCGCCGGGGGCGCCGTCGCGGGCCCATAAGGCGTCTACGACTGCCGTGGGGCGGCCGCCCATCGCATAGATATCGCTGACGTTGACCATCACCCCGCAATAGCCGGCGAACCACGGCTCGGCAGCAACGAAGTCGTTGACAAAGCCCTCGATGGCGAACAACAGGTAGCCGCTGCCGCTGGGGTCGCAGAGCGCCGCGCAGTCGTCGCCCATCGGCACGGCGAGCTTGGCGCCGGGCGCCGCGTTGCCAAGCCGTTGTACGACGCCGGCGATGTCCTGCTTGTGAGCGACGCCACGCGAGGCGCGCACGCGGGCGGCGAGTGCCGGCAGCGAATCGCCTGCGTCGCATGTGCCGACAACGGCTCCGGATGCGGCGCCAGCGCCATTGCTGCCGCTGCCCAGGCGCGCGACGGTGCCGTTGCCGCCGCCGTCAGCAAGCTCAAGGCGCGGTGCGAGGCCGGTACTCACGCCGGGGCTCCGGTTTCGAGAAACTCCGCCACGCCACGCGGCAGCGTAGGCGTCGCCTGACTACCGCCTTTCTCGAAAGTCGAGAGCGACGAGCACGCACCGCACTTGCCGCATCCGGCCTTGATATCGCGCGACGCCAGGCCGGCCGTATCGAGCATCGCAGCCAGCGGCTCGAGAATGCCGCGCATGAAGGCCGGCGACGGTGCCGCATGATCCTCCAGCGGCGTGCCGGAGATGGGCACGAACGGTACGACGAACGGGTAGACGCCGAGCGCCACCAGCTTTTCCGAGATATCGAGGATCGCCTCGGGGGTGTCGCCCAGACCGGCGAGGATATAAGTGCTGACCTGGCCGCGACCGAACACCGCTGTGGCCGCCGCGAAGGCGTCGAGATAGCGCGACACCGGCACCGTCGCTTTGCCAGGCATGATGCGCTGGCGCACGGCCGGCGTTACCGCTTCCAGGTGCATGCCGAGACTGTCGACGCCGGCATCGCGCATACGCTGGAACCAGGCATCGTCGTCGGGCGGCTCGCATTGCGCCTGGATCGGTAGATCGACTGCTGCCTTCACGGCCGCGGCGCTTTCGCACATGATGGCCGCGCCGCGATCCGTCGCATTGGGTGTGCCGGTGGTCATCACCATATGCTTGACGCCGTCCAGCCGCACTGCGGCGCGCGCCACTTCAGCCAACTGCTCAGGCGTCTTGCGGGCGATCGTGCGGCCTGCCGCCAGCGACTGGCCGATCGCGCAGAACTGGCAGGCCTTGCGGCGGCTTTCGTAGCGGATGCAGGTCTGCAACACGGTGGTTGCCAAGACGTCGGCGCCATGCAGCGTGGCGATTTTCGAATATTCGACGCCGTCGAGCGTTTGCAGCCCATAGAAGCGCGGCACTTTCGGGAACGACAGCATTGCGATGGGAATGCCGTCGCGCTTCAACTGGCTGCGACCGTCCTGCCCGGGTGCGTCGGCGAGATAGGGCGAACGCCAGGCGCTCGATGTGTGCACCGGCACCATCACCGTATGGCCGTCCACCATTACCGCCTTGTGGTCGGATGGGCCGGCACCGCCGCGCCGGCTGGGCGCGCCGGCACCCGGATCGGCCAGGCGCAATCCCAGCGATTGCAGTTCAGTGACGAGCCGTTGGTCGGGCGGGTTGTTGGGGGTCAGGATTTCCATCGAGAAGCTCCTCGTTGAACTGCGGCGGCGGGCTGGTAGGCTGGCTGGCCGCGGCGCCGGCGGACGTGGCCAGGGGGTGCGTGGGACTGCTCGCACGCGTGTCGATCAACAGGCTCAACAATTCGGGCCGCGCGTAGTGACCGACTGAATCCATCATTCGCTTGCGCTTGGTAATGAGCGCCATATCGAGATCGGCGACCACCATGCCTTCGCCTTCGGTGAGCTGCCCGAGCAGCACGCCTTCGGGCGAGACGACGGCCGTGAAGCAGCCGCCTTGCAGCGGTCGCTGCAGCGCCGGATCATCGGTAATGGATTGGATTTGCGCGGGCGTGAGCCAGCCGGTGGCGTTGATGACGAAGCAGCCCGATTCCAGGGCGTGATGGCGAATCGTCACGGCCATCTGGTCGGCGAAGATCTGCCCGACCAGCGAACCGGGAAACTGCGCGCAATGGATTTCTTCGTGCTGCGCCATCAGTGCGTAGCGTGCCAGCGGGTTGTAGTGTTCCCAACAGGCCAGGGCACCGACCCGGCCGACCGCGGAATCGACCACCTTCAGGCCGCTGCCGTCGCCCTGGCCCCAGATCATGCGTTCGTGATAAGTCGGCGTGATCTTGCGGCGTTTCAAGATAAGGGTGCCGTCCGCATCGAACACCAGTTGCGTGTTGTACAGCGTGCCGTGGTCGCGCTCGTTCACGCCGAGCACCACCACCACGCCCGCCGCGCGTGCCGCCGCCCCGACCGTTTCGGTCACCGGCCCCGGCACCACCACCGCGTGTTCATACAGACGAAGATGCTCGGCGCCGAACGCGAAAGCCGGCTTGATGAACGAGAAATATGGGTAATACGGCACGCAGGTTTCGGGAAACACGACGATCTGCGCACCGCGAGCCGCGGCCGCGCGAATCGCCTCACATACCTTGTCCACGCTGCCGTGCGCCGTCTCGAGATCAGGCGATAGCTGCACCGCCGCCGCACGGATGATTGGGTTCGCGTTCGGCATGGCGGCTTACAGCGTCCAGGTGTCGAGGATGAAGGCGTTATTGCGACGATGCAGCAACACCAGGTCGAGCACGTCGAGCGGGCTGATCGGGCGGATACCTTCGATCAACGCGCGCTCGCCATGGCCGTACAAGGCTTGCAGCGCGAAGCGGCAGGCGTACACCTTGCCGCCTTCCTCAATGAACTTGCCGATCTGCTTGTTGACGGCCAGATGGCCTGGAAACGCTTCGTCGCCCAAGGTCGGAAAGCCGCGTTGCACGCCGAGCGTGACGCCCGGTCCGTAAAGCAGAATCGAGGTTTCAAAGCCTTTGCGCTGCAGCCGCGTGGCTTGCAGCATATTGACGAGGCCGATCGAGCCTTCGAAGGCCACCGTATGAAAGGTTACCAAGGCCTTTTCGCCGGGTTCGGCTTTAACGTCTTCAAATACCTTCTCTTCGTAGTCGACAAAGAAATCGCCTTTTTTATGCGGGGCGTAATCGACAGCTGGCATGGTCTGCTCCTGGGGTACGTTGAGTAAATTCGCGCGCGGACGACGCTGTTGAAGCGCCGCGTTGCTGTGCCCTTTACTCGCACCGGACATGCCATCAATGTTTTTTTACCGCTCGCATTGATTGCATGGGTATGCATACAATCCAACCATTGCCAGGCTTCGGCGGCGCCGCGAAAGGCCCGTTCAAATCGCCATAAACCGCGGTAAATCGGGGCTTTATGGGGTATCCAATCACTCGATCCATACAATGTGCACGCTGCCACGGCGCAGGTGCTTATCCAGTGTGGTGCGTGCAGCGCACGCCGACGTGCGCTGCACGCATGAAGCTGGTGCGCCCACGCCACTAATTTGGGAGAAGTAGCAATGAAAGATGTCTCGCTCTGGACGCCGCGCCTGCGCAAAGGCGAGCGCAAGCCGGTGTATCTGGCGATTGCCGATTGCATTGCCGACGACGTTGCGCTCGGACGCCTGACGCAAGGTCAGCGCCTGCCGCCGCAGCGCGAACTGGCGGCGCGTCTGCATCTCGATTTCACGACGGTGTCGCGCGCTTACGCCGAAGCACAACGGCGCGGGCTGATCGAGTCGACGGTGGGGCGCGGCAGCTTCGTCAGCGGCCATCGCCGCCCTAGCGTGCCGCGCGCGGTGCTGACTGGCGCGGTGGTGGATATGACGATGAATATGCCGCCCGAGCCCGATTCGCCGCGCGTGCGTGAATCGATGCTCGAGGGCTGGAATGCGGTGTCGGCCGATCTGTCGGAGATGACGCGCTATGCGGATTTCGGTGGTTCGGCGCGCGACTGCGAAGCGGCGCAACTGTGGCTGCGCCGCCGCGGGCTGTCGGTCGACGCTTCGCGCATCGTGGTGGTGCCCGGTGCTCAGTGCGGCATCCTGGCGGCCCTCAGCATGATTGCGCCGGTCGGTTCGACGGTGTGCTGCGAGGAGCTGACCTATCCGGGTCTGCGCGCGCTGGCCAAGCAACTAGGAATTCGTCTGGTCGGCTTGCCGACCGATGGCGAGGGGATCGATGCAGTGGCGTTCGCGGGCGCCTGCGCGCAATACGCACCCAAAGCGCTTTATTGCGTGCCGACTTTGAATAACCCGACGACCTTGACCACTAGCGCGGAGCGCCGGCACGCGTTAGCGGAAGTCGCCCGGCACTATGACGTGGCGATTCTCGAAGACGATGCCTATGGTTTTCTGGAACGTGACGCGCCGCCGACGATTGCGTCGCTGGCGCCTGAATTGACCTTCTATATCGCCGGCTTCTCAAAAAGCTTCAGCGCGGGGTTGCGCATCGCCTACATGGTGGCGCCGAACGAGGCGTTGCGCGCGCGCCTGGTGTCGGCACTGCGCGCCACCACGGTGATGGCGTCGCCGATTACCGCAGCGCTGGCGACGCGCTGGGTGACCGATGGCACTGCCGATATTGCGCTGGGTGCGATCCGCGCCGAGACGGCCATCCGCACACGCCTGGCGGCGCGTATCCTGCCGCCGGACTTGGCATTGATCCATCACGAGGCGTTTCATATCTGGCTGAAATTGCCCGAAGGCTGGCATGCCGCCGAATTCGCGCTGGAGATGAGCGCCTGTGGCGTGGGCGTGGTGCCGAGCAGTGCTTTTGCTGTGTCCGCGCATGCGATCGATGCGGTGCGTATCTGCCTGGGCGGCCCGACCAGTCGCGAGAATCTTGGCAACGCGCTGAAAAGTGTCGCGCTAACTTTGAAGCAGCCGCGCACGGTGATGCCAGCGGTTATTTGATTGGGGAATACCAATCTATGCAATCGAAGCGGGCTTCAACCGCGGTTGTCGACCCAGTCACGGCCCCAGCGATGTGAATAGCGAATCGCCTGGGCTTCATTATCGAAATAGTCGAGTGCGTGAAACTCGTATTGCGCCGCTTCGCCGCTGGCGCTGCCGCGTTCCAGAAGAAGATTGGCCGAAAACGAGCCGTCGGGCAGGCGATAGGCAGAAGGGCGGACGGTATAGCCGTTGTAGTGTTGTTGAATAGTTTTATCTTGCATGAGGTTTAGGTGAACGTCAGCGTGACGGCGCGTGCCGAGACAAAGGCGGAAGCGGTCAAAGCGGGGACGTATGGAAAAGCGAAGGGAGCGCGCGACATGACGTGCGCAGATAAACCGAGCGGAGAAGCGTTACGCCGAACTGCGAAGCATGAGAACTGAGCGGGGGAGCGATTGCGCTGAACTGCGCGGAGGGAACCCTAGCCGGAGCCCGTGGGCTCCTTGAACTACCTGGCTAGAGCGATGGGCCGGCGAACCGGCCCACTTTGAAACGATTTACAGCGGGGTGATGTTCGAAGCCTGCAGACCCTTCGGGCCCTTCTTGGCTTCGTAGCTCACTTTCTGACCTTCGGCGAGGGTTTTGAAACCTTCACCGCGGATTTCGGAGAAATGAGCGAACAGATCGTCACCACCTGCATCGGGGGTGATGAATCCGAAACCCTTGCTATCGTTGAACCACTTGACGGTACCGGCATCCATAAGAATTCCTTGAGATTTAAAGGTGCCCACCCCTTATCGGAGTGAGGAAAGCATCAAGGAAGAGAGAGGACAACAAATACCGCGAACTAACCCGGGAATGATGAACAGCAATCGAGCTTCTTTGATACTTCGACACGCAAGGTACGTGTTGGCGCAAAGGCTGTCAAGGCATTTCGTCCCTTATATCGACAGCCCTTAATATCGACGCCATTGAATCGGCTTCTTGAATCGCCTGAATGGAATTGCGCAAAGCTATGTATATCAACGATATAGTCAGTACACCGCCGGCATGCCGGGTGGCCGGTGCTTGAAACGCCGATGCACCCAATAATATTGTTCGGGAAACTTCAAAATCTGCGATTCGAGAAACGCATTCATGCGCCGCGCGTCCGCGCGCTCGTCGCCGGACGGGAAGTTGATCAAAGGTTCGAACACCGTCATCTTGTAGCCGCGATAGTCGGGCAACACCTCGGTGACGATGGGCACCACGCGCGCATGGCCGAGCGCGGCGAGGCGTGATACCGAGGTGAGCGTGCAGGCCGGCACACCGAAGAAAGGCACGAATACCGAATTGTCGACGCCGTAGTCCATATCCGCCGCCAGCATCACCGGCGTACCGGCGCGCAGCAGGGTAATGATTTTGCGGGCGCTGGTGGCGCGTTCGATCATATTGGCGCCGAAGCGGCCGCGGCGTTCGCGCGCCAGGTCGCACAAACGCGTATTCGACATGCGCGTGTAGAGCGAGGCCAGTGGCAGTTGCGTCGAATAACACAGGCAGCCGACTTCGATGCCGACGAAGTGAAAGCCCATGAAGATGGTGGGTGGTGGTTGCGGGTCGTGCAAGTCGATGTGGCTGTCGATTTCAACGATCTTTGCAATCGTGCGGGCGCTGCCGAACCACTGGATGCCGCGTTCGAGATAGCTGCGCACCACTTGACGCAGGTGCGCGCGCGCCAGCACCGCGTATTCGTCTTCTGTCTTGTCGGGGAAGCATAAGCGCAGGTTCACCTGCACGATGTGCTTGCGACGACTGGGCAGCAGATAGAGCAGCGAACCCAGCAGCGTGCCGAGCCGTGCCACCCAGCCGTAGGGAAGCAGGGAAAGCGCGCGCAGCAAAAGCACGAGCAGCGCGAAGCCGAATTTGCCCAAAGAATGCTCCAGTGAATGGCGGATGAAACGCCCATGCCAGATCGCCGTCTGCGTGGGACGGGTAGCGTGGCGGCGGCGATCAGTTACTTGGCTTGATGCCCGACCGCTATGCGAGAGGTCGGGGAGGAACCATTCCGAGCCCGGTATTTAAAGTATTCAGGGCGGCGAAACGTGCTGAGTGAAAAGGTGGGGCGCGTGGCGGAAAACATGCCTGGCGGCGTGCAGCCGGGCATTGATGGGGCGGATTATCGCACGCGCTGATGGCGGCGGTATGACGTGCGCAAAATCACGGTCGCCTCTGGCGGCGAACCGCGGCGACGCAAAAGCAGGCTGCTGTTCGAATAGCACCGCGCCGCAATGCTGTCGAGTGCTGCTTTGAAGGCCCCACTTGAAGGTTTTCGGCTCGGTACAATCAATCGAAATGATAGTTCGTTAAGTGGTTGGCTAGATGCCACTTATGACTATCCCGGATTGTGCACCGGCAGAGTGCGTCCATAACAACCGGTTTGTGTGTCGGGGGATGGCCAATCCCACTGATCGAGGATTTCAATGCGACTGACGACTTATAGCGATTTTGCGTTGCGCTTGCTGGTTTACCTGGGTACACAAGGTGACCACTTGTGCAAGATCCGCGATGTAGCCGAGGCTTACGACATATCGAAATATCACTTGGTGAAGGTGGCACAAGAGTTGGCGGCCGCGGGCTTCATCGAAGCCGTACGAGGCGGTGGTGGCGGCGTCAGGCTGGCGCGCTCGCCTGGCTCCATTACCATCGGCGAAGTGATTCGCTGCACGGAGACCGATATGTTTCTGGTCGAGTGTCTCGACCGATCGGGTCATTCGTGCCGTATCGGCACTGCGTGCATTCTGAAGGGTGCGATGCGAGAAGCGCTGGCCAGTTTCATGCAGACGCTGGATCGATATACCTTGGCCGATGTCATGACGAAGAAGCCGAAATTGGCGAAATTGCTTGGCATCCCACTAGTCGCCGCTTGAGGAGCGGGACGGCGTTCCGACCTCATCAACCGGACGCCGGGCGCCCGCGGCGCCGCCAGCGGCAACGGCAGCGCTGGCGCATCGGTAGCCGTGACGACGATACGGAATGAACCCCTAAATAAACGAGTCGGGAATCAAGTCCGCCTCGTTCGTCGAGCCGTATTTCGAGAAATCGTTTTCGCCAAATTCACGCAATAGCGTTTCGTCGACGCAAAAGCGGCCGGTGAAGCTGGCTTGCGGCTGCGTGAATATGAGATACGCGGCGTCGCCCATGATTTCGGGACGGCGCGTGCGTTGCATTACCGCATCGCCACCCAGCAGGTTCTGCACGGCGGCCGTGCCGATCATGGTGCGCGGCCACAGCGCATTGAAGGCCACGCGCCCGCGAAACTCACCGGCCATGCCGAGCACGCACATGCTCATGGCGAACTTGGCCATGGTGTAGGCGACGTTGGGCGCGAACCAACGCTCTTCCATATTCAGCGGCGGTGACAGCATCAGCACGTGCGGGTTGGCGGCTTTCAGCAGATGCGGCAGACAGGTGCGACTCACCATATAGGTGCCGCGCGCGTTGATGCCATTCAACAGGTCAAAGCGCTTCATGTCGGTTTGCAGCGTGCCGGTCTTGCTGATGGCGCTGGCGTTGTTGACGAGGATGTCGATGCCGCCGAAGGCCTCCACAGCGCGCTCGACCGCACTTTGCACTTGATCTTCGTGGCGGATGTCGACCACCAGCGGCAAGGCGCTGCCGCCTGCCGCCTCGATCTCGCGGGCCGCCGTGTAGATGGTGCCGGGCAGCTTGGGATGCGGTTCAGCGGTCTTCGCGGCAATCACGATGCGCGCGCCGTCGCGGGCGGCACGCTTGGCGATAGCCAGACCGATGCCGCGACTCGCGCCAGTGATGAAAAGCGTCTTGTCTTTGAGTGAATGCATGATGGCTTTGTGGTTGATCCAGCAGTCGATGAGGCGCGGGGCGCGGCGTTGCTGTGACGCGCGGCGCGCCCCGCACCGCGTAAGGCAAGCATCGATCTGAATTTATCATTGGTTCAACCAATGCGCAATGTTTGTTGCGTTCGGCGCTGCTGGCGCGGTGCAGCGGCGGATTCCGGATTTATCGCTAATGTAATAACATCGTATCTACTGCAGATCTTTCGATGATAGCCTCGCACAACGGTAAAACCATGAAGACGACGATTCGTAGAATGGGTAATTCACAGGGCGTACTAATTCCAAAACCGGTGTTGGTACAGCTCGGATTCGAGAAGGAAGTGGAAATGCAAGTAGAGGAAGGCGCGCTGGTGTTGCGGCCGGTGCGCAGCGTGCGCGCGGGGTGGGCGCAAGCCAGTCAGCAGGCAGCGCTGGCGGGTGATGACGCGCTGGTGATGGGCGAGTTCGCCAATGTGGATGATGCGGCGCTCGAATGGTAGCGCGCGGAGAAGTGTGGCTAGTGGCGCTGGATCCCACCCAAGGCTGCGAGATTCAAAAGACGCGCCCTTGCCTGATCGTTTCGCCGCCTGAAATGCACGATCACTTGCGCACTGTGATCGTGGCGCCGATGACGACCCAAAGCAAACCGCTGCCATTCCGCGTAGCGGTGACGTTCGCACGCAAGCGTGGGCTTATTTTGCTCGATCAACTGCGCACGGTGGACAAGATCAGATTGATGCAAAAAACCGGAGCCGTGGCCGACAAGACGCTCGCGGAAGTGCTGCGGACGCTGCGCGAGATGTTTGCTACATAGCGGCAGTCGGAGCTGCGTGAGTCGCGGCAGCAAGAACTCGTCTGCAGCGCGGCCACGCACAATGAATCGTCAACCGCGCGCCGGCGCCGTGACCGCGATCGCCGCAAAACCGGCTTCGACGAATCTCGACATGGTTTTGAACATCCCATCGACGTCTGAGGCGCTGACTTTGCCGCGCGACAGCTTTTCCACGCGGTCTGGCTCCGAGACGGCGGCCAGCATCACTCCCACCATGAAGTTGAACGCGTGGTAGACGTCTTCTTCGGCCGCGTCACCCAAGGCACGCCGGAACTCGATGATGTACTGGCGCGATACCGCGTCGTAATACTCGCTGATCACCTTCGCGCGCATCGGCGAGGTCGCGAGCCTGGCGATCAAGGTCGAATAGTGCATCCACCCAGGGCCGCCTTGATGCCAGCGTTCCAGGAACGGCCAGATGTAGCCTTCCACCAGCAGGCGGATCGGCGCGGGCCCGTCGTCCGTCAGCTTGCGCGCCTCGTCCAGCGCCGCGATGCGGCGTGAATTCATATAGAACGAGCGGCGTTCGACCACGCGTGCGAACAGCGCGTCCTTGGTGCCGAAATGATAGGTCACGAGTGCTAGTCGCGCGCCGGCAACGCCTGCAATGTCGCGCATCGACGTACCCTGGAAGCCATGCTCGGCGAACAATTTCTCGGCGGCATCGAGCATGCGTTCGCGCGTCGAATCGCCGGCTTTGCGGGCCGGCCGCCCCGGTCGTGTGTCGGGTTTGACCAGCGATTCGCTGATTTCCATGCCGTTCCCATGCGCTGGGCGTTGCGCTGTTTTGCTCATGTGTACAGTTATCTACAGGAAAACTCGGGCTTCCGGCACGGTTTCTAGGGAAAACCCCAGATAAACTTGGTCACTCGTACAGTTAGGATACGAGCGTCACAAAATCGCACTCCCCATGACGTTTCCCCTAACGTCAAACGACCTGGGCGTGCAGGAGACGAGCGGTCCATGAAAGCCAAAAAAATTGCGGTATTGGGCAGCGGCGCAATTGGCGCGAGCGCCGCGGCGTGTATGGCGCAGGCGGGCCTCGATGTCACGCTGATCGACCAATGGCCAGCGCACGTCGAGGCGATCCGCCAAAACGGCCTGCAAGTCAGCGTGGACGGCGGCACGACGCGCGCAGCGATACCTGCGTTGCATCTGTGCGAGTTGGCGGAATGCCGCGCGCAGTTCGACGTGGTCATGATCGGCGTGAAAGCCTATGACACGCGCTGGACCGCCGAACTGATCAAACGTCACCTGGCGCCCGACGCGCTCGTGATCGGCTTGCAGAATTCGCTGTGCGACGAGGAAATCATCGCAGCGGTGGGTCGTGCACGCGTGGTGGGCTGTGTGGTGGAGCTGGCGGCTGAGGTATTCGAGCCGGGCGTGCTGGTGCGGCATACGCCGCCGGGTAAAACCTGGTTCGGCTTGGGTGCCTACGACGCGGCGGTCGTGCCGCGTCTGGAGGAGGTCGCCGAACTGCTGCGACTGGGCGCGCGGGTGTCGCTGCTCGACGACGTGAACGCCGGCAAGTGGACCAAGCTGATCGCGAACGCGGTCATCTTGGGACCTACCGCGCTGTTGGGCATGCAGATCAAAAGCGCTTTCGAGTTGCCCGGCTTGCGTCAGGCGGCCGCGGCGATCGGCACCGAGGCGATTGCCGTGGCGCAGGCCTGCGGTCAGCCGATACAAGCGGTGTTCGGCCTCAGTGCGGCGGAACTGCAAGGCGCGCCCGACGTCGTCGCAAGGAAGCTGGTCGATACCATCATCGACCATATCGGACCGGCGGCCCGCAGCGCCGTCTATCAAGATCATTTGAAGGGCCGGTATTCGGAAGTCGATGACGTGAACGGTCTGGTGGCCGCATACGGCGCACGACATGGCATTGCCACGCCTTATAACGAGCGCGTGGTGGCGCTCACCGGCAAGATCTGGTCGGGCGAGCTGGTGCCGCAGCCCGACAATGTTCATTTACTGATCGACTGATTGCTGGTCGGTCCCGTCAAGCGATGCGGGTCGCCGATGCGCGGCCGCGCACGCTAGATATCTCAATATTCAAGGGAGCGGGTTATGAGTACAGCAGGCGTTGGCGGCGGAGCGGATAACTGGTTGGGTCTGCGCGGCAAGGTATGCGTGGTGACGGGCGCGGGCAGCGGTATTGGCGCCGCCACGGCGCAGGCGCTGGCGGCAGTCGGCGCGCACGTCGCCTTGGTCGACTTGAACGGCGACGCCGCCAAGCGCGTGGCCGACGGCTTGCGTGAACAAGGCGCGATGGCGATCGCGGTGGCGTGCGACACCTCGAAAGAAGCGGCGGTCAAGCAAGCTGCCGCGGCGGTGCGCAGCGAACTGGGCGCCTGCTCGGTATTGGTGAACAACGCCGGCTTGTTGCGTGCCGGCAGCCTGCAGAGCGTGTCGCTCGATGACTGGAATTTTGTGTTGTCGGTGAACCTTACCGGCTACTTGTTGTGTGCGCGCGAGTTCGGCCGCGACATGCTCGAGGCCAAGCACGGCAGCATCGTGCACATCGCGTCGATTGCCGGGTCAAACCCGCAGACCGGGAGTGGCTCGTACAGCGCCAGCAAAGCCGGCGTGCGCTTGCTGTCTAAACAGATGGCGGTGGAATGGGGTCCTTCCGGCGTACGCAGCAATGCGGTGTGTCCGGGCATGATCAAAACCGCCTTGTCGGAAAAGTTTTACGAGCAACCCGGCTTCGAGGAACGCCGCGCCGCGGTCACGGCCAGCCGCCGCGTGGGTGTGCCGGTCGATATTGCCAACGCCGTGGTGTTCCTGGCCAGCGAGCGCGCCGACTATGTGAATGGTGCCGAACTGATGGTGGACGGCGGGCTCGACAATATGGTGATGGACATGGTGCCGCGTCCCGGCTTCAACGCCACCTGAGCTTGCCAGCGGTTCCGGTACATGGCCGCCGCGTCGGCCATCCATTTTTGAGACGAAGAATTTGAGAAGGCGCATATGAGTCAGCATGTAGCGCAGCCCCCGGGGCCTCGGGCTAGCAGCGCCAGTGAGGTAATTTGCGATCTGCTGGTGATCGGCTCGGGCGCGGCGGGCCTAAGCACCGCAGTGACCGCGAAAGCGCATGGTCTCGACGTGATCGTCGCGGAGAAGGAAGCAGTGTTCGGCGGCACCACGGCGTTTTCAGGCGGCGTGCTGTGGGTGCCGGGCAGCGGCTTCGGGCAGGCGGTGCAAGGCAACGGCGAGGCCGACAGCCGCGCCGCTGTCGAGACTTATATGAAGCATGAGGCCGGCGCGTTCTACGATGCGGCGGCGGTCAAGACCTTTCTCGACAACGGTCCGGAAATGGTCGAGTGGTTCGAGCGCGAGACCAGCGTGAAATTCACGCCGTCGGCGTTGCCCGACTATCACCCGGATGTGCCGGGCGGCGTGAACGTGGGCCGCTCGATCATGGCCAAGCCTTTCGATATCCGCGCGCTGGGCCAGAATATGGCGCGGCTGCGGCGGCCGTTGAACACCATCACCTTTATTGGCATGATGTTCAATTCCTCGAACGAAGACCTCAAGCATTTCTTCAACGCCACCAAGTCGTTCAAGTCGTTCCGCTACGTGCTCAAGCGATTGACCGTGCATCTGCTGGAAACCGCCGTCTATCGGCGCGGCATCCATGTGACGAGCGGCAATGCGCTGGCAGCGCGGCTGGCGAAGTCGGCGTTCGATCTCGATATTCCTATCTGGACCTCCAGCCCGGTGAAAAAACTCATCACCGAGCATCACGGCGTGACCGGCGCGTTAGTCGAGCGCGACGGCGCCACCGTGCGGGTCACGGCACGCCGCGGCGTTGTATTGGCCTGCGGCGGTTTTTCACAGGATGTGGAGCGTATCAAAAAAATCTATCCGCACTTGCGGCGCGGCGGCGAACATCTGTCGCCGGTGCCGACCAGCAATACAGGCGACGGTACGCGCCTGGCGGAAAGCGTCGGCGGCAAGGTCGATATCCGCTACGACAACGCCTCGGCCTGGATTCCCTGCTCGAAGGTACCGCTGGGCGGCGGCCGTTTCGGAGTGTTTCCGCATCTGCAAGATCGCTATAAGCCAGGCATTATCGGCGTCAAGCGCAACGGCCGACGCTTTACCAACGAGGCCAATTCGTATCACGACGTCGGTGCGGCGATGATCGCGGCCTGCGAGGGTGAGGCCGAAACGGCGATGTGGCTGGTATGCGACCACGCGACGCTGCGCAAATATGGGCTCGGTTATGCGAAGCCGGCACCGGTGCCGCTCGGTTCGTATCTACGTAGCGGCTATCTGCTGAAAGGGCGCACGCTGAGCGAGCTGGCCGCGCATGCCGGTCTGGACGCGCAGGCGCTCGAACAAACCGTGCGCGAGTTCAATGAAGGCGCGCGGCGTGGCGTGGACTTGCAGTTCGGACGCGGCAGCACGGCATTCAACCGCTATCTGGGAGACCCGGCGCAGCAACCGAACCCGAATGTCGCGCCCATCGAGAAGGGTCCGTTCTACGCGGTCAAGGTGGTGGTGGGCGATCTCGGCAGCTTCGACGGCATCAAGACCAGTGCGGTGGGTGAGGTGATCGACGACGCCGGACAAGTCATTCACGGCTTGTATGCAGTGGGCAACGATCGCGCCAGTATCATGGGCGGCAATTATCCGGGCGGCGGCATTACGCTGGGGCCTTGCATGACCTTCGGCTATGCCACGGCCAAGCGCATTGCCGCGGCCGGCGTGAGCCTGCCGGCGGTCGCTCGAACGCCTGTTGGCGTCGAGCTCGGCGCCGCTGCCGCGGCAGATCGCGAGACACGGGTATGAGGCGAAGGGCATGAGACCTGACGGCGCGGCAAGGAGACCTTGATGTTCATCTATGTGTTCAATGGCCTGGTGCATGGCGCGCTGTTGATCGTCATGTGCTCGGGGCTCGCATTGATCTACGGTTTGCGCCGCGTCGTGAATTTCGCGCATGGTTCGCTGTATATGCTGGGCGCCTACATCGGCTATTCAATTGCCTTGCGTACCAACTTCTGGGTAGCGCTGGTGGCGGCGCCCGCCGCGATGGCCTGCATTGGCGTATTGCTCGATCGCTATGGCTTTCGCCTGTTGCAGGATCGCGATCCGCTAACCGTGATCCTGGTGACTTTCGGCTTGCTGCTGATCATCGAAGACTTCGTGCAGACGGTGTGGGGCAAGAGCAACCTGTCGGTGTCCACGCCGGATGCGCTGAACGTTACCATCACGTTGTTCGGTGCCGCGGTGCCGGCCTACCGCTTGTTGGTGATCGGCATCGGCTTGCTGGTGGCATTGGGTTTGAGCCTGTGGCTGCGTTTCTCGAAATTAGGCTTGTTCGTGCGCGCCGCCAGTACCGATCCGACCACTACCGCCTTGCAAGGGGTGAACACCGATGTGCTGAGCGCCGGTGTGGTCGGTCTGGGCACCGCGCTGGCAGGACTGGCCGGCGTCGTGGCGGCGCCATTCCTGTCGCTGTCGCCTTCGATGAGCAGCGACGTGATCATCGATTCCTTCGTGGTGGTGGTGATCGGCGGTCTGGGCTCGCTGGCCGGCGCATTCGTCGCGGCGCTGGTGCTGGGTATGCTGCAAGCGTTGGGCGCGGTATATCTTCCGGGCATGGCATCCATCCTGCCGTTTATCTTGATGGTGGTAGTGCTGGTATGGAAGCCGTACGGTTTTTCCGGCAGCCGCACTTGAACGCGCCGAGCTAAAGGCAAGGGACGCAGCATGTCATTCAAATGGATGGGGCTCAGTTTGGTCATCGCCCTGCTGGCGGGGGCGGCGGTAGCGTTCGGTGTGAGCTCGTCGACGATGTTGTCATTGCTGACGCAGGCCATCATCTATGCGGTGTTCGCGTTGGGCGTGGGCGTGCTGCTCCGGCAGAACGGTATGGTGAGCTTTGGCCATGCGCTGTATTTTGGCTGCTCCGGCTATATCGTGGGCATCTTGATGCAGTTGAACCTGATGCCGGCCGAAGTGGCGATGCTGGCAACCTTGCTCATCACCGCAGTAGCCGCGTTCGTGATCGGGCTGATCATCGTGCGCGTGCCCGGCGTGGCTTTCAGCATGCTGACGCTGGCGATCGGCCAGATGATCTACCTGACGGCATCGCGCTCGCGCGGCCTGACGGGCGGTGCCGATGGTTTGAACATTCAATGGCCGGCCACCCTGTTCGGCGTGCCGCAGGCGCAGTTGCTGCAACCGGTGACGATCTTCCTGGTGTGCTGGTGCACGCTGCTGGCGGTGATCGTGCTGCTGTTCCTGCTGCTGCGCGGCCGTTTCGGCGGCATCACCGAAGCCACCCGTGACAACGAAGAGCGCGCGCGCTTTATCGGCATTCGCACACTGTGGCCGCGCGCCGCGGTGTATGCCTTGTCAGCCACTGTTACGGCCGTGGCCGGCCTGCTGTCGGCACTCAACACCGGTTTCGTCTCGCCCGAAAGCCTCGACTGGAGCGTTTCCGGCGTCGCGCTGATGATGGTCGTGATCGGTGGCTACAAAACCCTGTGGGGGCCGGCGCTGGGCGCGGTCATCTATTTTTTCGCCAAGGATATTCTCGGCGACTTCGCCGATCACTGGATGGCGATTTTCGGGATAGCGTTGATCGCGGTCATTGTCTTTTCACCTACCGGCATTGCCGGCTTGCTGCAACACTGGCTGCGGCCGAAAGCGGCCCGCAGCCGCGCGCGTGAAGTCGCGGCGCCAGGTGCCAGCCGGCACGGCTAGGAGCATCACCAGGATGAGCGACTTCGTTTTGCAGGCCGAGGATGTGGCGATTCACTACGGCGGCATCAAGGCCGTCGATGGTGTCTCGCTCACTCTTGAGCGCGGGCAGATTCGCGGGCTGATCGGGCCGAACGGCGCCGGCAAATCGACGGTGATCGATGCCATTACCGGCCGCCAGAAGCTGACGCGCGGACGCGTGTCGCTGGGCGGTGAAGACGTGTCGCGACTGGGCGTGGTGGAGCGCCGCCGACGTGGCTTGTCGCGCAGTTTTCAGCGCACCAGCGTGTTCGCGCTGATGTCGGTCTACAAGCAAGTGGAACTGGCATCGCACAAGATGGGTGTGGCCGACTCGGCCGCGGACGCCAAAGCGGTATTGCAGGAGCTCGATCTGATGGCACTGGCCGATGTTGCCGCCGAAGACTTGGGCTATGGCGAACAGCGGCGCCTCGATCTGGCGTTGGCCTTGGTAGGACGGCCGCGCGTGTTGTTACTCGACGAACCGATGGCGGGCTTAAGCGTGCGCGAGTCGCAAGACCTGGCCGTACATCTGAAAGCGCTTACCGCGCGCTGGGACGTGTCGGTGCTGCTGGTCGAACACGATATGGATGTGGTGTTCGGCATCTCCGATGTGGTCACGGTGTTCGAACTGGGGCGCGTGATCGCGGCCGGCGATCCGGCCACGGTGCGGGCTGATCCGCGGGTGCGCGAAGCCTATCTGGGGAGCGCCGCATGAGCGCATTACTGCGATTGGAGCAGGTGAATGCGTTTTATGGCGCCGCGCATATCCTGCACGATCTGGATCTGACCATTCAAGAGGGCGAACGGCTGGCGCTGATCGGCCGCAATGGCGTGGGCAAGACCACCGTGGTCAACGCTATTACCGGGCTGGCGACGCTGCGTGGCGGCCACATTCAGCTCGGCGACCACACATTGAAGCGGCCACGACCCTATATGGCGGCACAACACGGCGTGGCCGTGGTGCCGCAAGGGCGGCGCATCGTCGCCAACCTCACGGTGGAAGAGAATCTCGTGTTGGGTAGCGCGGTGGGGCGCCGCGGATTGTGGACTGTGCCGAAGATCTATGAGCTGTTTCCGATTCTGGGCGAGCGCGCGCATACGCCGGGTACGGCGCTATCCGGCGGTCAACAACAGATGCTGGCGGTCGGACGGGCGCTGATGGCGAACCCCCGTTTGATCTTGCTGGACGAGCCCACCGAGGGCCTGGCGCCGGTCATCGTCGATCAGCTCGCCGAGATCTTCAATCATGTGGCGGCGCACGGCACCGCGCTGCTGTTGATTGAACAAAATATGAGCCTGGTGGTGCGCGTGGCCGAGCGTTATTGCGCGATGGCCAAGGGCGCGATCATCGCTGCCGGCGCGGTCTCGAATAGCCAGGATTGCCTGCGTGACCTGGAGAATCACGTGGTGGTTTGACAGTGTGGTTTCACCGCGGACGCGGCCGCTTGCGTGCCATGTCCGCCACGAGAGTCGGCTTGATTATCGATGTCCGGCTCTCTCAAAAAAAAGGAGACGGAGACAATGACTGCAACCAACTTCCAGCGCACGCTGGCCATCTTGAAAATCAGCACGCTCGCTGCGGTTTGCGCGGCGCTGCCGTGCGCTGCCAGCGCACAAAGCAAGGACCCAGTGCGGGTTGGCATCGTCACGTCGCAATCCGGCGTGGAGCAGCAGCAAGGCGAAGAGGCGCAGCGCGCAATTCAATTCGCCATCGACGAAGCCAATGCCAACGGCGGCGTGGACGGACGCAAAGTCTTGTCGCAAGTGGGCGACGATGAAGGCACGCCGGAAGCGGGGCGTCGGGTTGCCGAGAAACTGGCGCGGGGCGGCTACAACCTGCTGATCGGTTCGGTCGCGTCGGGCATCAATCTGGCCATCGCACAGAATCTGGATCGCTGGGATGCGATCAATTTCGCGACGCTGGCCAAGTCGGACAAGCTCACCGGCGACAGCTGCAAGCCGCGCAGTTTCCGCACCGACCAGTCCGATTCGATGGATCTGGCGATGATTCAGCAATGGGCGAAAGACTTCAAGGAAACCAATTTCGACGTGCTGGCCGGTGATTTCGTCTGGGGGCGCGATTCGGGGGAATCGTTCAACAAGACCGCCAAGGCGCTTGGCAAGAGTGTTGACCTGAGTCTTTACGCGCCATTGAACACCTCGGATTTCTCGCCGTATATTGCGCAGTTGAAGGCATCGAAGGCACAAGCGGTATGGGTGGCGCTGGTCGGCCGCGATCTGATCGCGTTTGTGAAGCAAGCGCAGCAATATGGCTTGCTGAAAAGCAAACGCATTATCGGCCATGCAATGATCATGAATTATGTGGTGCAGGCGACCGGCGATGCGACCGCGGGCATACAAGGCAATCTGGGTTACGGTCCGGAAATCGATACGCCACGCAATAAGGCGTTCGTGGCCGCATGGCAAAAGAAATTCAATCGCTTGCCGACCGATAACGAAGGCGAAGTCTATGCCGGCATGGAAGTGATGTTCGACGGCGTGCGCAAGGCGCATAGCGTCAAACCGGGCGATATTGCCAAGGCATTGACCGGCAGTACCGTCGAGACCATCTACGGCTCATCGAAGGTTCGTAAAGATAACCAGCTGGAAATTCCGAATTACGTCGGCGTGGTTAAAACCGTGAATGGAGTGTTGCGTCCGGTGATCGAGCGCACCTTCAGTCCCAGTATTTATCCGCCGGCTTCGCCGCTTTGTAAAATGTAAGTCGATTTTTGCTGATGGCAACGGCTTACGCTCGCGCCATCAGTTTCCCTGTTACGGGGAATCTACTCAAACCCGTTTTGTGGAAAACAATATGTTCCTCACCATACTGGCCATTGCCGGCAACGGTTCCGGCAAGCATGCCGAGTTGAAAGGGCAGTTGCGCGGCCTGCTGGGCGATCTTCAAAACGTCGAAAGCGTTCACGTGAATCGCGTGGTCCGGCATATTCCGACCGACTCGATGTCCGACGACAAAGCGCCGACCGATGTGCTGCCCAATGTCGGCGATATCGACTATATCCTCGAGGTGTATTTGAAGGGCGCGCCGGCCACCGCTTCGGTGCGGCGCCGCACGGTTACGAACATCGAAAAGCTGCTGCCCGACGGCAAGTTGATGTTCTGGCTGGACGCCGAGCCGAATATTCCGATTGCGCTGCACAACGGCGCGCAAAAGGGCGGTTTCAAACGTGTGATGCTGCTGGGACGCGCGGCCGCCGACCAGGCTACGTTTCGTAGTGATTGGTTTGGCCGGCACGCTGATTTCGTCAAGAAAATGCCACATGTCGACGGTTATACCCAGCAGTTGGTGACCGAGCGTTATGGTGCCGATGGCGCGGAAGTATCGCGTGAACAATTGCCGATCGATGGTCTGGCGGGGTTATGTTTTGCCGACGAGGCAGCGATGCAGAAGGCTTACTCTTCCGAAGAACGCATACCGTTGAAGGAAGACGGCCGCACCTTGCTGCGCTTGAACAGCACGATGCAGATCGATGCCACCGTGGTGCAGCGGCTGGACGATTATTGAAATGCGCCGGTAGAATAGCGATTCGCATTGCGGATCAAAAATTCGCATGGCGTACCATAGCGCCATCATTACCATCGTATTTGGCTGAAACGCGTTTATGGCAGAGCAATGGATCCGCGGTTGGGACCGCATGGTCGCAGCAATCGGCCGTGACTTTGGCGCCGATCGGCCGTCGATATTCGGTGAGCCGATCGAATTGACTGCGTTGAAACGCTATTTGGAGCCGCTGGAATTCGATTGCGCGCTGCATTACGATGCCACTGCGGCGCGGCAACATGGTTATGCAGATGTCGTCGTGCCATTTACCGCGCTGGCGAGTTTCGCGATGCCGTTGATGTGGACTCCCGGCGAAGCCTTGTTCGCCGAAGCCGGTCGCGACGTACAACCGCTGCACACGCATGTGGCCGGCATATTCAGCGGCCTGGAACCACCCACAGCCAAATTTCTGGCGGTGAGTTCGGATGCGGATTTCATCAAGCCCGCGTTATTGGGCGATCGCTTGTGTCGTAGAGGCGCAAAATTGCTTGGCTGTACCCCGAAGGAGACGAAGCTGGGGCGTGGCGCATTCGTTATCTGGCAGACGGAAATCGTCAACCAGCGCTTCGAATGCCTGGCGCGGCTCAGTACGACATTTTTTCGCTATAACCCGCATCGAGGTGAAACGCGATGACGCAGCGGCAGTGGGAAGATCTTCAAGTAGGCGATGAACTGGCACCGGTAGCTTTTCCGTTGAGCACTTATCGGATGGTGATGGCGGCCGGCGCGAATCGCGATTTCAATTCGATTCACCATAATCCGGCGTTTGCGAAAGCGAGCGGCGCGCCCGATATGTATGCGAATACTTATTTCCTGCAAGGCATGTGGGAGCGCTGTATTCGGCAATTCATCGGCCATGCCGGCGCCATCCGCAGTATTCACGGCTTTGCGATGCGGCGTTTCAACACGCCGGAAGATACCGTGCTGATCAGCGGACGCGTGACGCGCGTGTGGGAAGAAGACGCGCAGGGCTTCGCCGAACTCGAAATCTCGTCGAGCACTGCCGCCGGCATTACGGTTGGCCCAGGCCAAGTGGTGGTGACCTTGCCGCGGCGCCAGGCTGCCAAGGCGTTCGCGGCGGCGCCCGCGCAACTCAGCCACTCATAAATCAGTTATCTCGAGTCGAACCGATGCTCAAGCCTGACAAGATCCAGTCGTTCCCCGAACACAAACCGCGTGCGGCGAGCGCGCCGTCGCCCTTGAACGGGCTCAAGGTCGTCGATTTCAGCCACTTTATTGCCGGGCCACTGGCGACCATGCTGCTGGCGGATTTCGGCGCCGACGTTTTCAAGATAGAAACGCCGGGCAAGGGCGATGACTTCCGGCATTACCCGCCGCTCGATGCATCGATGCCTTTGCAAGGCATCCCGTATCTCTGGTGTAACCGCAACAAGAAGAGCGTGGCCATCGATTTGAAATCGCCGGCGGGCATTGCGGTGGTGAAAGAGTTGATCGCGACGGCTGACGTGGTGGTCGAGAACTTCTCGACCGGCGTGATGGAGCGCCTGGGCCTGGGTTATGAGACCTGTCGGGCGCTGAACCCGCGTCTCATATTCTGCACGGTATCCGCCTATGGCCGTTCGGGCCCTTACGCCGACCGCCTGGGTTTCGATCCGATCGCGCAGGCCGAAAGCGGCTTTATCCACATGAACGGGTATCCGGATCGAGTGGGCGTGCGCGCCGGTGCGCCGGTGATGGACATCGGCACGGCGATGATGGCGAGCAATGCGATCTTGCTCGCGTTGTTGGCACGCGAGCGCTCCGGCGAGGGACAGTTGGTGGAACTGGCGCTGTTCGACAACGCGTTATTGATGACGGGTTTCGCCGCCATGCAGAACATGGCGGCCGGACAGGAATATCAGCGTTTCGGCAATACCAGCCCTGACACCTGTCCGTCTGGTGTGTTCAAGGCTAGCGACAAGCATTTCTATCTCAATTCAGGCAATAACAAGATCTTCGTGAGGCTGTTCGACGAGGTGTTGGGGCGACCTGATATTGCGACGGATCCAGTCTTGCTCGACCGCGGCAATCGCATCAATCATCGTGACTTCCTGTTCAAGGTGTTGAACGATGCATTCGCCGAACATCCGTGGTCTTACTGGCAGCCGAAGTTGCGCGCGGCCTTAGTACCGCATGGCGAAGTTAGATCGTTGAATGATGCGTTGTCTTCCGACGAAGCGCGCTCACGTGATCTGGTCAGCCGCATTCCGCACCCGGATGCGGGCTGGGTGCCGAATCTGAATTCGACGATACGCTTGTCGAAGACGCCGGCGGTGGACCCAATCGCGGCGCCGGCGCTGGGTGAGCATACGGTTGAGGTGCTGACTGATGTGCTGGGGTTCTCGGAAGAGCGGATTCGTGCGTTGAAGCAGGATGGGGCGTTTGGCAAGGTGACGCAGGCCGACCCGGCTTAGCGCTGAATCCAACCAAATTCCAACCCCGTGACGGAGTGCGCGACATTCTTCCCGCTATAAGAAAAGGTGTACATTGAAGCACCTGTCATCATGAGCGAAGAGCGGATCGCGCGGGCAAGCGATCGGTCGAGACCGAAAAGCGGTCGGCCACGTGCAGTCTTTAAACGGGGTACAGCGCCATGATGCATGAATTCCTTTCGAATAACCGCGACGATCTTATCGACAGGTGCCGGATAAAGGTGGCTCACCGGCCCGCTCGTAGTGCTACCAACGGGCAAATACAGAATGGCGTCCCGCTTTTCTTAGATCAACTGATCCAGACGCTGCGCGTCGAACAAACAGACGAGCCGTTGGACAGCCGGCGAATTTCCGGTCCGGCCAGCGGTGTAGTCTCATTCTCAGCGATTGGTATCTCTGCCGCGCAACATGGACGGCAGCTGCTCGATCTCGGCTATTCTGTCGATCAAGTCGTTCACGATTACGGTGATCTGTGCCAGGCCATTACTGATCTCGCTTATGAGCGCGACGCGCCGTTCGAGATAGACGAGTTCCGAACGCTCAATCGCTGCCTGGACAACGCCATCGCGGATGCGGTGACCGAGTTCAGTTATCAACGCGATACAGCGTCCGCCGACCGGCAGGCATTGGAGATGAATCAGCGAATGGGATTCTTTGCGCACGAGCTACGCAATTTTCTACAAACGGCGACGCTTGCTTTCAGCGCGGCGAGAACTGGGAATTTGAGTTTAACGGGTGCGACCGGGTCGGTGCTTGAACGCAGCTTGACGGGCCTGCGCGATTTGATCGACCAGTCCCTGGCTGACGTGCGGCTGTCTGCTGGCGTTGCAGCAGCGCGCCAAATTTTCTCTGTCGCCGATTTTATTTCCGAGATCAAAGAGACGGCGGCGCTTGCGGCTCGGGCTCATGGATGTGACTTCACGACCTCTGAAGTTGACGCAAGACTTGCTGTCTCTGCAAGCCGTGACCTCCTGTTCTCCGCGCTCGGAAATTTGCTACAAAACGCTTTTAAATTCACCCGGCCCCATACCGGGGTAACACTGGATGCTTACGCAGTAGGAGATCGAATTTTGATCGACGTCAAGGACCACTGCGGCGGTTTATCGGTCGATGACGTCGAAACCATGTTCCAGCCGTTTCGGCAGAATGGCGTCGATCGGACCGGACTGGGACTGGGTCTTTCGATTGCACGGCGCAGTGTCGAAGCAAGCGCTGGACATCTAACTGTCCGCGACATTCCGGCTACGGGGTGCGTCTTCACCATCAGTCTGCCGCGCTACGCTTTGCCGGAGCAGTGACACTGGCGACAGCGTAACCGCTTTCGATCCACTGCGCAGCGCTGCGAGCGTTGAGCTTGAATGCCGGCGTCACGCGGATGCGCGCAAGCAATTCGCCAGCAGAGTTTTCGGCGGCAAGCATCGCATAGGGGTCATCTTCGTCAGGCGTGATATCGAGCGTCACGCTAATGCGATCGTCAGCCGCGTCGACCCAGACCTGCTTGTGCAGCATTGCGTGCAATTGCTGTTCATGCCGGCGTCGCACTTCGGATGCAGTTTTCACAAGCGTACTGAATGCGGATGTGTCCAGCGGCTTCGGATTTTTCTTGTCCCGCCCCATTGTCCATGGGCCAACGAGTGCGGGGGCAGCCTCGCCGTCCTTTGTCATCTCGACGGCCCATCCGTCATCATCTTCGTTCTTGATCACACGGCACGTCCATCCCTTGTCACGCCATAGGCGGCTTTCGTGTGTGACAACGGCGTCAGCCGGATCTTCCATGCTTTGGATGGGATTGATTGAAGAGGTCATGGGGCAGGTGATGGGACGAGCGATGGAGAGGAAATTCAGGCGAAACATAAGCTCACGGGCGCAAGCATTTTACGCGATGTCGCTGCGGCGTGGCCGATCGGCTCCCTGCTGGCGCAACGCACCTGAACAGCCCACCGATGTTTGTCTGCTATTAAATCGGTTGCCAAGCTTACTTGCGCCCGCGCAACGCTACAAACACCACCCCTGCGATCGCCATCAAGCCGCCGCACAACGTCGCGATACCTGGCCGCTCGCCCGTGAGCCATGTGGACAACGCGGTCGCCACTGCGGGCGTCAAAAAGAGAAAATTCGCCGCGCGCGCCGCGCCGAAATAACCGAGCGCGAAGGTCCACGTCGCATAGCCGAGGGCGGCGGGAAATACCCCGAGCACCAACACCGCTGGCAACGTGGCGCGCGGCGCGCCGGCGAGAGATCCCAACGCGCTTGGCAGCCAGGGCGTGAGCAGAAGCGCGCCGGTCAGCAGCGTGTACGCGGTACATGTCAGCGCGCCATACATCGGAATCAGCCGCCGCTGCAACACGAAGTAGCTCGCCGAACAGAGCGCCGCGCCGAGGATCAGCGTGCTACCCGCGCCGAACCTCAAGCCGCCCGGCTGACCGTACGCAATCACCGCTATGCCGGCAAGACTAAGCAGTGAACCCGCCCATACCCAACGGTTGAAGCGCTCGCCGAGCAGCGCAACCGCGAGCACCGCGGTGAAGATCGGCATGGTACTGACGATAAAACTTGCCGCGCCGGCGGTCACGGTCATCTCGCCGGTGTTGAGCAGCGCGTTATAAAGCGCGATGCCGAGAAAGCCGCACAGCATCAAGCGCAGGGCGTCGCGCCATGCCGGCAGACGCGGCCGCCGCCACGCAAGCCAGGCGATCACCAGCACAGCAGCAGTGGCGAAACGCGCCGCGGCGAGTTGCAAGGGCGGCAAACCTTGCAAGCCGATGCGGATGAATGGGAAAGCGGACGCCCACGAGAGAATCGTGAAGACGACCGCGCCTGCGGCAATGAGCGGTTGCCGTGCAGCGCGTGAGGCAGGGCTCTTGGAGATCGAAGAGAGTGTGTCCATGCCGCGATCATGCCGCCTCGCGACCTGATAAGCCAGCGGGCGGATCAACGACATGGTCTAAGTACGGCGCGAAGCGGGGCGCAAAGATGCGCCCCGGCTCAAGCTGCTGAACTCAAACGGTTTCGGCTTCGGGGAAGGTGTGCTCGCTCGGCGGGCGTGCTGCCGCGTCGCGTATGGCTGTGGCAGGCAAGGCATGCAAGCCGGCGCGCGCTTGCTCGCACATCATCAGCGGGCATTCCTCGAACAGCTCGGCCAGCCAATCGACGAAAACGCGCACTTTCGGCGATAGATGACGGTTGCGCGGATAGACCACGCTGATCGGCATCGGCTCCGGTCGCCACTGTGGCAACACCTCGACCAAGCCACCCAGATGCAAATAGGGTAGCGCCATGAAGTGCGGAATCTGCACCAGTCCGAAGCCGGCGATGCCACAGGTCAGATAGGCATCGGCATCGTTCACCGAGACCGTGCTCGTCATCTTGATTTCCACTGGCTGGCCATCGACCACGAAGTTTGGATCGACCACGCGTCCGGTGCGGGGCGAAAAATAATTGACCGCCACATGACGCTGCAGGTCATCCAGCGTTTCCGGCACGCCGAACTCTTCGAGATAACCGGCGCTCGCGCAGGTGAGCGCCTGGAACACCGCGACGCGACGCGCTACTAGCCCGGAATCTTCCAGCGCGCCGACGCGCACCGTGCAGTCGATGCCTTCCTGCACCAGATCGACCGGTTTGTCGCCCAGACCGATCACCAGATCTATTTCGGGATAACGCGCGCGAAAATCACGCAGCGCTGGCAGTAGCACCAGCCGTCCGAGCGAGCCTGGCATGTCGATGCGCAGCTTGCCGTGAGGTGCCCGGCTGCCTTGCAGCAACGATGATTCGGTCTCCTCGACATCGGCAATGATGCGTACGCAGCGCTCGTAGTAAGCGGCGCCGTCCGCGGTGAGCGCAAGGCTGCGTGTGGTTCGTTGCAGCAATTGCACGCGCAAGGTCGACTCGAGGTTCTGGATGATCTTGCTGACCGAGGCGCGCGGCAGATTGAGCGTTTCCGCCGCCTTCGAGAAGCTGTTGCTCTCGACGACGCGGGTGAAGACCTGCATGGCTTGGAGACGATCCATATTTTTCACCATGGTGGATGAACGATTTGCGAGACAGCGCGTAAGCGGGTGCGCTCACGATATCTCGAAAAAAAGACCCTGCCGGCGGCGCTGGATAGAGCGTCGGCCGAGCTGGACGTTGGGTCGATAGTGCCATCCGCGCAGCGGGCGATTGTCGCCGTATTGTTGCCGCTCGGTGGATTGTGTTGTCGGATTATAGGTCTTTATACAAAAATTGGTGTCGCTCACACTCCGGCCATCGTCATCGACAAGGATGCGGTGGCGCCGCCCCGCGATCTCCATGGTTTCAGCATTGCAAGTCAGCGAGGCACGCATCGAGGGATTCTTGCAACCGATCGCGCTACGGATCTACGAGCCCTCGCGGCAA
Source organism: Janthinobacterium lividum (assembly GCA_050955105.1). Classification (GTDB taxonomy): domain Bacteria; phylum Pseudomonadota; class Gammaproteobacteria; order Burkholderiales; family Burkholderiaceae; genus JBPBQZ01. Next base: position 20,082 of record JBPBQZ010000088.1, on the reverse strand, counting down.
TCGTCGCAGCAGCGTTCGCATTTGGCGGTCGGCCGGCTTGCCGTCGAGTTGCGCCCGATAGTGCTGTATTTCCATGGCGGCGGTTTCGTCGGCGGCTCGTTGGATCAAGCGCAGGTCGCGGCCTCGTTCATCGCCACACACGCCGGCGCCATGGTGATTTCAGTCGCGTATTCCTTGGCGCCGGCTTATCCGTTTCCCGCCGCACCGGAAGACGGCTATCGCGCGGCGAAATGGGCAGTGGGACAAGCCGGCTCGCGCGCCTCGAAGCCGCGCCTGGGCGTGGCCGGGCATGACGCCGGCGGCAATCTTGCGACCTGCGTGGCGGCCATGGCGCGTGATCGCGGCGAGGTGGTCATCAGCGCGCAGGCACTGCTGGCGCCCTTGCTCGATCCAAGCATGACGCGGGTTGGGGACGGGGCGTTGATTACCTCCGACGTCAAACTGAATGAATGTGCCCAGTGCTACCGTGCCTACCTGCCGAATGCCTCGCAGCGCTTGCATCCGTATGCGGCGCCGCTTGAATCGAGTCGCCTGGCGGGTTTGCCGCCTGCACTGATTGCCAGCGCGCAGAACGACGTCTTGCACGTCGAGGCCGAGCGCTATGCAAGCGCCTTGATCGCAGCGGGCGTGCCGACACAGGTCACGCGCCATCGCAACGCGTCGCATGCGGGGCTGGCGGCCGACGTGGCTGCGTTGGCGGAAGTGGCCCTTTTTCTACGACAACGGCTGGCTGCAACGCAGCCGCTTGCCGTAACCGAATTCGATACACCGGAGTTCTGACATGTCCATCAAACGTCCTCATCTCATTATTGCCGTTGCCACCTTGGCGGTGGCCGCGGCGGCCACCTACGGCATCGTCGCGGGGGTTGGCAGCGCGGCGGCGCCGGGCAGCGAGGCCCACGCGGCACCCACGCCGCCCGCTGCGGCGGTCGATGTCGCCACGGTCGTTACCGGCACCATCACCGATTGGCAACGTTATTCGGGACGTCTGCAGGCGGTCGACACGGTACAGATCAGGCCGCTGGTGTCGGGCACTATCACGGCGGTTTATTTCAAGGATGGCGCGCTGGTGCAGAAGGGCGAGGCGCTCTTCACCATCGATCCGCGGCCTTACCAGGCAGAGGTCGATCGTACCGCCGCCATGCTCGCGGTAGCGGATGCACACAATGCCTATGCGCAAACCGAACTGGCGCGCGCGCAGCGGCTGATTGCTGACCATGCGATCGCGCAGCGCGATCTCGAACAGGCGCAGAACGGGGCGCGTGAAGCCGGTGCCAATTTGCGTGGCGCGCAGGCGGCGCTTGAAACGGCACGGCTGAACCTCGGCTACACGCGCATCGTGGCGCCGGTTGCCGGACGTGTTTCGCGTGCCGAGATCACGGTCGGTAATGTGGTGTCGGCCGGTGCCGCTTCGCCGCCGCTGACCTCGCTGGTTTCGGTGTCGCCGATATACGCGGCCTTCGATGTCGACGAACAGACGTATCTGCGCTATCTGGCGCACGACACGAAATCAGCCGTGCCAGTGTCGTTGGGGTTGGCGGATGAAGACGGTTACTCGCGCCACGGCACCATCGCCTCGGTCGATAACCGGCTGGATACCAACTCCGGCACGATCCGCGTACGCGCGCGCTTCGACAATGCGGACGGCGTGTTGCTGCCGGGCTTGTATGCGCGCATTCAAGTGGGTGGCGGGGCACCGCATCCGGCGGTGATGATCGACGATCGCGCTGTCGGCACCGACCAGGCGAAGAAGTTCGTGCTGGTGGTCACCGCCGATAAGCAGGCGATGTATCGCGAGGTGACGCTGGGCGATCTGCACGATGGCCTGCGTGTGGTCAGCAAAGGACTGGCGCCGGGCGATCGCATCGTGGTGAATGGCCTGCAGCGCGTGCGGCCCGGCGACCGGGTGAGTCCGAACATGGTGCCGATGAGCGCCGATACCGGCGCGGGCGTGCAATCGGGCTGACCGAGCACCGCTGAAACGCGCCGGTCAGGCGGGGCCTCGACTCCGCCAGTTTCACTGCCATGCCTTGGTGATGCCACCACGCTGATCGCGTGGTGTGGCTCACATCGCTCATACGATCCGTAGAGACTGTCATGAATATCTCAAAATTCTTCATCGACCGGCCGATCTTCGCCGGCGTGCTGTCGGTGGTGATCCTGCTGGCCGGCATCATCTCTTTATTCCAGTTGCCGATTTCCGAATATCCGGAAGTGGTACCGCCGTCGGTGATCGTGCATGCGCAGTACCCAGGCGCCAACCCGAAAGTGATCGCCGAGACGGTCGCCGCGCCGCTCGAGGAACAGATCAACGGCGTCGAGAACATGCTCTACATGCAGTCGCAAGCCAATAGCGACGGCAATCTCACGCTCACCATCACGTTCCGGCTGGGAACCGACCCGGACAAGGCGCAGCAACTGGTGCAGAACCGCGTCTCGCAAGCTTTGCCGCGCTTGCCCGAAGATGTGCAACGGCTCGGCGTGACGTCGATCAAGGCTTCGCCGACGCTGACCATGGTGGTGCATCTGGTGTCGCCGGACAAGCGCTACGACATGACCTATCTGCGCAACTATGCGCTGTTGAACGTCAAGGATCGGCTTGAGCGTATTCCCGGCGTGGGTCAGGCGCAGCTGTGGGGCTCGGGCGATTACGCGATGCGCGTCTGGCTCGACCCGCAGAAAGTGGCGCAGCGCGGCATGACCGCCAACGACATAGTGCAAGCAATTCGCGATCAGAACGTGCAGGTGGCGGCCGGCGTGATCGGCGGTTCGCCCAACGCATCCAACGTACCGCTGCAGTTGTCGGTGAATGCGCGCGGCCGCTTGCAGAGCGAAGAAGAATTCGGCGATATCGTCTTGAAAGCCGGGCCTGACGGCGAAGTGACGCGCTTGCGCGACGTGGCGCGCGTCGAGCTGGCCGCTTCCGAGTATGCATTGCGTGCGTTGCTGAACAATCAACCGGCGGTGGCGATGGCCATCAATCAGTCGCCGGGCGCCAACTCGCTGGCCATCTCGGACGCGGTACGCAAGACCATGGCCGAGCTGAAGCTGGATATGCCAGCCGGCGTCGACTATCGCATCGTCTACGATCCAACGCAGTTTGTGCGTTCGAGCATCGAAGCGGTGGTACATACCTTGTTCGAAGCCCTGGCGCTGGTGGTGTTGGTCGTCATTGTGTTCCTGCAAACCTGGCGCGCTTCGATCATCCCTCTGCTGGCAGTGCCGGTGTCGATTATCGGCACATTCTCGCTGTTGCTCGCCTTCGGCTTCTCGATCAACGCACTGTCGCTGTTCGGTATGGTGCTGGCGATCGGTATCGTGGTCGACGACGCGATCGTGGTGGTAGAAAACGTCGAGCGCAATATCGCTTCGGGTCTGTCGGCGCGTGATGCCACTTATCAGGCGATGCGCGAGGTGAGTGGGCCGATTGTCGCGATTGCCTTGACCTTGGTGGCAGTGTTCGTGCCGCTGGCCTTTATGTCGGGATTGACGGGGCAGTTCTACAAGCAATTTGCGATGACCATCGCCATCTCGACGGTGATCTCGGCCTTCAATTCGCTGACCTTGTCGCCGGCGCTCGCGGCACTGTTGCTGAAGGGCCACGATGAACCCGAGGATTGGCTCACGCGCGTGATGAATCGCGCATTCGGCGGCTTCTTCCGGCGCTTCAACGCCTTGTTCGGACGCGGTTCGCGCGCCTATGGTCGCGGCGTCACCGGCGTGATCCGTCATCGCGGCATTATGATGGCGGTGTATGCGGTGCTGCTGGGAGCGGCCGCTTTGTTTGCGCACGTGGTGCCGTCGGGCTTCGTTCCCGCGCAAGACAAGGAGTATCTGATCAGCTTCGCGCAATTGCCCAACGGCGCGTCGCTCGACCGTACCGAGCAGGTGGTGCGGCAGATGGGTGACATCGCCATGCAGACCCCGGGCGTGAGCGATGCGATTCAATTTCCCGGCCTGTCGGTGAACGGCTTCACCAATTCATCGAGCGCTGCGGTGATATTCATCGCGTTGAAGCCGTTCTCGGAACGCCGCGCCGCAAACGAATCGGCAGGGGCCATCGCGGCATCGTTGAATCGTAGCTATGCCGGTATCAAGGGCTCGTTTATCGCGGTGTTTCCGCCACCGCCGGTGCTCGGTCTCGGCACCCTCGGCGGGTTCAAGATGCAGCTCGAAGATCGTGGCGATTTGGGATACGAGCAACTGGCCAACGCCACACAGGAGTTCATCAAGCGCGCCTCGCAAACGCCGGAACTGGGACCGACGTTCTCCAGCTACCAGATCAACGTGCCGCAATTGCAAGTCGATCTCGATCGTGTGAAGGCCAAGCAATTGGGCGTCTCGGTAACGGATGTGTTCGACACGATGCAGGTCTATCTGGGTTCGCTGTACGTGAACGACTTCAATCGTTTCGGACGCGTCTATCAAGTGCGTGTGCAGGCCGATGCGCCGTTCCGCGCGCATGCCGAAGACATCGGCCTGCTGCAGACCCGCAGCGCGAGTGGCGCGATGGTGCCGCTGGCTTCGCTGGTGACGGTAACGCCGACCTATGGTCCCGATATGGCGGTGCGCTACAACGGCTATACCTCGGCGGACATCAATGGTGGTCCTGCGCCGGGCGTGTCGTCGGGCCAGGCGCAGGCTGCCGCCGAGCGTATCGCCGCAGAAGTGTTACCGCGCGGCATCAAGTTCGAATGGACCGATCTGACCTATCAGCAAGTGTTGGCGGGCAACGCCGCACTATGGGTGTTTCCGATCAGCGTGCTGCTGGTATTCCTGGTGCTTGCCGCCTTGTATGAAAGCCTGACGCTGCCATTGGCGGTGATCATGATCGTGCCGATGAGCATTCTGTCGGCGCTGGTCGGCGTGTGGATCACCAAGGGCGACAACAATATCTTCACGCAGGTCGGCTTTATGGTGCTGGTGGGATTGGCCTCGAAGAACGCCATCTTGATCGTCGAGTTCGCGCGCGAGCTGGAAATGCAGGGGCGCTCGATCGTCGCCGCGGCAATCGAAGCCAGCCGCTTGCGCCTGCGACCGATCTTGATGACGTCGATCGCTTTCATCATGGGTGTGGTGCCGCTGGTGCTGTCCACTGGCGCGGGATCGGAAATGCGCTATGCAATGGGCATCGCGGTGTTCTCGGGGATGTTGGGGGTCACGCTGTTCGGCTTGTTGCTGACGCCGGTGTTCTACGTGTTGCTGCGCCGGATGGCGGGTGGTGCGCATCTGGTCGACAAGCACGGCACGCATGCGCCGATGCGCGACATGCCGGTGCCGGGTGTAAAGGCCTGAAGTTCTGGACACCCGCACGCATACCCGAGCAACGAAGCTACATGAGAATCGAGGTTGAAAATGAATACGTATCTGCTTGAACCCGCAATGGCGACGGCGCGTTCGGCGCCGCGGCCTGCCATATCGACGTCAGCAGCAGCATCAGTACCATCGGCGCGCTGGGCACGCTGGGCGCTGATGTCAGGGCTGCTCGCTTCGTTGCTGATGATCGCGGGCTGCTCGGTCACGCCTGTTTATGAGAAACCAGCGGCGGCGGTGCCCACGGCGTTCAAGAGCGCGCCGCTGCCCGTGCAGGAAGCCGGCACTTGGAAAACCGCGCAACCGGCCGAAGCCGTGGCACGCGGCGATTGGTGGACGGTGTTCGGCGACAGCACCTTGAACGACCTGGAAGCGCAGGCGCGCGACGCAAACCAGAATTTGAAAGCCGCGGCCGCACGCCTGGAGCAGGCGCGGGCGTTGCAACGTACCGCGCGTTCGGCGCTGTTTCCTACCTTGGATGCAGGCTTCGGCCCGACCCGCGAACGCGTTTCGCCAGCGTCGCTCGGCTTGTCACCGGGTGCCAACGTCGCTCAGACCACCTTGTGGCGTGCGCAGGCCTCGGCCTCGTATGAAGTCGACCTGTTCGGCCGGGTATCGGCATCGGTGCAAGCGGCACAAGCCGATACGCAGCGTTCGGAAGCTTTGCTGCGGTCGGTGTTGCTGGCGGTGCAGGCGGACGTCGCGCAGAACTATTTCAACTTGCGCGAGCTCGATGCCGAGGCTGATGTCTTCGCGCGCACGGTTGCTGGTCGCGAGAACGCCTTGCGGCTGATGCAGCGGCGCTATGCCGAGGGCGATATCGGCGAACTCGATGTGGCGCGCGCGCGCTCGGAACTGGCCACCGCACGCGCCGATTCGATCACGGTCGCACGTTCTCGGGCCGCGTCGGAGGACAGCCTGGCGGTGTTGCTCGGCAAGTCGCCGTCGGAATTCAAGATGACGCCGCAGCCGCTCACCAGCGTCGCGGTGCAGATCCCGGCCGGCTTGCCGTCGGCGTTGCTCGAACGCCGACCTGACATCGCCGCGGCCGAGCGCGAGATGGCCGCTGCCAACGCAAGAGTAGGCGTGGCCAAGAGCGCATTCTTCCCGTCGCTGTCGCTCACCGGCGCCGGCGGCTTCGAAGCCGGCACGCTGGGCAATCTGTTCCAATGGTCGAGTCGCACGTTCCTGCTGGGGCCGTTGGTGGGCACGGCATTGTCATTGCCGATCTTCGACGGCGGCGCACGGCGTGGCAACCTCGCGAATGCGCGCGCGCAATATGAGGAAGACGTCGCGACCTATCGGCAGCAGGTATTGGTGGCTTTCCAGGAGGTGGAAGATCATCTGTCCGATCTGCAACTGCTGAATACGCAACTGGCGGCGCAAAACGATGCGGTGCAGGCATCGTCGCGCGCGGCACAGCTATCGCGGCTGCAATATAAGGAAGGGCAGACCAGCTACCTCGACGTCATCGAAGCCGAACGCACTGTTTTCGAGACGCAACGCGTTGCCGCACAGTTGACGGGCGCGCAGGCGGTGTCGACGGTCAATCTGATTCGGGCGCTGGGAGGTGGCTGGGGAAATTCGCCGGCAGTGTCGTCGAACGAGCCCGCCGCGGCAGCCGGCAGCTCGCGTGACGCGGTGGTCGCGGCTAAGTGAGGCAATGCGGTGCCTTGGAGCGGCACCGCATCGACGTGCCCGCGCGTTCATGCATCGACTTATCGCGGCATCAACGTTTGCGAGGCATCAACGCATCAAGGCATGAACGTGCCGCCGTTCACGTCGACGATCGCGCCAGTCATGAACGAAGCATCGTCGGATGCGAGGAAGGACACCACCGCAGCCACTTCGTCCGGGTCGCCGTAGCGGCCCAGTGGCACGCTCTTGGCGAACGCGGCAATTACTTCCGGCGAGGAAAGCGCGGTCATCGCGGTGCTGACCGGGCCCGGCGTCACGCAATTGGCGGTAATGTTGGCCGGCGCGCCTTCCAGCGCCAGCGTGCGCGTGAAACCGATCAGGCCGGCTTTGGTGGCCGAGTAGTGAGCGCTAGCCACTGGCGAAGCCGTGCGGCCGCCGCGCGAAGAAATATTGATGATGCGACCCCAACTGGCGGCGCGCATCATCGGCAGCACGGCGCGGCTCAGCAAGAACGGCGCCGTCAGGTTAATCGCGATGACGTCGTTCCACTGCTTGGGATCCATCTCCTCGATCATGAACTTGCCACCATCCTTTTTGGGATGAATGCCGGCGTTGTTGACCAGGATCGCAACATTGCCGTGACGGCTTTGCACGGTTTGCATCAGTTTCTCGATTTCCGCCTCGACCGACAGATCGGCGACCAGGCCTTCGGCGCGGCCATGCGCGGCTTCCGCGGTCTTTTTAGCGATATTGATTACTTCCGGCGAGCGGTCGACCATCAGGGTCTTGTGGCCGGCCGCGATAAAGCGCTTGGCAATCGCCAGGCCAATGCCGCTGGCGGCGCCTGTAACCAGAACCAGTCTGTCCGTGGAACTCATGTCGTCTCCTGTATTTTGAAATAAGAAACCGGCTAACGCAGCATTTTGAGACAGGCGACGCAAACCGGCAAGCCTAAGCCCAGGCAACCGATCGCACGCCAGACGTCGCCATCGCTCAGTAGCGCGCAGGCGAGGCCGCCGACGATGCTGGCGTTGAGCACGAGCGGCATGCGCCAGATGTGCCATTTTACTTTTGATATGCGATGTGTCATCGGGCATTCTCTAGGGATTCAGCCGCCGCCCGCGCGGGCTGTCACAACGCCAGCCGCGCGCGTATCGCATCGCGGCGCGCCCACCACAAATACAGGCCGCTGCCGAGCACCGCGATGGCGATCAGGTCGAAGATCAGCCACAGCAGCTTCATTGCGATACCGCCGTAATCACCGAAATGCAGCGGCTGCGACAGCAGCAAGGCCTTCAAATACCAGGGCAAGGACCGGGCGCTAACCAGCGTTCCCGTTTGCGCATCCACCATCACGGGCTTGAGCAAGCGTGAAGTCAGCGTCGTGTCGCCGCGCATGAACACCATGTAGTGCCGAGCGGTCGTAAAGCGGCTGCCCGGAAAGCCGACGAACGCGACGTCCATGCCAGGGGCCGTCGCGCGCGCCGTGTCGATCGCTGCCTGCGCCGAGCCGGGGGCGGAACTGACCGAAGACGCGCCGCGCCACTGGTGCGTCATGGCGGCGAGTTCGGTTGACTGCCAGTATGACAGCATCGGTAGCGACAGCGTATTGACGACGCCCGTTGCACCGACCACCAGCAGCCAGCTGCAGCTGGCGATGCCGAGCAGATTATGAAGATCGAGCCATTTCACACGCCGGGATTTGCGCTGGCGCACCGTGCCGAACGGCTGGCCGCGCATAAATACGCCATATAGCATCACCCCCGAGATGGCCGATGCGACGAACAGCAAGCCCATGCCGCCGATAAATAGCGTGCCGGGCAAACCTGCGAACAAGTCGACGTGCAACTTGCGAATCGCCGCCATCAGGCCGACGCGCTGATCGATGTCGTGAATCAGCAAACCGGTGCGTGCATCGTATTTATAGACGGCCGTGGCGGCCGCGGCATCGGCGCTCTTGCCCATCGATACGAACCATGCGGGCGAATCGTCGCTTTGTGAGATAAAACGGATCGCATCGCCGGGGCGTCGTGCGCGGGCGTCGGCGATCAGGCTATCGACGCTGACGCGACGTGTCACGCCGGGCAGTCCGGGCGCCTCGACAGTGCTGCCGCTCCAGACACCAATTTCGTCTTTCAATATCAACGGCGCCCCGGTAACGCAGAGCAAGAGCAGCGACACGGTGCATAGCAGGCTGGTCCATCGATGGATTCGATACCAGATGAAGAAGTGCTTCGAGCCCATGCCGTTACCAGTCATAACGCAGCGTAGCCATGGCGACACGACTGGTGCCGTAATAGCAAGCGTTGAGGCTGGTGCAGGTGGCGACATAGCGCTTATCGAAGAGATTGTTGACGTTCAACGCCACCCGCACGCCATCCAGTTTCGGTGTCATCGCGCTCAGGTCGTAGCCGACCGACAGATCGACCAAAGTGTTCGACGGAATACTGACGGTGTTGGTCGAGTTGCCATATGTCTGGCCGAAATAACGAATGCCCGCGCCTAGATTCAGTGTGCGCAGCGGGCCTGTGAGGAAGGTGTAGTCGGCCCACAGCGAAGCCTGATAGCGCGGCGTGACGATCACTCGCTTACCCAGGTCGGTGCCGTTGCTCTCGGTTACTGCGGCATCCGTATAAGTGAGGCTGGCAATCAGATTCAACGCTTCGGTGACGCGCCCGATGGCTTCGAACTCCAGGCCTTTCGAGCGGATCTGGCCGGTCTGCGTCTGGAACTGCGGATGCGTGGCATCGACCGTCAAGGCGTTGTTCTGCGTCAATGTGAATGCCGCCGCACTGAATGAAATCGCCTTGCCGGGCGGCTGGAACTTGACGCCCGCTTCATATTGTTCGCCGGTGGTCGACTTGAATGGCGTGCCGTCGAAATCGGTGCCGATGGTCGGCTGGAACGAGTGCGCATAGGCGACGTAGGGTGCGACACCCGAGTCGAACACATAGTCGATGCCGGCGCGCCCGGAGAACGCCCCCTCGCTTTGACGTGCCGTGGTGTTCGTCAGGCGATTGGTGGTCGCGGTATCGACCCAGTCATGGCGTCCGCTCAGGGTCAGGCGCCAGCGATCGAGCGCCAGTTGATCCTGCACATAAGTGCCGACCTGATTCTGCAATTGCGAGGTGCTGGTCGACACCTGCGGCGTGGCGATCGGCGCGCCGTAGACCGGGTTGTAGAGATCGATTGGTGGTGCGCTGCCGAAGCCCAGGTTGATGCGGCTGGATGCCCATCGATAGTCGAGCCCGAGCAGCACCGTATGTAGTATCGACCCTGTCTCGAATTTCGCTTCGGCTTGGTTGTCCAGGGTGAAATTTTCCGCATGCTCGGGTGCCGATAGCACTTGTCGGTTCAGCGTGCGCATGTCGGCTGCCAGGCCGCCGCCCGCCACCGCAAACAGATCAGTATCGAGATAGGCGTAGCGCAGCTTTTGACTGACCTTCCAGGTATCGTTGAAGCGGTGCTCGAATTCATAACCAGCCCACGCCTGGGTACGCGAATAGTGATCGCGATCCGGTTCGCCGACGTTGGTACCGTAGGGCACATCGCCGTGCGGATTGCCCAGCAGCGTGCCTTGGGCCGGCAGGAACTGGATCTGGATGCCGCCGTTGTCGCGCTGATATTCGCCCAGCAGTGTCAGCCGCGTATCGGCATCCGGCTTGATGGTGACCGACGGCGCAAACAACACGCGGCTTTCTTTGACGTGGTCGATTTGCGTGTTGCCATCGAAACCCAGACCGGTGAAGCGATAGCTGATGCGGCCGTCGGGGTCGACCGGGCCGCCTACGTCGAAGGCGGTTTCCACTCGGCCAAAGGTATTCGCTTGCACCTGGACCGTGTGGATCGGTACTTCAGGCGGCAACAAGCTGACGAAGTTGATCAGGCCGCCTGGCGCGATCGATCCGTAGAGCGATGAAGAAGGGCCGCGCAGTATCTCGATGCGCTCCACCACGAACGGGTCGACCTTCGGCCGGCCATACAAACTGGCGCCGTAAGGCAATTGCATGCCATCCAGGAATAGCGTCGGCTCGAAGCCGCGGATGCGCAGCGAGTCGAAACGGTTGTCGACCGGGTTGGTACCGGCCTGCACGCCTGGTGTGTATTTGACGGCTTCGACCAGGCTGAGCGCATGTTGCGTCTGCAGTTGATCGCGGCCGACTACCGAAATAGCCTGAGGCGTTTCAAGCAGTGGCGTATCGGTCTTGGTGGCCGTGGCACTGCGCTTGGCCATATAACCAACGAACGGTCCGGTAGCGTCGGCAGCGGGGCGCGCCGCGACGACTGTCACGGGCGCCAGCGCCGCGGCGTCGTTCACGACGGCAGGCACTGTTTGCGGCGTGGCCGATGGCGGTGCTGCGCGGATCACGTAGGCGCCATCGGCCTGCGTGGTGGCGCGCAGGCCTGAACCTGCCAGCAGCACCGCCAGGGCGTCGCTTACCGACATGCGTCCGGTGACGCCACGCGTGGTTTTCTCATGCAGGTTGGTGGCGTCGTAATAGATGCTGATGCCGGCCTGTCGCGCCAATTGGTTCAACGCTGCATCGACGCGCCCGGACGGCACGGTGAAGGCATGCCGCGCTGCGTTTGACGACACTTCTTCATGGGCGTCGCGCGCGGCTGTCGGCGCTGCATGCGCCGGGGCGGGAACGCACGCGCCATAGGCGAGCGACGTGGCGACCGCGATCGAGAGATAGCCTGGGTGGCGTTGCCCGCGCGCGGGCGCGCGACGCGCTGCACGAAGTGAGGCGGCTGCGCGCTGGGAAGTGGGCAAATGGAAAGCGTTACGTCGTGCCGCCACGGTAATCGTCCTCGTCGGTTGGGGGCAAAGAGCCGGCATTGGCTCTTCCTCCTGCATGCCGGACGAGAAGCGCAAACCCCTCATCGATTGCTACGTTTATGAGGAAAATTCTTTGGGCGAGGTGGCGGCGCTTACGACAACCCAGAAGCGCGTGCGATAGCTGAGCCTCAGTTGCAGGTTCGCCGCCACCAGTTGCAGCGTCTTATCGGTATCGGCGGTCTGGAACACGCCCGACAAGCGTCGCTGCGCCACCGCCGGATCGCAAGTGATCATGCCGGGTCGGTAGCGCGACAGCTCGCTCAGGAACCGTCCGAGTGGCTGCTCACGTGCCGTCAACACGCCGTCGAGCCAACCGTCGGTGTCGAGGCCATACAGATCGAGGCGGGTGGCGCCGTCGCTATTGAACACATAGCCGTCGCCCGCGCGGCCGAGCGCGCGCGCGCCGTTGCGCGCGGCGATCTCTACCGCGCCTTGGGTGACGATCAGCCGCGCGTCAGCGTCGTCCAGGCGCACGAAGAAGCGCGTGCCGAGCGCCCGCAAGCTGCCGAAGGTTGTCTGTATCGAAAACGGTCGATGCGTGGCGGTGCCGGTGTCGGCGCCGGTGACGACGAAAATTTCACCGCGTACCAGCTCGATCGAGCGGCGCACGTTATCGAAGTGGATATTGACCGCGCTGTCGGTATTCAAGACAAGCAGCGTGTCGTCCGCCAGGCGCAGCGAGCGGCGCTGTCCGGTGGCCGTGGCGTAATCGGCGACGGCGCGTTCCCATGGCGCGCTGCGGCGGCCATACCAAATCGCCAGGCCGGCCGTCAGCACGCCAGCAATTTTGAGAGAGCGGCGTCGGCTCGCCTGCCGGCGCCGGCTGAGCGTGGCGCGCGCCACAGAGGGGTCCACGCCATCGAAGCGCGCGTCCACCGATTGAATGCGCTGCCACGCTTCCGCGTGTTCGGGCGCGGCACTGCGCCAAGCCTCGAAGGCCGCTATAACGTCGGCACCCGCGGCATTGAACTGCAGGCGGATCGACCAGTCGATGGCGCGATCGACGATTGCCGGATCGAGTCGCCGCGGCATCTCAAAAATAGCCGGTGCGCGACGCGCGGGCGCTAGCGTGTCGCATAAATATAGTCGTAACAGTGCCGCAGGGCCTGCGCCAGATAGCGTTCGGCGGTGGCGACTGAGACACCCAACTCGGCTGCGACTTGCGGCACCGTCAAGCCATCCAGGCGCGCCCGCAGCAAGGCGCTTCGTACGGCCGGTTTCAGGCCATCGAGCAGTGCGTCGAGCGCATACAGCGTTTCCAGCACCAACAGCCGGGCTTCCGGTGAAGGCGCCACGGCTTCGGGAAGCAGGGCCAGCGCGCGCAGATAGGCTTGCTCGAGTTCGCGGCGCCGCCAATGATCGATGACCAGCCCATTGGCAATGGCGGTGAGCCAGGCGCGCGGTTCACGCAGCGGCTCCGCTGGAGCGCTGCCGCTGGCTTCGCGGCCGAGCACGCGCACGAAGGTATCGTGCGCGAGGTCAGCTGCATCGGCGGTGTTGCGCAGCTTGTGGGTCAGCCAGCCAAGCAGCCAGGTATGGTGCGCGCCATACAGGGCGTCAGCCGCTGAACAGGAGGGATCGGTCTGCATCGATAAGCGTGCCGGGCGAGGATCGCGGGTCGGATGGGCACAGAGGTCGCGCCACTTAAATGAGAATCATTTCTATTATATCTCGAAATAGTCGGCGCCCCGCCGGTTCTGTGCTCGACGCTCTCGCTTACGCCGGCAGATTATTTCTGGCGCGCCAGCCACGCCCGCGTGTCCGTCATCAATTGCGCCGACAAAGCCGGATCATCGACCACACGCGCCAGCAGCACAGTGCCGATCATGGCGGTCCAACTACCCACCGCGGCGCGGCGACGTTCGACGGCCGTGCGCCCAGGCGCCGTGCGACTCAAGGTGTCGATTTGCCGGCGCACGCTGTCCGTGAGGGTATGGCGCACCGCATTGGTGGCGCGTGCGGCTTCGGTGCCGAGCGCCGCGAACAGGCAGCCGCCGCCTGGGTCGTCGCGATGTGCGGCGCTTAAATAGAACGCCGCATAGTCGGCCAGGGCGGTGGGCAGCGCGCCCTCGCGCGAGATCCTCGTCAGCACGTGCGCGAAGGCCTGCTCGATCAACTCGTCCTTCGATTTGAAATAACCATAGAAGGCACCGTGCGTCAGCCCGGCGTCGTTCATGATTTCAGCCACGGTCACGCCTTCGAAGCCGCGTTCGCGAAACATGCGCGCGGCGGCTTCGAGAATGCGCTCGCGATTTTCCGCTACTTGTTCCCGGCTGATCTTCATAGCCCCTCCAAGTTGATGCTTGACAATTATACATTACCAACATCATGATTGTATTGCTGACGTTGGTAATGATTAAAAGCGGCCGCATGGCGTCTCGAAATAATCGGCCCAGCGTCTTGATTAACCCATCGCGGATCTTTCCTGCGCGGCAAGGCGTCGCGAAGGCTTCGCGAAATTCATCGATCATTGGAAACCATCATGACTGACCAAGCCAAGACCACCGCGCTCATCACCGGCGCTTCCACTGGCATCGGTGCCACCTATGCCGATCGTCTCGCGCGGCGCGGCTACAACCTCGTGCTGGTTGCGCGCAACCGCGAGCGCATGGAAACCTTGGCCGCAAGCCTGCGCGCCGAAACCGGCGCGACAATCGATATCATCGGCGCCGATCTCACCGACGCGCCGCAGTTGCTGGAAGTGGAGGCACGCTTGCGCGACGACGCCAGCATCAACTTGCTGGTCAACAATGCGGGCGCCGCCGTACCAGGTGGCTTTGCCGAGGGCGACGTCGCGCTGCAAGAGCGCCTGATTCGCTTGAACGTCACTGCCGTGACGCGCCTTAGCGCCGCGGTGATTCCGCGTTACCTCGCACAGGGCGGCGGCGACATTATCAATATCACTTCAGTGGTGGCGCTCGCCCCCGAGCTGCCGCTCGGCATGTATGGCGCGACCAAAGCCTATGTGCTGGCTTACTCGCAGGCGCTGAACGTCGAGTTGGGCGCGCGCGGCATCTATGTTCAAGCCGTGTTGCCGGCAGCTACGCGTACTGAAATATGGGAGCGTTCGGGCCGCGACGTGAACACCTTATCGGGGGTGATGGAAGTAGGCGAGCTGGTCGATGCCGCGTTGGTGGGCTTCGAGCGTCGCGAGCTGGTCACCATTCCGCCGCTGCCCGAGGCCGCGCAGTGGGAAGCATTTAACGCGGCGCGCGTGGCCATGCTGCCGAACTTCTCGCAGGAGCATGCGGCTGAACGTTATCGGGGCTAAGCGACCCCTCAAGTGTGATCGAAGAGAAGGGGCGGGACTGGTTGAGGCCAGCACGATGTGGCGGCGGTGCAACGCTCATCGCATTGTCACAATCGGTCGCTAGAGTCCGCCCCTGTGCATGTCGGCAGATCAATAGAAATCGACCCCGCGGATTGGTGGCGGCGATCGAGCGCGCAGCCGCTTGCAACATTCAACCACACCTCTGCGGAGAATCCTTTGAACAAGAAAATGCTGGCCACCGCCGTTGCCGGTGCACTGGGAATGATCGCCGTCAACGCGCACGCACAAAGCAGCGTCACGCTGTACGGCATCATCGATGCAGGTATCAGTTACGTGAACAACGCCGCTACGAGTACGGGGCACTCGAGCTACACCAAGTTCGATGATGGCGTGGCGCAAGGCAGTCGCTGGGGCGTGAAAGGCGCCGAAGATCTGGGCGGCGGTCTGAAAGCCATCTTCACCTTGGAAAATGGTTTCAACGTTGGCACCGGTGCCTTCGGTCAAGGTGGCGCGGAGTTCGGTCGTCAAGCGTATGTTGGCCTGGCGATGAATGATGTCGGTTCGGTTACGCTGGGTCGTCAATATTCGTTCTCGACCGATTACCTGGGCGGCAACTACTCGATCGGCGGTCAGACCGTCGGCGGCAATTATGCCTACCACATCAACGATATCGATCAACTTACGTCGAGCCGTCTGAACAACTCGGTGAAGTTCAGCAGCGCCAGCTTCAGCGGCCTGACCTTCGGCGGCATGTATGCGTTCTCGAACGCCGCCGGTGCGTTCGGC
The DNA here is from genome assembly GCA_050955105.1 of Janthinobacterium lividum. GTDB lineage: Bacteria > Pseudomonadota > Gammaproteobacteria > Burkholderiales > Burkholderiaceae > JBPBQZ01. The sequence goes on along the minus strand of JBPBQZ010000088.1, from coordinate 4,234 downwards.
GGTGCGGCGGGTAGTTCGTCCCGTGCATATAGCTTCGGTGCGAATTACAAGATGGGCCCGTTGGGCATCGGCGCCGCCTATACCGATATTCGCTTCCCCGGTGCGGCGTCCCCGGCGTTCAGCGTGAATATCGCGAACGTCAACACGGGTGGCACGAAAGACTTGCGGACCTTCGGCGTCGGCGCCAACTATACGTTCGGCCCGGCTACCGTGTACGGATTGTGGACCAACACGCTGTTCGAATCGATCACGAACGTCAGTTCGAAGGCGAATATCTATGAACTGGGTGGCAAGTATGCGGTGACGTCGGCATTAACGGCCGCTCTCGGCTATACCTTCACCGATCTGAATGGTTCAGTGGGTGGCCGTTGGCAGGAAGCGAGTGCCAGCGCCGATTATGCGCTGAGCAAGCGTACCGACGTCTACTTGCTGGGCGTATATCAGCATGCGGCCGGTGTGAACAAAGGCGTCGACGTGCAGGCGCAGATCGGTTCGAGCACCAGCTATTTCGGTACTTCGGGTTCGGGTGCGGACGAACAGGTTGCCGTGCGCGTGGGTCTGCGTCACAAGTTCTAAGCCTTCCGGCTCGGAGGCTGATATCGGTTGGCCGGATAGCGGCCCAGCCTGATACGGTGGTGTGCAGAAAGATTCAGGCCGCGATTTTCGCGGCCTGTTTCGTTATGTGTGCTTTATGTGTGTTGAACCAGCCGATGTGCCGCAATGGCGGCATCCAGTTGCTGATGCAGTCGCTCGGCATGCCTGATACCGGGCAGGTGTCGCTCCGGATGCGCGGCGTCAGTGGTGGTCATGATCAGCATACTGATGCCGAACGCACGCTGCCAGCGCGGTTGCACGCGGTGCACGCTTTTAATTTGAGACAACTCAAGGCTCGACACGCCGCGCCGCAAGATGCCTTGCTTCCAGGTAATACGTTCGGTGTCGACGACAATTTCAGTGAAGCCGGTTTTGAGAAAGGGCAGTGCCACGCCTATCATCACCGCCACGGCTTGTGCGAGCGCTACGCGCCACTGGAAAGGAAATTGCTGCGATGTCCCCAGATCGATCGCGGCCAGCAGTGCCAGCACGAAGCCGCCCTTGAACAGGGCCGGAAGGTTGATGACCTGCGACGGCGCGCCGTTGAAGATGACTTGTTTGTCCACCGCGTGCCTCCTCTTAGAAACCTGATGATTTGCGTGCCGCGCGCTCCGCGGCGTTTTCCATTGCTACGTCAGGCGCGTCGCGCGTGCTGCTTGCAAAGAACGGCAACTCCCCTTGCAACGGTGTCGCCTCGAGCGCATCGCCGGCCGCTTGTGAACCTTGTTCGGTCGAATCCGACAAGCCCGCGAGCCCCGACATACGCACCCCCAGCAAACGTAAACGCCGCTCAAGCGGCACGCGTTTCAAACATTCCGTGGCGGCGCGGCGAATCTCGACAGCATCGGCAGTGGCGGCGGCCAAGGTGAGGTCGCGCGTCACGGTCTTGAAGTCGTCGTAACGTAATTTGATGCCGACGGTGCGGCCAGTATAGCCCTTGCGCTGCAGGTCTTCGGCGACCCGCTGACACAGGCCGGTGAACACTTCCGAGAGTACTGCGCGATCGCGGCGCGGGTGCAGATCACGCTCGAAGGTGGTCTCGCGGCTGATCGACTTGGGCTCTGAGCTGACTACCACCGGCCGCGCATCGATACCCTGTGCCACCTCGGCCAGCCAGGCCGAATAGCTTTTGCCGAAATGCGCACGCAGCAGCTCGGGCGCGGCCGCGGCGAGATCGCCGACCGTGGCGATGCCCAAGGCCGCCAGTTTGTCGCTGGCCTTGGGGCCGATGCCGTTGACCTTGCGTGCCGGCAACGGCCAGATGCGGCGCGGTACATCGGCGGGCGCCAGCAAGGTCAAGCCGTCGGGCTTGTCGAGTTCAGAGCCGATCTTGGCGAGCAATTTATTGGGCGCGATGCAGATCGAGCAACTCAGTCCCGTGGCGTCCCGCACCGCTTGCTTGATGCGCGTGGCGATCGCGGTGGCCGCGCCGGGCACATCCGTCAGGTCGATATAGATTTCGTCGATGCCGCGATCTTCGATCTGCGTAGCGAAATCGGCCACCGCAGCTTTGAACAGACGCGAGTAGTGCCGGTAGGAATCGAAATCGGTGGGCAGCAGGATGGCGTCGGGCGCGAGTTGGGCCGCTTTCATCATGCCCATTGCCGAAAACACGCCGAGCGCGCGCGCTTCGTAAGTCGAGGTGGTGACCACGCCGCGTCCCACGTAGTCGCGCAGCCGCCGAAACTGTCGGCTGCCGTCTTCGAGCGTTTCCGGCACCGCGTTGCGGCCGCCGCCGATCACCACCGCCTGACCGCGTAGTTCGGGATAGCGCAGCAGTTCGACCGAGGCGTAAAACGCATCCATATCGAGATGGGCGATGCGCCGCTCGGGGTGGGACGGAGGCGTGCTCACTTGAGCTGCGCCTTGAGTCGGTCCGCGGCCCCGGCCTGAGTATCGCGCGCGACAGGGCCTGGTCGTTGACCGCGCGCGCCAACGACACTGTCTTCCTTCGAATGGCCCATCCTGAAAAACCTCAATGCTGGCTGGACAGGCAAGATTATATTCGTCATCGTCGCCATCGTGGACGGCGATGGTCTTTGGCCAGACCCAAGCAAGCCAACCTAGGTTTCGCTGCGAGCTAACCCGGTTTCGGCAGACGTGGTGGTTTGACTGGGCGACACCGTCAGCCCGGCGCGCGCACGCAGCGCGGCCGTGGTGGTGCTATCGCCGTGCGGCGACCAACCTGGGGGCATCAACAGGTAGCCCGGCATCGCGCGCAGGCTGCGGGCGTTCACGACGTCGCGCACCATGCCCAGCCATTCGCGCAGTTCGACGTGCAGCACGTTGTAACTGTCCATCGGCTTCACCAGGCCATAGCGGCAGGGCAGGTCGTCGCGTTCCTTGATGTAGGTGCCGAACAGGCGATCGAATACGATCAGCACGCCGCCATAGTTGGCGTCCAGATATTCAAGATTGGCCGCGTGGTGCACGCGGTGTGCCGACGGCGTGTTGAAGACCCACTCCAGCCAGCCGAGCTTGGGAATCCACGTCGCATGGATCCAGAATTGATAAAGCAGATTGAGCGCCAGGACCGCAGCCACCGTACGCGGATCGAAACCCAGCCAGATTATCGGGATAAAGAAAAACAGCGTGCCGCTGAATTTGCCGAACAGCCCGATGCGGAACGCCGCCGACAGGTTGAGCTGCTGCGGCGAATGATGCACCGCATGATTGGCCCAAAACCAGCGCACCTCGTGCGCCGCACGGTGGTACCAGTAGTAGCAGAACTCCTGGCCGACGAAGAGCACCAGCAGCGCCAGCCAGCCACTGGGGTGCAGCGTCATCAGCCGATGCTGGTAGGCCAGCCTGATCAACGGACTGGCGAGCGACAAGGGCAACAGGATGCCGACAGCGATACGCGCCACCAGGTCGAAGCACGAGACGCCGAACGCCCGCCAGTCATAGGACTGGCGGCGCGACAGCAACCAGGCCTCCATCAGCGCGAATATGAAAACCGCCGGAGCGGATACGAACAGCAGGAATTTATCGAGTAGCGTCATGGCGACAAGGAGTTATCGGCCCGCGCCGACCGAGGCCGGCGGCAGCGTGCGGAGTTGACGAGTTTGTTTAACCAAGCTCACGAACAGAGTCGACGCGGAGGGCTTCGACGGGCTCAGTCTCGGTCAAGCCAGACACCATCGCCCGTGCTTGCGACGAAACGACGGCATGCGTCGCCAAGTGCCTGGAACAGGGCGCGAACCGTGCGCCTGCGGCACCGCGTCAGTCCGCAGCGTCCCGATAATTGGCGAATTTCGAGGTTTGTCCAATCCCCGGGTTGAAGCAGTTGCACGGATCCAGCGTCTCATAGAACGTCGTCAGCTCGGGCTTGGCGATATAGAGATGCCCGACGTTGTGCTCGGCCGGATATTCGGCGCCGCGCGCATCCAGCAGCTTCCACATCTTGTGCTCGAGCGCCAGGCAATCGTGTCCCTTGCGAACGATGTAGTCCTGGTGAAACACGTGACAGAAGAAGTGTCCGTAATACAGCTTGAGTGAGATCGCCTGGTCGATCTCCGGCGGTAGCGTCTCCAGCCAAGCGCGATCGTTGCGCTTCAGAGCGATATCGAGTGCGACGATATCTTCGACCTCGCGCGCATGCGCGGTGCGATAACGCACCGCGGCGCCCGCGGCGGCGAAG
>JBPBQZ010000087.1:0-73738 GCA_050955105.1 Janthinobacterium lividum | reverse complement strand
TTCCCCATCGCCAAGTTGTAGCCGCACATCTGCCATAGCGAAAACGCGGTGATCGCAAAGCCGATGATGATCAGGTCGCGCGCTTTCATCATACTGACCAGTCGCCCGGCCGCGATCATCGCAAACATCGACCCCACGCCGCTCGGCGCGGTCACCAGCCCGGAGTCGATCGTCGAATAGTTCAAGACGTTCTGCAGCAGCGGCGGCAACAGCGCGCGCGTGGCATACAGCACCAGTCCCAATAAAAAGTAGATACCGCAACCGGTCACGTAATTCCGGTCCGACGCCAGCGCTCGGTTGAAAAACGACGTGGTTTGCGCGGTCATGGTGTGCGCGAGGAAGCAGGCGAACGATATCGTCGCGGCCAGCAATTCGATCCAGATTTCCACCGAATCGAACCAGTCCTTGATTTCGCCGCGATCGAGAAATAGCTGGAGCGCGCCGATCGCAATGCTCAAGGTGGCGAAGCCGAAGAAATCAAGCTTGCGCGCCGGCGCGCGCGTGGTCTCGCTCATGAAGATGAGAATGCCCACGCTGACCAGAATGCCGATGGGCACGTTGACGTAGAACACCCAGCGCCAATTGAAGCTGTCGGTCAGCCAGCCGCCCAAGGTCGGGCCGAGAATCGGGCCCAGCGTGACGCCGATGCCCCAGATGGCCATGGCCTGACCATGCTTCTCACGCGGGTTGATATCGAGCATGACGGCTTGCGACAACGGCACGAGCGCGGCGCCGCAGACGCCTTGCAACAGGCGCGCGCCAACGATTTCAATCAGTGAGGCGGAGAGGCCGCAGGCAACCGACGCCAAGGTGAAGCCGACCACCGAAGCCATGAAAACGCGCTTGCGCCCATAGCGCCCCACCATCCAGCCGGTCAGTGGCATCGCGATTGCCGAAGCGACGATGTACGACGTGAGCACCCAGCTGATCTGATCTTGCGTCGCCGACAAACTGCCTTGCATATGCGGCAGCGCAACGTTCGCGATGGTGGTGTCCAGCACCTGCATCACGGTCGCCAACATGACGGAGGCCGTCAGGAAGATGCGCGTTTTCAGATCAATATTGAACGCGGCGTTCTCGCCGCTGGAGGAATTGGCGATGTCCGGCATAAATCAGGGTCTCGACAGCGATCGCGCGTTCATCCAGGGGTCACTTCCGAACTGGCAATGAAAACGCGTAACACTCGCAGCGTGGCTTCGAGGTCTTCCTTGGAAACGCCCTTCAGGGCACTGGCGCGCAACTCGACCAACCTGGCTTCGATTTTGGCGTTGGTAGCGCGACCGGCATCGGTGAGCCAGATGGTTTTGGCGCGACCATCGGCTGGGTCGTCTTCGCGCCGCACCAGGTCGGCGGCGCAGAGCTGGTCGAGCAAGCGCACCAACGACGGCCCTTCGATGCCGACGGCGGCCGCCAGCGTGACCTGCCGCACGCCATCGCCCAGACGCCCGGTATGCAGCAGCGGCGTGGCGCAGGCTTCGGACACGCCGTAGGCCGTGAGAACGTTGTGGCAGGTGCGCCGCCACTGGCGGCTTGCCGCGACGAGCGCGGTGCTGACCGTGAGGCGCAGCGCATGAATGGTCGACATGCGCCGAATTTTAACCAAGTTAAGAATAGCTAGCAAGCTATCTATGTTGTAGGCAGCGAACGCGGTTCTACTGGGCCACGCTGCAACTAATGGACCGCAGGCTGCAATACAATCACCGCCATGCCGACCAGCGCCACGGCGGCGCCCACCATGTCCCAACGCGTCAGCGACACGCCGTCGACGAATGCCAGCCAGGCCAGCGCGACGACGATGTACATGCCGCCGTAAGCGGCATAGGTTCGTCCGGCAGCGGTCGGGTGCAGCGTCAATAGATAAACGAACAGGGCCAGCGAGACCGCGGCAGGCACCAGCAGCCATATTGGTTTGTGCTGCTTGATGACCAGCCATGGCAAATAGCAGCCGACGATTTCCGCCACCGCGGTTACTGCAAATAGCGCGGCCGCTGTGAATAATTCGAGCATTTCATCTCCCTTTGCGGCGCATTACAACATGGCAATTTTGCATTGCGTAACGCTTGATACGCACTTCACATGGAACAATTTGCATACTTGGCCCATCGAAGCGGATCGTGCAGCTCGGCACGGCTCCTTCTCAAATTTTTGCAAGGATTTTTATGCGTCGATTTCCGTTGGTACCGGTCGTAGCGGCTGCCGTGTTGTTGACGATTGCCATGGGATGCTCGGGAGCCTCCATACCGTCCAGCGTGAGTGCCGCGCTAGATAATGAAGTGGCGCTTGCCTCTGAGCGCTTGTCGCTGGCCGAGCCGATAGCGGCATGGAAATGGCATCAGCATTTGCCCATCGAGGATTTGCCACGCGAAAAGGCGGTGCTCGAGCGGCTGCTCGGCCAAGCCGACCTGTATCACGTGCCGCGGGAAGTTGCGCAGCCCTTCTTTGTCGACCAGATGACGGCAAGCAAGCAGCTCCAGACGGCGCTATACGCCAAATGGCAGAAAACCAACCCGCCCGTCGCGCCCGATGAGAATACCTTCGCCCAGGCGCGTCTGGAGATCGACCGGGTATCGCAATCAATGTTGTTGGCGCTGGGCGAAGGCGCTCCAGCACGCCAGTCCGCGTCCTGCGCTCTAGGACTCAAGCAGGCCTTGCGGCGCTGGTATGGAAAGGTGTCGCTCGATGCGGACCACCGTGCCGCGCTCGAACGCGCGCTTGCCCACGGCTGCGCGAGCGGCGGTCCCGCCGACTGAGCAATGCCGTTGCTAGTGGCCTCGCCAGTAAGAATAGAGCGAGATCGCGTCGGCAATTTGGACCGGCGCCGCGATCATTGAGAATGAATTACTCATGAATATAATCGGCAGCTGATAAGAACGCTTAAGTGGGGTAATTAGTCCCGCCACCTTTTTACTTATCCGGCAAATATTAGAATATTTAATTACCGATTATATGTTCGTTAAACCTCAATTACTCCAATTACAAGTGCTTACACCCTATCCAGTTCGAATTGCACTAAATTGAACCTAAGCGGTTGGTTGTTAGCCATGCCGTAGAAATCAACTGGATAGGAGAATGAGATGAAAAAATTCGCCGCATTGATCGCCACCGCCACGCTCGCCTCTGCCGCTTCGGTCGCCATGGCGCAAAGCACGCCGGGCATGACCACCCAGAATAACGACAACACCATGCAAGTGCCGGCGGGACAAAACTGGACGCCCAAGGATGCCAACACGGGCCAGACGACTTCGCAAAACATGCCGATGGGCGATCAGTCCAGCCAGAATTACGCGTCGACGCCAGCTTCCGCGCCGGGTCAACGTTACCAGCCGCTGCAACAGGTGGGTAACGGCATCCCGAGCAACACCGGCACCGGCGACGCCTCAACTGGCGGCTACGGCGCGCCGATGTACGGCTCTTCGCAAGCCGGCCCGGGCGCCGCAACGCCGCTGATCGGCGCGCCGAAGAACTAATACGCGCGCCGTTGGGGAGAATCGCCGGCCTGAAAGGCGCCGGCATTCTTGAATAAAACTCTACGGAAACTCGTAGAGTTTTTTATGTCTATCCACTTTCAGCGCCTTGCGATAACCCCGGCGCGCACCATTAAATACGGGAAAATTTGCGTCGCCGCGCAAAGCGAATTTGACAGTTTCGGCAAAAAGTACGTTACACGACATTAATACGACAGTTTGAACTTGCAGCGCTTGTAATTGCTCGATTTAAGGCTAAGATAGTTTTTGATACACCTTGAAACTAGCCGTTACAGAGGGCCGCATATGATCGCCGAATTCAAAAACGTTTCCGACATAATCGGCCGCTTCTTCCGCGGCGCTCCGCTTTCAGCCGCGGCGAAGGCCGAACGTGCAGCCAATTACGATGCTGGCAATTGGCATGGTGGCCATTGGCAGAACCTGCTGTCTTCGCCGATGGACGCACGTCACTACGTGCTCGAAGACTTCAGCGCAGCCATTCGCGCGCCGAGCTTCGAAGACGCGCACTGACTTTCAGCGTGCCGCGCCTTCGCGGCGCACGCTTGCACTGCCTCTAATGCGAACGCGGTTTCAGGCCGCGAGTGCGATCGTCCCAGTCACTTCGTCAATCACGCGGCGCGCGCATAACTCAGCATGCGCTGCCGCTTCGCCTGCGGCATCAAACTCTCGCGGTTCCGTGATCGAATCCAGAATCCAGGTAATTCCACTGGGCTCTTTGCGATAGACCACCCATCGGCCCTTATATCGGCTGCTCATACTCGATTGCGCCGAGTCTCGTGTCACCGAGGCAGCCGCATAAATGCAGAAGCCGTGGTGAGGGGTTTTGAGATTCGATTCCATGCCAAATTCTCCTTTCGCTTTCCGGGATCGTTTCAGCAAAGTGCGTTCCCGACATGCGGCATCTCCGCAAGAACTCGCGTTGCGGTATGCGCGAGCAGTACCTTGGCTGGGCGATGCTCGACAGTCTTCCCTTTTCCCACCAAGCTGCTATAATCTCGCCTCAATGATGTGCGGCTGTAGCTCAGTTGGATAGAGTACTTGGCTACGAACCAAGGGGTCGTGGGTTCGAATCCTGCCAGCCGCACCAACCATTTGACGTAAGATTCAACGGCTTAGAGGCCACAAGCCTCTAAGCCGTTTTTCTTTGGTGACGCATGTTTGCCGTGCGGCAACGAGCCCACGCAATCGGCGCTATGCTGAATGCAACGAGCCTGCCCGCCATCCGACGCGCGGCGGTCAGCAATCCGAGGATGAGGCCAGCAATGAACAAAGCTTTCGTCAAGGAATCGGAGGACGCCGATGACGATGATCTCGGCCTCGTTCCGGAGATTCCGGCCGGGACCAAAAACTACATCACCCCGGGCGGCTATACACGCCTGCGCCATGAGCTGCTGAATCTGCTCAATGTAGAACGACCTGAAGTCGTCAAGGTTGTTTCATGGGCCGCTTCGAATGGCGACCGCTCGGAGAACGGCGACTATATCTATGGCAAGCGTCGCCTGCGTGAGATTGATCGCCGCATTCACTTCCTGACCAAGCGCCTCGACATTGCCGAAGTGGTCGACAGCAGCTTGCAAGAGAACGTCGATCAGGTATTTTTCGGCGCCACTGTCGATTACCTTGGCGCAGACGCGCAGACGCATACCGTCAAGATCGTCGGCGTAGACGAGGTCGATTTATCGAATGGGCATATCAGCTGGATCTCACCCATGGCGCGTGCGCTGCTGAAGGCGCGCGTCGGCGACGTCGTGGCACTGACGGCGCCCGGCGGCGTTGAAGAAATCGAGATTCTGCAAGTGCGCTATCCAAGCGCCGCGGAAATAGAAAGCGAACGCCACTGAGGCGTTCGATCAGCCTCAGTAGTCGGCGCGCTCACGCTCGACGCGCATGCCCAAGGCATCGCGCGGGCGATCCTCGCTAGGCTTCTCGCGAGCGATCCGCATCACATCGGGATTGACCCGCACGCGCCGCATCACGTTCGCCAGATGCACCCGATCGCTGACCTGCAAGATAAAGCGCAGCACCGTCGATTCCTGCGCGTGATCTTCATCCATGGCGATATGCACGATGTTGGCGTCGGCCGACGTCACATCGGCGGCGACGCGCGCGATCACGCCTTTGGCGTTATGCGCCAGCACCTTGACGCCCACTTCGAACAAACGGCCGGGTTGCGGCGCCCAGGCCACGTCGATCCAGCGCCCCGGGTCGCGGCGATGAATGCGCTGCGCCACCCGGCAGTCGGTAGTGTGGATCGCCATACCCAAGCCGATGCCGATGTACCCCATGATGGAGTCGCCCGGAATTGGCCGGCAGCAAGGCGACAGCTGCACCGACATGCCTTCGGTACCAGTGATGACCACCGGTGCCACCGCGCCGCTCAGCGAGCCGCTGCCTTCGGCGCGCGGCAGATCGTCGTCGGCCTCGCGCCCGGTCATCAGCACTTCGATGCGCTTCGCCATGACGGCGGCGACGCGCCGGCCCAGGCCGATATCCGCGAAAATATCCTGACGCGACTTGTTGCCCGTCCACTGCACCAGTTTGTCCCATACCTCGGGAGTCACGTCCGCAAGCGTCAAGCCGTAGGCCTTGAGCGCCTGATCGACCAGCCGTTCGCCCAGTTGCAGCGACTCCGTCAATCGCATCGTTTTCAGATAGTGACGAATCGCGGAACGCGCCTTGCCGGTACGCACGAAGCCCAGCCACGCCGGATTGGGCTTCGAATACGGCGCGGTAATCACCTCGACGATGTCGCCGCTCTTCAATTCGGTGCGTAGCGGCAGCAACTCATTGTTGATCTTGACGGCCACGCACTGGTTGCCCAGATCGCTATGCACGCCATAGGCGAAATCGAGCGCGGTCGCGCCGCGCGGCAACGATGTGATCTGCGACTTCGGCGTGAAGACGTAGACGGCGTCAGGGAACAGATCGATCTTGACGTGCTCGAGAAATTCACTCGAATCGCCCGCTTCCGATTGAATGTCGAGCAGCGATTTGAGCCACTGGTGTGCGCGCGCCTGCACATCGTTCAGATCGGCGCCGCCATTCTTGTAGGTCCAGTGCGCGGCCACGCCGGCTTCGGCGATCTCGTGCATTTTGCGCGTGCGGATCTGGAATTCGATCGGCACGCCGAACGGCCCCACCAGCGTGGTGTGCAAGGACTGATAGCCGTTGACTTTCGGAATGGCGATGTAGTCTTTGAACTTGCCCGGCACGGGCTTGTACAGCGCATGCAGCGCCCCGACGCACATATAGCATTCCATGGCGCTCTCGACGACCAGCCGGAAGCCATAGACATCGAGCACTTGCGAGAACGACAACTGCTTGTCGCGCATCTTCCGGTAGATACTGAAGATGGTCTTTTCGCGACCGGTGACGTCACAGTCGATCTTCGCATCCGACAGCGCGCGCTGCACCGCTTCGAGAATCTTGCTGACCACTTCCCGGCGATTGCCCCGCGCGGCCTTGACGGCCTTTTCCAGCGTGGCATACCGCATCGGGTTGTAATTCGCGAAACTGAGATCCTGCAGCTCGCGATAGGTATTGTTCAGGCCCAGGCGATGCGCGATGGGCGCATGGATGTCGAGCGTTTCGCGCGCAACGCGCCGACGCTTTTCCATCGGCACCGCGCCCAGCGTACGCATATTGTGCATACGGTCGGCCAGCTTGACGAGGATCACACGAACGTCGCGCGCCATCGCCAGCAGCATCTTGCGGAAGTTCTCGGCCTGCGCGTCTTCGCGGCTGCGAAACTCCATTTTGTCGAGTTTCGACAGCCCGTCGACCAGTTCCGCGACCTTGGGGCCGAAGCGCTCGGCCAACTCGGTTTTCGCGACGCCCTGGTCTTCCATGACGTCGTGCAGCAGCGCGGCCATGATCGACTGCGCATCGAGCTTCCATTCCGCGCAGAGTTCGGCCACCGCCACCGGATGCGTGATGTACGGCTCGCCGCTCTGCCGATATTGGCCGAGATGCGCTTCGTCGCTGAAATGGAATGCCGCCTTGATGTCCTTGATTTCGGACGGCTGCAGATATTCGGACAACATGCCGGTGAGCTTCGCGATCGACACGACGTCGCGTTTGCGCGGCTGCTCAGGGGTGGCGGTTGGCCCGAAGAGATGACGGAAAGATTGTTCGAGAACCGCGTCGATGTAATTCCGGGCGACCGGAATTTGCGGGACTACCGCTGACGGGTCGGCCACGGAGACGGGCGCAGGGTGAGAACTCATGATCGCCTCCGTGGTGAACTGAAACGTGGAAGGGCCGTCCGGCAGTTAGCCATGGGCACTTCGCCGCGGCGCGCTTATGGCGCGCCCGGCTTGGTCTAACGATAAAGCTTAGATTGGTACCTTTTTCAACATTTCCAGGCCAACCAGGCCTTGGGCGATTTCGCGCAGCGCGACAACCGTCGGCTTGTCGCGGCTTTCGACTCTCGGCGTGTGTCCCTGGGCTAGTTGACGTGCACGATAGGTCGCGACCAGCGTAAGATCGAAACGATTATCAATGTGCTCAAGACAGTCTTCAACGGTAACGCGGGCCATTTCGATTCTTTCCCTTGGGGATGCAGGTAATCATTCTACCTCAGCGGCAGGTCAGTCCGTCTGCGGAGCATGGATACCGAGTTGAATAAACAACTCTGTGTGGCGCGCCCGCTGCGAAGCGAGGCGCAAGCGCGTGGCGGCGACGATACAACGCATGGCGTCCAGCGCGCGCGGAAATTCCTCGTTGATGATGACGTAGTCAGCCTCCGGCGCATGCGCCATTTCGCTGCCGGCCGCCAGCAGGCGCCGCACGATGACGTTCGGTTCATCCTGGCCGCGCTTGCGCAGCCGCTCTTCCAGGGCGTCGAGCGACGGCGGCAGAATGAAGACTTCCACGGCATTCTGGAAGCGCCGGCGCACCTGCTCAGCGCCTTGCCAGTCGATTTCCAGCAGCACGTCGCGACCGGTGCGCATCTGCTCTTCGATCCAGACGCGCGAGGTGGCGTAGTAGTTACCGTGCACTTCGGCGCTTTCCAGGAATTCGCCGGCGGCGCGCCGCTCAAGAAACTCTTCCGGCTCGAGAAAATGATATTCGCGCCCTTCCACTTCGCCGGGCCGCGGCGCGCGCGTCGTGAACGACACCGACAAGCGGATCGAATCGTCTTCGTCCAGCAAGGCGTTCACCAACGTCGATTTGCCAGCACCGGACGGCGCCACCACCATGAACAGGTTGCCCGGATATTCACCGCGATAGAAACCGGGCGAGGGGTCGCGCGTGGGATAAGCGTTCATTGAGTTCACTCCAAGTTCTGCACCTGCTCGCGCATTTGTTCGATCAACAGCTTGAGCGCCATCGAAGCATCAGCCAGTTCTTTGGCCGCGGCCTTCGAGCCCAAGGTGTTCGCCTCACGATTGAGCTCCTGCATCATGAAGTCGAGGCGCTTGCCGGCGCGACCGCCAGCCGCCAACACGCGGCGCGTTTCCTTCAGATGGGCGGTGAGGCGCGACAATTCCTCGGCGACGTCGATGCGGATGCCGTACATCGTGACTTCCTGACGGATGCGCTCGGCCACCTCTTCGCGCGAAATGGCCGACGGCGCATTCACCGGCACGGCGACGCCAAGCAGTTCCTGCAGGCGATCGACGATCTTGCGCTGTTGCGTGGCAATCAGTTCGGGCACCAGCGGCTCCATGCGCGCGACGATGGCTTCCATGTCGGTGACGCGCCGCAGCAGCATGTCGACCAGCTGCGCGCCTTCACGGCCGCGCGTTTTGACCAGTTCTTCGAGCGCCTCGGCGCCGCATTCGACAATTGCGTCGCGTAGTGCATTCGGGTCGATCGAGCCATTCGCCATCACGCCCGGCCAGCGCAAGACCTCGCCGGTACTGAGCCGCCCCGCCTGCGGAAAGGCCTTCAGCACCGCCTGTTCGAGCTCGGCCAGTCGCACCAGTTCGTCGCGGTTGAGCGCATGCGTCGAGATCACCGTTTCGCCGTGCTGGACGTTGACGCGAATGTCGACTTTGCCGCGCGCGAGCCGCGTCATCAGCATCTCGCGCAACGCCGGTTCCGCCGCGCGCAATTCCTCGGGCATGCGGAAATTCAGATCGAGGAAGCGCGAATTGACACTGCGCAGATCGACCGAAATCGTTACCGATGGACCCTCCGCGACCTGGGCGTTCGGCCGTAGGTCGCGGGTGGCGCTGGCGTAACCGGTCATGCTGAAAATCATCGTCGAAATCTCGCGCTTGGAGTAAGGCGTCTGCCAGACACGGCAGTAAAGCGCGAATTATCGCATTTAGCATGGTCCGGCGACAGGCCGCCAGGTCGCGAATGCAGGCGACTGGCCATTTGGCTAGGGCGAACACCGCTTGCCGAAGAGTTAAGATGCGCCATCAACCGAAATGGAAATTCGAGCCGCCCATGAGTCACGACCCCGCCCTCACTGGCAGTACGCACAGCCGCAGCTTCGGCCGTAGCGCCGACGAATTGCGCCCGGTGCGCATCACCCGTCATTACACCCGCCACGCCGAGGGTTCGGTACTGGTCGAGTTCGGCGACACCAAGGCGATTTGTACCGCGAGCGTGGTCGAACGGGTGCCGGAATTCCTGCGCGACCGCGGCGAAGGCTGGCTCACCGCCGAATACGGCATGCTGCCGCGCGCCACGCATACGCGCAGCGACCGTGAGGCGGCGCGCGGCAAGCAAACCGGCCGTACGCAGGAAATCCAACGGCTGATCGGCCGCGCGCTGCGCTCGGTTTTCGATCTCGGCAAGCTGGGGCCACGCACGCTGCACATCGATTGCGACGTCATCCAGGCCGACGGCGGGACGCGCACCGCGTGCATCACCGGCGCCTATGTAGCCGCTCGCGATGCCTGCGAGCAGTTGCTTAAGCGCGGCAAAATCGTCGAACTGCCGATCAGCGATCTGGTGGCTGCCGTGTCGGTCGGCATCCACGACGGCGTGGCGGTGCTGGATCTCGACTATGAAGAAGATTCGCATTGCGACACCGACATGAATGTCGTCATGACCGGCGCCGGACATTTCGTCGAAGTGCAAGGCACGGCCGAAGGCCAGGCGTTCACGCGCGAGCAGATGAACGAACTGCTCGATCTGGCCGAATCCGGCATTCGCTCGCTGATCCAGAAACAGCGCGAAGCGCTGAGCGCCAATGCTGACTGAGCGTCGCATCGTGCTGGCGTCGAACAATCGGGGGAAACTGCGTGAATTCTCCGAAATGCTCGGCCCTCTCGGCATCGTGCTGACGCCGCAAGGCGAGCTTGGCGTGCCGGAGGCGGCCGAACCGTTCGATACCTTCGTCGAGAATGCCTTGCAAAAGGCACGACATGCGGCGCGTATTACCGGGCTGCCCGCGTTGGCGGACGACTCGGGGCTGTGCGTGCCTGCGCTGGGCGGTGCCCCGGGTGTGCATTCGGCGCGCTATGCGCTGCTTGATGGTAACGACGCTGCGGGCAACCACGGCAGCGGTGGCGCTGGTGGTGGTGAGCGTAGCGACGCCGCTAATAATTCGCGATTGCTGCGGGATATTGCGCCGCTCGCGCAGGCACAGCGCCATGCTTATTACTATTGCGTGCTGGTTTTCATGCGCGCGGCCGACGATCCGCGTCCGGTGATTGCTGAAGGCGAATGGCACGGCCGATTGATCGACGTGCCGCGTGGCACGCACGGATTCGGCTACGACCCGCTGTTTTTGATTGAGTCGCTAGGGCGCACCGCCGCAGAACTCGAGCCGCAGCAAAAGAATCATCTTAGCCACCGCTCGATCGCGTTGGCCTCCCTGGTGCAAACGCTGAAGGACGCCGCGTGATGCAACGCCCAGTGATTCCACTCGTGCCGGCCGCGGCGACTGCGCCAATTGTGCCCGGCGCATCGGCCGCGGCTACCGCGCCAACGGCTCCCTCCGCACCGGCGCCTCGTCAATCGACCGTACAAACGTTTTTGGCACCGGGCCGGATACGGCTGCCGGCTAATCCGCCGCTCTCGCTCTATGTGCATTTTCCGTGGTGCGTGCGTAAGTGTCCTTACTGCGACTTCAATTCGCACGAGTTCAAGGGACCCGGCGAATTCCCCGAAGATGATTATCTGAACGCCCTGCGCGCCGATCTGGAACATTCGCTGCCATGGGTTTGGGGGCGGCGCATTCACACGGTGTTCATTGGTGGCGGCACGCCGAGCCTACTGTCCGCGGCCGGCCTCGATCGCATGCTGTCGGACATCCGTGCGCTGCTGCCGCTGGACGCGGATGCGGAGATCACGCTGGAGGCCAATCCCGGCACCTTCGAAGCCGCCAAATTCGCAGAGTTTCGTGCCAGTGGAGTGAATCGCTTGTCGATCGGTATCCAGAGCTTCAACCCTCGGCATCTGGAAAGCCTTGGTCGCATTCACGACGACCGGCAAGCGCATGCGGCGATCGAGACGGCAGCGCGTCTGTTCGACAACTTCAATCTCGATCTGATGTTTGCACTGCCCGGACAAACCTTGGCCGAGTCGCAGCAAGACGTTGAAACGGCGCTGAGTTACGCGCCGCCGCATCTTTCGCTGTATCACCTCACGCTCGAACCCAATACGCTGTTCCATAGATTTCCGCCGGCGCTGCCAGACGACGACGCCTCGGCCGATATGAGTGAGTGGATCGAACGGCGCATGGGTGAGGCCGGTTTCGACCACTACGAAACGTCCGCCTACGCGCGGCCGAATCGGCAAAGCCGTCACAACCTCAACTACTGGCGCTTCGGCGATTACCTGGGCGTGGGTCCCGGCGCCCATGGCAAACTGTCCTTTCCAGAGCGCGTGCTGAGGCAGGTACGGCATAAGCATCCGCTTACTTACCTGCGCGAGGCGGCCGTCGATCCGCTGCAAGAGCAAACGGAGATCGATGCGGCCGACCTGCCCTTCGAATTCATGTTGAACGCACTGCGATTGACAGAAGGCTTTCCGATTTCACTGTTCTACGAGCGTACCGGCTTGCCCATCATTGGCATCGAGCGCGCGTTGCGGCGCGCCGAGGCCAGCGGGCTGTTGGAGCGCGATCACGAACGCATCAAGCCGACCGCGCGTGGACGCCTGTATCTGAACGATCTGCTCGAAATGTTTCTGCGCGATTAGTTCCGCTCGGGCGTTGTCGCTGCGTCGCTGCGTCGTCGGGTCAGAGTACAGGGCCGGGCGCCGGCGCGTCAGGTGCGCGTTGCGGCGGGTCGCCCGGGCCACCTTTACCGGCCGGCGTAGGCGTGGCGGTACGCGACTGCGTGGGCAGCCCACCGTCGCCATGGTGTGCGGGCATTGCACAGCCGCCCAGCAAAACCGCTAAAACTACGAGTGCCGTACGACGCATTGCATCTCCTGTCGGTTGATCGAGCAACGCAAATCAGGTGACTTGACGGGCGCTGCGATAGAGGAACTGTCACCAACGATTGCAATGCGCGTACCCGGACCTCGCGGCGGATTTCACATGCCATGGCATGTTGCGCGAGACTTTCGGCGCGGTCGCCGTTAAAATGCGCGCTACGGAGGTGTGGCAGAGTGGTCGATTGCACCGGTCTTGAAAACCGGCAAAGGGCAACCTTTCGTGAGTTCGAATCTCACCGCCTCCGCCACGGCTCCCTTCCATGAAGTCTCGCTAAACGCCAAAAAGACTATTAATACAAGGCGTTAGGCAAGATTTTCAGGATTCTTCCGTGTCGTTAAGACCCACACCTTCTCCTACAATTGCAGGCACAAATAGGGGTACAGGTAGGGGTAGAGAATGGCATGTTTTAGGTCCCGAGCACTGCACCGACTTTCGGCAACGAAAGTCGCGAAGACAGTAAAGTCGGGTTACTTGGCTGATGGCGGCGGGCTGTATCTCCAGACCTCACCGAGCGCCACAAAATCCTGGATCTTTTTGTTCAAGCGAGACGGTCGCGCCCGAGAAATGGGATTGGGCTCGCTAGATAGCGTTAGCTTGGCAGAAGCGCGGATCAAGGCAGCGGCATGCCGAAAGCAACTTGCAGAAGGGATCAATCCCTTGGAAGCCCGCCGCGCCTGTCTTATCGAAGCCCAGGCAAGCGCGAATCGATCAAAGACGTTTTCAGACTGCGCTCAAACATATATCGCGGCCCATCGAGGCACGTGGACCAATCCCAAGCACGCAGCTCAATGGACCAGCACGTTAGCCAAATACGCTGAACCTGTGTTTGGCCATATGCTCGTGTCTAACATCGACACCAATCGCGTAGTCGAAGTGCTTGATCCGATCTGGCAAACCAAGCCCGAAACGGCCAGCCGTGTCCGCGGGCGCATAGAAGCGGTTCTGGATTGGGCCAAAGTCAAACATTATCGCGACGGAGAAAATCCGGCGCGGTGGCGTGGTCATTTGGACAAGCTGCTCGCCGCTCCCAAGAGAATCAAACGGTCAAATCATCACGCGGCATTACCGTACAAAAATCTTCCATCGTTTATGCGCGAATTACGCAAGCAACGTGGCATCGCAGCTCGGGCGCTCGAGTTGCTGATCCTCACAGGGGCTCGTACGGGTGAAATTATAGGATCTTCACCGTCTGAATTTGATCTCGAAACGGTTCTATGGACGGTTCCAGCTGAGCGCATGAAGGCCAAGGAGATGCATCGCGTCCCCCTCTCAGAGGACGCCGCGAATCTCGTTCAGGCATTGCTGGTATCAGCAAAAGGGCAATTCCTCTTTCCCGGCACAAAGGAAGGGAAATCGCTTTCCAACATGGCAATGCTAAAACTGCTTGTTCGAATGAAATACACCAACATGACGGTGCACGGCTTTCGGTCAACGTTTCGCGACTGGGCGGCCGAATGTACGGATCACTCAAGGGAAGTTGCCGAAGCAGCGCTGGCCCACGCGATCGGCAACAAGGTCGAGGCCGCATACCGTCGCGGCGAGTTGCTCGAAAAAAGAAGGCGACTGATGGATGACTGGGCGGACTACTGCAGCGGCAAATTGAGTCCGCCGAAAAGGCAATCCAGCGCTCGAAAAAACGACAAGAATGCGTTGGTCAGCGACCTGGAGGAAGCTGTTGCCTAATCCATTCGTCAATGTCACTTTCGAGCCAACCAGCGGCCCGGCCCATGCCGATAGTGAACGGCACTGGAAATTGCTTGGCGTTAATTTTGCGATAGATAGTGGATTTTCCGAGGCCAATTTTTTGCGTTAGCTCTTTCATGCGAATTACCTTCATTGCTGTCCTCCCGTTGCGTTTGTGGCGTCTCTGTACGCCGGTAGATCCGATTGGGCGTCATTAGACTCATCGGAAATCAACAATGCCAGGGACAGGTGGAATTCAATACCAGCTCAAGCGAAGCCAGGCGTAGCAATGAGCGACGCCTGCTATAACGGCGACGGGGAGCGATAGCTTGACGTGGAAATTGGTCAATGTTTACGAAAACCCTCCATAGCGGGGGACGGCTTTGCAGGCCATCGAACCGCAGAATAAATCATACGTTTGTACGTATAAGCACGCTGTTACGCATGAATAATGAAGAACGCAGCTGTAACTCGCTCGTAACAGCAATGCCGAGATAACGCGCTAATACGATGCGGCACGAACCTTTAGCCGTGCCGTTTCGGCGCTCCGGTCATGCAGTGCTACGAATACGGTAGTCAACAAGACATCAACGTATTGGAGTGGCCGATTTCGGCCCGTCGCAGACGGTCCGACCAACGCCACTGTTATGGCCGCGTCGGACTCGTAACGGCCATTCCGCTGGTACGAGCCCGGCAGTGCTTAGCTTCCAGCTAACGCTAGGGGCCGAACGTCTTTATTGCCCTCTCCGCGCCTGGCACCGCGCCTAAGGTTTATTAAGAATGTGTCGTATACCCGAGTGCGCATTGCTTTTACACTGGGTACCGGGTGAATTTCGAAAAGCGGGGAGAATGATGCAGGTTGTAACGGGAGAGCTCAACGGTGTAAGGCTTATAAACTTGATGCACGATGCAGTTGGCAAATGCAGTCGGGTGACCGCTGCCGTCGCCTACGCAACAAGTAACACCCCGTTCTTTGCGCACTGCCGCGAACATGATCTGTTCCTCGACTTCTACGGTTTGCTTGATGAAGACGCAGCCGTGAGCGTGCCGGTTCTGCAGGAGATGCTACGCGCCGGCCCCTTGGTAGTGAGTCCGAGGCTAATCAAAGGCCATTTTCACTCCAAGATCATTTGGTGGCATGGGTATGGAGCCTATATTGGATCGGCGAACTTGACTTCCAACGCATGGTTCACGAACGTTGAGTGCGGAATGTTTTTTGACGAGGCAGAGATCATCGGTCGTTCCCTTCAAGCCGATCTGGAACAGCAGTTTGACTATCTCCGCAGCGTGTCGGCGCCTGTTACTGAAGAGTTGGTGAAGGCTTTGGACAAGTTAAGCGCCCTTCAGTCGGCGGTAAATGTCGCACGAAAGAGGCTGACTTCTCAGTTTGAGCAAGCAACGACAGCATTTCCGGGGCACGCAGGCCTCGCCACCTACGGCTCCTCTATCCAAACGACGGCATTTACGCTGTTCACAACGGAGTGGAATCAGACCCTTCAGCTAATTCGCGGCCTAAGCGCAGAATTCGGGAAGTTAAACAAGCGCCCGACATGGGTCGAGCCAAGTGCCAATCCCACGGTTCACTTCGACCAGTTCTTGCATGCCTACTACTACGTCCGCATTCGCGACCAGCGCGACGACGAAGAAAGCGTGAAGAGTGTAGAGCTCGTTAACCGGGCACACGAGCGCAACAAATTTGATAAGACACGCGCTTTAAAGGAGGCGGTGGACTGGTGGGCTTCCCTGCCTGCAGCACCGTATGGCGAGGCTGATTTCATCAACAGCGTTTCGCCCATGATGAAGAGTAGATTCGCACTTCCTGATCTTCGCACGTGGGAACTTGCAGACTTTCAGAAGGTATTTTCGCATGTTCATGCCTTTAAGACGCATGCGAGACAGATCAAGAACGCTACCCTTGGACTACCTCCTGGTCATAGCGAAACGGTCGATGAACGTTCGGACCGTGTCGCTCAATGGATGTGGCGACAACCGCGCGAAGCTTCACAAAAGCATCTTCGCGATCTACTGGAGTTTCTGATTTGGGGCAGCACGCCTACGAGCATGGTCGAGAGACTCTGGATGGTCACAAACGATGAACGCTGGCGCTACGATCACTTCGGACCTAGCACGCTGGGCGAAGCTGTCGGGTGGGCCCGCCCAGACTTCTTTCCGCCGCGCAACAATCGAACTAACAAAGCGCTCCGTGCGCTCGGTCACGATGTGCGCTTGTTCTCAAGCTGAGCCTGTGAATCATTGCTGCACCTCGATTGCCATGCATATCTGGTAGCGGCAGTCTCCAGTAGCCTTGAACGGCCGTTTGCTGATGCAGAGCGGCTGATCGAATGGCGGCTTCAAAGGAAGGGCGAGTGGCTGGAATTGGCCCGAACCCCGTCCGATTTGAACTGGCGGAGTGGGCCGCCATTGATCGGTCCGCGTCGGGCAGAAGTCGACCCTGAGCCGTCGTTCGGACTTTTGTCACCGCAACGACCGCTTCTGAGGTACAACGGCCGCTCCATCTTCTGTTGAGTCGGCGGGGCATCGGCCCAAGCGGACGTTCGCCGTTGGTAAGCGGAACGGCCGATCGTCTTCGGCATTGCTGGCCCGGCAACGGCGGAAAGGTCCCGTTAAGATGAGCGCCCCGCTTAGATAAATACGCCCGTCTAGGCGGACGTGAATGGACTGATCTCCCTTACCGCTCCCACCTGACCCTCAATCTGCGCGCCCGTTCTTGAAAGGCGCCTTCACCGCCTTCCAATATGTCGCAAACCGCCTTCCGGATTTCAGCGTTCTCCAGGCCGCCGGACCGGTAGGTGATCGGCGGCAGCGCCCCATGTGGATGTGGACCTGACCCGGCGATAATGATCTGATCGGCGTCGGTATTGATCACCAGGTTCGCGTTATGCGTCACCATAATCACCTGGCGGTTCGATTTGGCCTCAATGAACAGGCCGACTAACTCCTCGAAGACGGATTTCGGGTCGAGATTCTCTTCAGGCTGATCGATGATCAGAGGACGGCCATCGCCGTCGTCCAGCGCCAGATAGAGCAGCAGTAGGACGATACCGCGGGTGCCGGGTGACAGTTTCCTGATATCCACCCCGTCGTATTCGATGCCATAGTGGACATCGATATGATCCGTGCTGAACAACCATTGGGCGAACCGTTTTGACCACGCTCGGAATTCAGCCTGATCCGTGTGAGCAACCGGCGAGTGATCGAGCAATTCCTTCTGATAGAGCCGGCGGAATTCTGCCATCGCAGACACCACTGCGGCGGACGAGCCCGTTTCCCACGCTGGCTTAAGGACCTCGTTTGTCTTCTGAAGCAGGGTGCCCTTGCCTTTGAATGCCCCGCTCTTTCGGAGATCGATCAATCCGTCCTCGGCTTGTCCCGCCCATCGCGCGACATCAGCGACTCGTGCGACTGAGAATGAAAGCTTCTTCAGTGTTCCGGATGCGGCCGCCAAGCGTGTCATCAGCGGCCCATAAAGCTTCTTCAGGACGGCCTGCTCAGAAAGCAAAGCGTCGAACGCTCGGCCATACGCTTCTTCGCGCTGAGTCTGCAGGTCCCGCGCGCGATCTTTCGCTCCCTTGCTGTCGTTGACTTTTCCCATGAGCGTCTGCATGGCGGCCGTCTCAGTCGTGATCCGGGCCGAGAGGGCGGTGTATTTCCGTTGACTCTCCTTGTCTGAGCTGACCAACTTCTCCAACCGTGCCATCTCGGCTTCCAACACCGCCTGTGATAGTTCGGATAGGTTAGCATCGTCCGGGAAGAATGCGGTGCTCGGGTCTCCGAGGGGCGGCGGAGTCCCTTTCAGCCTACTTATCTCGCCGTCAACCCATTTGACATAGTCACTGAGATCTTCGTCGACCTTTCCCTTGTAATCGAGGACGAAAGCGGCCCACTGCTCCTCTGACATCCCGCTGTGGGTGTGCCTCGATTGTGTCTGACGCAGCGTCTCTGGCGCCTGGTTACGCCGAAGGTCCTTCACTTCATCCTGAAGGGCCAGGAAGGTCTGACGCTGGTTGGCATACCGCCGCAGCGTGCTCCGGACCTCGTTGATCGCGCCGGCGAGTTCCGTATGACGCTGAGCCCTTTTTTCGCTGCCCGCGGAAACAAGCTTCGCGCGATCCGCGGTGTACCCATCTACCAGTTTCTTTTTCTGGGCGACTTGAGCCTCATAGCTCGCAACCAACTTTTCTTTTTCGAGCTCGATGCTCATACGCTCGGAGAGGTGGGAGACGCCCTCCGCTTCGCGGTCACGCGCCAGGCGGTGGCGTGAAGCCCGATGTTCCAGCAGTTCCGCAAAGTCGAGGGCGCCTTCGCGGTCATGATCGGGATGCGCCTCGAAAATCACCCGCTCGATCTCTCGGAGCAACCCATCGGTCATGCCGCTTGACGAGCACAGTTCCTCGACAAACTGCTGCGATAAATAGCGCGCGCGGGGGTAGGTCGTTGGACCGTTGGCGTCTGATCCGTTTAGGGATCGTGTGCTTGGATCCCCGGCTGCCCAACTGATCTTGACTGCGCCATGCCCAACCAGGGGCCGCGCTCGTACAAGAAATGATGGGCTTGCCCATTCCCCAACGGCCCAGGCCTCATCCGATATAGAATCGCATCCGGCTGCGATCATATCCGCGAGCGCCGTCTTGCCCGACCCTCGCGCGCCAATGATCGCGACGAGCCCGGAATTCAAAGGAATGGTCGGAGTTTGCAGCCAGGGGGCATTGAGAATCTGTACTTCGGAGATGACCTGAGACGGCGTCGCCGACGTCGGCGGCTCGGTGCCGACATGGGCGCGACCGCGCGGATCAATGCATGCCTGCCGCAAGGAGTCGAACTCCAGATCACCTTTGATCCACGAGAACCGGTCGCCGAACGGCGTCGCAACATCTTCAAGTTTGTGCGCGTCGCTGCCATGAAGGCACGGCTTGAGACCGCCATATCGGGCGCGGATCTCCTTCGGGTTCAGATCCCTCTGCCCAAGCCAGAACTCGCGCTGTGCTTGGCTGCTAGCGAAGATGACGTCCGCGAAACTCTCGATTTCCCGCCGAATAGTCTGGTCGGCGGCTTCTCTAACACCAGAGGTCCCGTCGGTGGCGCCCCCTGCGACGGCGACGAGAATGTTCTTCTTGGCCCATCCACTCTCGCTGAATACCTCACGCAGTTGCCTAAAATTGACCTTGAACTGGTTTGCGCCGTAAGCCAGCGCCGCGCCATCATCGATGATGCTCGGGTCGAGCTTCTTTCCTAACCGTATCAAGTCTGCGCGGGTGCAGTCGAAACGATCCTGCTGCACACTGAAGTGCAGCCGAGACAGTAGGCGTTGCAGTTCCGCGACATGCGCAACATCTTCAGGGCTGACGAACAAATGGAGGTTCACGAACCCTCCTTTAGCCGTTGCCACGTCCAGTCTCAGTTCGACGTTTGGAAATACGAGCGTCGCTGACGGCAGTCGCCCGGCGGCCTTATGTTCCAACATAAGCTGATAGGTTTCGGTGACGTAGTAGTCCGTGACTGCTATCGCCTCGATGGCTGGACTAGCAGCCTCAAGCGCTGATAGATATTCTTCCCACGCGGTCGAGCCGGTGAACTGGTTGTTCATCACGGTACCGGGTGCATGGATATGAGGCTCCCAGCGGCGCCATTCCGATCCTCGACTAATCACGCTGCCCTCGCTATCTTTGCGCTCCCTCAACGGGTAGCGACCATCGATTGTTGTCCAATGCCGCTAAACCTTGAAACCCTCTTTCGGCGACCAAGTTCTGATCTCGACTTGGCGTGAACGGAAAGGATCGTCCAGCAGCGCGAAGCCGTCGCGAAACAGCGCATAATTATATTCGGAGCCATGGACACGGCGGTCGTGGCTACGCCCGCCAAGACCGAAGCCCACTGGCTCAAAACTAGGCAGGTCGAACCGCCGCGGACGATCATTGCCGTCGGTTCGAATCATACCGGTGAGACTGTTGAGATACTCCGTACAGGCCGTTTCCTCCATGACGAAGCAACTAACCGACTCACCGATGGCTCCCTGGGCTACCAGGTTGCGAACAGCGTTGTGGCGCCAAACTGGATCGTCCCAGAGGTCTCCGTGCCACCAGTGGGGATGAAAAGCCGGCCCGATCGAAAACGCGTTGCCAAGATACTAACGCCCGGCATATGGCAATCGAACAAAGACCACCGGCACTAAATCATCTGAAAACTCGGCGGCCGCGGTTATCCGGTCGATCCAGTTGACGACCTGGTTCGCGCCCATGAGAAGAAAGTTTGAACGATGAGTCGCGGGCGCTATGGCTGTCGAAACCCCGCCCCGGCAGGGATTGGTGCAGCGAGGGGCGATGGTGCCAGCTTCTTGGGTTTTGAAGTCCGTGTCTCGGCCACACTCAGAAATGCCCCCGCTGTTCCGGGCCTCGAGCCAAAGGCGACGGAGTAGCCGTGGACGACATGGCCAAACGGCGACCCCGTGTTGAGGTAAGGCTTCACCTGTCGCGCATATTTACGCTTTGCTTGAGCAGCAATGGTCTTCGCAGTCGCATTCGCGGCGAACGAACCGTGCGCCTCGGCCAACACTACACCGTGCCCGTCGACGTTTCCCCCGTCATAAAGAAAGTCCGCATGTGGATTGAGTGCATTCGATAGGCAGACTGCGTTGACGCGCCAGACATATCCCAAGGCGTTCATATAAAGATCGGTGATCCCGGCTCCGCAGCGAGCAGTGAATAGCGTTCTTTCGGTGTCGGCCAAGTCCCCGAAGTCCGATGTTAGTTCGAACGCGGACCCGTTCGAAATCAGACATTCTAAATGGGCGAGCGCACTTTTCTGAAGTGCGGCGAGCAGTCGCGCTTGGGCTGGTCGCGTCGTGGCTATTCTGGCAACGGCCGCCGCCAGTGCGATCGGTCCGAACGTCAAAGTCGGCGAGGCCTCAGGCGCCTGAAAAAACGGTGATATCGGGCTGGGAACGTGCCGATGCTTTGTATGCGTCGTCAGGCCAATAGTAACGTCGGCGCTCCACAACTCCGTCATGGAAATCAAACCGCTCATTCGTCCTTTCCCAAGCCAGTAGCCCAATTTGCTAATCGCTTTGTTTGCCATGTCGAGTTCAGAGCTCAAAAAGGCGGCGATCAGTAGATAAAACTTTCTCGCTACAGCAATCGTCGCCTCTATCTCTCCCGCGCTCTTTACCCTCGATCAGGTCGACACATTGCTTTGCTTGCGAGATCGCCCGCAATTTATAGCGGAGATCGAAACTGCTAGACGCTAACTGGAACGACGCTGTCAGCGCTCAAGCCAGAGCATACAGAAAATTGGAAAAACAGCTGAGACCTCACTGCTCCTCGATCGTGTTGACGCCAAGCACGAAGATGATTACCCGGACAGCGACTCTTGCCGCCTACCGCAGGCACCGGTTGCCAGCAGACATACAGCGGCCATTCAGTTGCTGGATCACAACCGCACACTCTCGGCCGACGAAGCAGCGTTCGTGTTTGACAATCGAATGACCGATTGAATCCGCCGATCGGAGCCGACTCTCAATGTCCGATCGACGATGCATACGCGCGGCGGCTTATGGCCGATTATTGCCAGACGCATCCAGCGCCAATCTACCCATTCCGGTGCGTCGAGCCAACTTCGCTTTTATGGCGGCTTTCGAGGTACAACGGCCGACGCTCGGTTCGTACACAGAGACGGATATTAGGCCGTAGTCGACGTTCGGTAACGACGTTGGCGAGACAGCTATAACTTGCTTTCCCCGTTCGCGCATTGTGGACCGCGAATGTCAGGTCTCGTCGTCCGCGAACACGTGCCCCCGACGAGTTGCCGACGATCACGCTTTGAGGCATCTGTAGAGCAGCTAATCGAGCGACGCCGACACATGAATCTCGGTCGGCCAAGCGACCGATAGTAGTGGGAATCCAATGCAATTCTCATTACGGAGCATTGCGATGCGCCAATTCGGCTGGCGTAGGATACGAAGCTTGTTCGAAATTAGTTTCGTTGACGTTGCCAATCTACGCCGGGCGTAGACGATACCGTATAAATTATAAAAAGAGGGGATATGATGGAAATTGTAAGGGTCTTTAGCTTTTTAACTTATCCAGGAAAAAACCGGGACGACATAGCCGACGTTAGCGGCACCGAAATACCAATTGTGGAAGGCAAGCTTTGCCGGATGTTGGACGGCATCTATCGCAATGCAGGGGCCGAGTGCGACATACCGATTACGTTCACTTCTGAAGATGGACTGCAGGAAAATCCCGTCCGTACGGAGATCATGCGTATCGTACGCAGCCGGCGGATCGCCGCGGCGGAGGCCTTAGCTAACCGACTCCAGCGAGCAACCGGGGGGCAATCTGGGATGGCACTTTTTTTTGTTTGTCTAGGGACGCCGGATGAACAGAAGATAGTCCTTGCTCGATTCCCGGCTGACGAAGGTATAGTCGCCGAAAAGGCTCAAGGAGCATTGACAGTCTCTTTCGTCGAACAGGTGTTCTTGAAAAGCGCACACTCGTACAAGGCCGTAATCTACAAAGGCGGAGATGGGGAGGAAAATTTCTGGGGTGGTTATGCGATTGACCGGCAAATTAATAGTGGCGCTAAAACAGTTGCTGACTATTGGATAGTTGACTTCTTAAAGTCAGATTTTCGATCTACATCTGCACAGGGCACAAAGCGCCTTGCTTTGGCTCTACGAGGTGCCCTCTCCGACACGGCCAGTGCCCAGGTGAGGCATGAAATAGCTATGGCGGCGCAGCTTGCCCAGAACGTTGACGCAAGACGCGTGATGACGATCCCGGAATTCTGTGATCACTTGAACTTATCCGCGGCATCGAAGGCAGCCGTTGTTTCGGCCGTAAACCCGGCGCGTACGTTGCAAAGCAGGTTTCGATTTGACCACGGCGAGTTCAGTCGGATCATTGCCTATAAATCTGTAGAACTAAACAACGGGGCAATGTTGTCGGCTGAAGTTTCACGATTTGAAGAATGCTTCAGTGCTGCAGTGTCTGAAGATAACCCGGAAATCGTGACCTACTCGACCTGCGGCACGATTGTCGACCAGAGACTGCGGAGTACAAAATGACCGACGAGGAACTTTCGATTGAGTACCGCCACCGTCATGCGCAAGTCTTAGTACCACTTGCCGAACGCCTACGGCCGATGCTTGCGGATGTTGTGGCCGGCCTTCCTCGCATCGACCGTGTCGCTACGCGTGCTAAGAGCCCAGACCGTTTCCTGGCTAAGGCAATCAAGCAGGATGAGGGGGTGCGGAAATACGACCGTCCACTCGAACAAATTCAAGATCAGGTCGGTGCCCGTGTCATTGCCTTTTACCTCGACGACGTCATCGCGGTTTCATCGGCGATAGACAGGTATTTTCGACATATAGAGGCCCGAGACCTTATTCCGGAATCAGAGAGTGAGTTTGGCTATGTAGGAAAGCACTATATTTTGCTGATGCCGGAGGACGTTTATCCAGACGATGAAGCAGACGTCAAACGTATGCCAAAATTCTTCGAGCTTCAAATCAAAACTCTCTTTCAACATGCTTGGAGTGAGGCGGGACATGATCTGGCATATAAACCTGTCTCGCCTTTAACCAGCCTGCAAAAAAGACAGCTTGCTTTCACGGCCGCGCAGGCATGGGGAGCTGACCAGATATTTGGTACTCTTTTCAATGAATTGTTCGGCACGTGAGCGAATAAGGATAAAAAGGAGACGGATACTCCCGATCAAATATCACGGTGCACATTCAGTTGCAGAATTCATCAACAAACGGCTTGTTTGGTATTCGTGCTTCCGTTTTCTACAGACTTTCAGTCACTTCGCAATGACCGCCTCGGGCGCGACGACTGGCCGGTTGGGACTGGAAGGCGGGTTAGCTGACGCGGGAAGCTGCCGTCTATTGCGCGGCGCCGCTACCATCAGCACTCTGCAACATTGCTGTCGCAAAACTCAGCCCGGCCCAGCGTCGGCAATGGCCGATGATGCACTGATCAAAGACGTCAATCGACTTGCCGCTTTCGGGGTGAATCCGACATCTGTACGTCCGAGCGCAGATGCGGGCGAGCGTCGCCTCCTGGCCGGAAGCCGCCCCTACACGGCCAACGCGTGGGCGTACGGTCACCAACAGCAGGGGTACACGCAAGCGACGTCCTCTCGCGCGTCGGATTGGGCGTGCTTCCAACGGAAAGGATCTTCGGGCTTCTCCTCTCGCGCCCCGGTATTCCGATCGAACGCGTCACCCCACGGCAACATCGACCCTGTCACCCCCCTACCGCCGTAGCATATGACGAAAGGGTAATGGTCGTATCGGGCGCTGCACCTCTACTAATTGCGCCGTCAATTCACCAGAGTAGAAACTCTATGTACGAAGCTCGGCGGATTCGGACACAAAGTATTGACGGTGATGTTCTTAGACAGCCGATACTTCCTGATCAAATTTACTGAAATGTTCCGCGGTCTCCTCTTGCAAGCCGCGATATTCCGCCAAAAGTGGTCAAAGAGGCGCTGAGGCACAACGCGGCTGCGGTGATCCTCTCGCACAACCATCCTTCCGAATCGCTTGAGCCAAGTCTTGCAGGCGGCGCTTTAGCGCAGCAGCTGCGGAATGCACTGGCGCTGTTAGGCATCGAGGTTTTGGGAGCAGGTGATCGTTGCAGGAAACGACACGGTGTCGATGGCTGAGATAGGCTCTTTCTAACATCGATGGGGGCAAACGCCCCCTCTTTCTTATGTCACCGACACGGCAAGCCCTCAAGAACGCATGACCATGGCACGCGTTTGTGCGATTGCACGTCTTCGTATCCACGCATTTCTGCAAATCTACTCTTGCTTAACAACGTGTTTGCACGGAATAGCCGATTTGTGCTCGCCGCAAAGACGCCATCCCTCCATCGGCCGGCCTCCCATCTCCCATAGCGCGCTTGATTTGCACAGGGATCAATTCGGTGCCCGCCGAACGTCCCTGACCAATTGCTTCTCCTTGCTAGAGACTTCCAGCATCAGCAGCGCTTGTACTACCGACGATTGCTTTCGATGGAGGTTACCTAATGAGAACTGCCCTGCCGCCGCAGCGTACCGTTCGTTCGAACGCGTATGGCATGCGCCAAACAGACGCACCAATACTTACCCCCTTGCGTTTCCTCACCAACGACGAGGCTGCCGCGCTACTACGTCTGTCGCCTCGCACCTTGGAGAAGCACCGCGTTATCGGCGGTGGCCCACGCTTTCGCAAGTTCGGTCGACGGGTGATGTATGCAGTCGTGGACCTGGTTGCCTGGGCCGACAAGCACGCTTTCGAAGCCACCTGCGATCTTGAATATCTGGAGCAACATGGTTATGACTCACGCTATGGCCGGTGATGACCAACACGCGGGCTACGGCTGCCTCTGCCCCGCCAAGGCAGCAACTCGAAACTTTTCGGGCGCTCTCAGACGACATAGCGCCGCGCGATGTGCAGGAATTGATGGCGTACCCGTTTTTCTCGCTCGCGAAATCGAGACGAACCGCGCCGATCAACTTCCGCTCGGGCGATGTCACTGTGCGTGTCGAAGGAACTGTCAAACACGGCATCGCGACCATTTGGGATGCGGACATCATGATTTGGGCAGCAAGTCAGATCGTCTCGGCACAAGACGGTGGAATCGGAACTTCGCGTTTCATACGCGCCACACCCTACGAGATTCTCCGCTACATTGGCCGCGGAACGTCCCTGCGCGACTATCAACGCCTGAGAGCGGCGTTGGATCGCCTGCAGACCACCAGCATAGCCACGTCTATTCGGGAGACGACTGGACGACGTCTGCACCGCTTTTCGTTGATCAACGAATGGAAGGAGTGCGCAAGCCTCGACGGGCGGCCATGTGGAATCGAACTTGTGCTGCCGGATTGGTTCTACACCGCCCTGCTGAATCCGTCTCTCGTGCTGACCATCGATGCGGAGTACTTCCAGCTCACGGGGGGGTATCGAACGCTGGCTTTATCGACTTGTTCGCAAACACGGCGGTCGTCAGTCGCAGGGATGGCAGTTCGAGATGGCGCATCTTCACCGCAAATCAGGAAGTCTCGCACGCCTTCGCGACTTCGCTTGCGATCTACGTGCCGTTGTCAACCGACAACCCCTGCCGGGCTACGAACTGTCGATCTGTCGTACGCCAAGCAAAGGCGAAGTGCTGTGCTTTTCTCGAGGATGATCGAAGCCCGACCGGACGTCGCAAGTTATCCACACGACCTGGGGATAAGCTGTGGACAGCCTGTGGATAGCGTCGTGCTATCAGGCGCGCTGAACCACGTGCTATCAAGCGCGCTTTTATCGTGCTATCGGGCGCGCAAACGATCCAATTGGCGCGGAGGCGTGGGGGCTTTTCGCGGCGTTAACTGTTCTAACAGTAAACCTTTAACTAATAATAGAGACACGGCGACCGGTGAACAACGCCTCCACCGCGCCACGCAAGCGGGCGGAGAAGCGCGATGATCATCGCCTTGCTCAACCAAAAAGGCGGTGTGGGGAAAACAACGCTGGCGACCCATATCTCGGGGGAACTGGCCTCATACGGTCACTCGGTCATCCTTCTCGATGCCGACCCTCAAGGCTCGGCATTGGATTGGACGCAACGCCGCCACCAGCAGGGCCTTCCAAGACTCTTCAGTACCGTTGGTCTCGCCCGCGAAACCTTGCACCACGAAGCACCCGAATTGGCGCGCCAAGCGGATCACCTGATCATCGACGGACCGCCTCGTATCGCCGCCCTCGCCCGTTCCGCCCTGCTAGCGGCGGACTTGGTCTTGATTCCAGTGCAGCCAAGTCCGTACGACGTATGGGCGAGCGTCGAGATGGTGACGTTGCTTCGCGAAGCGCAGGTCTTCCGTCCAACCGTTGCGGCGAACTTTTGTCATTAACCGACGGGTGAGCCGGACGGTGATCGGACGCGAAGCCCGCGGCGCGCTGGTCGACCAGCCGCTACCGGTGTTGCGCACCGAAGTCACCCAACGCGTCGTTTTCGCGGAGAGCGTCGCAGCCGGCCGACTGGCGAGGGAAACGTCGCGTGACTGCGCTGCCGCGCGCGAGATTACCGCGCTCACTGCCGAGCTGCTGAGGTTGCCCAGATGAGTATTCGGCGCACACGAATTGGCGCACGGCCTGTGGCAAACCCTCGCGCTGACGCATGGATCAAGGAGAGCGTTCGCGCGGATGCCAAGAGTTTCAATCCGCACACCGCGCGCTTGACGCTCGACGTGACGCCAGTGATGCGCACTCGCATCAAGATTGAGGCTTTCCGTAACGGAATTACGGTATCGCAACTACTCCGCACGTTGCTCGAACAGGCGTTTCCGGAGAAAGTGGAATGACCAGACTAACCGCTCATCCACGGCGTCGACGTGCGTACCTTTTCGCAGGCATCGTCTGCGGAATAGCCGCCCTGACCTTTGCAGCATTCGGTTCGCATCGATCCCGCGTCGTCTACAACCCGTCGAACAGTGTGCCGGTTGGTTGGTACCGCATCGAAACGGCAACTGCCCTATCGGTCGGCGACATCGTGTTGGTGAACTTGCCACCGCAGTCCGCGCTTTTCGCTGCACACCGCGGCTATTTACCGGCGCATATCCCACTGCTCAAATCCATCGCGGCTCTACCGCCGCAGCGGGTCTGTATGGAAGGCTCGCAGTTGCGTATCGATGGCATACCGACAGCAGTCGCTCTGCGCGCAGATCATAGGAGTCGGCCGCTGCCCATCTGGCGGCACTGCCGGCGTCTTTCGGAGGGGGAGATATTCGTCGCTAGTACACACAATCCTTGGTCGTTTGATAGTCGATATTTTGGTCCAGTCACGGTCGCTGATGTGCTGGGTAAGGCGCACAAATTTTGATGCAAGAGAAGAGATGAACATGCAGTTGCTTGCGCAGCTCCGGCGCAGACTCTGCGGCGTTATTGACGTACGCCGCCTGCGTCGAATCAGCCAAAGAGCGAAGCGCCAAGCTCGCCGAGGAACTCGGACACCCATCGAATTTCACTGGCTGGCCGTGCGGCCGGAACAGCGGCCCGCGCTAGTCAGTGATCTCCCATCAGCAAGGGAATCAAACCAATCAAAAACGAACGGCAAGATAAAAGGTCGCGGCACCAAGGTGCGCGAAAGCCGTTGCCGGTACTGGGAATCGCGCAGCACGCTCATCTGCCGACTACGTGCCGTCGACGCACGTAGTGTCGGCCGTCAGTTCGTCGAGGCGTCGGCTCAATTGACATGCCTCTCTTCTAGGGCCGACACGGTATGAATCAGCGCACGAAAGATCGAGGCCAAGACCGCTCGGAGTTGCGCCTCGCCGCACCTCGAAGTCGGCGGCCGGAGCTAGTTTCAGAAGTCATGCAGCGGTTAGGTAAGTCCGGCGCCAAGATCAGACGCCAAACCGCGAAACGGCCAGGCGCCCGATTAGGACGCGGCCACGTGGCCGCTCGCTTCGCCGGCCAGTCCCTGCCTTCGAATGCACGGCGCGTAGCAGTGAAAGTCCGGCTTGTGAATCTGAAGTGTGCGAGCCCAACTTCGACCGCCACGCACCTCCGATATATTGAGCGAGAAGGTGTTGGACAAGAGGGTCAACCGGGCATCGCATACGGGCCCGAATCCGATCAAATAGATGTTGGCCAATTCGAGGGAAGAGGTCATGGAGACCGCCACCAATTTCGTTTTATTGTTTCGCCGGAAGATGCTGAACAGCTCGATGATTTGAAGATCTTCTCTCGCCAGTTGATGGGCCGTATGGCGAGCGATTTGGGAACTCGCCTCGACTGGGTAGCCGTCGATCACTGGAATACGGACAATCCGCACACCCACGTCGTTCTGCGCGGCAAAGACGATGCTGGGAAAGATTTAATTATCTCCAAAGACTACATTTCGCGAGGTATGCGGGAACGCGCAGCGGAGCTCGCTACTGAATGGCTTGGTCCGCGTACCGAACTGGAGATTCAGCAAGGATTGCAGCGGGAAGTGATGCAGGAACGGTGGACGACTCTTGACCGCAGTCTATTGCGAGAGGTCTACGCAGACGGCTCAGTCCGTTTGGGACCGGGCTCCGCAAACACTGGCGACGATCGATGGCAGAATTTGCGCGCCGCGCGCCTGAAAACACTGCAGCGGATGGGACTCGCATCGGAAGATACACCTAACGTTTGGACACTGAACAGAGACGTCAGAGAAACGCTACAGGCGATGGGCGAACGCAATGACATCATTCGTACGATGCAGCGTGCGATGGGAGGCGCACCGCGTGATCTGGCAATACAAGCGTCGGCCGAAGGGCCGTGCTCCGTCGTCGGACGGATTATCGGTAAAGGGCACACTGACGAATTGGACGGCCGTGGATACCTAATCGTCGACGGAATCGACGGGCGGACGCACTACGCGCCACTTCCCGCTCGTGCAGATTTGTCGCAATTTCCTCGCGAGGGCATCGTCGAAATCACAGAAGCGAAACGTGGAACGAAACTTCATCGCCCACACGGGCTTACTCGACCCGACGTAAATATCCGCCTTCGATCTCATTTCTCGATATAGCGGCAGACGCGCGCTATGGCCGCAACCTGGCTCGACAATCAGTTGCTGAACAGCGGTAAAAATATAGCTGACGTGGGCTTTGGCGAAGCAGTGAAAGACGCGATGCTGAATCGATCGGATTTTCTCGCGCAGCAAGGGCTCGCCATGCAGCGCGGAGGAAAATATGTCTTTACGAGCAACTTGCTCGCGAAGCTGCAGGCTCGCGACATTAATAGGGCCGTGCCGGCTCTTGAAGAGAAGACCGGACTACCGTATTACCCCGCCATTGATGGAAAACCTGTGACCGGCGTCTATCGACAAACGATATTGCTACAAAGCGGTCGATTCGCGATGCTTCAACGGGAAGAAGGCTTCACTTTAGTACCTTGGAAAAACGCAATCGAGCGCCGCGCGGGGCAAACATTAACGGTGACGGTTTGCGGTCGCAGCGTCACGTGGCAGATGCCACGAATCCCGCACATCGCTATTGGATGAGTCCATCGCTCGGGAGAAGGATAGCTAATTAGCGCGCTCCAAAGTCGCCCCTTGTCTTGCAATTCACTGGAAACCATCGTTCCCTGGGATCAGCGTTTGGTCGCTTTCGAGCGACGCACGGGACCGTAGCCGACCCTACCTATGGTCGCTCTTGGCAGAGTTCAGCCGGATGGTGGGCGGCTGGTTACGATCCTAAGCAGCCCTTCAAGTTTCCCGTAAGCGAACGTTATCGCTTGGCGGGCGGCCGCACGAAGCAGCGCGTCAACTTCCTCGTCAACTGGAAGTTCGGTACGATTGCAGGCTCTTAGAATATTTCGCGGGAAGGGGTTATGGCAGCTGATTGGGACGATTATCAGGAAGAAACCGCGGCCTTTTTTAGAAGCTTGGGCCTAGACGCTCAAACCAATATAACTGTGCAGGGGGTCAGGACACAACATGACATCGACGTGCTTGTGAAAATGCACAATGTGGGCTTCGACGTTACGTGGGTGATCGAATGCAAGCATTGGAGGAGCAAGGTGTCCAAGCTGCACGTTTTGGGGCTGCGAAGCATCGTTCAGGAGATTGGCGCAGATCGGGGAATTCTGCTTTGTGAAGCCGGCTTCCAAAGCGGAGCAATTGAAGCTGCGCAGCTCACGAATGTCGTGGTGACCTCCTTAGCCAACGTCATGCAGTCGGCTCAAAACGATATTTATAACTTGCGCATTCGAGACCTGCTGGGGCGTATTGAAGCTTCAAGAGAGCGGTACTGGGACATTCCCAAGCATGTACGGATCGAACACGGCCTTCGTCAGGAGCTGTTCGACTCAGGCTATTCAGCTTTCTTTGTTTTTCAAATTGCAGATCAAATTATGGGAAAGGCGATCAGAGGCACTTACCCGATTATTGACCTGATGTCGCTTAATGATCTGAAGGTTCCGGCGGTGCTTTCTGGCCCCCAAGAAGTGTTGACCTGTCTGGAACCGATTATCGCCGACCTAGAGAGCCGGCTGGAAAACTGTGAAGCAGCTCTTAAAAAAGACGCGGCGCATGCCTTTGATCCAACCGGCCGCCAATGAAACGGACAGACGACCGCTCCGGCCGATGAAACATCGCTGGAATTACTTGACCCTGTGAACACTTCAAAGTGCTACCGACGCTCCAGTGTCCTAATCGGTCGCGGGCTGAGCGTTCCTTCTTGACTGATCCCAGAGTTCGTTGCCGGACTACGGTTGAGCGCCCCGACACAGCCGCGAACTTCCGTGGCCGACCCGTTGCAAACCATCGCCTCGAGAAAATCCTGCTCGAAAGCAGCCGCTCGCCCTACCCGAGCCGGTGGGGCCAAGCCATCCGAAGGCTGGGGCCATTCTCCTTGGCATGGCTTATCCTTTAAATAGGGCATCATGCCGCAAACCGCATTGCGGTCTCGATTCTCGCCGGACCGCCCTAGTCGATCAACCCGAACACAGCACGTCCAATGCTAATCATTCCAGACGCACGATCCATTACGCTTCCGCGCCGCGGCGCAGTCGATCAGAAAATTACAACCCGTCGGAATCTGCTTTTCGTCGGTGCCAATGGCTCAGGCAAGACTCGCCTTGGAACTTGGCTCGAAATAGACTCGCCTGACAAAGCCCACGTGTTCAGAATCTCCGCACAAAAATCGCTGTCTATGCCTGACACGACGACGCCAATGTCTATCGAGCTAGCGGAGCAGAATCTTCTCTTCGGCAACCCAACCGACAGAAAAAATAAGACCCACTACCGATGGCAGAACAAGCCTGCCACGGCATTCCTGAACGACTACGAGAAGCTGATGGTCTTTCTGTTCTCAGACGAGACGGAGGCGAACGCTAAATACAAAGTCGCCCAGCGCCAATCAGCCGTCAAGGTTGAGCCGCCGCTGACGAGGCTAGACAAGGTGAAGCAGGCATGGGAGCGAATTCTTCCTCATCGCGAACTCGTGATTGGTGGATTACGAATCCAGACTCAGGTTCGTGGCGACGCGAGCAAAATCTACAACTCGTCAGAGATGAGCGATGGCGAACGCATCATCTTCTATCTCATCGGACAGTGTCTTGCCGCGCCCAAGGACGGCATTATCGTCATCGACGAGCCTGAGCTGCACCTACATAAGTCGGTGCAAGCCCCGCTGTGGGCAGAGATTGAGAGGCTGCGCCCCGATTGCCTGTTCGTGTACCTGACTCACGATGTCGACTTTGCCGTGGCCCAAGAGGGCGCGCAGCGCGTCTGGCTAAAGTCTTTCGATGGAACATCTTGGGATTGGGAGCTCATCGATGACAAGGATGACCTCCCTGACGACCTTTTGATTGAGGTGCTCGGCAGTCGAAAGCCCGTTGTATTCGTCGAGGGCGTGAACGGCAGCCACGACGTCTCACTCTACCGCGAGATACTCACCGGCTTCTTGGTAATTCCTCGCGGCAGCTGCGACCAAGTGATCCAAGCAGTTCGGGCTTTGCGTTCGAACACTCAGCTCCACCACCTGCAGGTCTACGGCCTCGTCGACCTTGACCGGCGAACGGCGTCAGAAATCGCAGCGCTGCGGACCGACAACATCTACACGCTGGACGTGGCGGAGGTCGAGAACCTTTTTTGCACACAGGAGATACTGGCCCTCATTAGCGGCCGCTTGGCTCGCGACACCGCAACCGATTTCAGTCAAGCCGTCACCCAGGTCTTCAGGCAGTTACAAACCGAACTCGACACCCAGGTCTCTTTGCGGGTCATCGCGGAGGTGAAGTTCAAGCTCAATTGCTTCGATGCGTCGGCTCGTGGAGTGCCCGCGCTCTCCACGGCTTTGCAACAACTGACTCAAAGCATCGACATTTCTGCCCTATACGCGCGGTTCAACGCGGAATTTCAGACGGCAATCAACGGAAGAGACTACCGAGGATTGCTGCGCCTCTATAACCGCAAGTCTCTGCCGAACCAGATCGGAAACGCACTGGGACTGAAGCCGGGGGAGCTCGTCGAGCTCGTGGTTCGCCTTGCGAGAACTGATGCGCGCGCCGCTGTCGTCGCCGCAATCAAGCCGTACCTCGGCGCCTTTGCATCCCTTGTGGCTTGACCCAAAGCAGTAAGAGACAGCAGGTTCGGCATTCGATGGAGCTGACAGGCGCTTCATTGCTTCAGGCGCTCGTGACTCGCACGAGACACGCACTGATGTAGCCTATCCAAAACAGTCTGTCGCCAACGACCGCTTGTGGCCGTGCGCTGCCGGACTCGTCGGGCGCATATCGACCCGTTGCTGCCAATCGAGCCGCTAGTCGGCAAAGGCAGGAATCGGCGTCGAGCGGTCGCTCAGCACGGGCATTTGCGAAATGATCGGACATAGCGGACGTCAGTGTGACGCCATCGAGGCATCTAAACGGCGATGTCTGTTCTTAAATCCCTCCGATTATTCGCTCGCGCCGAGAGACTCTAGAGCATATCGAACTTTTACACTTGTCGGGTATCCTTTCCGAACCTCATTATCCTGCTGGTACAGCATGTCTTACGAGTCAGAAAATATCCTTCCAAATTCCATACGGCTATCTCAAGTCGTCGACGTAGTGTTGTTACTAGGATATAAGAAGATTAACGATGGGCTGAAGGTACCCGGTCGAGTCGGTGCGTTCTATTGGTACGACGAGGATGACTATCGGTCTTTCGTCGGAATCACATTGGACATATATCAACGGGCTGGAGATGCTATAAAAGTGACGACACGAACGTCGGCAAGCCGAAGCTACTGGGACCTTGTTCAGCAAAACAGGACCATTAAAATGCTCCGTGATCTTTTTAATGGCCATTTCAGGACCGACGCCGGGAACAACCGGTGTTGGAGAGCTCAAGGATTGCCGCCAATGCCCCTGTCTGAAGGTTGTTATCTGGCACGTTGGCGCTTTCACAACGGGATTGGACGCGCACACGTTTACCTTATGAGTCGGACCTTCGCTGGAGCAAATGCGCGTAACGCCTCAACCGGTTTTCATTTTGCCAACGAATACAACCCGAGACTAATCTCGAACAATCTGTTATTACCTTTCATGATCGCGGTGTGGGAAGAATACTTTCGAGCTACGTTTACCGCGTGTCTAAAGTATTCATCTCAACGCGAGGTGACGCTTAAGCGAGCACGCCTCGGTCACAATGATCTCGAGGAGATTGCGGTTGGGTCTCAGCCAATGGAACGGATTGTCGCAGAGAGTTTTTCGTTCCAGCGCCCAAGTTCGATAGCCGAAAATTTTCGCTTACTTGATCAAAAGCTTGATCTCGCTGCGGCAATGCGTAAGCCATATCGTCGAAGGAAGATTTCTCTTTTCGACTCGATAGAGCGCTTGGTTGAGGGCCGAAATGCCTTTGTTCATGCGGGTGAGATGAACATCGCTTTTTTCGACGAACAGTTAAAAATTGCGTTATCGGATATGGAAGTGGCTTTGAATCGAGCGTATGAATACATCGCAATCCACTATCGATTCACCCCACGACACGACTATTAATAACATAAAGCGA
Organism: Janthinobacterium lividum; assembly: GCA_050955105.1. Taxonomy (GTDB): domain Bacteria; phylum Pseudomonadota; class Gammaproteobacteria; order Burkholderiales; family Burkholderiaceae; genus JBPBQZ01. The sequence continues at coordinate 38,711 of JBPBQZ010000087.1, read as the reverse complement.
GTGGCCCGGCGAAGTTCGTTCTCTGTAACTTCCACACTCGACTCTGGACGGTCAACCAACCAAAGGGGTCGGTTATGTCGCGTGCCTTCAATTCCGCTCTGAGATATGTCGGCCTTTCCATTATTTGATTTCGTCAAAGTCTGCATCTTGGGTCCAGCCGTCTCTGCTTGCGCCGTCAAACCGAATCGTCAGCGGGTCGACTTGGATCGAAAGATGAAGTCCATCGTCTTCTTGCCCGTGGATATCTCCATGTCTGGCGCTTTGCGAACAGCTTCGAGAATGACATCGCGGGATAACCCGGTCCGCTTCTCGACCCTCCCGATGGTCGTCCAGTCGTAAGTGCTAGACTGGATCACCTCGCGAATAAGATCCGAGTCGGACCGCCCTGTTGGCGCTGAGAAAGACGATTGAGCCGGTATTTGATTGGCGCTATCGTTGGACGTATCGGTTTCTGAATTCGATTCTGAGCCTTCTTCCAGTTGAGCGCCAAGTTGCTCGAGCTTTTCCTTCAAATCTTTCATCGCTTCGAAATCGACTTTCAGTTCCTTGAGGAGATCACGTGTCTCCTTTTGTGCGTCAATCAATGCAGAGCGTGCCTTACGAACGTCTACGCCGAAAAACGCGACGCTAAAAAAAGCAAATACTGCAATGAAGATCCCACCAGCCCACACTGCACATTTGAGTAGCGTGACAAGGTCCTTATCGACGGATAAGGTGACATTTGGCGATGACGATGCAGCGTCTGCGGCGAACGCTGCGATGGGGGCAATAACAAGAAGCGCGAAAGTGAACGAGCGATAGACTAAGGGACGCATATTTGGTACTCACGATCCAAGATTTAGTTTCTGTCGATATAAAGAAGTCTACAACGCCTGCAGAGAACTCGCGAATAACTGCTGCTTGGACAAAAAGGGACGCTCGAACGTCCGCAATGGATTATCGACGAGTGGCCGGAGATGGCCGATTACCGCCATTGCTACTCGGCCTCTTCCGACCCTGATCCGGCCCTGGGTGCAACGATCGATAATGGCGACCTTGAGGACACATCGGTCAGATGTCTGACCCAGATATGAGAGTGGCCGCAACGATTCGACCAATCCGATGAGTTGTCGCCAAGCCCGATTGCCAGGAAATCGGTCGATGCGTACCGCCGTGTTGCATGAGGGCTATGGCACGCTCCGTCGCTTCGCGGCGACCGACGCTTGTCGATCTCATCATCAAGGTTTCGCCGCGCCATGAATAGATTGCGAGCAACCTCAACGTTGGTCTTCGATTCGTCAGCCGGGGGCAACGTATTTGCGTCGGTGGGTGTCGCCTAAGCGACGAATTACAAGCATTACCCGCGGCTTTGTAATTGACCCCCGTGCGGCACATCGACGACGACGGCGGCACATGAGCGCTAAGTTGACACCTGGCCGGAAGCGGACGACGGTCTCGTTTAATACGCTCTCTTCCCACCGCGGGGGCAACTCAAGTCAGCTCGCTCTTTGCGACGTCGCACGCTCAGCAGTATGGCCACAACCAATCTCGTGTCGTTTCTTCGGCCAAATCATTCGCGAAAGCAAGGTCATGGGTGAAAACAATGACCTGAACTAGGACCAGAGCCACTTCTGCCATAAATATCGCCAGGGCAAGCGCTCGTTGCTCACCCTCGCTCGACGCGACACCAACTTTCTCAGAGTCGACTATGTCCAATTTCACCCGCCCGCCGGCGTACGCACTATCAATCAGCACGCGCGCCGAGGTGCGAAATACGACATCTCATCAATGAGCGCAGCGCATGCATCGTCTCCTCGAGACGCGTGACAAACCCCACCGCAAAGGCCCGATTCTCGGCATCGCCCACCGGCATTTGTCGAATAATCGAATACAGCAGACCCGACCCGACGTGAATTGGATTTCGGTCGAGATACATCATGAAATCGTCCGCCCATCCATAGCCCACCTCAAAATCTGCGATGTGACCGCGGGACGGCGGAGTATTCCAAAGCTTGGGGCACTGCTCACGGACAAATGGAAGCTTTGTGAGCGGTTCTATGTCGTGTTCAAATTTCTGTACACGATTGCGTGATCGACGGGCCATGGTGGATTCCTCATTTTTGCGTGTCGTCCTACCACCGCAAAGAGGGGTGGCAGGCGCATGACGAGTTGACGGACCGTGCTCTAGGAACGGCAGACCCGAAGGCCTCTCACCAGCGCCCACCATAGAAGGCGTACGAGGAGAAGAAGCGCAGCCAAGTGGTGGCTGCGCCCCTAGAGCATCGGGCCGTCAAGCCCGGTCGCGTTTTACGGCGACAAAAGAATCGTAACGAGCCGTCGATTCGCTAGTCAACGAAGTGGAGACAGATAGGAATGCATCCAGACGTTTTCCTAACTATACATAGGAAACCAAATTTTCCGTCTCAAAGGCCAGTCTATCAATGCGAGAACTACTCGAAAAACGCAGCTCTGAAGCACATATTTCGCTCCGAATAATGCGGCACGACACGCCGCAAAACACCGCCATCAACCTAGCGCGCGAATTCACAACCGTCTGATTGATCAAAATCGCCCGGTGTATCGCGACGATAGTTGCCCGCGGACTGAGAACATTGGCCGTCTGCGACCAAAATCCAGTATGTGCAGCACTCGTTACGTCGCACATCGCCGGCCCCATCACGGCGAACAACAATCGTTTGCTTTTTCCACAAAATGGAATACGCAGAAGTCCGCGGCAACCCTTTACGTATCACTGAAGGAAGTGTCGTGAGAAAGCGCATCATCACCGACTGGCGCCGTCAGCGGGTTACCTTTACGTTGTCCACTTGGACCAGCTTTCCCTCGCTTGGGAGTACCTCCGGCGCAATCCCGATTACCAGCATGACTGGCACGCCGTGGCCGACGCAAGACAATCACCTGAACGATGGGGTCTTCACGCCTTCGAAAGCCCTTATCTCGACGCATTAGATGCGCGTCCGATGTGGACGACTCCATCTCCGTCGATCGTCGAAATACACGCGCTATCGGACGCCCATAGTGAAGCGGATACCTTCGATCTTTGGCGCATACCCGGCAAAAAGCATCTGCTTCATGACGGCGCTCGCCTGCTGCTGACCAGTGACCTTTGTGCCTCGACCGTCCGGTTCGCGTTGACACGAGATGTTGCGTGGAATGTACCCTTCGCGTACTCGATTCCCGCCGGCCGCTGCATGAGCCGAGTCTGGAAGCTTTTGATGAAGCATCAGCGATCTCTAGCCAGCAGCGTCGCCGACGGCTGGGGCGCCCGCGAGCGCCCCGACAGAAGCGCCCTCTTCCACATGCACGCTTTGCAAGCTCTCGATGCCAGCTTGGCCGGTGCATCACTTAAACAAGTTGCGGAAGCTTTATTTGGCGCAGACGAAGTTCTGACGGGGTGGCACCCCGACAGTGACCTCCGCGCACGAGTCCGACGATTGGTTCGCGCCGCACGCCATTCAATGGTTTGCGGTTATCGCGAGTTACTGAAAAGCACTTCCGTTTAACTTCCCCCATACAGCTTAGCTAAATCCGTCCGACTTTCTTGTTTCTCCATCGCTCGACGGCTGTAACACTTGCTGGCAAGACACGTCGCCGACCTTCGTGAGGATGCCGTTAAGCATTTCAGCGTGGTTGACGGCGAGTCGCCATTGCCTCGCGACTGGCGCTTCACCCGCTTGCTACGCCCGGCTTGTACCCAGCGGGTTGGTCAGAATCGGACGTGCCGCCAGACTTCCCGCTTTCCGAACGCACTGATTCAAGCCACGTGCGCCATTGAAGTAAGCGGGAGGAGCAATGCCGTCTGGCGTGCATCTAGGTCAAGTAGCTGCTATTTGCGGGGTGGTCGGTTGCGGCGTATGGGGCGCGACCCAATGGACTGCGGCTGCGCTGGATTTTCAGTCACGCCTTGGTCAGCCCTGGTTCTGGGCCGCCGGCCACGCTGTCTACTATCCCTGGGCACTGTTCGACTGGTGGTACAAATTCGATGCCTATGCGCCTGCCGTGTTTGCTCGCGGCGGTGTCATCGCGGCGTCTACCGGACCGATAGCCATTGCAGTCGCGCTCGGTAGTTCACTGTGGCGCGGCCGGCAATCACTGCGCGCCACCACCTACGGCTCATCGCACTGGGCGTCTCGCCGAGAGGTCCGTTCGGCCGGACTAACCCGGCCTGAAGGTGTGTTCCTCGGCCAACTCATCGAACGTAACCAATCTGTGTATCTGCGTCACGACGGTCCGGAACACGTCATGGCGTTTGCACCGACGCGCTCCGGAAAAGGCGTCGGACTGGTCGTGCCAACGCTACTTACGTGGCCAGGCTCCGCCGTGATCCACGACATCAAGGGTGAAAACTGGCAGTTGACCGCCGGCTGGCGTTCGCGTTTCTCGCATTGCCTACTGTTCAATCCAACCGACCTGCGTTCGGCGCGCTACAACCCGCTACTGGAAGTTAGACAGGGAACGCATGAAGTCCGTGACGTCCAGAATATCGCAGACATTCTGGTCGACCCCGAAGGGGCATTGGAACGGCGCAATCACTGGGAGAAGACCAGTCATGCGCTCCTGGTCGGCGCAATCCTGCACGTTCTGTACGCCGGAGCGGACAAGACGCTACGCGGCGTCGCCAATTTCTTCTCGGATCCTGCGAATACCTTCGAGTCAACGCTTAGCCAAATGATGACGACGCCGCATCTCGGCGACCGTCCTCACCCGGTCGTGACATCGGCCGCCCGGGAGGTCTTGAACAAAAGCGACAACGAACGTTCTGGCGTGTTGTCGACCGCGATGAGCTTTTTGGGACTCTATCGCGATCCTACCGTAGCCGACGTCACCTCGCGCTGCGACTGGCGAATCGCAGATCTCGTTTCCGCAAAAAGCCCTGTCTCTCTCTATCTGGTGGTCCCGCCCTCAGATATCAGCCGCACAAAGCCGCTGATCCGTTTGGTGCTCAATCAGATCGGCCGCCGATTGACCGAGTCACTCGATGGCGCTGATGGCATCGATCGACGTCATCGCTTGCTACTGATGCTCGATGAATTTCCGGCGCTTGGACGACTCGATTTTTTCGAGAGTGCGCTTGCCTTCATGGCGGGTTATGGCCTGCGAAGCTTCCTGATCGCTCAGTCGCTCAATCAGATCGATCGCGCCTACGGCTCGAATCACTCGATTCTCGATAACTGCCATGTCCGCGTGACGTTCGCGACCAACGATGAACGCACCGCAAAGCGTGTTTCCGATGCTCTAGGAACGGGCACCGACGTACGCGTGCAACGCAACTACGCCGGACACCGCTTGGCACCCTGGCTCGGCCATTTGATGGAGACGCGGCAGGAATCAGCGCGTCCGCTGCTTACGCCGGGCGAAGTCATGCAACTGCCCGCCAGCGATGAGGTTGTCATGGTGTCAGGGCATCCACCTGTGAGGGCCAAGAAAATCCGCTACTTCACCGATGCCGCATTCCGTGAACGAGTCTGCGCTCCACCGTCGCTAGCAGACGGTCCCTATCGCGATGTGCCAGCTCGGCGCTCTGATGACTGGAGCGAGCGATCCCGTCCTCCAGAACCGACATTGGTTCAATCCGATGCGGCGAACGGAGCAGATATCGATGCCGACATCACGGAAACCGAGGGCGAAGAGTTTAGCGACGGAGTTGCTTTTACTTCCGACTCCGCACGCTGCGACCCGACGTATTTGGACGACGACCTGTCGACAAAGAAGCCGTGCAAAACAGCCGCCAAACATCCCGACCAAAGCTCGTCGAACGCATCTAGCAACTTCAACGTTATTGACGACCTTCCGCTATGACCCGAACCCGTCTCAATATTTATTTGGAACCGGAGCATGCGAGGCGCCTGGAACAGGTCGCCGCAATGAAAGGTGTCTCGAAATCTTCCATTCTCGCGGCCGCGCTCGCCTCCTGGCTGCTTCCAGAAGGGGGCGATCAGCGCGAAGCGGTCCTCATGCGTCGACTGGACCGCCTATCGCGGCAATTCGACGGACTGGAGCGCGATCAGCACATTCTGATTGAAACGATTGGGCTCTTTGTTCGCTATTTCCTCACCGTCAGCATTCCCGTACCGGAATCACATCAAGACGCTGCCCGCGCACAGGGCCGCGCGCGCTATGCGCAGTTCGTGGAACACCTGGTGCGGCAACTTGCGCGCGGACCAGGACTGGCTACGTCGGTACGCGAAGAGGTTTATCCGCAACCGTCCAAACCATCTACGAGAGACCAAACGACGGATTCGTCCCATGAATCCGCACAAGGAGATGCAGCATGATCACTACAACAACTAACGCAGGCGTTGCGACACTTGAACGGCGAGTGCGGATGTTGCGTACCGCGATGGGCCCCACCATTGCCCAGGCACTTGACGACCCGGATGTCGTGGAAGTGATGCTCAACCCCGATGGATCGCTTTGGGTAGACCGCCTCTCCACCGGACTTTCGGCGCTTGATGTTCGGCTCTCTGCCAGCGATGGTGAACGAATCATTCGACTTGTCTCCGCACACGTGCACGCCGAAGTTCACGCGGGCAAGCCAATCATCACAGCGGAACTTCCTGAAACTGGGGAACGCTTCGAAGGAGCGTTACCTCCCGTCGCGTCCGGCCCGGCATTTGCCATACGCAAACGCGCAATCAGAGCGGTTCGCCTGGACGACTATGTAGCGGACGGCATCTTGTCTGGGGCGCAAGCCGGCTTTTTGCGACAGGCAATTCGCTCACGTCTCAATATCCTAATTGCTGGCGGTACCAGTAGCGGCAAAACCACTCTTGCCAATGCACTGCTAGACGAGATTGCGACGACCGGTGACCGAGTTTTACTGATCGAAGATACGGTCGAACTGCGGTGCGCCGCACTCGACCACGTCCCGCTACGTACGGCGGCCGGCGTCGTCACGATGTCCGAACTCGTGCGTTCAACGCTCCGCTTTCGTCCGGATCGCATCGTGATCGGTGAAGTGCGCGGCGGCGAAGCACTCGATCTCATCAAGGCTTGGGGCACCGGTCATCCAGGTGGCGTCGCCACCATTCACGCCAACTCGGCTCACGGCGCTTTGCTTCGGCTTGAACAGCTAATACTTGAGGTCGCGTTGACAGCGCCGAGAGCTCTGATCGCCGATGCAATCAACGTCGTGGTTTTTCTCTCAGGCCGAGGCCGCGTTCGGCGGGTTAAGGCCATATCGCGCGTCACGGGATCGTGCTCCGATGGCTACGAATTGGACGACGCTATGGTCGCTGCCTCGAACTCTGACCGCTCCCCATCTTCTATCCACGCTTTCTAAGGAAACGCTCAATGAGCTTGAATCGTCGCACACATCATCGTGCCGCCACCTCGTTTGTCACATCGTCCTCGGCAATCGCCATCCTGCTGTGTCTTGCGATTGTTCCTGCCGCGCGGGCGGCCGGCTCGAACATGCCTTGGGAAGCGCCGCTGGAAGCAGTACTTGAATCAATTCAAGGACCCGTCGCTCGCATCGTCGCGGTGATCATCATCATCACGACGGGATTGGCGCTTGCCTTCGGCGATACCAGCGGCGGCTTCCGCAAGTTGGTACAGATCGTTTTTGGTCTTTCTATCGCATTCGCCGCTTCGTCATTTTTCCTCTCTTTCTTCGGTTTCGCTGGCGGAGCGTTGCTTTGATGGATGCCACGACAACGGCAGATATCGCTCCGGGCTTCGAAGCGCCCTTGCACCGTTCCCTGACCGAACCTGTGCTGCTGGCCGGCGTCCCAAGAACGGTCGCAATCGTCAATGGCACCTTGGCTGCCGCGGTGGGGCTGGGCTTGCAACTCTGGCTTCCTGGTGCCGTGCTTTGGCTGGTCGGTCATTCGCTAGCCGTATGGGCCACGCGCGTCGACACCGACTTTATGAGTGTCTTCGCGCGACACATCAAATACCCGTCGTTGCTGGACGTATAAGCCGAAAGTTCGAACAGACAATGCTTAACCTGAATGAATACCGCAAACGTCCGACGTCGCTAGCCGATTGGCTGCCTTGGGCCGGTTTAGTCGCCCCGGGCGTCGTACTGAATAAAGATGGTTCCTTTCAACGGACGGCACGCTTTCGGGGTCCAGATCTGGAGAGTTCCACTGAAGGTGAACTCGTCGCGACCGCCGCGCGGTTGAACAACGCACTCCGTCGGTGTGGGTCCGGCTGGGCGCTGTTTATCGAAGCGGAACGGCACGAAGCGACTAGCTATCCGACATCTTCGTTTCCCGAGCCTCTCTCCTGGCTTGTCGACGAAGAACGTCGCTCGCTCTTCGAGCAACGCGGTCGTCATTTTGAGAGCGTTTATTACCTCACGCTGCTCTATCAACCACCAGAAGAATCGAAGGCGCATGCTGCAGCTCTTTTGTATGAGAACACAACCGTGCGCGGTGTGGATTGGCGAGAGCGATTACAAGTGTTCATCGCTGAAAGCGAGCGTATGTCTGGCCTGCTCGGCAGCGCACTGCCAGAGATGAATTGGCTCGACGACCAAGCAACGCTGAGTTACTTACACGGCACGATATCCAGCACGCGAATTCGTGTGACTGTCCCTGAACAACCTTTCTACCTCGACGCACTGCTCGCCGATGAACCACTGACCGGCGGGATCTCGCCGCGGCTCGGCAAGCAGCATCTTCGGGTGCTGACGGTCAAAGGGTTCCCAACATCCACTTGGCCTGGCCTACTGGATGACTTGAATCGATTGGGTTTCGCATATCGGTGGGTTACCCGCTTCATCGCGCTCGACAAGTCCGATGCGGAAGGCGAACTGCGACGCTTGCGCCGCCAATGGTTTGCGAAGCGCAAAAGCGTGGTTGCGCTCTTACGTGAAACCGTCTTTCAACAAGAAAGCCCTTTGGTAGATAACGATGCGGCGAACAAATCGACAGATGCCGATGCCGCCCTACAGGAACTGGGCAGTGATCAGATCGCATTCGGTTATTTGACTGCAACCGTCACTGTCTCAGATATTGATAGCGCGACAGCAGAAGAAAAGCTGCTCGCCGTCGAACGCGTAGTTCAGAGTCGCGGGTTCGTGACGATTCCTGAGACGTTGAATGCTGTCGAGGCGTGGCTCGCCTCGATACCAGGCAACGTCTATGCAAATGTCCGCCAGCCGATCGTCTCAACGCTGAATCTTGCGCACCTGATGCCAGTTTCGGCAATCTGGGCCGGTCCTGAACGAAACGCACATCTAGACGGACCGCCGCTGTTGGTCACACGTACCGACGGCTCGACACCATTCCGACTGGTGACACATGTTGGCGATGTCGGCCACACCTTGGTCGTTGGACCGACCGGCATGGGCAAATCGGTGCTGCTCGCGACGCTTGTCATGCAATTTCGCCGCTATCCGCGCTCGCAAGTCTTTGTTTTCAAGACAGGCCGATCGATGCGCTGCACGGTTCTCGGCCTCGGCGGCCAGCATCACGCACTCACCACTGACGGCGATCTAGCCTTCCAGCCTTTGGCGGGAATCGATGATGAAGCTTATCGGGCCTGGTCTGCCGAATGGCTTGAAGCGAGGCTGATATACGAAGGCGTCAATGTCAGTCCCGCCGAAAAGGATGCGATCTGGTCCGCATTATTGAGTCTGTCGGCCGCTCCGACAGAGCAGCGCACGCTGACCGGTCTTTCGACATTACTGCAATCGAATCACTTGCGGCAGGCGCTGCAACCCTACCTGCTCGGCGGCGCATACGGCAAGCTGCTCGACGCTGACTTTGAGCAGTTCAGCGATTCACGAGTACAGGCTTTTGAGATGGAAGAGCTCATGCCAAGCAAGGCCGCGATGCTCGCGGTACTTGGCTATCTGTTCGCCCGTCTCGAACAGCGTTTCGATGGCTCGCCGACTCTGATGGTACTCGACGAAGCGTGGTTGTTTCTGGACGAGCCAGTATTTGCGGCACGCATTCGTCAATGGCTGAAAACACTGCGCAAGAAAAACGTCTCGGTCATCTTTGCGACGCAGTCGCTATCCGACATCGCTGAGTCAACCATCGCTCCGGCGATCGTCGACAGCTGCGCGAGCCGAATCTTTCTGCCAAATCCTCACGCGCAGGAGCCACAAGCCCGATCGACGTATCGGCAATTTGGCTTAAATGACCGACAAATCGAAATGGTGGCCCATGCGCGGCCGAAGCGCGACTACTACTTTCATTCGCGTCTTGGCAATCGGCTATTCGAGCTGGATCTAGGACCCGTAGCCCTGGCATTTGCCGGTGCCTCGACACCCGGGGACCAGCAGCACATTGGCCGGTTACTCAGTGCGGTGTCGCCATCCGGATTCCCTGAAGCATGGCTAAACCATCGCGGCATCCAATGGGCAGCCGGGTTATTGGCCAAATTTCCCCGCTTCGAGGAGATGCCTCATGAGAAGTAAGACTCGCTTTTCCGTTGCTACTGTCGTCTTAGCTTTGACAGGAATCACCTTGACGTCGTCCGCAGAGGCCTTCGTCGTCTTCGACCCAAACAATTTCAAGCAGAACCTGCTGACGGCAACGCGCATGCTTGAGCAGATCAATCACCAAGTTCAGCAACTACAAAACCAGGCGCTGATGCTCGTTAACCAAGGGCGCAATCTAAAGCGACTCGATTTCAACGTGCTCGCGGAGCTGCGCACGACGCTCGCGACAACGGATCGCCTGATGCAGGAGGCGGGCGGCTTGGCATATGAGGTGTCGCGCATGGACCAACAGTTCGCGCGCCTCTACCCAGATGACTACGACGGCGCGGCCACTAGCGTTCAGATGGCGAACGCCGCTCGCGAACAAGAACGCAACTCCCGAGAGGCCTTGCGCACCGCTGCTCGGGTGCAAGCGCAAGTTGCACAGAACTCGTCCCGGGATGCGGCCACGCTCACACGGCTGATCGAGCGCAGTCAGTCCGCGGTCGGTCAACTGCAAGCAACCCAGGCGACCAATCAACTGCTCGCGCTACAGGCGCAACAGACGATTCAAGCACAGCAGTTGCAGATTACCCAGGGCCGCGCCCTTGCACTCGAACAAGCTCGGCTCGTCTCCGTGGACGCGCGCGCCAGGGAAATCAGGCGGCGCTTCTACCGCAAAGATCAGATTTATCAACAACAGCCGGTCAACTTTTACGGCAATTAAGGAGAAGAATTTTGAAAAGGAAAACGATCGCGCTTTGTTCCGTGGTGGTCCTGGCGGCCTGTGGTCAAGGAGCTCCCAGCGATACCGCAGATTCGCTCGTCTCAAATCCGACGCGAATCAGGCAAATCATGGAGAAATGTCGTCTCGACCGAGCGAGTGTCAGCGATCAAGTATGCACGGCAGCCCGAGAAGCATTTCGGCGTCGCTTCTTCGGCGAACGGCCGGACGAGAAGTCGCGGTCTGATGATGCCAACTCCTGAGAGCACGAAGGTCATGGTTGACGCCGGCATCATCGATCGCTTTCTCGATACTTTTTCAAGATATATCGATTCGGGATTCGGCTTGCTCGGTAGTGAGATTTCTCATCTGAGCAGCGCCCTGCTCACTATCGACGTCACCCTCGCAGGTCTCGCTGGCACTCGCGATATTTGGAGCGACGCTGTGGGGACTGCGGCCGCGACCCCTGCACGTCGCCGAAGGACAGCCGGAGCTTTACAACGTTGATCGCGTTGCGAAGAGCGAAGACCTCGAACGGCTGCCCGCCGATTATTCGAAGGTCGTAGCGCGGCCCGATCCGTCGACCTTGGCTGCAGCAAGCGTTCCGGTGATCGGGGCCCCACTACCGGGCGACTGGGGCGAGCCAATGCTACGAGCGGCGCGCGATGGCGAGAGCTATTCAACCGGCGAATCGACGCCGGATGAGGCGATTGCCCGACTGCGTGATGCTGACGCAGCTGCACACTCGTCGGTGTTCTTTCGAACCGGCGGATCGGCGAGATTGACGCAGGGGGAATCTACCGATACCGATGGAGGTTTTACCCAGCACGGTGGCTCTGGTCATCCGTTTGAACCGTTGAGCGATGATTCACGCGGCGAGTCGCCAACGAATCCCTCGACCGCGACACCGAAACTTCGGGATGAAGATGACCGTTTCTCCCGGCGGACCAAAGACTCTGCTACCCACGGCCGTAATGATCTCAAACCTCGCGCGCCGCCGTACACCGTCATGGCCGGTACCGTTATCTCGGCTGCATTGGTAACCGGCATCAATTCCGACTTGCCAGGACAAGTGATCGCGACGGTCACAGAACCAGTCTATGACACCGCCTCTGGCCGTTCGCTGATCATTCCGCAGGGTTCTCGGTTGATCGGGCGCTACGACAGCAAGGTCTCATTCGGGCAGCGGCGCGCCCTGCTCGTTTGGACTCGGTTAATCATGCCCGACACATCCTCTGTCGATCTCGACAAACTGCCCGGTATCGACTCAGCCGGATATGCGGGACTTGAGGACGGTGTGGACCGGCACTGGAGCCGAATCATAGCTGGCATTGCCGTTTCGTCGTTGCTAGGCGTTTCTTCCGAATTGGCAACGTCAGGCAGACACAGCGACGGTTCCGATGTCGTCGTTGCGCTTCAAGACAGTCTTCAGGACAGCGCCAATCATGTCGGCCAGGAACTCACACGACGCAACCTGGACGTGCAGCCGACGTTGACCGTGCGACCTGGCTTCCCCATGCGAGTCATGGTGAACAAAGATCTTGTCCTGCGTCCGTATCAACCGCTTTTCGTCACATCAGGTGCAAACTAATGACCGACACAATGCCATCGCTTCGCCTTGGTCCGCTGCCCAGCACGGCCATCGTAAAGCTCACGATCAGTTGCTCCGAGACGCTCAAGACCGATCTCGATCGATACGCGGCGCTCCATTCCCAGACCTACGGTAAAGCCGTCGATGCGGCGACTCTGATCCCGCACATGCTCGAAGTATTCATGGCGCGCGACCGCAATTTTAAAAAAGCGAACGCGCGTCCTTTGTGATTTCACTCGAGGTCAATACGCGCGGCAAAAGCTGCATGCTATCATCTCACCACAGGACAGTATGGATTTACCCGAATACGCACTCGAATGGTTCTTGGCCTATGACGGCAGGAACCATGTTTTAACAAGTGGGCATTTCTTGAGATTTGAAGTGCGTGCAGTCGCGAAATCTAGATGCGTGCCTCACGGGGTCGCTTACTCCTTCACGCTGCATGCTCCCAACGGGCAGCGTCTATTGGGTTTCGATAATGCGCATCCGGTGGCACATAAAGGCGGCCGATTTGTTAAGCCGCCGGCGGCGTCAGATCATTGGCACCGCACAAGCGAAGATGAGGGTCGGCCCTATGCGTTTTCTAGCGTTGAACAATTGTTCGAGGACTATTTTTCTGCGGTCGAGAAAACACTGAGGCGTTTGGATATACCGTTCGTGATGATTGAAGAGCGACAGGACGAAAAATGAAAGCGAAGATTCAATCGATACAGGGATTGAAAGAGGAAATGCTGGCGGTGGCACGCGGCGAACGCAAGGCGCCGCACGACGCGGGAAAGGTGTCCTATGAATCGGCCGAGGCCATTCTTCGGCTGCTTACGCCTGACAATCGGAAATTGCTGGCGCTGATAGACAAGCACAAACCGGAATCTATCGCAGCGTTGGCGCAGTTGGCGCATCGTGCCGAACCCAATGTCAGTAGGACGCTCAATAAGCTCGTTGCCAGTGGGTTCGTGCAATTGCGCGAGGGTAAGGGGAAAGCGAAAATGCCAGAGGTTGTGATCCATCATGTGACTGTCGACATTGATGTGTTCAAACAGGGAGATCGGATAGCGGTCGCCTTAAGCGGAAGCGTTTAATGAACGGTCGATAGCGTTTTATAGACAGTCGCAGGCAGCCTGCTATTCATGAGAAATCTGGGCATCTTCCAGCGGTTGCTAGAAGTAGATGCTTCGCAATATCTCGGTATCGCGAGAGATACGCGCGGTGCGCTCGGGACGACGAAACGCTCGTAGCGAAGAAGGCAAACGAGGATTCGACGCCTGCAGCGCAAGCGCCATCTCTTAAGCCGCTACGCGATGACCTTTAGTACGTCGAACTATAGAAGATCGCTGGACAAATAGACACATGCGGCCGCTCTCAAAGTAGAACGGGCATTCTGATGGTCGAAATCGATGGCGCGTTGTCGGCCATTCCGGTCATTGGCACACTCGGCAGCGGACGACTGGTTTCTGCTTCACAACAGTCATAGCAAGGTGAGTTGTGCTTTGAGCCGGAACAGATCGCGTATTTTTCAGTCCCGATGTCGACCTGCCCGATAAACACCGGCTATGTCTGAGGTGCTCACATCCTGGCGATTCTTCGACATCGGATACATCACGAGTCGCCTCGTCAAGAAGCTACGCAATTCCTATGGGCCGCCGAAATTTACTTGGTACCAGTTGAAATCTTGAGGTCTAGTCTAGTACGGTGCTCCATTATGCTAGACAGACGAGCCTTCGGGAAAATCCGCGCTCTCTCCGACTTCCGCCCAAGCATCGATCTCTTCAATATGAGTCAGAAGCTCAGCCCGGATACGCTTCACTGCATCGCGACCAAGGGGCAGCCGAGCTGGAGGTTTTGGGCTTTGGACCGCTTGAATTATCGCTTCTGCAGCACGATGCGGGTCTCCAGCCTGATGGCCATGGGAGCGATCGTGTTCTTTGCGACGCAAGCCTGCGGTCCCGGCGTAGTCGTCAATCACTGTGGTCGATTGTTTTAAAGACCGGCCGGCAAAGTCGGTCCTGAATCCGCTTGGTTCGGCGACGATGACCGAAATGCCAAGGGGGGAGACCTCCTTGCGAAGTGCGTCGGAAGCTCCAGCAACAGCAAACTTCGTAGCAGAATAATAGCCGGAGCCCGGCTGCGACATACGCCCGGCAGTCGATGAAATGTTGACGATCGCACCGGAGCGCCGTTTGCGCATACCTGGCAGTACCGCTTTGGTCATGGCGACGAGACCAAAAAAGTTGGTTGCAAACAACTGGTCGACGTCGCCCTCGTCACCCTCTTCTACTGCTGCTCGGTATCCATAGCCGGCGTTATTCACCAACACGTCAATGCTGCCAAAATTTTCTTCAGCAATTTTCACAGCATTTGTAATCGTCTGGCTATCCGTCACGTCAACTGCCAACGTGAGGGCAGTACCTGGAAACGAAGTTGCGAAATCTTGGATGGTCGATACGTCGCGCGCAGTAACTACGGCGTTCCATCCCCGCTTCAGCACGGTCTCCGCCAAAGCCCGTCCTAGGCCGGTCGAACACCCAGTGATTATCCATGTCGTCATTTTTTTGCTCCATATTTATGTTTCCGTTACTTATCTCTAAAGCTTGGCAAGCGGGTGTAAATCACGCCACCTGACACCGGCCACTGCATATGGCCGGTTGGGTGCGGTGATTCTCAACGCATTGCTTCGGCAAAGTTAAGGGATACGGACACATTACAAAAATGCTATTACGAAATATGGTTTACATTAGAGATTCATGTATGTGACGCCAAGAGTTTGGTGATTTGGCAGCATTTCTTGTCGTTGCGGAGAAGCGTAGTTTCACCCGCGCGGCTGTCAAGCTAGCCACCTCGCAATCCGCGCTAAGCCACAAGATTCGTAGGCTCGAAGAGCGGCTAGGTCTGAGTCTGCCGACCGTACCACCCGAAGCGTTTCACCGACCGAGGCAGGCGAGCGCCTTATTCGTTCGCTAGGGCCTAGTTTCGACAAGATCGACAATGATCTCGCATCCTTGATGGAATTGCGAGGAAAGCCGGCCGGAACCATTCGCATCACGGCGACCGAGCATGCGGCCGAGTCCATCTTATGGCCCGCACTTGCACGCTTGGTGCCCAAGTATCCGGACATCTCCATTGAAGTTGTGGTCAATCAGGGAATGACAGATATTGTCGCTGAGCGTTTTGACGCCGGGTTACGACAGGCGAACAAATAGAAAGGGATATGATCGCCGTACCTGTTGGGCCGGATTTGCGCGCTATCGTCGTCGGAGCACCGTCGTACTTCTCTCGTCACGCAAGGCCCAATAGTCCTGCCGATACGATGGAGCATGCCTGCATCAACAAATGGCTTCATTCACCTGGCAGCTTTTACGCCTGGGAATTCGAGAAAGGCGGACGACCAATGAAGGTGCGGGTAAAAGGTCCCCTTACGTTCAACAATGGTGCTCTTCGCGTAAAGGCCGCCCTCGCGGGGCTTGGTTTGGCCAATTTGATGGAAGATCGAGTCCAGGTTTATTTGTCAGAAGGCACCTTGGTGGAAGTTCTATCTGATTGGTCTCCATCTTTTTCCGGATATCACTTGTACTATCCAAAGCATCGCCAGATCTCACCGGCATTCGCCGTTCTGGTTGAAGAATTGCGCCGTCATTCATGACGACAATGTTGTTATAAGCCAAACTTCCAAGCGCTAGATCGCTGCTGGTCGTGGCCTCGTCGGGAGCTCAATTTACCGTTTGATATGAACATGATCGCTGACGGCACGCGCCCGAACCGCTGGTTTGAGCCGATATGCGGGCCTTGCTAGCAATTTTCTCCACGCGCTACCGACATTGACCGTTTTCCAGCCCATTCCGGTCATCGAAAGATGTGGTTGTCGAACGGCCGCTCAGGCCGATGAACCGCCATCGACTCTGACAGGTTCAATGACCGCTTTCGGTGTGCTACCGACGCTCGAAGGTCCAGCCGCGTTACAAGCGAACGTCGCTTCCTGGCGGTCCCTGCCTATCGGCGAC
Organism: Janthinobacterium lividum; assembly: GCA_050955105.1. Taxonomy (GTDB): domain Bacteria; phylum Pseudomonadota; class Gammaproteobacteria; order Burkholderiales; family Burkholderiaceae; genus JBPBQZ01. The sequence continues at coordinate 22,029 of JBPBQZ010000087.1, read as the reverse complement.
TGGCAGAGATCGACCCGCTGCCGCCGTTCAACCTAGTGCCGACCGAACGACTGGTTATAAACCTCAACGGTCATTCGCTTGACCGCATTGGACCGCTGACAATCGACTTTCAGCCCATTCCGCGGGGTAGCTACCCGAGAACGGCAAAGGAGGGAACGTTCGCCAGTAAGCAGCCGCGACTGCCGAACTCTTACCATATGCTCTGGTAAACTGTTTTTAATGAAGAAATCCATTCAGCTGATGACGCAGCTTCTGATCCTATTTATCTTGGGAGGGCTGATAATTCGAACCGCGCAGAGTGAGAATATTGCAGCGCCACAAAAGCCACAAGACATCAACGTCCCGTTCGATGTCAGTCGTGCACAAGCGTCGATCGTCGCTGACGTCAAAATAACCGAACACCGCTCTTACCAGTTCTACCTCAACGTTTATTACATGGGTACACCGGATTTGCAACAAGCCTACAAATTAGTCGGCGACGGATCGAGATATCCGGATGGACGGTACGGTAAACCAGGTGTTGTCGTCCCGCTTCAGGTCACTGTCACCAATGATTCGGGCGCGGTAATTTATGACGAGGTGCGCGATGTGCAAGGTGTCAACATCCATGGATTTGGTCGCTTCGGAGAAGGATATTTCTCGCGAGTCTTAGGCATTCACGGAGACGACGGTTATCTATCACGCTATATAGGGGGTCTAGAATTAAAACCTGGGACATACCGGATAATTGTTAAAACGATCAAAGAAACGCCTGAATTTTCTGGGACGCAGTGCTCTTTTTCCGTTCAGTGGCAGCCAAATACCGGAGCGCTATCTAACTGAGTCAGTTGCTGCTATTTCTCTCATATACGTTCATAAGCTTTCCTTACGACCATATTTCCGCTGTTTCCAGGCGTCCGCTTACCCCGAAACAGCTATTGCCGCAAACAGGATTCCATCGACGGGATGACCGCAGTGGTGGATGATGCGACCGGCATGATCACCAATGAACGGCCATTTAGTGGGGGCGAGCGGACGCCCAAGTGCCCGAGTGAAGGAGCACGCGAACGACCCTTCATGGCCGATTACGGACAGGTGCGACGACGTTGCGTCTGCATATTGGAACGCGCAACATGGCGCATCACCAATGCGCGCATAGCGAACACAGTCGAGGCCAGTCACAAAGCCCACCGCGAACGCTCGATCCTCAGCATCGCTCCCCCGGCATTTGTCGAATAATCGAATACAGTAGACTCGACCCAACGTGAACAGAGGTTTTGATCGAGATATTCGATGAAATCGTCTGCCCATCCATCACCCGCCCCAAAACCTGCGATGTGACCGCGGGGAGCCGGAGTATTCCAGAGCCTTGGGCACTGCTCTCGAACAAACGGAAGGTTTGTAAGCGGTTCTATCTCTTGCTGAAGTTCAGAAGCACCATCGCCCGATCGACGAGCCATGGTGGATTCCTCATCAGTGCTGTCTGATAAGCCGACACCCTGTGCGCCGACGTTCACCAGATCATCGCTCGGCTCAATCAGAACCGTAGAGCCCTGTCGCGGAGGTTGACGCCTTTACCGCGAGCGTCAACGAACCGGACTTCGAGGCCGCAGCGAAACCTATTCGGACCGCGATTGCCCCCAATTCGAGAATTGGTGGGGTACAAACAGGGGTAGAAAAATTCCCTCTCTCGCAAGCCTTTGAAAACGCACATCAATTTTTTCGCTTAAGCGGACACCGCCTCCGCCACACGCCATCAAATCAGCCGAAGTCATTCGGCGGCCCGGCGCCTTGCGCGAAACGCGCAGTGATCAAAGCGGCCAGCGTCGGCATCGCAGACCACAGAAGCCACCACGAAGACGGTCAAGCCCAAGCCAAACGCTCGACGGGCGCCGATACGGTCGGTCAGCGCGCCCGCGTCAATGTGCCTCGGGCCTGGTGGCCAGGTGCCGCTCCAGCGCCTCACGCGCGCGGCCGGCCTTCCCGGGGTCCACCCGCTCGGCCAACACCAGCGTGAGCTCACGCAACTGGCTGGCCGTGATGCCCACGTTCATGCTGATGCGCACGTGTGATTGCAATTGCGATTCGGCGCCCGGCAGCGCGGACAGCATGCTCACCGTAGCCAGCTCGCGGCTTTGCCAGTCGAGGTTGTCGCGCTCGAAGATGTCGCCGAACAAATGGGCCTTGAGGTATTGGTCGATGGCGGGCGCAAAGTCGAACAATGGTCCCTTGACGGGGCCACCCGATAATTTGGTCTGATTGGCTGTGCCAGCGGCGAGCAGCGCGTCCCCCTGCGGGATGGCGCGACCGGGCGCGCGGCCCGGCGTGTCCTGAATGCCCCGCTGCTTTCTCCCCTCCACCACCTTCATTAGCTCGCCGAGCGCATTGAGGCTGCGTGGAAAGCCGGCATAGGCGTAGAGCTGCACAAGGATTTCCTTGGCGTCGCTTACCGTCAGGCCGGCATCCAACCCTTGGTTCAATGCGGTGTTCAGCTTGGCGACGTCGCCCGCGGCGCCGAGGGCCGCAATCTGCACGATAGCCTGCTGGCGAGCGGTAAGCGTTTCTGAAGCGCTTGGCGCCGTGGTTTGTGTATCGGTCATGTCTGGTGGCTCCGGTAAATTCGCTTTCTGCGTCTCATGGCGGACGGGCTTTAAGTTCGCGTTATTATGCTGAATCGTCTTAAAAATCATTGGTAGTCGCCGCCCGGTTTATGATGGACCTGCGGATTTTTCCGCCACATTGAGGCAAAAAATGGACCAACTATCGCTGGCGGGCACTCCGTTGGACGCGTTCCATGTATGCGCGTTTTTTAATAGCCGTGATGAAGAATATGAGTTGTTGAATCCATTTTTTAAGCAGGCCATCGAGAATGGTGAGAAAAACCTTCACATCGTCAACCCTGCGTTAATAGACGATCACCGCAAGCGCCTTACTGCATCTGGAATCGATGCGGACCACTGCGAAGCGTGCGGACAGCTCGATATCGTCGCATGGCAGGACGCATATTTCGACGAGCAGGGAAAATTCAACAAGGACCGCATGCTGGGAGTCGTAGACCATCTGACCGGTACCGGACGGGATGCTGGCTTTGCACGTTTGCGGATCATGGGCAACATGAACTGGGTTTTCGACGATCTGGCCGCGAGCGAGGACTTGATCGAGTACGAATCTGAAGTCAACGAAGTTCTGGCACGCAACCGCCAGCCGGCTGTGTGCGTGTATGACACGGCGAAGCTTTCCGGTTCGATGGTCATGGATCTGCTTCGGACTCACCCGCTGACACTGATTAATGGAGTTGTGCAAGAGAATCCGTTTTTTACGCCTCCGGCCGAAATGTTGCAGGAACTCAAAAGCCGAAAATCGGGCAAGGTGTTGTGAACCGATTGATGGCGCTGCCGCTTTCCGCTCACCATGCCAGTGACTAAGCGTCCAGATAACGGAGCCTTGCCGCAGTCCTTATCGGCCGCTTTAGTGGAGCGCAGCCTTCGCGATCTGATGGGGCTGCTCGCTCTTCCCGCGCTCTGGGCGGGACGCGATAGCGGTACGGTCCTCCGGCTGATGACGCAGGCGGTCGAGCGGATCGTGCAGCTGGATGTCTCCTACGTCAACGTACCGCTACGCGATGACCTGCCTGCAGTCGTCGGTCTTCGATTGAACGAGGCAGAAGCGTCCGAAGGCGACGTTCAAGTCTGGCAGGCTGTCGTAGACAAGTGGCACGCGATCCCGATCGGCAGCAGGGCCGTCGCCCACCAAACGCCTTTTGGTCCGCTCTGGATGATTCGGCTGAGCATGGGTTACAGCTCCGGCCAAGGCAGCGTGTGGTTCGGCTCGGCGAATCCGGATTTTCCGACCGTGACACAACTCGCGTTTCTGCGGGCTGCGGCTTCCTTGGCCGCCACGGGCTTGCAGGCCGCCCGAGTCAACCACGAACGCGAACAGGCAAGTCGCGCGAAAGACGAGTTTCTTGCGATGCTCGGGCACGAGTTACGCAATCCGCTCGCGCCCATCACGACAGCGCTGCAGCTAATCAAACGCGAGAACGGCGGACACTTCGACAAATACCATGACATTATCGAGCGACAGGTCGTTCACCTCTCGCGTTTAGTGGAGGATCTGCTCGACGTCAGCCGCATAACGCGGGGGAAAATTGAGCTTCAGTTGGAAACGCTACGTATCGGCTCGGTACTTACGCGTGCCGTCGAGGCAACCAGCCCGCTGGTTGAACAGCGCCGGCAGACATTGTCGATCGATGTCGTGGATGATGGCGCGCGGATTGTCGGAGACATGACGCGACTGACTCAAGCGTTCAGCAATTTGCTCACCAACGCCGCGAAATATACCGACGTCGGTGGCAACATTAGCGTTCGAGCACGAGCCAATGGCCGCGAAATGACGATTTCAGTGTCCGACAACGGAGCTGGCATCAGTGCCGAACTGATGCCGCGCTTGTTCAGTATCTTTGAACAAGGTAGAGCTACCATTGACCGATCGAAAGGCGGACTTGGGATCGGACTCGCGCTCGTAAAGAATCTTGTGGAGTTGCACCATGGCACGGTGGTGGCGATCAGCGACGGACCTGGAACCGGCGCAAAATTTATCGTCACACTTCCGCTTGCGACTCAGCCGGCCGATGAAAACGCCGGCTCTCTCACAAGGTCCGCTCCTGCAGCGGTAGCGCAGCAAGGGGCGCGAGTACTGCTCGTTGATGACAACGCTGATGGACTTGCATCGATGGAGGCGTTTCTAATCGACACTGGATTCGAAGTCGCTACTGCGCTCGATCCTGTGCAAGCCTTGCAGGTCGCCACCCACTTCAATCCGACGGTTGCTATACTCGACATCGGATTACCGGGAATGGATGGTTATCAGTTGGCCGATGCATTGCGTCACCAGCAGACTCTTTCACCGCGCTTTTTTGCATTGTCGGGATATGGACAACCGAGCGATCGCGAGCGTTCTGTTGCGGCTGGTTTCGAGCGCCATTTCGTAAAGCCGGTCGCGCTTCTTGATCTCGTCGAAGCATTGAACCCTGGCGCTGTCGGTGATTCACGAAAACAGTAGAAATTTTCCTGCAAAGCCGATCGAGAACTGTCTGCTTCTTGCAAAATGCATCGGAAACGCGGCGGCCGTAGGATTGCGTCACAGTGGAGATAGACCAGGCCGGGCAGTAAGGTGTGGCCGCGAAGATCAATGGTCTCGGCTCCTGAAACATCGAACGAGGCCGCACTTTCGTGAATTGCGGCAATCAGGCCGTCTTCAATCAATATCGAACTGTCGTCCAGGACACGCTCGGGCGTTACCACGCGGGCATGGGTCAGATAGAGCGGTTTCGACATCATGCCTCGTGGCTGGTGAATACCGCGTGGAGACCGCTGCCTTGCGCAGTGGTGCGCAGAGAAGCAGAAGCCGGCGCGCCGTTCTCATAAACCTCTGGACGGTTTGGCTCACGCGGCGGCGACAGCGGCAACAGACGCGTCGCCACTGCGTTGCGCACGCCCTCGTCATGGAAGATGCCGACCAGGCAGCGGCCTTGCGTGCAGGCCGCCTGGATCAGCTCCACGACGACATCGCGATTCTCCGCATCGAGCGAGGCGGTGGGTTCGTCGAGCAACAGCACGGGATGATCGGCGACAAAGCCACGCGCGATGTTGACGCGCTGTTGCTCGCCGCCCGAGAACGTCACTGGCGGCAACGACCACAGGCGCCCGGGTAAATTGAGACGCCGCAGCAGCACCGCTGCGCGTTCGCGCGCTGCGTCGCGAGGCACGCCACGCTGCAACAGCGGGTCGGCCACCACATCGAGCGTGGCCACGCGCGGAATCACGCGCAGGAACTGACTGACATAGGCGATGACGTGGCTGCGTATTTGCAGCACGCGTTGTTCCGCGGCGCCCGCGATCTCGACCCAGCCATCACGATCGCAGCCGTCGACTGTCGGCGCGAACACCTGGATGCTGCCATGCGTGGCTAGATAATTACCGTAGAGGCAGCGCAGCAGCGTGCTCTTGCCGACGCCCGAGGGACCGGATAGCACCAGGCACTCGCCGGCCGCGGCGTCGAAATCGACAGCATCCAGCACCGGCAGTCGTGCGCCGCCCTGGTTGTGCAAGGTGAAGGTCTTGCCGAGGCCGCGCACTTTGATCATTTTGGACATGTGGGTCACCGTCAATTCTGCAAAATCGAAGACACCAGCAACTGCGTATAGGGGTGTTGCGGATCGTCCAGGATCTGATCGGTCAGCCCGCTCTCGACCACTTCGCCGTTGTGCATCACCAGCGTGCGATGCGCGAGCAAACGCGCAACCGCCAGGTCATGCGTGACGACGATGGCGGCCAACTGCAATTCGTTGACCAGTTGCCGCAGTAAATCGAGCAGGCGCGCCTGCACTGAAACGTCCAGCGATGCGGTGGGCTCGTCCATGAACATCAGCCGCGGATGCGTGACGAGATTGCGCGCGATCTGCAGGCGTTGCTGCATGCCGCCGGAAAATGCCGCGGGCTTGTCGTCCAGGCGGCCGACATCGATTTCCATCTTGTCGAGCCAGACGGCCGCGGTCTCGCGTAAATCGCCGTAGTGCCGATTGCCGACGGCCATCAAGCGTTCCGCGATATTGGCCCCGGCACTCACCTGCATCCGCAGTCCATCGCGTGCATGTTGCCGAACAAAACCCCAATCGGTGCGCGCCAATAGCCGCAAGCGTGCGCTCGACAGCGTCTGCAGATCGATCAAGCCCTGCTCGCGCGTGTCGTACCAGACGCTGCCGGCTTCCGGCGCGACTTGCGCGGAAACGGCTTGCAGCAAGGTGCTTTTGCCTGAACCCGATTCGCCGACGACGCACAAGACTTCGCCCGGGAACAATTCGAAACTGACGTTGCGGCAGCCATGGATGCCGTCCCAGGTCTTGGTCATCCGACGCACCGACAACAATGCGCTGGCGCTCATGCTGCACCACCGGTGGTGGTCGCGGCGGCTTCCCGGCGACCTTCGCAATATTCGCTATCTGAGCAAACGTACTCGCGCGCGCCGCTGTCGTCGACGATGATTTCATCGAGATAACTGTCGGCGGCGCCGCACAGCGCGCAATGGTGCTCCCATTTCTCGACGGTAAATGGGTGGTCCTCGAAGTCCAGGCTTTTGACGGAGGTGTACGGCGGCACGGCGTAGACGCGTTTCTCGCGACCGGCGCCGAACAGCATCAGTGCGGGACTGCGATCGAGCTTGTGATTGTCGAATTTCGGGATAGGCGACGGGCGCATCATGTAGCGCTGGTTGACGATCACTGGATAGTCGTAGGTGGTGGCGATATGTCCGTATTGCGCGATGTCTTCATACAGCTTGACGTGCATGCCACCGTATTCCGCCAGTGCATGCATCGTGCGCGTCTCTTTTTCGCTAGGTTCGAGCCAGCGCAGCGGCTCCGGGATGGGTACCTGGAACACCACGATCTGGCCTTCTCGCAACGCGCTCTCCGGGATTCGATGGCGCGTCTGGACGATCGTCGCGACGCTGGTCTTGCGCGTGGTCGCCACGCCGGTGACGCGCCCGAAGAAGCGACGAATGTTGATCGCATTGGTGGTGTCGTCGGAACCCTGGTCGATGACTTTCAGGATGTCGTGCGGGCCGATGATCGATGCAGTGACCTGGATGCCGCCGGTGCCCCAACCGTAGGGCAAGGGCATCTCGCGACTGCCGAACGGCACTTGATAGCCAGGTATCGCGACCGCCTTCAGCAAGGCGCGGCGCAACATGCGCTTGGTCGATTCGTCGAGATAGGCGAAGTTGTAGTTTTCATCGCGTGCCGGCAGATCTTCTGATGCCGCGGGAAGGGCCGCGAGCGGGGTGCTCGACCTGACAGCTTGATTGTCCGGGTTCACTACGCCGGCCCTCCTTCAAGAACCGACTGTGGGGGCGTGAGGGCGTCGCCCTCGGCGGCCGCTGACGCGATGACAGGCGTTACTGATGCCGTGGTCGCTGCCGTCATCGCCGTCGGCGGTGAGACCGCTTCCGATGCTGATTCCGACGCCGTCGCCGAAACTCCGCGCGCGGCATGCTCCCGTCGCAAACGCCGCAGCAGTTCCAGGTTCGATTGAAAATCGACGTGATGCGGCAATTTCAAATGCTGGGTGAAGCCCGATGCTTCGACGTTGTCGCTGTGATAAAGCACGAACTCTTCATCGTTGGCGGGTGAGTCGCCGGCCTCGCCTAGTTCGGCCGCGCGCAGCGCGCGGTCAACCAGCGACATCGACATCGCCTTGCGCTCCGAATAGCCGAAGCTCAAGCCATATCCGCGGGTGAAGTGCGGCGCTACCGTGCCGCTGCCAACGAACTGGCTGACCATCTGGCACTCGGTGATGTCGATTTCGCCGACAGTTATCGCGAAACCCAACTCCTCGACGAATATTTCAACCTCGACGCCGCCGAAGCGGATCTCGGCGGCGAACGGGTGGGTGTTACCGTAACCGCGCTGTGTCGAATATCCCATCGAAAGCAGGAAGCCTTCATCGGCACGCGCCAGGTTCTGCAGGCGAGCCGCCCGATTCGCCGGCAGGCCGAGCCCGGTGCGCGTGATGTCGGGCGGAGCGGGATCGCCGAGCGGAATCGCTTCCGCTTCGATCAACTCGTCTTGACCGAGCAGATCGGTAACACGCGGCATCGAGACGGCCTGCGCCACCATCGACGGCGCATCCGCTGCCTCCGCTGCCTCCGCTGCCTCCAGCGGATCACGTTGCGCTTCCAGCGAAAAATCCAACAGCCGCTGTGTATAGTCGTAGGTCGGTCCGAGAATCTGCCCACCCGGCAAATCCTTGAAGGTCGAGGAGATGCGCCGCTGCAAGTTCATGCGATCGGTATCGAGCGGTACCGAGTAACCGAAACGCGGCAGCGTGGTGCGATAGGCGCGCAGCAGGAACACCGCTTCGATCAGATCACCGGCCGCTTGCTTGATTGCCAGCGCGGCGAGATGCGGGTCGTAAAGCGAGCCTTCGGACATCACCTTGGACACGGCGAGCGGCATCTGATTGCGAATTTGCGCAAGCGTCAGCACCGGCACCGACGGGTCGCCGCGCCGGTAGTCGTCGAGCATTCGGTAGGAACCGAGAATGGCCTTTTCGCCGCCTTTTACGGCTACGTACATGTCAGTTCTCCAGCGTCGTGGTGCGCGGCAAGCCGCTGATGGCGGTGCCGCAGATCAGCAGCACATCGACGCCCAATGGCCAGCGCGACTGGTTCGCCTGCCATTGCCGCGGGAAATCCGGCGGCAGCCCGGACACTGCCAACGGCTGCGTATGTTCGATGCCGGGGCCACGCAGCACCAACGGCGCGGTCGATTCAAAACGCTCGACCTCGAGCAACAAGGTGGCGGATCGATCCGGATAAGCGGGATCGCCGGCATTGCAATCCGCGAGGCTGGGTGCGGCGAAGCCCGCCGGGACCGCGAGGAAAAGTGCCGCTGCCGGGTCCGTCGCCAACGGACACCCGCAATGGAAACGCAGAAAGCGCAGCACGGCATCGTCGACACCGGCAGGTAGCCATAGCGGCGTATCCGCATCGACGAGCGCCAGCAGCAGCGCCGTCGACGCCGGCGACAACCCTGCCGGGACTCCGCATGCCGCCGCGCCCGCGCCGCTCTCGAACCAACGGCCTGGATGGGACAGCGCCTGCAGTGCCGCGCGGAAAGTCTGTTGCGCACCGCCGACCGGATCCGCGAAGCCGGGCTGCAGGCCGCGCAACGACCCCCTTTGCGACGCGGCGACAGATGCACCGGCCGTCACCGCAAGCGGCATCGCGCTTAGGCCCGAGTCGTACTCGGCTGACTCAGTCATCTGGATTGCTCCCACGGTCCATCGTAAAAAAGTCGACGCGCGTCTCGGCAACCGCCTGCGCCTGCCGCTCCATGCGCGCCGCGCGTGAGCGCAATAGCAATGTCAGTACTTCGTCTTGCACGCGTGCGTGCCACTGTGGTGATTGCAGCAGCGCGTCCGCCAGCGCCGCGTTTTCGGCGTGGCGGGCGCTGCGGCCCTGCACGTAGGCCACGCCGACTTCGCCGTCTGGCAAGGTCAGCGCGCAGCGCGTCACGGTCATCTCGCCGAGGTTGAAACGTGCGCCGGTGCCGCCGCTACGCCCCTGTACCATCGTCATGCCGGTTTCCGGCGCCCGTAACCAACTAGGCTTCGGCACCGTACCCAGCTTGCGCATCGCGGCTTCCAATTCCGCGGGAGCGGCCAGCGCGAGCACCCGCATCCATGCGGCGCGCGCGGCTTCCGCGGAGCTGATGGTTTTTTCGGTATCCGTCATTACTCACCTAAACGTCTATACGAATTTTGGCAAGTATGCGCCTCGTCCGAAGCCAATTCAACAGTAACGCGGTGAATGTTTCATGACACGCACCGGGGATTAAACGCTGCTGCACCTTGTGTGCTGACACAGGGCGCGCATAACATGCCAGTTGGGCGTTCGATTGCGGCCGCCCTTGGCGAAGCACGGCATGGTCTGGCCGCGGCTTTATCACTGATTAAGAGGACAGGCAACGATGGTTGAGCGCGGCTCAGGCGTCGCCGTTTGGCGACAGATAGGCGAATCACTGGCGGAAGACATCCGTAGCCGGCGCTATCCGCCCGGCGAGCAGTTGCCGACGGAGCCGGAGTTGGCGGCGCGTTATGGGGTCAATCGCCATACCGTGCGGCGTGCTATCGGCGAGCTCGAACAGCATGGCGTGGTGCGGGTGGAACAGGGGCGCGGCACCTTTGTGCAGCCGCATGCCATCGACTATCCGATTGGCCGCCGCACGCGTTTTTCCGCCAACCTGCGCAAGCACGGGTTGGTGGGTCACGTCGATTTCGTCGACAGCGATATCGTCCAGGATACGGATATCGCCAAACACCTGAAGCTGTCGAATCGGGCCAAGCTTTTGCGTGTGCGCATCGTCGGCAAATCCGAGGATCGCGCATTGAGCGTCTCGGACCATTATTTCGAGAACAAGCGCTTTCCCGATTTTGCCGTGGCGCTGCAATCCGCGCATTCGATCTCAAAAGTCTATGCGCAGTACGGCATCGATGATTATCTGCGAAAATGGTCGCGCATCACCGCAACGCTGCCCGACGCCGATATCGCACATTTGCTGAATCAATCGAAGCTCCGGCCGATCCTGCAGGTCGAAGCGCTCAACATCGATCTGAACGGCGTGCCGTTGCAGTATTCGCTGGCGCGCTTCGTGGGCGATGGCGTGCAGCTCGTGATCAGCGATGACGACTGAGCGCGTTTGAAACGGTGCTGGCCAGGGGCGAAGGCGGCCCTCCGGTCGGCTACTGTCGAAGCCATCATCCAGACATCTAGATGATATTAAAAACGGCTACACTATCGGCTTGCGTCCTATCCATCTCGCCGAACTTTCGTGAGCGCCCGCATGAACCCTCCCGACTCGATTGAATCGACCGCCGACGCGCTGGCGGCGCCACCCGCTTTGCGCGGCATTCGCGGCCACCGCGTACTGACTGAGGATGGCCTGGGCGCGGCGCGACTCGATTTCTCCGCCGAACGGATCGGCGCGGTCCATGCGCCGCCGTCGCCGCAGCCGCAACCTGCTGCCGACGGCGCGACGGGCGACGCAGCCGGTGCGTGGCTCGACGCCGGCGATCTGTTGGTGCTGCCCGGCATCGTCGACCTGCATGGTGACGCCTTCGAGCGCGCGGTCATGCCGCGCCCCGGCGTGAGCTTCGCTTACGACCAGGCACTGCAAGATGTCGACCGTCAGTTGCTCGGCAATGGCATCACTACCGAATTCCATGGCGTCACCCTGTCGTGGGAAGGTGGCCTGCGCGGCGCTCCCTACGCTCAGCAAATGTTCGAGGCATTGGCGCGCAACGCCGACCGTCTGGGCGCGCAACATCAGGTCCATCTGCGTTACGAAACCCACAACATCGACGACGTGGCGCTGGCCTGCGAATGGATCGCCAATGGCAAGGTCCAGTTCCTGGCCTTGAACAATCACTTGCCGAGCATGGCCAAGCGTCTGGGCGACCATCGCAAGCTGCTGCAGTATGCCGACCGGGCGGAGTGCGATCTGGAGACTTTCTCGGCGCGCATCCGCGCGGCGCTAGACGTCACCGACGAGGTGCCGGCAGCGATGCATGCGCTGATGTACGGCGCCCGCCAGGCCGGTCTGCGTATCGCCTCGCACGACGACCCCGACGAAGAGGTGCGTCGACACTACGATGTGCTGGGATGTGGCGTTGCCGAATTCCCGTTGACCATCGAAGCGGCGCAGGCCGCGCGGCGGCTGGGCAACGCGCTGGTATTCGGCGCGCCGAACGTGGTGCGTGGCGGCAGTCACACGCATGCGCCGAACGCCACCGAGATGATTCGCGCCGGGCTGTGCGACGTGCTCGCGTCCGACTATTACTACCCGGCGCCCTTGGCCGCGGCGATGCGTATTGTGGAAGAAGGCATTCTGCCGCTCGCGCAGGCATGGCGGCTGGTATCCGCAAACCCCGCCAGCGCCGCCGGCTTGAAGGATCGCGGCCTGCTGGCGACTGGTTTGCGCGCCGATGCGATTGTCGTCGACGATCGCGTGCCTGGGCTGCCGCGGGTGTGTGCGGCGATCGTCGGCGCGCGCCTGTGTTATGCGAATCGTCCGTTCCCGATGCATGGGGGACTAGCCACCGCTGCCTCCGTAGCGGCACATGGCAAGGCGCAAGCGTTGTCGCAAAAAAATGCGCTGACGCGACCCGGTGCGCGTGTTGCGAGCGCAGCGTCCGGCGCTTGATATGGCGGCTGATTTGGCGACTGATTTAGCGAATAAAACAGGCCGTTGCCGCTACGCTGTGTATCTGTCCCCTGCAGGCGCATGGAGCCGGCTGGGCCAACGCTGGCTCGGCAGAGACGCCGATACCGGCGAGCGCATCGAGCGGAGCCTGGGCAGCGATGCCCGTGCGCAGGGTCGGGAAGAGTTGATCGAGCAATGGACCGAGGCGCCGCGCCATTACGGCCTGCACGCCACGCTCAAGCCACCGTTTCGACTGGGTGCAGGCACCAGCGCCGCACAACTGGACGCATCGGTACGCGCGCTGGCGCAAAGCACCGCACCGTTCGAGCTGAGATTGCGGCTGGAACGGCTGCGTGGCTTCATGGCCTGGTGCGCCGCAGCCGACACACCAGGCCACGCACAGTTGCTGTCGCTGGCAAACGACTGCGTGGCGCGGCTGGACCATTTTCGGGCCCTTCCCGGCGCGGCTGAACTGGCACGCCGCCGCGGCGGTGGTCTGCTGCCAGCGCAGGACGCCAATCTTGTGCGCTGGGGCTACCCCTACGTATTCGACACCTTCACCTTCCACATTACGTTGACGCGACGGCTTGACGACGCCACGCTGGACGCTGCACAAGCCGCGCTGGGCGAGCTCGCGCAGCTCCACGGCGAACCGCTCGGGTGCGCGGGACTGGCGTCATCGGCCGTGCCCTCGATGCCGGTACGGCAGATATCGGTATTCGTGCAGCCGGACCCCGACGCGCCGTTCGTGGTGGCGCGCCACTACGGATTCGACGGCAGCACGCGTGATGGTATCGGTGCTGCTTGGATGAAGCCGTAGCCATGACCACCAACACGCAACACCCCGGCCGCCTGATCTATCTGATGGGCGCGTCCGGCAGCGGCAAGGACAGCCTGCTTGCATGGCTCGGCCAGGCCTTGCGGAGCGACGACCGGATCCTGATCGCACATCGCTACGTGACACGGCGCAGCACCGCCAGCGAAGCCTCCGTGACTTTGTCCAGCACCGAATTCGCGCGCCGCGTCGCATTGAACACCTTCGCGCTGCAGTGGCGCAGCCACGGGCTGGCCTATGGCATTGGTCTGGAGATCAATGCATGGCTGGCGGCGGGCATGGTGGTGTTGGTAAATGGCTCGCGTGAATATCTGCCGCGCGCGTGCCAGCTTTATCCGTGTATCGAAGCCGTCGAGGTATTCGTGCCACCGGAAATATTGCGCGCCCGCTTGCAGCAACGTGGCCGCGAGAACGACGACGCGATCAATGAGCGGCTGGCGCGCGCGACACAGCGTTTCAGCGCGCCGGCCGAGTGCCGGCTTATCCGTATCAGCAACGACGGCCCGCTGGAAGTTGCCGGCGCAGCGTTGCTGGCGCTTACGCGTGCATCCACGCCTGGCGGGTAGCGCGGCCCGTTTTCAGATGGCAGCCTTATAAGCGAATCGCGAAAGGTTATTAAGAATCGGCCGCCTGGGTTGATATGCTCTGCCCTGACAACAACAATAAATCGCCAGCGGCGGACTGCGGAGAGCAACACAGTGATGCCGCTTTTTCATGATCGAACTCAATAACATCACGCAGCGCTTCGCGGGACCGCGTGGCTGGATCGATGCGCTGACGGACGTGAATCTGCGGGTCGAACGCGGGGAATTGTTCGGCATCATCGGCCGCAGCGGCGCCGGCAAGAGCACGCTGGTACGCACCATCAACCTGCTGATGCGGCCGAGCGACGGCAACGTCATCGTTGGCGGCCGCGATCTGACCACGCTGGCGCCGCCGGCGCTCAGGCAGGCGCGGCGCGACATCGGCATGATCTTTCAGCACTTCAATCTGCTGTCCTCGCGCAGCGTGTACGACAACGTCGCCCTGCCGCTCGAATTGGCGGGCAAGACGCGCGCTGAAATCGATAAAACAGTGTCGCCGCTATTGGAACTGGTCGGCCTGAACGCGCATCGGGATCGCTATCCCGCGCAGATCAGCGGCGGGCAGAAACAGCGCGTGGGCATCGCCCGTGCGCTCGCCAGCAAGCCGCAAGTGCTGCTTTCAGACGAGGCCACGTCCGCGCTCGATCCGGAAACGACGCGCGCCATCCTCGCCTTGCTGAAACGCGTGAATCGCGAGCTCGGCCTGACGATTGTGCTGATCACGCATCAGATGGATGTCATCAAGCAGGTATGCGATCGCGTCGCCGTGCTGGACGCTGGCCGCATCGTCGAGATGGGTCCGGTCGTTGAAGTTTTTCTCAGGCCGCAGCATGAAATCACGCGTACGCTGATCAGCGACGTGATTGCGCAGGAGTTGCCCGCGGCACTGAAGGAACGGTTGCGCGCGAGCATCGGCGCCGGCGGCGGCATCGGCGGTGCACGGGCCAGCTTGCTGCACATCGCGTTCGCCGGGGCCGTGGCCGAGCAGCCGCTCCTCTCCGAAGTGATTCGACGCTATGCACTCGATTTCAATATCCTGCACGGTCAGATAGACGAGATCCAGGGACAGGCATTCGGATCGCTCGCGGTGCTGGCCAACGGTGCGCCGGCGCAGGTGGCCGAGGCGATTCAATTTCTGCGCGCACGCGGCGTGGTGGTCGAGGAGATCACGCATGTTGACTGAGATGCTAAGCCTGTTCACCAGCTCGTTCTGGGAAACGCTGATCATGGTCGGCATCTCCGGAGTGGTCGGTGGCGCGGTGGGCGTACCGCTGGGCGTGCTTTTGTATCTGACCGACCGCGACAGCGTGCTGCCGAGTCTGGCGGTCAATCGGACGCTCGGCCTTATCGTCAACGCGGTACGTTCGACGCCGTTCATCATCCTGCTGGTCGCGGTCATCCCCTTTACGCGCCTCATCGTGGGCACTTCGATCGGCACCGCGGCGGCGGTCGTGCCGCTGACGATCGCCGCCGCGCCCTTCGTGGCACGGCTGGTCGAGACCGCGCTGCGGGAAGTGGACCGCGGACTGATCGAAGCGGCGCAGTCGATGGGCGCCACCACCGGCCAGATCGTGCGCAAAGTGCTGCTGCCTGAAGCGCTGCCAGGCATCGTGGCCGGCTTGACGATCACCTTTGTCAGCCTGGTCGGCTATTCCGCGATGGCCGGCGCGATTGGTGGCGGTGGGCTGGGCGATCTTGGCATCCGCTATGGATACCAGCGCTTTTTGCCGAGCGTGATGCTCGCGGTGGTGGTGATACTCATTGTTTTCGTGCAACTCGTGCAATCGCTCGGCGACCTGCTGGTCAAGCGCCTGAGCCATAAATAAGCACATCACTCCTGGGGGACTCTCCATGCAACGTCGCTTCTTCGTCTTGAAAATGCTCGCCGCGCTCGCGGCATGCGCTTCGCTCAACGTCTCGGCGCAAACCACCGAACACATCAAGGTAGGTGTGACCGGTGGTCCGCACACGCAGATCATGGAAGTCGTCAAGAAGGTCGCGGCGCAAGACGGTCTGGACATCCAGATTGTGGAATTCAGCGATTATGTGCAGCCTAACGCCGCACTCGCCGCGGGCGACTTGAATGCGAACAGCTACCAGCACTTGCCTTATCTGGAAGCGCAGGTGAAGGATCGCGGCTACCAGATCGTGGACGTCGGCGACACCGTCAACTTTCCGATGGGCATCTATTCGAAGAAGATCCACGCGCTGTCGCAACTGAAGCCGGGCGCGTCGATTGCCGTGCCGAATGATCCGACCAACGGCGGCCGGGCGCTGCTGTTATTGCAAAAGCAGGGGCTGCTGAAATTGCGCGCGGGTGCGGGGCTTAAAGCTACCGCGCTCGACATCGCCGACAATCCGCGCAAGCTGAAGATCGTCGAGCTCGACGCGGCGCAAATCCCGCGTTCGCTCGATGACGTGGACGCCGCGGCCATCAACACCAATTTTGCGATGCAGGCGGGTCTTGTACCGGCGAAGGACGCGATCGCCATCGAGGATGCGCATGGACCATACGCGAATATCCTGGCGGTGCGCAGCGCCGACCAGAAGAAGCCCTGGGTAGCGAAGCTGGTGAAGGCTTACCATTCCGATACGGTCAAGCAATACATCAACACTGAGTTCAAGGGGTCGGTGATCGCGACCTGGTAAGCGCGCCGAGCGGTCCATTGCGCACGACGAGCCGCGATGCTTTCGGTAGCGGGCTCGTCTTCATACTGCGTCATTCGTTCTTCAGATAGCGCTGATCGGCGGTCCGTATCTGGTGTGGTCGATGTTGCGTAAGCCGCACGCCAAGGCCGTGCAGTGAGCGTGCGGCGTTTTTCGCAATCGTCCAGACCGACATCTATCTGCGCAGTGGCGAGCTTCGCTCAGGCGCCTGTTTATTCCGACAAGCGCGCGAGTTGCGGGAACATGAACTTGCGCGCCTCGTCGTCCATTTCCGTCTTGAATTTATAGTCGCGCTTCAGGCGCTCGATGCCTTCGACTGCGGGCCGCTGGTTGATCTCGTCGAGATGGCGCTTCAGGTGTGGAAATTTCTGCCAGACTTCCTCGCTGCCCAATACATGAGGCACCAGCCGCGCCCATCCCCATACCGCCATATCGACCACCGTGTACTCGTCGCCAAGCATATAACGACGGCTGGCGAGACGGTCATCGATGATCTTCCAGTGCCGCTCAGCTTCGAAATCGTAGCGATTCAATGCGTAATCGTTGTCTTTTGGCGCGTGGTGACGGAAGTGCACCGATTGCCCAGAGTACGGACCAATGCCGCTTGCCACGAACATCAGCCACGAGAGGAACTGTCCGCGACTGGCATCGGATTTGTCGGTCGGCAGGAAGCGGCCGGTTTTCTCCGCCAGATACAACAGAATGGCGTTGCTGTCGAACACCACCGCCTCGCCGTCGATGATGGCGGGCATCTTGGCGTTGGGGTTGATTGCCAGATATTCGGCGGTGAATTGTTCGCCCTTGCGTGAATCGACCGGAATCGGTTCGTAAGGCAAACCCAGTTCTTCGAGCGCCAGCGCCACCTTGATGGGATTCGGCGCTAAATTGAAGTAGAACTTGATCATACAAGTCTCCTGAAGGCCGACCACGCGGTCGACTTTGTTGAATGTGTGGGCGCTGTGTCCGCCTGCTGCTTTCGCGGACTATGCAGCACTGCATTTTACGTTCGTTTTTTTGAGACGGCGCGGTTATCTCGGCGTGGCTTCCGGCAGGGAGGTGGTATCGCCGGCATAGCGGCGCCCGCATACGTGCGCATCGGCGCACTGAACCGTCGCGACGCCACCCCGCGCAGCGTCGAGCAATTTGGTAAAGACCGCCGGGCTGTCGTGTCGCGGCGACCACCCGCAGTCGGCGCGATTTCACGACGTAGGCCGCCGGCGTAAACGGGCGTTGAGCAGCGACGGCGGCTGATAGCCGAAATCGGCCGTGTTGACGATGCCGCCGGGCGGCACCAGCTTGTCGATCGCATCCATCACATCGGCCGACAGGCGCTGGCCCGACGCGCTCAATTGGCTTTGCAGTTGCGCCAGCGTGCGCGGCCCGATGATCGCGCTGTCGACCGCCGGATGCTCGAGCACGAAGCGCAATGCCAGTTCGATCAGCGTCATGCCGGCTTGGTTGGCCAATGCTTTGAGATTCTCAATAATGTCGAGCTTGCGTTCGCCCCCTTCGGACTGGGTATCGAAGCGGCTCGGGTTCAGTCGGGTACGCCAGTTTTCGGTGGCGGCCTGGCCGCGCTTGAATTTGTCGGCCAGCCAGCCGCCCGCCAAGGGGCTCCAGACCAACACGCCAATGCCGTACTTTTCACAAGCCGGCAATACTTCCGTCTCGATGGAACGCACGAGGATCGAATAATTGGATTGTTCGGCGACGAAGCGCTCACGCACGCGGCGTTCGGCCACCCATTGCGCTTCGACCAGTTGCCAGGCCGGAAACGTCGAGCTGCCGAGATTCAGGATCTTGCCTTCACGCACAAGGTCGGACAAGGCGCCGAGAGTTTCGTCGATATCGCAAGTCGAGTCGGGCCGATGAATTTGATACAGGTCGATGTAGTCGGTATTCAAGCGTTTCAGGCTGGCTTCCACCGCGCGGCGAATCCAGCGCCGCGAGTTGCCTTTCATATTGGCGTCGGACCCCATCGGGAAATGCCCTTTGGTGGCCAGCACCACACGCTCCCGCCGACCGCCGCTCAAGGCTTTGCCCAGAATTTCCTCGGTCTCGCCCTTGTTGTAGGCATCGGCAGTGTCGATGAAGTTGATGCCGGCATCCAAGGCGGTGTGAATGATCTTGATGCAGTCGTCATGATCAGGATTGCCGATAGGTCCGAACATCATTGTGCCCAGGCAAAGTCGGCTGACTTGCATGCCGGTGCGCCCCAGTGTCGTCATTTCCATCGGATTCCTTGTCTTGATTTGGCAGGATTGAGTAGCGCCGTCGCTTCTTCGCTGAATATTAAGACATTTCTTCCCATGCCTGGTTTATCGAGACAGGATGGCACTGCGCGCCGCCGTGGCATCAGAATTTGGCGATCAACGTGAGCCTGCGATCATCAGCACGGTCGCGTGAAACCACGGCGTCGGCACCGGCCCGAGCATTACAATGTTTTTCGAGATGCTTTTTTGAATCGCCGAACCATGTTGGATCTTTTTGAATCGACCGAAGCGGGAGCCTGCGAGGCGCTTGGCGAGCAAGCGATGGTGCTGCGCGGCCTGGCATTGCCGCACGTGCCGGCGCTGCTCGCCGCCCTGCAGGAAGTGCAAAGTGCAGCGCCGTTCCGCCATATGGTGACGCCCGGCGGCTTTACGATGTCGGTGGCACTGACCAATTGCGGGGAATGGGGCTGGACTTCGGATCGGCACGGCTATCGCTACGCGCGAGAAGATCCGCAGAGCGGTCAGCCGTGGCCGGCATTGCCTGAAGTGTTTCGCACGCTGGCCCGTGAAGCAGCGGACCGCGCGGGGTTTGCAGGCTTCGTTCCCGATGCCTGCCTGATCAATCGCTATGTACCCGGCGCGCGTCTATCGCTGCATCAAGACCGCAATGAACGCGACCTGATCGCGCCGGTGGTATCGGTATCGCTGGGCATTCCCGCAACCTTCCTGTTCGGTGGTCACCAGCGCAGCGATAAAAGCCGCCGCACGCCACTCTGGCATGGCGACATCGCGGTCTGGGGCGGCGTCGACCGCTTGCGCTTTCACGGCGTGTTGCCGCTCAAGCCCGCGTATCATCCGCTGCTGGGCGAACAACGCATCAATATTACGTTTCGTAAGACACGCTGACGCAAGTTCGCGTTCATGACATAAAGCACAGGCAGCGCGACCATCCGGGTGTCGCAGGTCGTTCTGACGAATAGATGACTTAATACCCGAATCGCAGCCGATAAAAAGGATAGGCCGTCATGCAAGGCAATGCACCGGATATGAATGCAAATCCGGATCCGGAAGACCTCGATCCGATCGTCACCCCGTCCAAGCCGCGCCTATTCGGCGTGCTGGGGCCAGGGCTGGTTACCGGGGCTTCCGATGACGACCCCAGCGGCATTGCCACCTATAGCCAGGTCGGCGCCGCCTTCGGCTATAGCCTGTCGTGGACGCTGCTACTCAGCTATCCGCTGATGGTGTCGGTGCAGATCATCAGTGCGCGCATCGGCCGCACCACCGGCCACGGCATTGCCGGCGTCATCCGTCTGCACTATCCGAATTGGCTGTTGCAATGGATCGTCGTGTTGTTGCTGGTAGCGAATACCATCAACCTCGGCGCTGATCTGGGCGCCATGGCCGATGCAATGAATCTGCTGCTGCCTGCTCCAAAGTGGCTATACGTGTTGTTGTTCTCGGCCATCTGCGTGGCGATGCAGCTGCTGTTGCAATACACACGCTACATCGCCGTCTTGAAATGGTTCGCGCTCTCGCTGCTGGCTTATTTCGGGGTGTTGGCGGTCGTTCACGTCGACTGGGCGCATCTGGCCATCAGTCTGGTCTGGCCGCAATGGCATTGGAGCAACGACTACCTGGTGGCGGTGGCGGCGATTTTCGGGACGACCATCAGCCCCTACCTGTTCTTCTGGCAATCCGATGAGGAAGTGGAAGACATGCACAGTCATCCGCGGCGTCAGAGTCTGATCGATGCGCCGCTGCAGGGCCCGCGTGCCATGCGTCGCATCGAGACGGATACGCTGGTGGGCATGGGCCTGTCGAATCTCGTCGCGCTGGCGATACTCGCCACGGCCGCCGCCACGCTGCACGCCGGCGGACTGACGAATATCGAGACATCGGCCCAGGCGGCGCAGGCGCTGCGTCCGCTGGCCGGCTCGTTCGCCGCATTACTGTTCACTGTGGGCATCGTCGGTACCGGCCTGCTTTCGGTACCGGTGCTGGCCGGCTCGGCCGCCTACGCGATCGGCGAGGCGCGCGGCTGGCCCGTAGGTTTCACTCGCAAAATGCTCGAGGCCAAGGCCTTTTACGCTACCATCGCCATCGCCACGCTGGTCGGCATGATCGTCAATTTCACTTCGATCAATCCGATCAAGGCCTTGTATTGGAGTGCCGTGTTGAACGGCATCGTAGCGGTGCCGGTGATGATAGTGATGATGTTGATCGCCACGCGCGCGGACATCATGGGACGCTTCGTGGCACGCCGCTGGTTGCTCTGGCTGGGCTGGGCAGCCACGGCAGTGATGCTGGTGATCGCCGTGGCGACCATCGCTACTGCCTTCGTTTAATGGCTTGCCTGCATCAGCGCCCGGCAATGCCGGGCGATCTGCAATTCTTCCTCGGCCTTCATCACCCTCACCTTGCGGCCCGCGCTGTCGGGCGTGATGCCGAGGAAACCGAGGCCGGTGCATATCTGCCGCCGTACCTCCTCACTGTGTTCACCGATGCCGCCGGTGAATACCAGCATATCGAGCCCACCCATTAATGCGGCATAAGCGCCGATATATTTGCGCACCGCGGTCGTGAAAATATCGATGGCCAGCGTAGCGACCCGATCGCCCGCCGCGCTGCGTACCAGCAGCGCCTGCATATCGCTCTCGCCGTCTGACAAGCCCGCCAGGCCGCTGTCGTGGTTCAGCAGTACTTCGAGCGCGTCGGCATCGAGACCCTCGGTGCGCATCAAATAGAGCAACACGCCTGGATCGAGATCGCCGCTGCGGCTGCTCATGGGCAGGCCGCCGGTGGGCGTCAGTCCCATCGACGTATCGATGGATTTACCCTCGTGCAGCGCACAGACGCTCGAGCCATTGCCCAGGTGCGCGAAGACCGCGCGCGACGGCAGATCAGCCCCCATGCGCTGTACGAGCGACTCGTACGAAAGCCCATGAAAGCCATAGCGCACGACGCCGGCATCGGCATAGCGGCGCGGCA
>JBPBQZ010000086.1:0-76446 GCA_050955105.1 Janthinobacterium lividum | reverse complement strand
GAGCGTATTCTGCGAGGGTCCGTCGACATCCATACCATGGACTCAGCCCACCCGGGGTGCTTGGGCCTGAACGGTGCGCTCGCCTGCTCGGACGATGCCGAACCCATTCGCCGTGAACTCATCCGACGCCGGGCCGCAACGCAATTGGCGCTCCGTAAACGCTTGGAACGTGCTCAACGAGAAGGCGAGCTACTTGCTCCGGTCGATGGGGCAACACTGGCCTCATTTGTAATGGCTATCTCACAAGGCATGGCAGTGCAAGCCAAAGCAGGAGCATCAAAGAAGGCACTTGAAGGATTGGTTGAGTACGTTATCAAGACATGGCCGTCAGCGTCTAGGTAGTATCCACCGGCACTTCGGCGTTCCCTATGGACAGAGGCCTTTTAAAGGGAAGTTTCAACTAACCGATCGCCTCTATTGACTGATGTCCCATGACACTCCGTGATTACATACCGTAGCGGCGAGCTGCTGCCCCAGCTGTTTTTCAATCACGGGCTTCCGCGGGACCAGCGAGTGTTGTACCTTGAAAGCGGCCGTTGCAGGCGCACGGTGATGTACGGCAGTTGAGGGTCGACCAGCGCCCGATACACTCGGCCGCCTCTAGCCAGAAACCGTCGATCGCTGGGCGCCGGCGAGGCGCTGATGCAGGGCCGACAGTCCGGAAGACCGGTAAAACGCGCTCAACGCCCGGAACCTTGTGCGGACAAATCAGAAGGGAGATTGCAGCGTGCAGCGAGGCAGCGGTCAAGACGGTTCGTTTCGCTATTCCAGGTGGGGCGCGAGCACATTTTCGATCCATTTCATGAATGCGCGGACTCGGCGCGACAGGTTGCGCCGATGCGCTACGACCAGGGAGACGACGAGCGGCCTGTGCTGAAAATCTGGTAGGAGCTCTATCAACGCTCCGCTCTCCAAATAACGGCCAATCGCCAACAGTGGTGCCTGAATCAGGCCAAGGCCGGCGATACCAGCGGCTTCGTAGGTCTGCACGCTGTTGACGTGCAGCGCACCTCGCAACTGAAGCCTCGCGTAGCTGTCGTCGTGCGGATACTCCCATCCATAGGGTTTTGCGCCGAGCGTCCTTGCGAAATGAATTGCCCGATGTTTCTGCTGCTGCAGATCTTCTAGCGATCGAGGGACGCCATAGCGCTCCAGGTAGGCAGGACTGGCGGCGTTGACCATGCGTAACTTGCCCAGCGGGCGGGCAATCAGCGTCTCGTCGCCGATGGGACCTAGTCGCAAAACACAGTCAAACCCCTCTTGAACCAGATCAACTTGGCGATCCGTACTCGACACCTCCAGCTCCAACTCCGGATAAGTCGCCATGAAGGCCGGCAAGGCCGGCACGATAGTGGTGCGCGCCAGCTCGCTCGGCAGATCGACCCGTAAGCGTCCGCGAAGTGCCACTCGATCGTTTGCGAACATTGAGTGCAGATCATCAACGTCAGCAAGCAGATCGCGGGCACGTGCATGAAATACCCGTCCGTCTTCGGTCAACTGCACGCTACGCGTCGTCCGGTGCAAAAGCCTGACGCCGACATCTTCTTCCAGCTTCCGGACCGCCGTTGAGGCTCTTCCTTTCTGAATGCCCAGGCTATCGGCTGCGTGGGTGAAGCTCCCCATTTCCGCGACCGTTATGAAAATGAGGATGGGTTCGAGATTCTGCATTCAGATCGCGAGCATGTTGCAGGAAACCGGGTTCGCGATGGACCTGACCCGTGTCGTGGGTCCGATCATACTTGCCTGCGCCATCCTTTACGCCATCCCGGCCACCGCCGTCCTCGGCGCGATCCTAGTGACGGGCTTTTTGGGAGGTGCTATCTGCGCCCATATCCGCATTGGTGAGTTGGGGTCGCCGCCGGAAATCATTTCCCTGCTTCTGGGCGCGATGACATGGGGCGGCCTCTACGCGCGCGATCCCCGTATCCGGGCCATTCTGCCGCTCATCCGTTGAATCGACAGGGGCAGTGCTCTGTCCCTCAAAATCAGGAGAAAACACATGTTTTTAGTAATGGGAATCACAGGAAAAGTGGGCGGCGCAACGGCAGAACATCTGTTGGCGGACGGCAAGGAAGTCCGCGCGCTAGTCCGCAATCGCGAGAAGGCGTCAAGCTGGGCGAACCGAGGCGTGCAACTGGTTGACGGTGATTGGAATGATTCGGCAGCCATCGAGCGGGCGCTCAAAGGCGTCGAAGGCGCGTTTGTCATGTTGCCGGCTGTCTGGGCCCCGTCGCCCGATTACAAAGAAGCCAAGGGCGTGATTGCGAACTATGTCGAGGCGCTCACCAAGGCAGCGCCGCCGCGGGTGGTAGCGCTTTCGTCGATGGGTGCGCACAGGACCAGCGGGCTCGGGATGATCACGGCCTTGTCGCTGTTGGAGCAAGGTTTTCGCGACCTGATATCGCCAATCGCATTTGTGCGCGCAGGTGGATTCTTCGAAAACTTCCTCTACGGCTTGCAGGTCGCGCAGGGCGGAACGCTACCGGTCTACTACGATCCGACAAACCGGAAATCGGCCATGGTCGCGACGAAGGACATCGGCACGCAGGTCGCAACCCTTTTGACCGGGCCAGCGTGGTCAGGGCAGCGCGTCGCCGAGATTGGTTCGATGGTCACCGCGGATGAAGTCGCGGAGCAATTGGGTGAAGTGCTGAATCTCGACGTGCAAGCCGTTGCAGTGCCGCGCGCAGGGTGGGCGCAAGCGTTCGAGCAATTCGGCATCCCGCAGGGCCACACCGGACCTGCCGAAGAAATGTTTGAGGCCGTGAATGCAGGATGGATGGACCTCGGAATCGAGGGTACGGAGCACGTAGCCGGTACGACGTCCGCACGCGACGTCTTCGCGGCGGCGAAGAAGGCCGTGACGGCGTGAACCGCGACGTTCACACCAATGAAGATAGAGATCGTAACTTGGCCATCATGCGGTCGGATTGCATCAAGCGTCAGGCGTTATGTGGGTCGTCCTCGTCGGAGTGATGCGCCGAGCCGCTGCTGAAACCCGAACTGCCGATGCCTCCGCCTCCTCCCCCGGTTCCGCCTCCGCCTCCGCGAAGCGCTTTGCCGCCCTGCGCCCCTCCGCCATCTCGCCCGCTGTCCTTGGCCTTGGCGCCCGAAAGCCGCGCCGGGCCTTGCTCGGGAATGATCACGCCGCGTGGCACGGGATCGAGATTGAGTACGGCGCGGATGAAATTGCGCAGCGATACGACCAGGTCCGCCGTATGGATGGGCCTCCCGTCCGTCATCTCCTGGGCGGCACGGGCAGCGAGCCGCACCTGTTCCTCGGTGCCTAGCAGAATGATGTCGGCCAGCGCCACTTCAACCGCGTCACGGATGCGTCTGGGCCGATCGGAGCTGCCCGGCTCGATCGACGCCGCGCGCTCGTCGTGCTGCGTGGTGTCGGTGCCGGCCGCGGACGGAATAGATCGACAACCAGTCCCTTCGCGATCTGCGTCAGATACGCACGCGATTCGTGCGCCAGCGGAAGCCGGCGCGACACGAGTAGCCGCACGTAGACATCGTGCGCGAGATCGGCCGCTTCGAATGCACATCCCAGTTTGCGCCGCAGCCAACGCTGCAGCCACGCATGGTGGTCCGCATAGAGCGTATGTACGGCATCGGGCGGTGCAGGCGGAACGGTGGGCACGAGTGCGCCTGTTTACCAGGAATGAAAGGAAATAATTGTAAATGAGAATTAATTCCATTTACAGGGGTGCGGCAGGAGCGAACGCACCAGGGCAAATCCAATCCGGTTCTCGTTGTGCGGGGTGGGGTGCTGCGGATGCATGCCGCGAATGCAGCCTCTTTCGCGACGAAAATTGACGCAGATCAAGGGCCGGGCGCCCGTAACGTCTACCTTGATCATATTGTTGGACAAGCGGCCCTTGGCTTACACGAACAGGGATATCGCCCACCCAGGCCATGGCTCAAACGCCTGCCGCATGCATCGGATCGATATGACATTGGCTGATCACGGCGTTACGCTGTCGCCGCGCGACTACGACGCCGTCCTTTTCGATCTGGATGGCGTGTTGACCAAGACCGCGAGCGTGCATGCTTGTGCCTGGAAGAAGCTCTTCGACGAGTTTCTCCGACGACGGCAGTCGCCTGAGGACGCACCGTTCCGTCCGTTTGATATTGAAGAGGACTATGCGGCTTACGTCGACGGTAAGCCGCGCTATGACGGCGTGGCGTCGTTCCTGCATTCGCGGTGTATCGAGTGCCCTTTGGGCAATCCGGACGACGCTCCCGGAATGCAAAGCCGATGCGCACTCGGTAACTTGAAGGACCGCTATTTTCTCGAGCTCCTGGCGCAGCAAGGCGTTGCGGTCTATGAGTCGTCGATTGCGCTGGTGCGCAAGCTTCGCGGGCTCGGGTTCAAGACCGCAGTGGTTTCGTCCAGTAATAATTGTCTAACCGTGCTCGAGGCCGCAGGCATTACGACGCTCTTCGATACGCGAGTAGACGGGCTGGACATCGCCGCTCTCGGGCTCAAAGGCAAGCCGGCGCCCGATGCGTTTCTGGAGGCCGCACGCCGCTTGGGGGTGCTGCCTTCACGCGCGGTAGTTGTCGAGGATGCGGTGGCAGGAGTGGGAGCGGGGCGTGCAGGCCGGTTTGCAAAAGTCATAGGCATTGATCGCAACGGACATGCCCAGGCGCTACTCGATGGCGGGGCCGATATTGTGATATCCGACCTGTCGTTGGCCGAGGCATCCGCCCAGCCGGACGCCAACTGGTCGCTGACGTTCGAGGGCTTTGAGCCGAGTCAGGAAGGCAAACGGGAAGCGCTTTGCACCCTGGGTAATGGTTATCTTGCAACCCGGGCATCGGTGCCTTGGGCTATCGCAGATGAAGTGCATTATCCGGGTACCTATGTGGCTGGCGGCTATAACCGGCTAAGCACGGTACTGATCGGTAGAACTGTGGAGAATGAGGACCTCGTCAATTTCCCGAATTGGCTCGCCATCCAGCTTCGCATTGGCACAGACGCTTGGTTCGATCTTGGCACGGTCGAGATCCTGTCGTACGGACAGGAACTTGATCTGCTGCGCGGCATGCTGTTTCGAAGCATGACCTTCAGGGACACGCAAGGTCGCACTAGCACGCTAAAGGAACGTCGCCTCGTGTCCATGTGCGAGATGCATCTTAGCGCGCTCGAACTGACGCTCACGGCTGAAGACTGGTCCGCCAACGTAACGGTTCGTTCGTCGATCGACGGACGCGTCGTCAATCGCGGCGCGGTCTTATATCGGCAGTTCAACGGCAAGCATCTCGAGCCGCTCAGTGGGGCAGTAATCAGCGACGACGGGATCATGCTCGAGGTGCAGACCTGTCAATCTCATCTGCATCTGGCGCAAGCCACACGGACGCAAGTGCGAGTCGACAGCAAGCTCATCGACGTGCCGCGACGCGTGATTGAGGAGCCCGGGTATTTCGCGCAAGAGATGTCCATCGACGTGGCACGGGGCCAGACCCTGGCCCTTGAAAAAATTGCAACGCTCTACACTTCGCGGGATTCGGCTATTTCCGAATGCGGCTTGGAAGCACGGAAATCGCTCGTGCGGGCGCATGGTTTCCACAAGCTTATGGCGGACCATACCCTTATATGGAAGCACTTGTGGCAGCGTTTCGATGTGCTTGTCCAACCGGTCAACCCTGATCTGCCGCTGAATGGTTCCATGCTGCTGCGATTGAACATGTTCCATTTGTTGCAGGCGGTGTCTCCCAACTCGATCGGCCTCGACATCGGCGTGCCGGCACGGGGTTGGACTGGAGAGGGTTACCAGGGTCATATATTTTGGGATGAGCTGTTCATCTTTCCGTTTTTCAATTATCGCCTGCCGGAGATCACGCGCTCTCTGCTGATGTACCGATACCGCCGCCTGGGCGAAGCGCGTAGCGCGGCCACGGCTGCCGGCTACCGGGGCGCCATGTTTCCCTGGCAGAGCGCAAGCGACGGCAGTGAGGAGACTGAGGCTTTCAACCTGAATCCGCGCTCTCGACATTGGGTTCCGGACAATTCATATCTGCAACGCCACGTGGGCAGTGCGGTTGCCTACAACGTGTGGCAGTACTTTCAGGTGACGCACGATGTTGAATTCCTGCATTCGTACGGGGCGGAAATCATTCTCGATGTCGCTAGCTTCTGGTCGAGCATCGCCAGCTTCAATAAAGAGCGCGGGCGCTACGAGATCCATGGCGTAGTCGGACCGGACGAATTTCACGACGCCTACGTGAATTCATCGTCGCCCGGCGTGAACAACAATGCCTATACGAATATCATGGCGGTTTGGGTGATATGCAGGGCGCTGGAGGTGCTCGAACTGCTGCCCGAGCAGCGGCGCATCGAGTTGACCGCAAGGCTCGACATCTCCGCGGGCGAGATTGTCCGCTGGGACGACGTCAGCCGCAGGATGTTCGTGCCGATAGATGACGACGGCATCATCAGCCAGTTCGAAGGCTATGAGAAGCTGCGCGAGCTCGACTGGACTCGCTACCGGACACAATATGGCAACATCCAGCGTCTGGATCTCATCCTCGAGGGCGAGGGTGACAGCGCCAATTGCTACAAGCTCTCGAAACAGCCAGATACGCTGATGTTATTTTATTTGCTCTCCGCGGAAGCGCTCGGCGACTTGTTTGCGCGGCTCGGCTATTCGCTCGAACACGCTACGATCCCCCGCAACGTCAGCTATTACACGAGTCGCTCGTCCGACGGTTCCACCTTGAGCCGGGTCGTCAACGCCTGGGTGCTGGCGCGTTCCGACCGGCCGAGGTCGCTGCGTTATCTCGCGAGGGCGCTGCAGAGCGACGTGGCCGATATCCAGGATGGCACCACGGCGGAGGGCATCCATCTTGGTGCCATGGCGGGAACGGTCGACATCGTGCAACGCGCCTGGACAGGTCTCGAAATCAAGGACGACGTGCTCTGGTTGAATCCGGAATTACCGCACGACATTGCGCATTTGAAGCTGCGCATGCGCTACCGGGGACACTCTATCGATCTGCTCATTGAACATGATGTGCTGACGGTGCGCCTGCACGGTGGCGTTGCTGGGCCGATCTCACTGTGTGTCGGCGGAGAGTCGTTCGAACTGCCGAGCGGCGTGACGCGCGTATTCAAGCTGAGCAAGCCGGTTTGAGTGCCGTGTTGTGGTGGTGATCGGGACGGGCAGCGGAGTGGATTACGTCAATATCGATCGTGGCCATCGCGGCCATCGCGCCCATCAAAGCGTCTCCGCCTCTCCCATATGCAACGCCAACCAAACCGTGGGTTCGTTCAGAGACGTATAGGTAACCCAATGCTCGACCCCGCCCGGGATAAGCAGATGATCGCCGGGATTGAGCGTGTGTTCCTCGCCCGCCATGCGCAGCCGCGCGCTGCCTGATACAACCATCACCCATTCTTCATGTGCCTGGCAATAAGGCCGATCGGCAGGGGTGACGTTGCCATAGGAGGTAATGCGTTCGACCCGAATGCCGGGACGTGAGAGGAGAGGCTCGAAGTTTTCTTCCATGGGAGTCGCCAGGTACGCCATATGCTTTGTGTGTCCGGGATTTCGACGCCGTACTGCCGGCCGTGCAACGTGCGACGCCAATTGAGCAATATAAAAGAATTCACCGGATGAACGACGCCCCCGATTTTGAAAGCCGCCGTCTTGCCGCTCTGGCGCGGTATGACGTGCTGGACACGCCGCGTGAACAGGCTTTTGACGAAATCGCCAGTTTGGCCGCGGAGCTATGCCGCGCGCCCATCGCGGTGGTGAACTTCATCGGGGATGGCCGTCAATTTTTCAAAGCGGAAGTAGGACTCGGGGTTCGGGAGACACCGTTCGAAAGTTCCTTCTGCGCCAAGGCATTGTTGGAGGACGAGTTCCTGCAGATTCCTGACGCGACCGCCGACAGCCGTTTCAACTGCAATCCGCTTGTCACCGGCGAGCCGCATCTGCGCTTTTATGCAGGCGCGCTGCTGAAGACTGACGAAGGGCTGCCGATCGGTACGCTTTGTGTGCTCGACTATGCGCCGCGCAGCCTCGACAAGCTACAGGAACAGGCATTACGGGTGCTCGCGCGTCAGACCGTGACAGCGCTCGAACTGCGCCGCGCCGCAAAGTCCGCCGAGGCCGAAAGAGCACGCTACAGTGCCTTATTCAATGCCATCGACGACGGCTGCTGCATCATCGAATTCTTCGATGGCACGCATGGAACGCTCAGCAACTACGTCCACGTCGACGCCAATCCCGGATACGAGCGGCATACCGGCATCCCCGACGTCGTGGGCAAGACTGTACGGGAGCTTGATCCGACCGGTGCCAACGCATGGGTCGAGCTATATGGCAAGGTGCTGCGCACGGGCGTACCGGCTCACTTCGAGCGGTATTTCCTGACGGCGGGACGTCACATCGAAGTGTCCGCCGCCCGCATCGAGCCGCCAAGCCTGCGACAGGTGTCGGTCTTGTTCCGCGACATCTCGGCGCGGAAAAAAGCGGAGCAGGCGCGCCGCGCCAGCGAAGCGCTTGCGCGCCAGAATATCGAACGCGTGCAGCTTGCGCTCGCGGCCGGAGCAATCATTGGTACCTGGTTCTGGGATCTGCCCAACGATCGCTTCACCGTGGATGAAGGATTCGCGCATGCTTTTGGCCTCGATCCCGCCCAAGGGCGTGAGGGCCTTGGTTTGGCGCAGATTATTGCGAACGTGCACGCCGATGACCGGGACGGTCTTACGACGGCGATAAGTGAGGTTATCGAGCGCGGCGGACACTACGCGCATCAATATCGGGTGCAGCGCACAGATGGGCGCTTTTACTGGATCGAAGCGAATGGACGGGTCAATTATGGCGCGGACGGCACGCCGCTGACTTTCCCAGGCGTGCTGCTCGACGTTGAGAAGCGCCGTGCCGTCGAGGAGGAGCGCGATCGTGCTGCCGCATCGCTGCGAGCGCTCAACGAGACCCTTGAGCAGCGGGTCACCGAGCGCACCGCGGAGCTGATGCTGGCCGAGGAGCAGCTACGGCAATCGCAGAAGATGGAGGCGGTGGGCCAACTCACCGGCGGCCTGGCGCACGACTTCAATAATCTGCTGACCGGGGTTTCGGGTTCGCTGCAATTGTTGGGCATACGCCTGAGCCAGGGACGGCTCGGCGACGTCGATAAATATGTGGTGGCGGCGCAAGGGGCGGTGCGTCGCGCGGCCGCATTGACGCATCGACTGCTGGCTTTTTCGCGCCGGCAAACGCTCGACCCACAGCCCACAGACGTCAATGCGCTGGTGAACGGCATCACCGATCTGATCCAACGCACGGTGGGGCCGGGCATCAGGGTGGAGGCGGTCGGTGCAGCCAGCCTGTGGCCCGCGTTGGTCGACTCCGGCCAGCTTGAAAATGCGCTCCTGAACCTGTGCATCAACGCCCGGGATGCGATGCCCAGCGGCGGACAGATCACCATCGAGACGGCCAACAAGTGGATCGATCGCAGCGCCGCGCAAAGCCACGATATGCCGGAGGGTCAGTATCTATCACTATGCGTCACCGATACCGGCACGGGAATGACGCCCGACGTGATTGCCAAAGCATTCGACCCGTTCTTTACGACCAAGCCGATCGGCATGGGCACCGGGCTCGGACTCTCGATGATCTACGGCTTTGCCAAACAGTCTGGCGGTCAGGTGCGGATCTATTCGGAAGTCGGACAGGGCACCACCGTGTGCATCTATTTGCCGCGTTTTTATGGCGATGTCGATGGCGAGGACGTTGGTTACCACGCGTCGCCTATCTCTGGCACTGAAGCGGGCGAGACGGTTTTGGTGGTGGACGATGAGCCGAGTGTGCGCATGCTGATTACCGATGTGCTGGAAGAGGCGGGCTATATGGTGATCGAGGCGGCCGACAGCGTTGCCGGGCTGAAGTTGTTGCAGTCCAATGTCAGGATCGACTTGCTGGTCAGCGACGTGGGTCTGCCTGGCGGTATGAATGGGCGCCAGATGGCGGATGCCGCGCGGCAGACGCGGCCCGACCTGAAGGTGCTATTCATTACCGGCTATGCGGAGAACTCTGTCATCGGCAATGGTCGCCTCGAGCCTGGCATGCAAGTGATGACCAAGCCATTTGCTCTGGAAACGTTCGCTGCCAAAGTCCGCAATATGGTGGAAGGATAATCGCGGCTCGTGCAGCGCCGCGGTGTGCGCTGCCGCCCTCACAGAGAAAGCCGCGCCAACAGCCCGCGCGGCATTCCCTTCAGTGCACGGCCGGCAGATACTCCAGCGTGGTGCCGAGTACCCACAGCAGTATCAACACCATCGGAATGTGCACCAGCAATTGCACGAATGAAAAGCCGATCAGATCGCGCGCCTTCAATCCCAGCACACCCAGCAGCGGCAGCATGTAGAACGGGTTGATCAAGTTCGGCAAGGCTTCCGAGGCGTTATAGATTTGCACGGCCCAGCCGAGGTGATAGTGCAGTTGCGCGGCGACCTGCATCACGTAGGGTGCTTCGATCACCCATTTGCCGCCACCCGACGGAATGAAGAATCCCAAAATTGCCGAGTAGACGCTCATCACCAGCGCATAGGTATCGTGCGAGGCGATGCGCACGAAAGCCGTCGACAAATGATGGGCGACGGTTTCGCCACCAGCGCCTTTCACGGTCGTGAGGATCGCCGCGATCGAACCGTACAGCGGGAACTGAATCAAGACGCCGGTGGTGGTGGGCACGGCGCGAGCCACCGCGTCGAGGAAGCTGCGCGGCCGCCAATGCAGCAACGCTCCAAGCATGATGAAAAGGAAGTTATAGGTGTTGAGTCCGGAGATGGCGATGATCGCCGGCTTGGTGGAGAACTCGTGCACCAGCCAGCCGGCCGCCAACAGCACCAGCAGGATCGTCAGCACCGGACTGTATTCCAGCCACTCGCCGGGGCGCGTGCGCACCGGCGGTGCCGCCGCGGTGAATTGCGGATCGATGCCGCAGGCCTTGGCATCGCGCGCGGTGGCTGGGCCGGGCGCGGTGAGATAGGCGATCACCAGCGAGACCATGATCAGCACCGCGAGCATCACGCCCGATTGCCAGAGAAAGATGGTTTGCGTGAACGGGATGACGCCGGTGATGGCCAACAGCGCCGGCGGCAAGCTGCCTGCATTCGCCTGCAACTGCGCGGCCGACGATGACAGGCCCAACGCCCAGACCGCGCCCAAGCCGAGATAGGCGGCCGCGCCCGCCGCGCGATAGTCCATTTTCAGGTCTTCGCGGCGCGCCAGCGCGCGTACCAGCAGGCCGCCAAATACCAGGCTCAGGCCCCAGTTGAGCACCGATGCCAGCATGGCGATGAGCGCCACCCAGCAGACGGCGCTGCGGCCACTGCGCGGTACCCGCGCCAGCAGGTCGATCAGGCGTGCCGCTGGCGGCGAGCTGGCCACCACATAGCCGCCGATCACGACGAAGGCCATCTGCATGGTGAATGGGATCAGGCTCCAGAAGCCATCGCCGAAAGCCTTGGCGGTATCGGTCGGCTGGCCGCCGAAGGCGATCGCCACCACGGCGATGCCGACCACCGCCACTGCGGCGAAGACCCATGAATCGGGGAACCAGCGTTCGGCCCAACTGGCGCAGCGCATGGCGAAGCGGGCGTAGCGGCTATCTTGAACGGCGAGGGGTGTCGACATGAGAGGCGTCCGGATGGCGAAGTGCCGATAGCATATCCTCTTCTTACCCCTGTCCGGCAGTCGCCGCCCGATGATGCGTCACTGGATGGCCGATGCCCCACCACGCCACCAGCAAGGCCAATATCGAGGCCAGCGCACCGAGCGCGCACACACCTTGCCAGCCGCCGAGCGACCAGCAGATGCCGGTGAGCCACGAAAACAGCGCGCCGCCGGCGAACATGCCGGTCGTGTAGACCGTGTTCAAGCGCGTGCGGATGCCCGGATGCAGCCGGTAGACCAGGCTGCGATTCGAGACGTCGGCGGCCATGCAGCATAGGTCGAAAATGATAAGCCCGAGCAAGATGCCCGCGACCGAATAGCCGATGATGGCGAGCACCACCCAGGTGAGCAGAATCCCCGACAGCGAGATCAACAGCGTCTGACGCACGCCGCGCTTGTCGGAGAACTGTCCGACGAACGGCGCGGCCAGGGCCGTCAGTGCGGCGATGAAGGCGAGTGCGCCGACGCCATCGCTATGCCAGCCGAACACCGGGCTTTGCATATGAAAGGTGAGGCCCACCCACAAGGCGTTGAAAGCGCCGAAATTGAGCGCCTGGCACAGCGTGGAACGCCAGATCGCCGGCTCGCTGCGCACCAGCCGCACCACGCTCATCAACAGCGAGACATAGGCGGGACGCGGCAAGCCGACGGTGGGTTGCACCACCCGCCTTACCAGAAAGAACGCGGCGAGCATCAACAGCGCGGCCAGCCCATACACCGTGCGCCAGCCGAAATGATGGCCGAGCACGCCGCTCACGGCGCGCGCCGCGAGGATGCCGGTCACCACGCCTTGCGCGAGCATGCCGGTGACGTGGCCGCGCTTCTCGAGCGGTGTGCGCAGCGTCACATACGGCGGCATCAGATACGGACCTATACCAAAAAAGCCCATGATCAAGCTGGCGACGATGAAGACGCCGGCGTTCGACGCGAAGGCCATGGTCGCCAACGCCAGCGCCTGCATCGGCATGGCGATGCAGAACAAGCGCCGCACTGAAACGAAGTCGCCAAGCGGCATCACCAGCAGCACGCCGGCGGCGACGCCGAATTGTGTCAGCGCCGGCAGCAGCCCGACCATCAGCGTCGACAGATGCAGGCTCGCGCCAATATCGACCAGCAAAGGCTGCACATAGTAGGCGTTGGCGGCGCTGACGCTCGCCAGCAGCACGATGCGCCGCTGGCTCAACATCGGCAAGGCGGAGACGGCGTGGGCTGCCGCCGGGGAACTGGAACGAGGCATGCGAAATCCGTGGGAGAAGCTTGTCAGTCGTGGGCGCGTCGATAGCGCGGCGGCGCAGACCCGGCAAACGCCCCGTACTTATTGAGATAATCGCGGCCGGGGCGCGGCGTGGCGGCGGCAATTATAAGACGCCTGATTCGGCCGCGTCGGGCGGGGTTTCACAGCGCCCGCGCAAACGATTTTAGAGAGAACAAATTGAAGGCGATTCGCATCGAACAATACGGCGGCCCCGAAGTGCTGCTGCGGCAGACCCTGCCGGTGCCGCCGGCGGGGCCCGGCGAAGTGCTGGTGAAGCTGGCTTACGCCGGCATCAACTTCATGGATGTGCATACCCGTCAAGGCAAATACGCAACGTCGCGAACCTATCCGGTGCGGCTGCCGTGCACCTTGGGCATGGAGGGCGCGGGCACGGTGGTGTCGGCGGGTGCGGGCGCCGAGCAGTTTGTCGCGGGCGACCGCGTGGCCTGGTGCATAGCGTGGGGCAGCTACGCCGACTATGCGGTGGTGCCGGCCGCGCGACTCGCCAAGATTCCGGCGCAGATCGGCTTCGATCTGGCGGCTGCGGCGATCTTCCAGGGCAGCACCGCGCATTACCTGGTGCACGACGTCGGCCAGATCAAGGCGGGTGACACCTGTCTGATTCACGCGGCGTCCGGCGGCATCGGGCAATTGCTGGTGCAGTGGTGCAAGCGCCTGGGCGCCACGGTTTATGCCACCACCAGCTCGCAGCAGAAGGCCGAGATCGCCCGCGCTCATGGCGCCGATTACGTAATGATGTATGACGATGGCGGATTCGCCGACCAGATACGCGGCTTGACCCACGGCCGCGGTGTCGACGTCGTGTTCGACGCGGTCGGCAAGGCGACGCTGCGCGACAGCTTTCGCGCCACCCGCACGCGCGGGCTGGTGGTGGCCTATGGGTCGGTGTCGGGATCCTTGCGTGATCTCGATCCGATCGAACTCGGCGAGGCCGGCTCGCTGTTCCTCACGCGTCCGCGGCTGGCCGACCATATGGCGGATGGCGCGACCGTGCAGCGGCGCGCCGACGATGTCTTCGATGGCTTGCTGAATGGTTCGCTGACGATCCCGATCGCTGGCGTCTATAGTTTCGACAATGTCGAAGCCGCGCATGCCGACCTGGAAGAGCGTCGGCAGATCGGCAAATCGGTGCTGCGGATCGACTAGCCCCGACTATATAAAAACCTCCAGTTGGTGCGCCTGGCCGTCGAGCGTGAGTCGCACCATGCCGTTGGCGCAAGCGATGCTCACGCCGTCGAGCCGCGCCGCTGAGACGCGGCGCGCCTGGCGCGATCGAGGTGGCGCATCTGCCGCGCCTTGCTGATCGACAGTGGGGCGCAACACGGCCACGTGGATATCGATGCGACTCGATCCCACGTTGACCAATGCCTCGAAACCCGGCCATGCATCGGGCAGGCATGGATCGACCACCAGCTCGGCGCCCTCGCGGCGCAATCCCAAAATACCTTCGACGCCGGCCCGATACATCCAGCCGGCCGAGCCGGTGTACCAGGTCCAGCCGCCGCGGCCAGCGTGCGGCGCGACCGAATACACATCCGCGGCCACCACATAGGGCTCGACTTTGTAGCGCGCCACATCCGGCGGCGCCAGTGCATGGTTGATCGGATTGAGCAAGGCAAACAACTCGGCGGCGCGATTGCCCGAGTCGGGCGCGCGCAGCGTGGTGAGTGCCAGCATGACCCACATTGCCGCGTGGCTGTATTGGCCACCGTTTTCGCGCAAACCCGGCGGGTATCCCTTGATATAACCCGGGTCGTGCGGGGTGCGATCGAACGGTGGCTCGAACAGCAGCGCCAGGCGCTCGTCGCGGCGAATCAGATGCTGATCGAGCGCGCGCATGGCGGTGGCGGCGCGCGCCGGATCGGCCGCACCGGAGAGCACCGCCCACGATTGCGCGATCGAATCGATCCGGCATTCGTCGTTGTCTTTGGAGCCCAGCCAGGTGCCATCGTCGAAGGTGGCGCGGCGGTACCAGTCGCCGTCCCACGCGTCGCTTTCGATGGCGGCGCGAACCGACTCTGCATGCTGGCGCCAGCGCGTTGCGCGCAGCGGATCGCGCACCGCCGCCAGCGGTGCGAACAATTCGATGGTGCGTATCAGCAACCAGCCGAGCCAGACGCTTTCGCCCTGGCCGCCTTCGCCCACGCGATTCATGCCGTCGTTCCAGTCGCCAGTGCCCATCAACGGCAGGCCATGCGGGCCGGTCAACTGCAGGCATTGGTCGAGGCCGCGTGCGCAATGCTCGAACAAGTCGGCCGATTCGTCGGCCAGCATCGGTTGGAAAAACGCATCGTGCTCGCCGGCACCTAGCGCGGGGCCTTCGAGGAACGGCAAATTCTCGTCGAGAATGGCGGCGTCGCCGGTCGCGCCGATATAGCTGGCCGTCGCATAAGCCAGCCAGACGCGATCGTCGGAGATGTGCGTGCGCACGCCTTGGCCGGAATGCGGCAGCCACCAATGCTGCACGTCGCCCTCAACAAACTGCCGGCCGGCGGCGCGCAGCAGGTGGTGACGCGTCGCGTCCGGCTGCGCGAAGATCAACGCCATGCCATCTTGTAATTGGTCGCGAAAACCATAGGCGCCGCTGGCCTGGTAGAACGCCGAACGCGCCCAGATGCGACAGGCCAGCGTTTGGTAGAGCAGCCAGCCATTCAGCATGATGTCCATCGCGCGCTCGGGCGTCTTCACTTGCACCGCGCCGAGCACCTGTTGCCAATGCCCGGTCACCTGCGCCAGCACCGCGTCGAGGTCGGCCGCGCGATAGCGCAAGATCAGTTCGCGCGCAGCTTCGGCGTTGGCGCAATGGCCGATGCAGGCGACGATCTCGAGGCTCGCGCCCGGTGCCAGTTCGATGCTGGTCTGCAGCGCCGCGCAGGGGTCGAAGCCGGCGCCGACGCTGCCCGACAGCGCCGTGCCGCCAAGCAGCGCGGCCGGCAGTGCTGGCCGACCATGTCGACCGAGAAACTCGGTGCGGTCGGCGCTCCAGCTGCTTTGCAAGCCGCCGAGGTCTGCGAATGCCACGCGGCCGGGAAACGCGTTGTTCCATGGATTGCGCGCCAGCAGCGCGCCAGTGGCGGCGTCCAATTCGGTCATGATGAAGGGGCCCGAGGCGCCGCGCGAGGTGCCCAGCACCCACTCGGCATAAGCCGTGATCGACAGGCGCCGCGGGGCGTTCGACAGATTGCGCAGCGTCAGTCTCGAAATCTTGATAGGGTCTTGCAGCGGCACGTATTGCAGCAATTCCAGCGCAAGTCCTGGCACCTGATGCTCGAAGCGGCTGTAGCCGAAGCCATGCCGCGCCACGTAGGTGCCGGCGTCGCGAATCGGCGCCGCGGTGGCGGTGAAGAGCTCGCCAGTGCTCTCGTCGCGCACATAGAGCGCCTCGCCGGCGGGATCGACCACCGGATCGTTGCTCCACGGCGTGAGCTGGTTCTCGCGGCTGTTTTCGGCCCAGGTATAACCGCTGCCTTCGGCCGATGCCTGGAAGCCGAAGCTGGGATTGGCAATCACGTTGATCCAGGGCGCCGGCGTGATGTGCATATCGTCGAGCACGGTCACGTATTCGGCGCCGTGCTTCGCGAAGCCGCCCAGGCCGTTGAAGAACTCGAGCTGGCGGCGCGTGCCGGAAGTAATCGTCACTGGCTTCGCGGCGACGCCGGCGCCGGCGGAGTGCATGGCGGCGCGTCGGGCGAGCGCTGCATCCATCGACGCCGGCAAGCGCGCCAATTGGTCGGCGATCGGCCCGCGCCGCGCCGACAGATCGACGCGCGCGATGGCGCGCAGCAGCGCGCGCGCTTCCACGCTCACCAAGTCGGCGCGCAGGGTATAGATGCTGCCTTGTGCCAGCTCGGTGCCGAAGCTCGGCCGCGACTGACTGATGCGCACGGCGGTCTCGATGGCGACCTGCAAATCCTGGATGTACGACGAGACGCGCTCGTTGACGATGACCAGGTCGACCGCCAGCCGCTTCATGCGCCAATACTCGTGCGCGCGCAATAACTGTCGTACTTGCGCGATGTCTTCGAGTTCGTCGATGCGCAGTAAGACGATCGGCAGGTCGCCGGAGATGGCATGCGCCCACAGTGCCGACTGCGGTCCGGCGCCGCGAACGATGGCCTCCGATGGTGCGCGAAAGCGTGGATCGGCATATAGGATGGGTGCGGCCAAGCGTTGGAAGTCGGCGGCCTCTTCGGGTTCGATATCGAGATGGCGCAGTTGCACCTGCGCCTGCGTCCATGCCAGTGTCTTGGCGCGGTCGAAGGCGCTGCGATCATGGTGCTTGTCGATCAGGTCGAGCAGCTCGGCGCGCGAGTCCGCCACCATCGTCCAGAAGGCGACGCGCGCCACGCGGCCCGGCTCGATACTGACACGCTGCCGGATCGAGAAAATCGGATCGAGCACGGTGCCCACGGTATTCGACAGTGGTGCGCCGTCGCGCACCACCGCGGCGGTGTCGATACGCTGACCGCGGCCGATAAAACGCGCGCGATCGGATTCGTATTGCGGATCGGCGACCACTTCGCTTTCCACCACGGCGAAATGGGCGGCCCAGATGCGCGCTTCGGTCGGCGTGCGCGGGCGCCGTGTGGCCAGCAGCGCGCCGAACTCGGGCAGATGCTCGGTCTGTACGAACATTTTCGAGAAAACCGGATGCGCATTGTCGGTGGCCGGGGTGGTTAGCACCAGTTCGGCATACGAGGTCAGTTCGATCTCGCGCGTGCGCCGGCCGCGATTGGCGAGCGACACGCGCCGCACTTCGCCATCGATTTCGCCCGAGACCAGCACGTCCATGATGGTGGTAAGCGAGCCGTCGCGGCGCGTAAAGGCCGCATGGTCTTCACCGAAGACTACTTCCTGATGCTCGGCGGCGACGCCGAGCGGTTGGGCGCCGGCCGACCAGACATCGCC
This sequence comes from Janthinobacterium lividum, assembly GCA_050955105.1. Classification (GTDB taxonomy): domain Bacteria; phylum Pseudomonadota; class Gammaproteobacteria; order Burkholderiales; family Burkholderiaceae; genus JBPBQZ01. Next base: position 58,572 of record JBPBQZ010000086.1, on the reverse strand, counting down.
ATTGCGCGTGTCTCGTAAAAAGATGAACGAGCCCCAATCGTCACGCGTGGCATCTTCGCGCCAACGTGTAATCGCCAGGTCGCGCCAGCGGCTATAGCCGGCACCGGTGGCGGTCAGCATCACCGCATAGCGACCGTTCGATAACAAATGCGTGACGGGCGCGCCATCCGGCAAGGGACTCAGCCGCCGCAGCGTCGAAGCGGCCGACGCTAAATCCGCGGCCGAGGCTTTCACTTCTTCGGCACGTGGATGTGCGACGGCGACGTCACGCGGCATGCGCTCTTGCAGCAGTATCTCGCTGGCCTGGATCATCGGCTCACGATGGAAGCGCTCACGCATGCGCGCGCCTTGCAAGGTATTGGCGATTGCCACCAGCGTCATGCCTTGATGATGCGCCATGAAGCTGCGCACGATCGCCACCAAGGCGTTTTCCGGCAGGCGTGCGCGCGTGAAGTCGAGTGCCTCATAGAAGCCGTAGCGTCCGCGCGCGCCCATGTCGGCCAGCCGCGCAAAGTTGCGATGCGCGGCCTGCGGATCGACCATGGTGGCCAGGCCGGTGGCGTAGGGCGCGATCACGGCGTTTTCCGACAAGCCGCGTTTCAGCCCGAGGCCGGGCACGCCGAAGTTGGAATACTGATAAGTGAATTCCATGTCGCGCGCGTTGTAGGCCGACTCGGAGATGCCCCACGGGGTACTGAGCGTGCGCCCGTATTCCTGCTGGCGCTCGACCACCAGCCGATTGGTCTGTTCGAGCAGGCTGCCGAGTGGCGCGCGCATCACCAGCGACGGCATCAGATACTCGAACATCGAGCCCGACCAAGAGATCAACGCCGAGCCGTTGCCAACCGGCGTGGCCACGCGCCCCAGGCGAAACCAGTGGCGCGTGGCGACATCACCCTTGGCGATCGCGAACAGGCTGGCCAAGCGTGCTTCCGAGGCCAGCAGATCGTAGCAACTCGGGTCGAGGCGATTCTCCACCATCGAATAGCCGATCGACATGAGCTTGCGCTCGGGGTCGAGCAGGAATGCGAAATCCATCCCCACCGCCATGGCGCGCGCGGTGTCGGCCAGCGACCTGAGGCGATAGTGCAGCAAGCCGGGCGTTTCGGCGATCTGCTGCCGATCGCGTGCATGCTCGACCACGGCGCGGTCGAAGGCTTCGATCCAGAACAGCAGTTCGGGGGCGGCTTCGCCGTCTACCAGCGGCAGCACGTTTTGTGCGGCCTTTTCAGCTTTTTCCGCCAGGCGCTTGAGCGTTGGCGACATCGCTTCGAAGCTCTGCGCGCCGTTCAGTTGGGCGTCGATCTCGGTCAGCGCAGCCGTCAGCGTTTGCCCGTGCTCACCGCTCGCGGCCGGCAACGCGGCCAGCGCTTCGCGCGCCAGCAGCAGGTTGTCGGCCAGGCCGGCACGCAGCCGTGGCTCGCTCGATAGCTCGAGCCACTCCTCGCAGGTGGTCGCTACGACGATCAGGTGTCCGGCCAGGTTGCCGCTGTCGACCGACGACACGTAGGCGGGCGCCAGCGCCTGCAAGTCGAGCGTGCCGTACCAATTGAAGAAATGGCCTTTGAAGCGCGGCAGCTTGAGCAAGCTGTCGAAGGTGGCTTCCAGGCGCTCGACGGTCTCGGTGAGACCGCTCCAGCCGAAGTCGCGCGCGGCGATCGCGGCCAGCATATAAAGACCGATATTGGTGGGCGAGGTGCGATGCGCCACCACCGGCTTTGGATCTTCCTGGAAGTTGTCCGGCGGCAGATGATGTTCGGCCGCCGTCACGAATGTCTCGAAAAAGCGCCAGGTGCGGCGCGCAATCAGGCGCAGGTCGCGCGCTTCGCTGTCGGACAGCGATTGCTGGCTGGCCAGACTAGGTGGGCGGCTGGTCCACCAGGCCAGCGCGGGGGCCATCAGCCACAACAAGGCGAACGGCAGGGCCAGTGCCCACGAGGCTGGGAAAAAAGTGACGGCGGCCAGGTTTATCAGCAGCCCGAGCAGCGTGCCGCCGGCCATCGCGCGATAAAAGCCGCGCGCATCGAGGCGCGGGCGTCCACTCGTCTGCGCCGCGGTGGTCCATTCAAGCAGATGACGGTGCGTGACACCGAGCCGCGTGAGGGTACGCACGATCGCGTCGACCATGCGCCATGCCTGATCGGGCAGGAAGGCCAGTGTCAGCACGATCTGCAGCGCGCCCAGCCGCAAATCGTTACCGAGCGTATTGACGTGATTGCGCAGACGGATATCGGTACGCCGCGGGAACATCGACAGAAAGCTGGGCAAGAACACCGGGATCAGCAGCGCGATGAGAATCAGCAGCGCGCCTTCGAGACCGGCTTGCCAAGGCAACAGCCAGCACAGCGCGAACCCCAGCAAGCTGCTCGGCGCCAGCAGCGAGCGCCGCAAGTTGTCGAGCATTTTGAGGCGGCCGATTGCCGGTACGCGCTGACTGCCGCGCCGATGGCCGAAGATCCAGGGCAGCAGTTGCCAGTCGCCGCGGGTCCAGCGGTGCTGGCGACGCGCTACCACGTCGTAACGTGCCGGCGATTCTTCGACGACTTCCACATCCGACGCCAGGCCGGCACGCGCGAACACGCCTTCGAACAGATCGTGGCTGAGCAGGGCGTTGTCGGGAACGCGGCCTGCCAGCGCAGTTTCGAATGCGTCTATCTCGTAAATGCCTTTGCCGGTATACGAGCCTTCACCGAACAGGTCTTGATAGACATCGGACACGGCGGCCGCGTAAGGGTCCAGCCCGCCGGGACCGGAAAACACGCGCTGATACAGCGAGCCTTCGCGGCCGACTGGCAGCGAAGGGGTAACGCGCGGCTGCAAGATCGCATAGCCATCCACCACGCGTTGTTCGGCCACGCTGAAGCGTGGCCGGTTGAGCGGATGCGCCATCTTGCCAATCAGCGCCTGCGCGGCGTCGCGCGGCAGGCGCGTATCGGCATCGAGCGTAATCACATAGCGCACGTCGGCCGGCACCTGCGAGATGCCTTCGCCATCGACGATGTAACTGGTGTCGGTGGCGCCGCGCAGCAGACGGTTCAATTCATGCAGCTTGCCGCGCTTGCGTTCCCAGCCCATCCAGCGATTTTCGCTAGCGTTGTAGAGGCGCCGCCGATGCAGCAGCAAGAAGCGCTCACCGCTCGGACTCGGGCCGTGTCGGCGGTTCAGCGCCGCGATGGCGGCGGTAGCAATCGCCAGCAGCGGCGCATCGCTCTCCAACACCTCTTGATCCGCATCCAGGCCGTCGGTCAACAGCGCGAACACCAGATCGCCGCCAACGCCCGACAGATGATGCACTTCGAGTCGTTCGATCTGTTCCAGCAAATCGGCTTCACTCGTGAGCAGCGTCGGCACGGCGATCAACGTGCGCAAGGCTTGCGGTACGCCGGCCAGCAGTTCCAGCCCGGGCAAGGGCATGGCGCCGAAACTCGCCGTGATGGCGCGATTCACGAGCGCGGTGGCCATCTCGGTGGCTGGCACGAAAGCCAGCACGGCGAACAGCGCGAGCCAGCCGCTCGTGACCCCGGCATCTGCCAGTAACCAGCACGACCAGGCCAGCGCCAACACACTCAACAGCAGGATGCTGCCGAGGTAGCCGCCTATGCCGAGGCGTATATTGAAGCGACTGAAGCGCAGGCGCGGCGGCGCGCGGAAGCCGATCTGGCGTTCCAGCGCGCGGCGCCCTTCGGCGATCAGATAGTAGCCAGGGTCCAGCTTGCGGGTGTCGGCGGCTTCGCCACTCTGCGCGGCGGCGGCCGTCGCTTGCAGCGCGTGCGCCGCGACCTCCAGTTCGGTTGATGACGAGCCGCGCGACAATTGCTCGATGGCACTGCGGTACAGATTGCGCGTGGCAAAATCCATCGCGGCGAAGGCACTGCCGGCACGCAGACGCGCGTCCACCAGGCTCACGCTTTCGAACAATTCGGCCCAGTCGATATCCGAGATAAGCCGCATGCTGGTGATGACATTGCGCACGCTGACATTGGATGCGCCTTGGCGCTGCTGCGCGTGTTGCACCACTTCCTCGATCGAGCTGTGCTGCTGATGCAGTCGCTCTTCGAGCCAGCCGAGCGCGGGGGTCGTGCGCGGATCCTGGTCGCGGAAGCGTTTGGCCAGTTGCGCGGCGAACGGCTCCGACAGGGGCGCGGACGCGGGCTCCGTGGCACGCGTCGAGATATCGCGCTGCAAGGCGGTGATCGAGTCATGGGCGCTGGCTGCGGCGTTCGCGGCGCGGCCGGTAGCAGGGCCGGTAGCGATGTCGGGTGCGGCCGCCGCGAGCAGTCGGTTGGCAAGCGTCTCGGCTTCGGCGCGCGCCTGCCGCCCGGCGGTGATCTGGTCGGCCAGCCGGCGCAGGTTCTCGATCAGGACAATGCGCAGCGTGATGGCCACTGCCCATAATTCACCGATGGTCAGCGGCTGCACACGTTGATAGGCGGCAATGAAGCGCCGCAGCGTCTCCGGGTCGACGTGGCTGTCGGTGTGCGCGACGAAGGCCCAGGCGAGGCCGAACACGCGCGGATAGCCGGCGAACGGACCCGCTGCCAGCTTCGGCAATTGCCGGTAGTAGCCAGGTGGCAGATCGTCGCGTATCTCGCGTATCTGCGCCTCGACCAGGTGATAGTTGTCGAGCAGCCATTCCGCCGCCGGTACCACCGTGCGTCCGCTTTCCAGTTCGGCAGCGCTTGCTCGATAGGCAGCCAACAGCACCGCCGCGTTATCGTTAAGGCGCGTGTGCAGCGACAGCACCACCGGCGGGCGGCTGGAAACCAATTGCGCGGCGGCCAGGCTTTCTGCGTGCTGTTCCAGACGCTCGACGCCGAACAGCTCTTCGCGAACCGGCGATCGATCATTCCAGGGCGCGCTGAAACGGCGCCTGGTCCAGCGTGTGAAAACAGCCATGATGGCCTCCTTATCGGGGCCCGGCCAGCTTGCGAAACACGCAGGGTGGCCGGACGCATGTTTGGACCGGAGGCAAATTCGGTGGAGAGATGAAGCCTGATGAAACGCGAAACGCTCGGCGCGCCATGCGGGCGCCGACGCCAGGCAGGCTTTGGCAACGCGCCAAAGAAAGCAAGGGAAAGGGGACCGCGGCAAAACTACCGCGGAACCACTGTGCGAGGCATGGGAACCGAGCCACGCAGCGCATGCGAGAACGGTCCTTAGCCGAGCTATCATCGCATACATGTCGATTTTGGTGCACAGCCGTCGTGCACCGCGCCGAGCCACTCTCAAAGCAATAACCAGCAGGAGACACCAGATGACCCAAGCTCAGCCCCGCCGAATCGTGCTGGCCGCGCGCCCGCAAGGCATGCCCGTGGACGCCGATTTTCGGCTTGAAACATTCGATATGCCAGCGCCGCGAGACGGGCAGGTATTGTTGAAAACGCGCTATCTGTCGGTCGACCCCTATATGCGCGGCCGCATGGACGATCGCAAATCCTATGTGCCGCCCGTGGCGATCGACGCGGTGATGGGCGGCGGCGGTATTGGCGAGGTATTGGCGTCGCGGCATCCTGACTTCCAAGCGGGCGATCTGGCGGTCGGCACGACCGGCTGGCAAACACACAGTGTCGTCGAAGGCGCCATGCTCAGGAAGATCGATCCGGCGCTCGCGCCGCTTACCACGGCGCTGGGTGTGCTGGGCATGCCGGGCTTCACCGCCTGGTCCGGTCTCAAATTCATCGGCCAGCCGAAGGCCGGTGAGACCGTCGTGGTATCGGCCGCCAGCGGTGCGGTCGGATCGCTGGTGGGACAACTGGCGCGCAAGGCCGGCGCACGCGCGGTCGGCATCGCGGGCGGCGCGCGCAAATGCGCATTCTTGCGTGACGAGCTCGGCTTCGATGCCGCCATCGATCACCACGCGGCCGACTTTGCGCAACAACTGGCCGACGCCTGTCCGAAGGGCGTGGACGTTTATTTCGAGAATGTGGGCGGAGCGGTCTGGCAAGCGATCCTGCCGTTGATGAACAAGCACGGCCGCGTGCCACTGTGCGGGCTGATCGCGCTGTATAACGGCGTGCCCGACACCGCGCAAGACGACCGCCTCTCGGCCACCATGCGCGCCATTCTTACCAACAGTCTCACGATACGCGGCTTCCTGGTGTCCGAATTCAACGCGCATCTCGCCGAGTTCCTGCAGGAAACGGCGCCGGACGTCAGTGCCGGACGCATTCGTTACCGCGAAGATATCGTCGACGGGCTGGCACAAGCCCCGCGCGCGTTGATGGGCATGCTCGCGGGGCAAAACTTCGGCAAGCTATTGATACGCGTGGATGCGTAAAGCGCGGTCAAGCGCCGCACGCGCGCGCGGCCAGTCGATACAGTCCGACATCGATCGCACCGGCCGCGAAGCCGCCTTCACAATACTTCAGGTAGTACTCCCACAAGCGCTTGAAGCGTTCATCGAAGCGCTGCGTTTGCAGCGTGGGCCAGGCTTGCTGGAAGCGCTGATGCCAGGCGTTCAAGGTCAGTGCATAGCTGGCGCCGAACTGTCGCTGGTCAAGCGATTCCAGCGAGGCGTCAGCGGCCAACTGCGCGACGATCTGCGGTGTCGGCAGCATGCCGCCAGGAAACACATAACGCTGGATGAAGTCGACGCCGCGACGATAGTCGTCGAAGCGCGATGCTTCGATAGTGATGATCTGCAGCACCGCCAGGCCGCCCGGTGCCAGGCGCATCGCCAGTTGCGAGAAATAGGTGATCCAGAAGGCTTCGCCAACCGCTTCGAACATCTCGATCGAAACGATGCGATCGTAGCTGCCTTCGACATCTCGATAATCCTGGAGCCGGATCTCCACCGAGCCTGACAGTTGCGCTGCCGCAATACGTTCGGTGGCATAGGCATGCTGCGAGGGCGACAGCGTGAGCGCCGTCACCTGGCAACCGCGGCGCGCAAGCCGCTCGGCGAGCGCGCCCCAGCCGCAGCCGATCTCGAGTACGCGTTCGCCGCCCTGTAGGTCGAGCGCGTCGACGATCGCATCGAGCTTGCGCGTCTGCGCTGCTTCGAGCGTGTCACTGGCCGTCTCGAAAATCGCCGACGAATAGGTCATGCTGCGATCGAGCCAACTGCGGTAGAAGGCGTTGCCCAGGTCGTAATGGGCAACGATATTGCGACGGCTGCCGCGCCGCGTATTGGCACGCAGCAGATGGAATGCACGATGCGCGAAACGCCCCAGACGCGAGCCCGAGATGGTCGCGTCGAGTGCGCTGCGATTGCGCGCCGCCAGTTCGATCAAGGCCGCGAGATCGGGACTCGACCAGTCGCCGTCGAAATAGCTTTCGGCAAAGCCGATGTCGCCGCGCATCAGCAGCCGCGTTAAAAGTCGCCAGCGTCGCAGCCGCAAGGTGGCGCTCGGGCCGGCCACCTCGGCGGCGCGCGTGAGCGTGGCACCGTCTGGGGTGCTCACGGTAAGCTGGCCTACGGCAATGCGCGTGAGAATCCGCCGCAGCAGCGCCAGGCCAATGCGTTCGGCCAGGCTGACGCGCTGCGCGTCGATATGCACTTGCACTGAATCGAGCTGCGACATTTTGCGATGAGAAGAAGAACGCATCAGGAGACCTGCGAAGAAGGAGTGACGATGGTCACGTTCGCGCCGGCGGCGGGGCACGGATGATAGCGGGCACCCTTGCGCCAGAGCAACAGGGCTTCCCAATGGATGCCGACGATGACTTTCAAGGTCAGCAGCGGATGCGTGACGAATACGCGCAGCAGCGCGGCGTCGGTGAAGGCACGGCGGCGCGCGGTATAGAGCGCGGTAAGCACGCGCGGCGAGGACGGCGACGCTGCTGGCGCGGACGTCCGCGCCTGTGAGGCGTTGACCTCAAGCGCGTCGACGGTCGCGGCTGCCGGCGTCGTCGCCGCATCGGGCGCCGCATGACTGACGTCGATAAGCAGCGCAAACAGCTCGGTCGGCGGCGACACGCGAAAGCCGTAGCGCATCTCCATGCCAATGAACGGCGATACATGGAAGCGCTTCAGGCAGCTCTGTACCACCAGCGCATCGGCCGCTGCTGGCTTTTCCAAGGGCATTACATAGGTGTGCCGCTGGCCGAAGGTGTTGTTCACTTCGTGGATCAGCGCGATCAGCTTGCCGTCGGCCTGATAGCAGAAATAGACCGACAGCGGATTGAACGCGTAACCCAGTACGCGTGGCATGCAGAGCAGACGCACGCGTCCATCGCCCAGCGTCAGCCCGGCACGCGCGAGCAGCGCCTCGACTTGGGCGCGTAGCGGCCGTGCGGAACCGTCGCCGTGATCACGATCATGGAAGCTGTAGAGGTTGAAACGGTTTCTCGAAAATAGTCGGCTCGACGCCGCCAGCGCATCGAGCCGATCGATGTCGAACAGGCAAGAGAAAATGCGATAAGCCAGACGATGACCACGCGGCGCGAAGCGTTGATGCATGACGCGTCCCACATAGAGGCAGCCGGGTGCGGCAGCGTCGACGCTAAGGGGAGCGGTGCGCATCAGGCGATACGCACCGAGGCGGGCATCGGCACTAACGGCAGCGGTCGCACATGGATGCGTGCCGACGGCTGTTCAAGCCGCCAGGGGCGTTGGACGCCGCCTAGTTGTTCGGCCACTGCCAGGCCGGCCTGCAGACCGTCTTCGTGAAAGCCGGCGCCAAAATAAGCGCCGCAGAACCAGGTGCGTTGCTTGCCTTGCAAATTCCACAACACGCGCTGCGCGCCCAGCGTCGCCAGGTCGAACACCGGATGCGAGTACTCCGTCTCGAAATGCACGAGTTCAGGGGCGGGCTGCCGCGACGGGTTGAGCGTGACGAACATCGGCGGCGCGTCGCCCAGATGCTGCAGGCGGTTCATCCAGTAGCTGACGCATACGGCCGCCTGGGCCGAGCCAGATGCTGTGGCATTGCTGCGATGGCCCAGATAGTTCCAACTCGACCATACCTCGCGTCGCCGCGGCATCAGGGTGACGTCGCTGTGCAGCAACACGCGGTTGCGGCTGTAGCGGAAAGCACCCAGCCAGGCAGTTTCCGCCATGCTCGGATCGCTGAGCAAGGCCAGCGCCTCGTCGGCATGGGTGGCGATGACCACCGCGTCGAAGCGCTCGGTCGCGCCGTGCGTGTCGCGAATCCACACGCCGTCGTGGCGGCGCTGCACCGAGGCCGCACCGCGCGCCAGCCGAATCTGATCTTTATAGGCGGCGGTCAGCTTCTCGACATAGGCTACGCTGCCGCCCATCACGCTGCGCCATTGCGGGCGCCCGGTGAAGCGCAGCAGCCCATGATTCTCACAAAAGCGCACGAACGCTTCGGCCGGATAGTCGAGTAATTGCGCGGCCGGCGCCGACCAAATCGCGGCGGCCATCGGCAGCAGGTGATCATCTCGAAATGCCGCGCTGTAGCCGCGCGCGGCCAGCCAGTTGCCGATGCTCACGCCTGCGAAGCGATCGAGGTGACGTGGCGCTTCCCGATAGAAACGCACCAGGTCGCGCAGCATCGCCCAGAAGCGTGGCTGATAAAGATTGCGGCGCTGCGCGAACAGTGTCCCCAGCGTATCCCCCGCATACTCGAGCGCGCCGTTGTCGAGCGACACCGCCAGCGACATATCGGTACCCTGCGTCGCCACACCCAAATGCTTGAACAGCGCGGTGAGGTTGGGATAGCACGGTTCGTTGTAAACGATGAAACCCGTGTCCACCGCGACTTGGCGATCCGGCAGGTCGACCGTCACGGTGTGACTGTGGCCGCCAACGCGGCCTTCTTTCTCAAAAACCGTGACGTCATGGCTGCGGCTTAGCAGCCACGCCGCTGCCATCCCGGAAATACCGCTACCCAGCACGGCGATGCGCAGGCGCCCGTCGGCCGGCGTGGGCACGCTTGGGTGCGGGAGAGCATCCCGCACAGAGGGGAAATTAGGAGAGAAAGACATTCGCTATGGCCGCCATGACGATCTTGATATGGACTTGTACGGCCATGGCGCCGGATTGGATCACCAAACCGGTCATTTCGAGACAAGAGCTCGGAAAAAATCCGCCGCCTGACGAATTCGCATGATCCGAAGCGCACAGCGCTGCGTATAAGGTGATGAAAACCAAGGGCCGAGTAGTAGCGAGCGGACCAGCGGAGCGCGAGTAGAGGTGATCAAGGTCGGCAGCATCTATCTCAATGCGTGGAACCCCTGCGCAAGATCAGGACCCAGCTGGTAATTCGGCAACGGGCCCGCGACGTGCTGATGGGTGCTGCGGTGTATGACGGGCCGCGCGGCTCTATAAAGGAATAAGGAATGGCAGGACGTGTGGTGGTAATGGCTCGGGGACGCAAAATCGCGAAAGCCGCAGCACGGTTGCTGGCGCTACTGTCCCTTGCGCCGGCCCTGGGCGGCTGCGTAGCGGCGCTCAATGATGCCGCCGCAGCGGGCCCGGGCGTCTCGACTACGCGCGATCTGCAATACGCGTCCGGCGACCGGCACGGCATCGATGTCTATCAACCGCACCAGCCGTCGGGCAACATGCGCGGCGGTCTGCCTGTGGTGGTCTTCATCTACGGCGGTAGTTGGCAGGAAGGCAAGCGCGCCGACTACCGCTTCGTCGGCGCCGCCTTGGCGCGCCACGGTTACCTGACTTTCATTCCCGACTATCGGCTCTATCCACAGGCGCACTATCCCGATTTCATTCGCGACACCGCGCAGGCCGTGCGCTTTGCCCAGCAGCACGCGGCGCAGTACGGTGGCGATCCGCATAAGCTGGTGCTGGTCGGCCACTCGGCGGGTTCATATATGGTGGCGATGCTGGCGCTCGATCCACGCTGGCTGCACGAAGTGGGGATGGACCCGGTACGCGATCTACGCGCCGCCGTGGGGCTGGCCGGTCCATATGATTTCCTGCCGCTACACGACGACAAGCTGGCCGCCATCTTCACTACGCCGGCGGGTCTGCCCGCGACGCAGCCGATCAACTATGTGAGTGGCGTGGCGCCGCCGATGCTGTTGCTGGCGGGGCGCAACGACAAGCTGGTCGACCCGGGCAATTCCGAGCGCTTGGCGGCGGCGATCCGCGCCAAGGGCGGCGACGTGAGCCTGACCATGTATCCGCGCGCCGCGCATACCGTGATCATCGGCGCGTTTGCACCGGCGCTGCGCTTCCTCTCGCCATCGTTCGGTGACACCGTCAATTTCATCGATGCGCACGTTCAGCCATGAGCTCGGTCGCCACGCATCTCGGCCTCGACGCTGCGTTGACGGCGGCTGTCAGTTGGGCCGGCACCGGCATTGCGGCGTCGTGCATCTGGCTGGCCATGGCGATTGTCATGACGCTAGCCTGGGCCAGCGTGCAACGCAGCGGCAAGTCGGGCTGGATCGATGTGTGCTGGACCTTTGGGCTGGGCGTGGTTGGGGTGGCAGCCGCTTTATGGTGGCCGCATGCCGCAACGGAAACGGCCGCCGCACCGCTTGCGCAGATTGCGCCCAGGCGATGGCTGGCCGCGTTGTTACTCGCGCTGTGGTCACTACGGTTGGGCACGCACATCATGCGCCGCACGCTGCGGCATGGCGACGATCCGCGCTATGCGCGCCTGCGTGAGGAGTGGGGCGACTCCCAGGCGTGGCGCATGTTCGCTTTCCTGCAGGTGCAGGCCCTGGCCGGGGTACCGCTGCTGCTGGCGGTGCGCCTGGCCGCCGCGCGCCCTGATGTGCTGGGCGACTGGCGCGACTATCTGGCCGGCCTGGTGTGCTTGCTGGCGATTGGCGGCGAAGCGCTGGCTGATCGTCAGTTGCGCGCATTCGGTCATACGCCGCAACGGCAACAGGCAGTCTGCGATGTGGGGCTATGGCGCTGGTCGCGGCATCCGAATTATTTCTTCGAATGGATGAACTGGCTGACGTGGCCATTGATGGCGCTCGACCTGGCCTACGCCGAAGGGTGGTTGACGCTGCTCGCGCCGCTGCTGATGTATGGCTTGCTCGCGCATGGCTCGGGGGTGCCGCCGCTCGAAGCGCATATGGCGCGCTCGCGAGGCGCGGCGTGGCGTGCTTACGCCGCGCGTACCTCGGTGTTTTTTCCGTGGCCGCCCAAGCGCACGCCCGCCGCGCCGCTTGGTCCGACGACCAAGCCGCCCGCTGACGCGCAGCGTCCATCCTGAAATACCAAACGCGTGCCGCGCCCAACCCTCTCTCATTATTCCTGCAACGAGCCGCCATGAACCTGATCGCCGCCACCATCCGCGCCGCCGAGCGCCTGCCTTTGTCAGACGGGCTCACGCTGTCCGGCATCGACTTTCTCGTGGGCCGCACGGCGCGCAAGCTGAATGCCGCGCCAGCGCAGGCCGATGCGGACTTCGTCACCGCCATGCAGGCGTTCCCGGTGGCGATTCATACGGACGACGCCAATGCGCAGCACTACGAGGTGCCTGCCGATTTCTTCCAGGCCATGCTGGGACCGCGCCGCAAGTATTCCTGTTGCTACTTCGACGCTGCAAACAGCACCTTGGCGCAGGCCGAAGAGGCGGCGCTGGCTGCGAGCTGCGAGCACGCGCAACTGGCGGACGGTCAGCGCATTCTGGAATTGGGCTGTGGTTGGGGATCGCTCACCCTGTGGATGGCTGAGCACTATCCACGCGCTCACATCACCGCTGTCTCGAATTCCGCGTCGCAGCGCGCCTATATCGAAAGTCGCCTGGCAGCCGGCGGCTATCGCAACGTGCGCGTGGTGACCGAAGACATGAACCGTTTCGCCACGGATCCGCAAAGCGCGCCTTTCGATCGCGTGGTTTCGATCGAGATGTTCGAGCACATGGCAAATTGGGATACCTTGCTGCAGCGCGTACGCGCTTGGGTGGCGCCCCACGCCAAGCTGTTCCTGCATGTGTTCTCGCATCGTGCCGCGCCGTATCGATTCGACCATCGCGACCCGACCGACTGGATCGCCCAGCACTTCTTCACCGGCGGCTTGATGCCCAGTCACCGGATGATCGAGCAGTTCAGCAATGTGTTTCAGCTGGAACAGCAATGGCGCTGGGACGGGACCCACTACGCGCGCACGGCACAGGCCTGGCTCGACAATTTCGATGAACACGACGACTCGGTCGAGCGCATCCTCGCCGAGGTCTACGGCGCGGATGCCGGCTTATGGCGGCGCCGCTGGCGCTTGTTCCTGCTCTCGACGATTGGCCTGTTCGGTCATCGACACGGCAGTGAATGGGGCGTGAGCCACTACCTGTTGTCGCCCACCGCGCCATTCTGAGAGCCGCAGCGAAGCTCGTACCGTGACCGTGAAGTTTGCCTCGGGCTCGCACGATTTCGCCAGCCAAGACTATTTATTGAAGTTCGCGCTGCCGAATTTCTTCTTCCACGTCACCACTGCCTACGACATCTTGCGGCACCAGGGCGTGCCGCTCGGCAAGATGGATTTCCTCGGCGGTGTTTGATTTTTGATACGACCGCCTGTCAATCTGACCGGCGGTACAACGTAGCAGAGGCCTGTCGCATATGTCGCGTTACCTGATTGCCTATATCGCCAGCGGGGTGGTGTTCTTCGCCCTTGATTTCGCCTATCTCAGTTTGGCCGGCGTATCGATGTTTCGCCATGCGCTGGGCGATTGGCTGGCCGATCCGATGCGACTGGGCGCGGGCCTGCTGTTTTATCTGGTGTATTTCATCGGACTGATCTTCTTCGCGGTAGCGCCGGCTTTCGAAACCCAGTCGCTCGGCACCGCGGTATTGCGCGGCGCCATGCTTGGGCTGATTGCCTACACCACTTATGAGCTGACCAACTACGCGACGCTCGCGCGCTGGAACCTCACGCTGGTATTGGTGGACACCATCTGGGGTATCGTCGTCAGCGCGGTCGCGGCAGGCGTGGGCTATCGCGTCGCACTCTGGCTGGGGCGCTGAGATTTTCCCGCTCTGGGAAAGCCTGCTGGCCCGCACCGGCTTGTTGGTCTATCCGAACGGCGTGCTGATGGCGGGGACTGCGCCTTATTGGATCCTGGCCCTATGGGCCTTGTTTGCGGTCCAGTTCAACACCCTGTTCGACTGGCTCAAGGGACGCTGGTGCTTAGCCGCAGTGCTCGGGGGCATCGCCGGGCCGATGTCATTCCGCGCCGGTGCGGCGCTGGGTGCGGTACGCTTCCCCGAAGTGATGCCGGCGCTGTTGCGCTGGCCGCCGGCTGGGCAGTGTTGATGCCCGGCGTGCTGGCGTTGGCGGCACGTTGGAACGGTGTGAATGGCCATTCGAGTCGGGTTGCGGCGCGGGTTTGAAGCGCTGAAAGCCAGCGGCATCGCCGCTCAGGCGCGCCATACCGAGGCAGCGGCAGCCCTGCGGTATGCTTGACGGAATTTGACCGCAAGCGGCGGAGTGCGGACGGTGCGAGGGCGCTCTACAGTGCCTGCATCGACGCCAAGCGTCTCCTTTCCCAAAAATCCCATGAAGCGATCCCTTGAAGCCGCAGCGAGCGAGTCGGGCACCGCGACGCCGGTCGATCCGCGCTGGCTGGCGGTATTGGCGCGCGATGCCAGCGCCGATGCACAGTTTGTCTACGCGGTGAAAACCACCGGCGTCTATTGTCGGCCGAGCAGCGCATCGCGTTTGCCGCGTCTCGAAAATGTCGAGTTCTTCTCCACGCCCGAGGCGGCTGAGGCCGCCGGCTATCGACCCAGCCGCCGTCAGGCTGCCGACGCCAGCAGCGTGGCCGCGCACCACGCGGCGCTGGTCGACGCGGCGTGCCGGGAAATCGACGCGGCGGAGGCGATCCCGGAATTGAAGACGCTGGCGGCCAGCGCCGGCATGAGCCCGTATCACTTTCATCGTGTCTTCAAAGCGATCACCGGCCTGACTCCCAAGGCCTACGCGGATGCGCAGCGCGCCCATAAATTGAGACAGGCGCTCGGCCACAGTGCGTCGGTGACGGCGGCACTCTACGACGCCGGCTTCAATTCCAACGGGCGTTTCTATGCCGCCTCGGACCGCATGCTGGGCATGACGGCCAGCAGCTATCGGGCCGGTGGCGAGAACACCGAAATCCGCTTCGCCATCGGCCAATGTTCACTCGGCGCCATTCTGGTGGCGCAAAGCGCGCGCGGCGTCTGCGCAATTTCGCTTGGCGACGATCCCGACAGACTGGCGCGCGAGCTGCAAGATCGCTTTCCACGCGCCACGCTGCTGGGTGGCGATGCGGCTTTCGAGGCCTTGGTGGCGCAAGTGGTGGGCTTCGTCGAATTGCCGGCACTCGGGCTCGACCTGCCGTTGGACATACGCGGCACAGCGTTCCAGGAACGCGTCTGGCAGGCCTTGCGCGAAATTCCCCTCGGCGAGACCGCCAGCTACGCGCAAATCGCCGCGCGCATCGGCGCGCCGAAAGCCGTGCGTGCGGTGGCGCAGGCCTGCGGCGCCAACAGCCTGGCGGTGGCCATTCCCTGCCATCGCGTGGTGCGCAGCGACGGTGAGTTGTCCGGCTATCGCTGGGGCGTTGCGCGCAAACGCGCTTTGCTGGATCGCGAAAGTAATTAGGCGGCGCTATCGTCCCCCGCGCGCGGTCACGACGGCGCGCGCCCCTGGCGCCGTCGTTCTACAGAGAAATTCCCCTAAAGCAGGTCTGCCGAAAGGTTTGCAAGTTATCGAGATAGGCGAGGCTATACTGCCACGGTGTACGAACAAAACTAAAACAAACGCCAGCGGAAGACATGGCTGATTTTTTTGTTACTCAGCTCGATTTCATTTTCTTCTTCTACGGACTTTCCTTCGTCCTGCTTGGCGTCGTCTGTCTAGCCATTGCGCGGCGCGCGCCCAGCCGCTTTGCCTGGCGGCTCTTGGGCTTTTTCGGGATATTGCACGGCGCTGGCGAATGGCTCGACTTGCTGGCGCTCAGCGTGGGCGACGCGAGCTGGTTCGCCGCGTTGCGCGCGGTAATCATGGGCGCCGCTTTCGTCGGCCTGTTCGAATTCGCCCGGCTGCGTGCGGCCGGTTTGCCTTGGCCCTCGGTCGGGCGTTGGATTTACCTGCCGATCGCCGCGGTACTGCTGTACGAAAGCTGGGATGGCGGTGTCTTTGCGGCCAACCTCAGCTCGCGTTACCTGCTGGCACTGCCGGGCGCGCTCTGGACCGCCGCCGTGCTGTGCGGCGTCGCCCGCCGACTATCCGGTAAAAGAGGGCGTTGGGCATATGTGGCGGCCTGCGGCTTCGCGGTCTACGGCTGCTGCGCGGGTGCAGGCACGCCGGATTTCGATTTCTGGCCAGCCAATACGCTCGATGAAACCTGGTTCTGGTTGCTCGCCGGCACGCCGATACAGTTGATTCGCGGCTTGGCCGCTTGCCTTTCCGCGTTCGCCGTGTGGCGGATGTGGGGCGAGTCGGTACTCAATGATGCGAGCGACAGCCAGGAGTATTCACGCTATTTGAGACGCCAGTTCGGTCGCATGCTGCTGGCATTCGTGGCCATTTTCGGCTTGGGCTGGGCGCTTACCCAATATCTGGGCACGATGCACAACGATCGCGTGCGCCAACAGGCCAGCGGCGATCTTGATATATTGTCGAGTCGCCTGGCGGCAGACACCGCGCTGCTCGACGGCGTGGCGCGCATGACGGTCGCTTCGAGCGCCGTGCAGGCGGGGTTCACCTGCGCGGGCGCCGGCTGCGTATTGCCCCAGGCGGCGCTTCGCCAAAGCGTGCAGGCGGCGTCGGCGGAAGTGGGATATCTGGTCGACCGCGAGGGGCGCACACTAATGCGAGTCGCGGTCGTCGATGCGTTGTCGGAAACGGCGGCCGCGCCCGATCCCTCGCTGCTGGCGGCCACCGCCATGCATCGGGTGGTTTTCGTCACTACGGATGGCGCGCGCAGCTATGCGGTGGCGTTCGATGTGCGAGATGCGGCCCAGCGCCTGCTGGGTCGGCTGGTGCTGCAAAAATCCCTGCGCAGTCTCGAACACGATTTCGCGCGCTTCAATCGCGCTTTTGTGTTGGCCGACGCCGCTGGCACGGTGATTCTGGCAACCAATCCGATGTGGCTCGACCGCCCGCTGTGGCCACAGCCGCGTGCCACGGACGCGTCCTCGGAGCCTAGCGCCGTAGCCAGCGGCGCCCCGGCGTTTTCTAAGCGTTTGACCGACGACTCGTGGATCACCTTGCAGGGCGACGAGGCCTATATCCGACTCCAGCAGCAGCCGGACTGGAGCTTGCTTTTGTTGATCCCGGTCGATCGCTTCTTCGCCAGCCGGCTGCTCGGCATACTGGCCACCTTGCTGGTAGCCGTGCTGAGCTTGATCCATTTGATGGGCACCGAGCGGCTGATGCAGGACAACATGCGTCTGGCCGACCGGCTGGCCCTGGAAGCACGCGCGCGGCGCCTGGAAAAGCAGGCCACCACCGACGCGCTGACCGGCATTTTCAACCGTCTCAAATTCAATCAAAGCCTGGTCGCCGAAACCGAACGCGCGGCGCGCGAACATCTGCCGCTGTGTGCACTGCTTTATGACATCGACCACTTCAAGGCCATCAACGATGCCTACGGACATCCGCTCGGCGATCAGGTGTTGATTGAAATCTCGCAATTGGTCAGCGGTATGATCCGCCACGGCGATCTGCTGGCGCGCTGGGGCGGGGAGGAGTTCGTGGTGTTGGCGCCGCAAACCGATATCGAGACCGCGCGAGCCTTGGCGGAACGGCTGCGCGTGGCCGTGAAAGCGCATATTTTCGTCGGCGGGGTGCGCCTCAGCTGCAGCTTCGGGGTCGCCAGCTATATGCATGGCGACGATGCGAAATCGTTGATCACGCGCGCCGATACCGCCTTGTATCGCGCCAAGACCCGGGGACGCGATCGCGTCGAGGTAGCGCTACAGGCCGGCTGAGCGGGGCGGCGCGTGCGCCCCGTCCAGCGCGGCGCACGCACGGCGCCAGCGGCGCTGCGATAGAATCGGCGCCTTTAGGAGACTGCGCCAGCAACGCTTGGCCATGCATGGCAGCCGACACATCGGCCCGCATGGTCTCAAAAAAAAGCATCTCGAAAACGATCGCAAAAAGACAGCAATGCCCCAATCATTCGACTACATCGTCATCGGTTCCGGTTCGGCCGGTGCCGTGGTGGCGGCGCGCCTTTCGGAAGACGCCGATGTTTCCGTGCTCTTGCTCGAAGCGGGCGGTCGCGACAGCAACCCGCTGCTGGCCATGCCGCTGGCATTTCGCAAAGTGTTCGCGCACCCCAGCTATAGCTGGAATTATGAATCGGAGCCCGAGCCGGAACTGTACGGACGGCGCCTGCCGATTCCGCGCGGCAAGACGCTCGGCGGTACCTCATCGATCAATGCACTGATCTGCATCCGCGGCAATCCGCGCGACTATGACCTGTGGCACGAACAGGGCATGGAAGGCTGGAGCTACGCTGACGTGCTGCCTTACTTCCGCCGCCTCGAACATAGCTGGCGCGGCGCCGGACCCTACCACGGCGGCGACGGCCCGATTCGCGTCACGCCAATGGACTATCCCGATATGTTGTTCGAGCCGCTGCGGCAAGTGGTGGTGGCGGCGGGCTTCCCGGCCAGCGACGATCCGAACGGCGCGCAGCAGGAAGGCATCAGCCGCATGGAAGCCACGATTGGCGACGGCAAGCGTTCGAGCAGCGCGCGCGCCTATCTGCATCCGGCGATGGGGCGGCCCAATCTCACTATCGAAACCGGCGCGGCGACCTCGCGCATCCTGATCGAGCAGGGTCGTGCGGTGGGCGTCGAGTATGTGCAGCGTGGGCAAGTGCGCCAGGCGCGCGCGGCACGTGAAGTGGTGTTGTCGGCGGGCGCTTACGGCTCGCCGCAAATCCTCATGTTGTCGGGCATCGGGCCGGCCGCTCATCTGGCCGCGCTGGGCATCACGCCGGTGCTCGACTTGCCAGGCGTGGGTGCCAATTTATCCGAGCATCCGAACCTGATCATGGTGTTCAACGGGCGCAATAAGGTGGGCATGACCAAGTCGCTGCGGATGGACCGTGCAGCGATGCTCACGACGCAATGGTTTCTGCGTCACGACGGCTTGTTCGCCAGTAACGGTGCCGCGGCCAATATTTTCCTGCGTTCGGAGCCAGGGCTCGATCGTCCCGATCTGCAGTTGATTTGCATGTCCGTCAATAACACAGCGACGCTTTGGTTCCCGGGTCTGACGGCGCCACCGCTGTACGGCTTTTCGGTGCGTGTCGGAGCGCTGCATCCGCGCTCGCGCGGCGTCGTGCGCTTGCGTTCGGCCAAGCCGGGTGATGCGCCACGTATCGCCTTCAATATGTTCTCGGCGCCCGAAGACCTGGCGACGATGATTCGCGGCGTGCGCATCTGTCGCGAAATCTACGGCACCGCGCCGCAGCGTGACCTGGTCGAACGTGAAATCTTTCCCGGCCGCGAGGTCGACAGCGATGCGGCTTTGGGAGAGGCGATCCGACGCAATGCCGGCCACCGCTCGCATCCGGTAGGCACTTGCCGCATGGGCCTCGATGCCGATGCAGTGGTGGACGCGCAACTGCGGGTGCATGGCATCGCAGGGCTGCGCGTGGTCGATGCTTCGGTGATGCCCGAAGTACCCAGCGGCAACACCAATGTACCGAGCATCATGATCGGCGAGAAGGCCGCCGACATGTTGCGCGGACGCCGCCTGGCGCCGGCGCCGATAAATTGAGATGGTGTGCGCCGCGTCGGGTGTGCGCCGCGGCGGGGGCGGGCGCTGTCAGTGTGACAGTGCGCCAGCCCTTGGCGGCCGTTTGATCAGGAACACCACCACCGAGGCCACCAGGCACGCGGCGCCGGCCGCGTAGAGCGCCGGCGTATAAGTCAGCAACAAGGTACGCGCATAACCGGCACCGTAGGCTGCCACGGCTGCGCCGATCTGGTGGCCGGCGAAAATCCAGCCGAATACCAGCCCCGTGCGTTCCTTACCGAATGCGGCATTCGTCAGCTTCACGGTCGGCGGCACTGTTGCGACCCAGTCCAGGCCATAGAACATCGCAAAAATCGACAGCCCGTACAGCGTGAAGGTGGAGTGGGGCAGCCAGAACAGCGACAGGCCGCGCAAGCCGTAGTACCAAAATAACAGCTTGCGGTTATCGAAGCGGTCGGACAGCCAGCCCGAGGCGATGGTGCCGAAAAAGTCGAACGCGCCCATCATTGCCAGCGCCGAGGCGGCGGGCACCGAGGACAGCCCGAAGTCGCCGCACAGCGAAATGAAGTGCGTCTGGATCAGGCCGCTGGTGCTCAGGCCACAAATAAAGAAGGTGCCGAATAGAATCCAGAAGGCCGCGCTGCCGCGCACGCTGTAGAGCACGGCGAACGGCGTCGACCACTTGGCGAGCGACGCTTGGCTTGCGTGGCCCGCATGGCCGGCATCGGCGATGGCAGCGGCCGTCGCGCTTTGCGTGTCGTCAGTCGTGAGGTCTGGTGCCGGCGCACCATATGCGCGGATGCCCAGTTCATGCGGCCGATCTCTCAAAAAGCAGAAAGCCAGCAGGCCCGTGATCAGGCAGCTCGTGCACACCGGAAACACCGCGTAGCGCCAGCCGAAATGCTCGACCAGCCAGGCCGCCAGCGGCAAGAACACCAACTGCCCGGTGGCCGAACTGGCGGTAAGCATGCCGATGACCAGACCGCGGCGCTTGTCGAACCAACGATTCGCCACGACGGTGCCGAGCACCACGGCGGTGAAGCCCGATCCCAGTCCCAGCACGATGCCCCACAGCACCACCAACTGCCAGACTGCTGTCATGCGGGTCGACAACAACATGCCCAAGGCCAGCAGCGAGAGCGCGGTGCAGACCACGCGGCGCAGTCCGTAGCGTTCCATCAAGGTCGCCGCGAACGGGCCCATCAGGCCGAACAAGGCAAAGCGCAGCGCCAGCGCCGATGATATTTCGCCGGCGTTCCAGCCGAATTCGCCGCCTAGCGGTTTCAATAAAGCGCCCGGCAGCCCGAGCGCCGCCGACGATGTCAGCATGGTGAGAAAGGTGACGGCGGCGACAACCCAGCCGAAATGAAGGCCGCGCCGGTGCATCCAGCTGGAGAGGGGAAGGGCAAACATCGGGTCCGAAGCTCCTGGACGGTAGAGCGGTCAATAAACAGCGTGCAAGAAAACCGGCGAGACGGTTATCAACGCAAGCAAGGGCAGTGATCGAGAGAACTTCAGCGAGGTCGGCGGACCACAAGGCGCTGCGGCAGCGCTTAACCGTCCGCGCCGAGCAGCGCCGCGCGGGCCGCCCCGAGCACCTGGTCGGAAATGGGATCGCTGCGCGTGGCGCGGGCGATCAACAAGGCGCCGACCAGCGTCGACATCTGCACCAGCGCATGTTGATAGTCGGCTTCGGTCGGCGCGGCGGACCGAGCGCTCAAGGCCGCGCCCGCTGCGCCGACACTGCCGTTCACCGTATCGCGTCGCAAGCTGGCGAGCGTGTCGACCAGCGACTTGACGCCGTCGACGTAGGCCGCATGGACTGGTTTGTCCGGCGCTTCGCGCGCCACGTCGGCGACCAGCCCGGCGGCCGGACAGCCGCTGCCGGCGTGGTCACGCGAACGATGGTTCAAGTAACTGTCGACGATGGCACGCAGCGCGGATTTTTCCGCCGCTTGGCCGGCGCCTCGGCTTGCCTGCGCATCTGTTGCTTCAGCCGATGAAGCTGACCCAGCCGACGAAGCCGCCGTCGACGCGCGCGCCACGTGCCTGGCCCAGCGTTGCGACGACTGTTCGAACGCATGCGTGCAAGCCAGTGCGGCGAGCGCATCCTTGGATTCGAAGTGACCATAGAAGCCACCGTGCGTGAGACCCGCAGCCGCCATCAATTCCGCCACGCTCACCCCATGCAGCCCTTGTTCGCGGAACAGTCGCGATGAGGCTTCCTCGATGGCGAGGCGATTCTGTTCAGTCTGCTGTCTCGATACGCGTGGCATGGATCCGGCTCCGTCTAAAGCGATTGACTGCATAATAAATGACAAGCATCATCTATGCAATTGATCAAAATAGCGGCGAATCTTACTCGGTGAGGAGACGGGAATGCGTATTCTGATAGTAGGCGCGGGCGCACTGGGCGGCTATTTTGGCGCACGCCTGCTGGACGCGGGGCGTGACGTGACGTTCCTGTTGCGTGCGCGTCGCGCAGCGCAACTGGCGCAAACCGGGCTCATCGTCAAAAGCCCGCAGGGCGACCTGCATCTGCCGACGCCACCGTCTGTACTGGCCGAGCAGATCACGGCACCGTACGAGCTGGTCATCGTCGGCAGCAAGGCTTATGACCTGGCCGCCACCATGGAGTCTTTCGCGCCGGCCGTAGGCCCCGGTACGACCATCTTGCCCTTGCTGAACGGCATGCGTCATCTCGAAATGTTGGACGCGTGTTTTGGCGCGGAGCGTGTGCTGGGTGGCCTATGCGTGATTTCCGCGGCACTCGATGCGCAGGGCGCCGTGAGGCATTTCAATGACCAGCACAGCCTGGTGTTTGGCGAACGCGACGGCGCGCGCTCGGCGCGCGTCGAAGCCATCGAGGCGGCGTTCGCGCCGGCCCATTTCGCGGCGCGGCTAAGCCAACAGATCGTGCAGGACATGTGGGAAAAATGGCTGTTCATTGCGTCCGCGGCCAGCTACACATGCCTGATGCGCGCGCCGATCGGCGACATTGTCGAAGCCGGCGGCACGGAACTGGCGCTGGCGCTGGTGGCGGAAGCCGCGGCCATCGCGGCCGGGCAAGGCATCGTCGCCAGCGAGACCGCGCTCGCTACCGCGCGCGGTGCGCTGACGCTGCCGGGCTCGACCATCAGCGCGTCGATGCTCAAGGACATCGAGCGCGGTGCGCCCACCGAAGCCGATCATATCGTTGGCGATCTGTTGGCGCGACGTGTGGGCCATGCGCCTGCCTGGTCGCCGTTGGGCATCGCTTACCTGCATCTGCGCGCCTACGAGGCGCGCCGCGTGCGCGAGGCAAAAGGCGCCGCGCAATGAGCCAGAGCAACGCGTCGCCGGCGCTCTATCTCGAAGACCTGTCGGTCGGCATGCGGTTTCGCAGCGGTGAATTTGCGCTCGACACCGCGCAGATCAAGGCCTTTGCCAACGCCTTCGATCCGCAGCCATTCCACCTGGACGACGCAGTGGCGGCCGCGCATCCGGTATTCAATGGCTTGTCCGCCAGTGGCTGGCACACGGCGGCCATCACGATGCGTCTGCTCACCACCGGCGGCTTGCCATTGGCCGACGGCATCATCGGCGCCGGTGCCGAAATCACTTGGCCGCTGCCGACGCGACCCGGTGATGCGCTGCATGTGGATAGCGAAATCGTCGACATCAAGCTATCGCGTTCGCGGCCCGACCGCGGCATTGTTTCGGTGCGCAGCGAGACCGTCAATCAACACGGTGACGTGGTGCAGCGGCTGGTGGCGAAAGTGCTGGTGCGGTATCGGCAAGCGGCGGGCGGCGCGCAAGATCGACTCGTGCCATAAGCGCCTGCTTGGCTGGTGCGTCAGCCGATCTCTTGGAGTCGACGCGATTTGGGACAGTGCGGCGCGGCGCCGGGTAAAATTCCCCGACGACTTTTCTGGACACCCCGTGGCTGCCCGACTCTTTAGCTCGCTATTGCTGCTGATGTGCTGCATCGCCTCGGCCCACGCGGATACCGGTACCCTGCGCATCGGCTCCAAGCGTTTCACCGAGTCCTACATCCTCGCCGAGGTGTTGGCGCAGACGGCGTCGCCTGCGCTGGCTACGCCACCGGAGGTGCGGCAGGGCTTGGGCAACACCGCCATCACCTATGAAGCGCTGCGCTCGGGCGGCATCGACATGTACGTCGAATACACCGGCACCATCGCCCAAGAGATCCTCAAGCAGCCTGACTTGGTGCAGTTGGACGCGATGCGCAAGGCGCTGGCGCCGCTGGGCTTGGGGATTGGCATACCGCTCGGCTTCAACGACGGTTATGCGCTGGCGATGCGGGCGGCCGATGCCGAGCGGCTGCACATCCGCTCGCTCAGCGATCTGGCCGCGCACCCCACGATGCGGCTCGGCCTGTCCAATGAATTCATTGGTCGGGCCGACGGATGGCAGGGACTGGTGCGCAGTTATCACTTTGTGCAACAGCCGATCGGGCTCGACCACGGACTGGCCTATGACGCTATCGGCCAGCGGCAAGTCGATGTCATCGACATCTATACCACCGACGCCAAGATCGCCAGCCTGGGGCTGCGCGTGCTGGTCGACGATCACCGTTATTTCCCGCGCTACGACGCGGTGGTGCTGTATCGGCTCGATGTGCCGCAGCGCTTTCCGCGAGCGTGGGCCGCCTTGCAGCCGCTGGCCGGCTCGATCGACGAACGCGCGATGATCGGCATGAACGCGAGTGCCGAGCTCAAAGGCGCCGCCTTCGATGCGATCGCCCGAGCGTATTTGCAGGGTGCTCACGCGGTGTCGGCAGCGCCGACGTCGGCGAGCGCAGCAGGCTCGCCGGGCTCAGCGGGCTCAGCGGGCTCAGCGGGCTCAGCGGGCTCAGCGGGCTCAGCGGGCTCAGCGGGCTCAGCAGGCTCAGCAGGCTCAGCAGGCTCAGCAGGCTCAGCAGGCTCAGCAGGCACGCCGAGCGCAGTGGCCGAAGCGACGTCGCTCACGGACGCGTTAGCAGCACCGGCGCCCGCATCGCGCGGCTTTCGCGAAAAATTATTCGGCCCCGATCTCGGACGCCTGACGCTCCAGCACTTGGCGCTGGTGCTGATTTCCGTGCTGGCGGCGATTCTGATCGCCGTCCCGGTGGGCATGCTGGTGGCGCCGCACCCGCGCGCGCGGGCCGTGGTACTAGGGGCCGCCGGCCTGTTGCAGACCGTGCCGTCGCTGGCGATGCTGGCCATCCTGATTTCCTTGTCGGGCACAATCGGCACGCTGCCCGCGCTGGTGGCGCTCACGCTCTACGCACTCTTGCCGATCATGCGCAACACCTCGACCGGTCTGGCGGAAGTGCCGGAAGGATTGCGACTGGCGGCGGCCGCGCTGGGCATGACCGGGCGCCAGCGCCGCATATATATCGAGCTGCCGCTGGCGGCACCAGCGATCGTCGCCGGCATCCGCACCGCGACCGCCATTTCAATCGGCACCGCCACGATCGCCGCGTTCATCGGCGCGGGGGGCTACGGCGAACGCATCGTCACCGGCCTGGCGCTCAACGATCGCCAGCTATTGCTGGCGGGCGCGTTGCCCGCCGCGCTGTTGGCCATCGTCAGCGAAGTGCTGTTCGAAGTTGGCGCCTGGGCTTTACGCCGACGCGGGCCGCCTAGCGACGACGCGGTATCACGTCCTATGCAACAATAGGTTTTATCCAGCTTCGACGACGCACCGATCACGCCCGAAGCGGCGTTCGCGGGGTTCAAAAGTGTTTTACCTTCCCACATCTTTTATTGCTTCATGGGGCGCCTGGGCGGTGTTCGCCAGCGTGCTCATTACGCAATCCGGCGCGCCTGTGCCCGCCGCGCCCATCCTCATCCTGGCCGGCACCCTGGTCGCCAGTCATCTCGTCTCGTTCTGGCACGTGCTGGCCGCCGCGATCCTCGGCGCTATCATTCCCGACTTCATCTGGTTTTCCATCGGCCGCCGCTACGGCCGCCGCGTGATGGGCAATCTGGTGCGCATCTCCCTATCCATCGACAGCAGCGTGCGGCGCGCCCGCGGCATGTTCGAGCGCTTCGGCGCGCCGATCCTTTCAGTCTCGAAATTCGTGCCCGGCCTCGGTCTTATCGCGCCGCCGTTGCTCGGCACCACGCGCATCGACGTGCGCCTGTTTGTTTTATGGGATATCACCGGGGTGGTGGCGTGGGCCTCCTTCTGGGTGCTGGGCGGCGCCGCGCTGCAGGAAGACATCCGCTGGCTGATCGGCGTGATCCGCGCGCAAGGCGGCACGATGTTCCAGGTGTTGCTGGCGATGGCGGTCGCCTATTTCCTCTATCGGGTAGTGATGCGCTGGCACTTTCGACGCTGGCTGGCGCATATCCGCATTTCGCCCGAGCAACTCGACGACATGATGCGCGACCAGCCCGCGCCGATCATTCTCGACGCGCGTCCGCAGAGCGTGCGCGAGGCCGAGCCGCGCCGCATTCCAGGGGCGATGCTGCTCGATCTCGAGTCACCCGAGCAGATCGACGAGGTGCTGCGCGAAAGCGAGGTGGTGGTGTATTGCGTCTGTCCGAACGAGGCCACCGCCAAGCTGATCTCGAAGCAGATGCGGCGTAAGGGCTTCACGCGCGTGAAGGCGCTCAAGGGCGGCCTGGACGAGTGGGAACGTCGCGGCTATCCGATCGAGCCCTTGCCGCTCGATGCCGGCCCCGCCAGTGCCCTCGACGATGCACCGCTGCATCTGCCCAGCGGCGGCGACGCCGCCGTCACCGTGCGGGCGGTCGCGCCCAACTAGGCGCTTGCGTCGCCCGCCAGGCGCTGCAGCAGTGCGGCGGCCGCGGCGGGCGCGCGTTCCTTCGCGCCGTTGATGAAAAATATGAAGACATCGCGGGCGCGCTGTGGCGCCGCATGGTCGCGCACGCGTGGCAGATCGCTAGGCTCGCCGCCGCCATGCCATTGCTGTGCGCGCTGCTGCCAGGCATCCAGCGCCGCGGCCGCATAGCCGGTATCGATCGCAGCCTCGCTGCACATCAGCCGCGCATAGACGAAATCAGCGCTCAGATCGGCGAAGGACGGAAACTTCTCCGAATCGTTGAACACCGTCGCCACCTTGTATTTCGAGACAAGTTGGATGAAGGCGGCGCTGGCGAAACTTGCATGCCGCACGTCCACCACATGCCGCAACGCATGGCCTTCGACGGAGCCTGGCAGCAGGGCGAGGAAGGCCTCGAAATCTTCGGCGTCGAATACTTTGGTCGGCGCGAACTGCCAGACAACCGGGCCGAGCTTGTGGCCGAGCTCGGCCAGGCCGCTGTCGACGAAGCGCTCGATCGACGGTCCGGCTTCGCCGAGCACCCGGCGATTCGTGGCAAACCGCGAGGCCTTTATTGAGAACACAAAATCATCGGGCGTTTCGTCACGCCATTTGGCAAATGACGCGCGCGTCTGTGTGCGGTAGTAAGTGCCGTTGATTTCGATCGCGCTAACGTGCCGGCTGGCATATTCCAGTTCACGCGCGTGCGGCAGGTCTTTCGGATAAAAATTCGCGCGCCACGGCGGGAAGGTCCAGCCACCGATGCCGACACGAATTCCGGTGGAACGTGGTTTAGCCAGCTTCGATGTTTTGGCGGCCTTCGTGGTCTTGGCGACCTGCGTGGTTTTGGCAGCCTTCGTGGTCTTGGCGGCCCGGGTCGGGCGGGCTGGGGTATCAGTCATCGTACGATCTCGGTTCGATGCAACATGGCCAAGTGCCGCGCACTCGCCGGGGCGCCGCGTCAGCGATTCCCTCGCGCGGCCCGAATCGGTATCATCGCCGGCATTGCCGAATTGTGTCATCGAGGATCGCAAAAATGCAGCAGCCGGAATCTGTCCACGGTGATCATGCCGCATTGGCGCCGCCACCGTCCGTGTCGGCGCTGTTTTTCGGATTTTTGAGATTGGGATTGATTGCCTTCGGCGGCGCCTTGCCGTTCGCGCGGCGCGCCATCGTCGAGCAGCGTCGCTGGATGTCGGCCGAAGAATTCACCGATCTACTCGGCCTGTGCCAATTCTTGCCCGGCGGCAACGCCATCAATCTGTCGGTAGCCGTGGGCATGCGTTTCCGCGGTATACGGGGCGCACTGGCAGCGATACTCGGGCTGATTGCGTGCCCGTCGTTGATCGTGGTCGGGCTCGGTGTGATTTACGAGCACACGCACAATGATCCGCACGTCAAGCACTTATTCGCAGGGCTGGCCGCGGCGGCCGCGGGGTTGCTGGTGGCCATGGCGTTGAAAGTGGCAATAAGACTGCGCGGGCAAACCGCCTACATCCTGCTGGCGGTGGTTTGTTTTATCGCCATCGCCTGGCTGCGGCTGCCATTGTTGCCGACGATGGTAGTACTGACGGCCATCGGCTTTGCTATCGCCACCTACGAGTCCAAGCGCGCCACCGGTGGCAAGCAATGAATCAAACCCTGCTTGCACTCGGCTCGATCTTTTCGCAGCTGTCGTTGGTCGCGTTCGGCGGCGGCAACACGATTTTGCCGGAGATGCAGCGCCAGGTAGTGACGGTTCAGCACTGGATGTCGGCGGAAGAGTTCAGTGCCTTGTTCGCACTGGCGCAGGCGGCGCCTGGCCCCAATTTGATGGTCGTGACGCTGATCGGCTGGCATGTGGCCGGCTGGCAAGGCCTGCTGGTGGCCTCTATCGCGAAATTCGGTCCGTCGTCGCTGGTAACGGTCGCCGTTGTGCGCATGTGGGATCGCTTCAAGGACCGACCATGGCGGCGGCGCCTGCAGGCCGGGCTGGTGCCCATCACCGCGGGTTTGGTGGCGGCCAGCGCCGCCTTGATCGCCAAGGCGTCAGATGCGCACGCGATTCTGTGGGCCATCACGGCCCTCTGCGCGGCGCTGTCTTTTAAAACCCGCCTGCATCCGCTGTGGCTATTGCTGCTGGGAAGCCTGATCGGTTTGTCCGGGCTCGGTCAGGTTTGAAGCGGCAGGCCAACCCGCAAGCTGGCCCCGGCTACAACTACTTCAAGCGTATACAAAGCCTTCGAACAGGCGACGCGTGGTGCGGAAAAACGATCCGCGCATGGCTTTCCAGCCGCCATTCGCGTTGGCATCGCGCTGCACTTCCGCATCGACGGTGATCACGCCGGACGGCATGCCTAAGCGCAATGCGCCGCTGCGACCCGGGCGCGCCAAGCGCTGCACGACACTTTCCGATAGCTGCGAGGCCACAGCGGTGCACAGCGAGCCGGTAAGCGGCAGCGCACGATGCGGCTGGCCATTCGAAATCATCCGTACCGTCAGGTCGACCGAATCGGCCGCAATCGCGTCGCCGGACAGCGAGGGCGAATCCTGCGGGCCTGAAACGAAGGCCACGAACGGAATCAGCTTCTTGGCGCGTGCCGCCTCGAGTGTCGGCGTAATGCCCATCGCAACCGATGCCGCCTCGCGGATCGCCGCAAGCTGCTTGAGCACCGCGGGGTTTTCTTCCAGCTCGGCTGGCAACTCGTTGCCGCGCAAGCCCAGCGACGTCGCTGCTACGAACACACAGGCATTCGCGGCGTCGACCATCGACACTTCGACGTCGCCCACGCCCGGCACCGACAGCACCGTGCTGATCTGACCGGCAGGCAGCAACTTGCCGGTCGACGCGCCGCCTGGATCGAGAAAGTCGAGGCGTACCGGCGCGCCGCTACCCGAGACACCGGGAATCACCAGTTCGCCGGCTTCCACGCTCCTGCCGTCCTTGAGCGGAAAGGTCGAGTTGATGATCTTGCCGGTGTTGGTATTGTGCACGCGCACCGTGGCTTGCTCACCCGTCGCCTGCAACAAACCTTCATCGATGGCGAACGGGCCGATGGCCGACGACATATTGCCGCAGTTGCCACTGTAGTCGCAGCTGGCTTCGCTGATCTGCACCTGTACGAAGGTGTAGTCGACATCGGCATCGGGCCGCGACGGTGGGCCGATCACGCACACTTTCGAGAGCGACGAGACGCCGCCGCCCATGCCGTCGAGTTGCCGCCCATACGGATCGGGGCTGCCCATCGCGGAAAGGAACAGGGCATCCCACTGCGCGCGATCGGCAGGCAGATCCGCCAGATGGAACATCAGCGCCTTGCTGGTGCCGCCGCGCGCGAAGACCGCACGATACTTCGATGTCATGACTGGAAACCTCAGAATACGCGAATCGGATCGAACGCCGTTTCCACCACTGGCAGCGTCATGTCGCCGACGTGTTCGATGGCAATGCGGATGGTGTCGCCCGGCGCAACCGGACCGACGCCTTCGGGCGTGCCAGTGGCGATCACATCGCCTGGGCGGATCGGGATTACCGAAGAGATCAATTCGATCAATTCGGCGATGCCGACAATCATATCCCGGGTATTCGCTTCCTGGCGCAGTTCACCGTTGACCCACAGGCGGTTCTGCAAATTCATCGGGTCGGCCACTTCGTCCGCAGTAATCAGCAGCGGTCCCAGCGGCGTGAAGGTCTCGTACGACTTGCGCATCGAGCGTTCTTCTTCGAACGTGCCTTTTTCGATACGCATGGTGGCGTCGATCAGGCACGAGTAACCGAACACATAGTCCATCGCCTGTGCGCGCGGCACGTTGCGACCGGCCTTGCCGATAATCACTGCCAGCTCCGATTCGTGATCGAAGCGCCGCGTCGAACCCTTGGGCAGAATCAACGAACCGCCAGCACCTACCAGCGAGCCGGGCGCCTTCAGGAAGAAACCCTGATCGCGGGCACTGCGGCCCTTGGCGGTCACCGTGCTGCGCTCGCCTAGCTCGCCCAAATGTTTTTGATAATTGGCGGGTGCCGCGAACACATGCGACGGGCTCGGGCTCGGCGGCAACAGCTTTACTTGCGCCAATGGCCGGCCTTGTGCCTTTTCACGCGCGGCACGTACCAGCGGCAGCGCCTTCGCCCAGTTGGCCACGAGCCAGTTCAAGCGCGCCTGCGGCCACTCGTCGAGCGCGACGGGTACGGCTGCGGTCACGTCGTAGAGCGTGTCCGCTTCGACTACGCCGATGCGGAGGTCATCATAAACGGCTAGCTTCACTTCACACTTCCAGGTAGCAAGGGTTGCAAAGAGCGCTGCTTCGAAGGACGCTGATCAGGCCTCTCGAATTTCAGGATAAGCGCCGCGCCGCAACCCGATGGTTAATAAGTAGCGTTATCGCCTACGTCCGACCCTAAGTGGCCGGCGCGCCTTGTTCGCGGTAATAGCCGAGTGCGGCCAGCGTCGGCGTGTCGTCGACACTGAACAGCAGTGCCTCGGCGCCCGACGGATTGCTGTGTTCGACCCATGCCCACGGCGGTACCGCGATGAAATCGCCGGTATTCCAGTCGAAGGTCTGGTCGCCGACAACGCTTACGCCGCTGCCGCGTATTACGTAATACAGCTTGCTGCCAGTATGACGGCGTGCACGGCCCTTGAAGCCCGGACGCAGCTTCTGCAGCTTCATCGACAGCGTGGTCATCGCCGGACCGCCGTTCACCGGATTTTGATATTCGAGAACCACGTCGTCGTACGGATCGGCCGGCAAGCCTTGCGCCAGGTCGAGCGACGCTTCGGCACGCGCGCGTTCATACACCAGCAGCGGATTCAGCGGCGGCGTCGGCTTGGCAGCCGGGCCGACCGAAATGCGCGGCGGACGCATCAGGCCGCTGCCGTATTCGCGATAGGTGCGGTCTTCGATATCCAGCACTTCCTGCGTTTCGGTGGGCAGCGCCTCGAAGAAGGTCGCGTGCATCGAACGCATGATGTTGATGTCGAGCACGTCCAGCCAGATCATCGGCTTATCGCCATGATGGATGTGATCGTGGAAGGTCCAGGCTGGCGTTAGCACCAGATCGCCCACGTTCATCGTGTAGCGTTCGCCGTCCACCGTGGTCGATGCGCCATTGCCTTCCATGATGAAGCGGAAGGCATTGGCGCTGTGACGGTGGGCGCCGGCCACTTCACCGGGCAAGATATATTGAATCGAACCCCAGAAGGTCGGCGTGGTGCCCCACGGCAACCCCGGGTTGGCCAGCCGCAGCGTGCGCCGCTGGCCTCCCGAGCCGATGTCGATCTTGGCGCCGATGCGTTCCAGCAACGGCAGCAGATCCGACCAGCGCCAGTGAATCGGCTGCATCGGGCTGCGCGGCTCCGGCGTGAACAGCGGCGGATCATCGGGCTGGTGCACGCGGCAATTCATCCGCAACAAATCATCTTTCAGTGCGCGGCGTGCGTCGGCATCCGCCATTACCGTGTCATTGCTCATGCGTCCAACTCCTTCGATGCGTGCAGTTCATACCGTTGATGCGGCGCTTGCTCAGCCAACCAGCGTACGGCCGATGATCATCCGGTGAATCTCGTTGGAACCTTCGATGATCTGGTTCAGCTTGGCGTCGCGGAACATGCGTTCGACCGGATATTCTTTCGAGTAACCATTGGCGCCCAGCACTTGCACCGCCTCGGTCGTCACTTCCATCGCCACGTCGGTCACATAGCACTTGGCCATCGACGCGATCATCTGCAGACGGCTGTGATCGCCCGAGTCGATTTCGGCGACGATGCCATACAGCATATGCCGCGCGGCCTCGATCTTCATAGCCATGTCGGCCAGCTTGAACTGCAGGCCCTGGAACTGACCGATCGGCTTGCCGAAAGCCTTGCGTTCACGCGCATAGTTCACCGCGATATCGAGCGAGGCCTGCGCCAGTCCCAACGACGAAGCGGCGATCGTCGGACGATTCAAATCGAGAATGCGCATGCAGGCGGTGAAGCCCTTGCCATCTTCGCCGATCAGCGTGTCTTCCGAAACGCGCATATCGTCGAAGAAAATTTCATGGTTGGGCGCACCGTTGCGGCCCATCTTGCGTTCCTGACGGCCCAGGCGGAAGCCCGGCGTCTTGCTGTCGACCATGAAGCAACTGATGTTCTTGTGGCCGCCGCCTTCGCTGGTCTTGGCGAATACCAGCACATAGTCGGCACGGCCGCCCCAGGTGATCCAGCACTTCTGGCCGTTCAAAATGTAGTCGCCGTTGGCTTGACGCTCGGCGCGCGTGCGCATCGACGCGACGTCGGAACCGGCGCCCGGTTCGGTCATCGCCAAAGCGGTAATGATATTGCCGGCAGCCGACATCGGCAGATATTTCTGCTTCTGCGCTTCCGTACCAAAATTGGTGATCGGCAGCGTCATCGCGATCGAGTGGTTGCAGCACAATGCCGACGCGGTCAACGAAGCCTTGGCGGTTTCTTCCTTGGCGATACACACCATCGTCAGATCACCGCCCGGGCCGCCGTATTCCTCGGGCGTCCACAGTTGCAGCAAGCCCATTTCGCCGAACAGCTTGGCCCAGTGCTCCGGAAACTCATCCGCTTCGTCGACCTTGCCGGCGGTCGGAATCAGTTCTTTTTCCACCATCTTGCGAATCGAGTCGCGCAGGGCAATCTGTTCTTCGGTAAAGGCCACGTGAGTCTCCTTGGGATCGGCTGTGAATCGGCTTGTAGGTAGGGCGTGCGCGGTCGCGCCAGCAATATGTCGCTTTGCACAAATGGTACAACCATTTGGCAACACTATAGAGAGAGTTGCCCGCGTCGTCAATTTTGAGAAGAGCGGCGGCGGCAATTTCGGCGCTGGCGGACGTCGCGGTTCAGCTCGCTGGCGACGCCGGGGACGCAGCCAATGGCCGATTCGTGGTATCTACGGATATTCCCAAGCAGCACCGATTCCCGTAGAATTTGGTCAGACCATTCAGGCGAAACAAAGTGACGATATCCCAGAATGTCGAAGTTCCGGCGCCGGTAGTGCCGCGCACCGCTGCAACGGTGATCGTGGCGCGCGACGGTGCACAGGGCATGGAAGTGCTGCTGTTGCGACGCGCCGAGCGCGAAGGTGACATCTACTTGGGCGCTTGCGTGTTTCCGGGCGGTACCGTCGACGCGGAAGATCGCGAACTGCGCGAACATTGTCCACCCGGGTCGGCCCAGGCCTGGCCGCCTGAAGAGTTCGATGGTCGCATCGCCGCAATTCGCGAAACCTTCGAAGAAGCAGGGCTGCTGTTCGCCTACGACGCGCATGGCGCGTTGGTCGACCTGCACGCGCACGACGCCGGCGAACTGGCCGAGGCGCGGCGCGCATTGTTGGCCGGTGAAGTCGGCTTCGCTGAGATCTGCCGGCGCCTCACTGGCGGCGTGCGGCTGGCGCCCGACCGCTTCGCTTACTTTGATCGCTGGCTCACGCCGCCGGGCCTGAAACGTCGCTTCGACACGCGCTTCTTCGTGGCCGTTGCACCGCCCAGCCAAACCGCGCTGCACGACATCGTCGAGTCGGTCGAGAGCATGTGGCTGCGTCCCGTCGACGTACTCGATCCTGCACGTCAACTCAAGTTGATGGCGG
Organism: Janthinobacterium lividum; assembly: GCA_050955105.1. Classification (GTDB taxonomy): domain Bacteria; phylum Pseudomonadota; class Gammaproteobacteria; order Burkholderiales; family Burkholderiaceae; genus JBPBQZ01. The sequence goes on along the minus strand of JBPBQZ010000086.1, from coordinate 24,646 downwards.
TCACGCGCAAGATTCTCGAGCGCCTGCAGTCTTTTGAGACAGCCGCGGCTTTCTTCGAGCACGCCAGCCGCATCAGCCAGGCAGGCGAGGTGCCCATTACGATGCCGCGCCTGGGCTCTGGCCGGCGCGGACGCGTCGGCGTGCAGCCGAGCGAGGCTGCCTATGCCGAGATCGGCCGTCTCGACCCGAACGGCAGTGGTGAAGCGTTCTATGACATCGAGCCCGGCCGTGTGGTGAGGTTCGCGCCGCGCGTGCTGCGCATCACCGCGCCGAATCCGGGCATGATGACCGGCCCCGGCACCAATACCTATATCGTCGGCTCGCCGAATGCCAAATCCGGCGCACCCGGCGGCGAGTGGGTGGTCATCGATCCAGGGCCGGCCGACCCCGGCCATGTGCAAGCCATCCTTGATGCCGCGCCTGGCGCGATCCGCGCCATTCTGCTGACGCACACGCACAGCGATCATTGGCCGGCCTCCGTGCAACTGAGCGAGCGCAGCGGCGCGCCGATCTGGGGCATGCCGCCGCTGCATGCCGACTTCGACGCATCGCTGCTCGGCCGCGTGCTGCGCGACGGCGAGGCGCTCGATGTCGGCGAAGACACTACTTTGCGCGTCGTCCACACGCCGGGGCATGCGTCGAATCATCTTTGCTATCTGCTCGAAGAAGAACGCACGCTGTTCAGCGGCGACCACCTGATGCAGGGCTCGACCGTAGTCATCAATCCGCCCGACGGCGATATGGCCGCGTATTTGAGTTCCTTGAATGCTTTATTGGAAGAAGAATTGCAGTGGGTATTTCCCGGCCATGGCTTTCTGATCGCCGATCCGCACAAACTGATTCGGCAAGTGATCGCGCACCGCCTGGGGCGTGAGGCCAAGGTGCTGGCAGGCATGCGCGCCGTGGCGCCGGCGGACCTCGACACGCTGACTGCCAAGATTTACGACGATGTATCGGCCGACCGGCATAAGGTCGCCGCACGTTCGCTGCTCGCGCATCTGCAAAAGCTGCAGGGTGATGGCGTGGTGGCGGAACGCGACGGCCAGTGGTTCCTTCAATAATTTCAGTCTGGAGATGAATGTGACTCAGTCGCGACGCGGCATGCCCCCCCATCATTTTGTCGACGACGCCTGGCTGGCGTTGCGTGACGAGCCGGTGCTCGATTCGCAATTGCCGATCGTCGATCCACATCACCATTTGTGGGATCGCAAGCCGCACAGCACCTATCTGCTGCCGGAAATCCTGGCCGACATTCGCCAGAGCGGCCACGACGTGCGCGGTACCGTGTTTGCCGAATGCACGTCGATGTACAGCGCCGACGGCGACCCGCGCTTCGCATGCGTCGGACAGGTGGAATTCGTCAACGGCATTGCGGCGATGAGCGCGAGTGGCGTATACGGCCCGGTACGGGTGGCGGCCGGCATCATCGGTCGCGTCGATCTGCGCATGGGCGCCTTCGCTGGCGAAGTACTCGAAGCCTGCATCGCGCGCGCACCCGATCGCTTCCGCGGCATTCGCGACATGGCGGCCTGGGACGAAAGCAAGGAGGTCAGCACGCTGGTGCGCCATCCGCCGCGCGACCTGCTCCTCGATCCGCAATTCCGCGAAGGCTTCGCCCGCCTGGACAAGCTGGGATTGACCTTCGACGCCTGGGTCTATCACCCGCAGCTCGAGCAAGTCATCGATCTGGCCGACGCATTCCCGAACACCTCGATCATCCTCAACCATATGGGCGGCCGGGCAGCGCTTGGGCCGTATGCATCGCGCAAGGAAGAAGTGTTCAGCGAATGGAAGTCGAAGCTGCAAGCGCTGGCGAAGCGCCCCAACGTCACCATCAAATTGGGCGGCATCGGCATGCGGCTGGGCGGCTTCGACTTCTTCGATCGCGACTTGCCGCCGACCTCGCAAGAGATGGCGGATGCCTGGCGCCCGTATATGGAGACGTGCATCGAAGCTTTCGGACCGTCGCGTTCGATGTTCGAAAGCAACTTTCCCGTGGACAAGTCATGCTGCAGCTATCGCGTGATGTGGAACACCTTCAAACGCCTGGCCGCCGGTTATAGCGAAAGCGAAAAGGCCGACATGTTCGCCAAGACCGCGATTCGTGTCTACCGCTTGCCGGAAGTGCTGGGACGTTCGACGGTATCGCTGGGCTAAGCGTCGCGCCTCAACTCGGCCGCTCTTGCAAGGAACAATTTCAGGACGGCCGAGGTATTCGATTTGCTGTAGCCGATTGCCAGATCTATTACCGGCGCATTGCCAGCCAGCGGCCGGCTGACGACCGACCAAGGCATAAGGTTTTCAGCATAAGAGGGGATCAGCACCAGGCTTCGGGTCGAGGCCACCAAGGACATGACCATCGCTGGATTGTCGACGTTTTGCGCCGGTACGATTTCGATGCCGGAACGCTGCAGATAGGCATCGATCACCGAGCGCAGCACCGCGGCCTTGCCGCCATGGCGATAAAGGGATAAGCGGCCAACTCCTCGAGCGCAACCGCATCGCGCGATGCCAGCGCGTGGTCGCTCGGCATCAGTACCACCAGTGGCTCATGGCTTATCACCTGGTAAGCCAGATCGAAGTCCGGCTCCGCGCGCATGAATGCCAGATCCAGCCGGCCGCGCGCCAGACCTTCGGCGAGATCCGGCGAATAATCGCTGGACACCGTCACATCCACGTTCGGCAACTCATCACGAAGAATCCGCATGGCCTTGGGTAGCCAGGTCATCTCCTGCCCGGTGAGAAAGCCCAGCGCAAATCGTTGCTTCGACGGTTGCGCCGCGCGCCGGGCCGCCTCGATCGCCGCATCCACCTGATGCAACGCCAGCCGTGCGTGATCGATAAAGGCCTTGCCTGCTTCGGTCAGCGCCACGCCGCGCGCACTGCGGCTCAATAGTTCAACTCCCACCTGACCTTCCAGATCGCGGATTTGTCGGCTCAGCGACGGCTGCGAAGTGTGCAGCCGGCGCTCGGCCGCAACCGTCAGGCTGCCGGTTTCGGCCACGGCGATGAAGTAACGAAGATGCCGCAATTCCATGGTCTCTCCCGCGGGCTGCTCTTGCCGACTCATGCTTTTCAGGCATGACGGACATCTTATAAAGTCTTTTTCTATTCTGCCATAAGCCCCTAAATTCTCATCACGGCAGCGCGTTGCAGAGTCCTTCCATCTCAGAAACCGGGATTCACAAAGCAGCTGCTCCATGCGAATTGAGTCATATCCAGGAGCCGACCGCCGTGTCTCAATATGGCCTCGGCTCCGTATCAATCACAAGGAGTTCGCATCATGAACAAGCTCTCTGGCAAGACCGCACTCGTCACCGGCGCTTCACGCGGCATCGGCCGGGCCAGTGCGCTGGCGCTTGCGAGTGCCGGCGCGCAGGTGCTGGTGCACTACAGCAGCGGCGAAAAAGAAGCGGCAGCCGTCGTCGACGAAATCTGCGAAGCGGGCGGCAAGGCCGAGAAGATCGCCGCTGATCTGCGCGCGCCCGACGGTCCGCATGTGCTGGCCAAGGGCGTGCGCGCCATCATCGGTGGCCGTCTCGATATTCTCGTCGCCAACGCCGGTATCTCGAAAGCCAGCACGATCGAAGAAACCACGGTCGAAGACTTCGATAATCTTTTCGCGGTGAATGTGCGCGCGCCGTATTTCCTCGTACAGCAATTGCTGCCAGCCCTGTGCAAGGGCAGCAGCATCGTGTTGTTGTCGTCGCTCGCAGCGCACGCCTCGGTCGACAGGCTATCCGCCTATGCCGCCACTAAGGGCGCGATCGACACGCTGGTGAAGCACTTCGCTGCCGCGTTAGGCGAGCGCGGCATCCGCGTCAATGCCGTAGCGCCGGGCGTGGTACCCACCGATATGTCGAGTTTCGCCAAGACCCAGGAAGGGCGGGAATTCGCAGTGGGTATCCAGGCGCTCAAGCGCATGGCTCAAGCCGATGACATCGGCGCGGCGGTCGCCTTCCTCGCGTCCGACGACGCGCGCTGGATTACCGGCGATACATTGCGCGTGGATGGGGGTTCGAAGCTTTGACGGCGTGGTGCATCCAAGAGGCGTTGAAAGCTGGGCGCCTGGAGCAGGGTCGAGACGCGTTTCAGCGGCTCGTACCCCTCATACAGGCACTTTAGGCGTTCTCCGCGCCATCACGGATGAATGAATATCGATCGATATCGTTTCGCAGCTTCCAATCTTGGCTCTCCCAATAAGCGCGTGCCGTTGCGTTGGTTTTTATAACGTCGATGTGAGTTTTCGAAATGCCGAGAACGTCGAGCGCGGCTAAACAACGTTCGACGAGCGCATTCGCGATGCCCTTGCGTCGCTGTTCGGGCAGCACCACCAGATGCTGCAAATAGCCACGTCGTCCATCATGACCGGACATCACGCAAGCCACGCTATTCCCACCAATTTCCGCGACGAAGCTCAGTCCCGGATTGCGCGCCAGATATCGACGCGTGGCTTCGCGCGAATCAGCGTCGCGGAACGAGACGCCCGGGGTCTGGCGCATCAGCGCAATCACGGAGTCGTAGTCTTCTATAAGCATCGGACGAATGGTGAACATTGATTTTCCTGTTCGATCTCACTTCCGTGGTCGGCCCTGTCTTTGAGAGATAAGCAACTAATTAATCTGGATAAGGAACAACGCGAGCACCGATGATAATAAGGCTCCGACAGGCCGTCATGAAAAAGTCATATGCAAGCATTGTCCTCTTCAACCTCGCAAGATTTTCGTGGCATCCGCTTCGTGCTCACCGACATGGACGAGACGCTTACCTATCGCGGGCGTCTCGCGGCAGCGACGTACACGGCCTTGGAGCGATTGCAGAGCTGCGGCATCAAAGTAATCCCCGTGACGGCGGCACCTGCGGGCTGGTGCGATCAAATGGCGCGAATGTGGCCGGTCGATGGCGTGATCGCAGAAAACGGCGGCATTTTTCTGCGGCGCGGTGCCGGTGCTCACAGCGTGCTCCGTGAGTATTGGCATGCTACCGATGCACACGCTGAAATTGCCAAGCGATTGCAGCAAATAGCGGAGGTGGTGAAGGCAAGTGTCCCGGAGGCAGTCCTGGCGGACGACCAGGTATTTCGCCTGACGAGCATAGCTTTTTCCCGCGCCGAAGAGCCTTCCATTACGCGACGGATCGTCGACGCTTTGCGTCAATCCGGCGCCGACACGACGGTCAACAACCTGTGGATTCTCGGGTGGCTTGGCGGATATGACAAGCTGTCGATGGCGCGTCGCATTCTGGCGCAGGTATATAGCGTCGACATCGACATACAACGGGATGCAATCCTTTACGCTGGCGATTCAACCAATGATGCGCCGATGTTCAGCTTCTTCAAGCATACGGTCGGCGTAAGCACAGTGAGAGAGTATTTGCCGGATATACCGGTCCCGCCGGCATGGATCACCGACGGTCCGGGAGGACGGGGTTTCGTCGAGGTGGTGGACGCCATCATCAGCGCCCAACAATAAGCCTCTTACCGGCCTTTGCCAACTCCCACGGCAGGCGGCGCGGCAGGCGCGGGACGCGCGCGCTGGTTGTAAAGAATCTTGCGGCGACGTTCCTGTTCCTCGGGCGTGATGCTGGCGGGATCTTCCGGCTCACCCGCCGTCACCGCCAGCCCGCGTTGCAGCGCCGGCCGTTCGGACAGCTCGTCGAACCAGCGTTTGAAGTAGGGGAATTCGTCCAGGTCGATGCCTTGCTGCTTCCAGGAGACCGTCCACGGGTAGGCCGCGATATCGGCGATCGTGTATTCGTCGCCAGTCAGGTAACGACGATCATAAAGTCGGTTGTTCAGCACCCCATAGAGGCGGTGCACCTCATCGTTGAAGCGACGCTGCGCGTAGGATTGGTCGCCGGCGCTCTCTGGGACCCGAGAGAAGTGGCCGCGCTCGCCGGACTTCGGCCCCTGGTTGGCCATTTGCCAGACCACCCACTGGGTGACCTCGTACTTGGCATGAAGGTCGCGCTGAGGCCAGAAGCGTTCTTCCTTCTCGGCCAGATAAAACAGGATGGCGCCGGATTCGAATACGCTGAGCGGTGCACCGCCGTGCTTCGGTTCGGTATCGACGATGGCGGGCATCCGGTTGTTAGGGCTGATCGCGAGAAACTCGTGCTTGAATTGGTCGCCGCGGCCTATATTGACGGGCACGATCTGGTAGGGAATGCCCAATTCTTCGAGAAGAATGGTCACCTTCTTGCCATTCGGGGTGGGCCAGTAATGCACTTCAATCATGAGCTTGCTTCCTTTGATGATCTGCCACACACCGCACAGGGCACAGGGCACACGTCTCGCGACGTTCAGCCCTTAGTCGAAGAAAGCGATGGTACGGAATTCAATGCTCTGCCGGGGCGGCGTGCCCGGCGGCGTCGTGGCATCTTCGAACGCGGTATGCGGCGCAAAGCGCGCGACCGACGCATCCGAGTCCCAGCACTTGATCAGCAGCGCTTCGTCCACTTGTAGATCGGGGATGTACAGCCAGCGCTGCGCCGGGTTGAAAGCCACGCCGTAGGTCTGGCCCGTGCGGTGCGGGAAGATCAGGTCCGAGGCGATCAGGTCCTCCGCTTCGATAGAGCGCGCATCGCCAACCGCCAGCGGCCAGTCACGCGCGGCATGCGCGATCGGCCGCCAAACATTGATGATCGCCGCGCGTCGAGTGAGCAGCGCATCGGCTTGCGCGCCCATGATTTCACGCACTCTCTTGGGCCCTGACCAGATCGTCTGATCCACATGGGCCCGTGTGGCTGGCTGGCGCGGAACGTCCGGCGCACGATCGGCGGCGCCTTCCTCACGACGGCGCCGGGTGTGGTCGAACACCACCACACGCGATGCACCAGTAATGTCCTTCACCAACTGCGCCGTCTCCGGGTGGCCCAGCGCCAACGTCTGCGCCTCGTCCCAAAAATCCGCGACGACGGAAGCGCGCCGCGCCACCGCAACGCCTTCCACGTCGAGGTTGAGGCGCTGGGCAATCGGCCGTGCGTCCTCTATCTGCACCGCATGGCTGCGAAATTCGCCGCGTGTCTGCGGCACACCTTCGGGCGGATTTCCAACATACGCGTAGGGCCTTTCACCGGTCCGCTCGGTGAATTGCAGATGTCCTTGCACCGTACGCCTAGATTCAGCAACGGGCTGCTCAAAATCCGTGACAAGTTCGATTGGCATGACTCACCTGTGTCGGCAAAATTCCTATGCTGCTTGGCGTCGCGCGCCGCAGTTAATCAATCACTGTAGAGCGTCGGCGATGTAGCCGGAAAGATTAAATAGTTGATTCTTTATAACGCCGTTTGCATAACGGTCCGGCGCTTGCGCGGATTGGTCGTGGCGCGGCCGGGGTGGTCAGCTAGGATTGGCCGCGCCGCCGCGCGTGCCGAGGTAGGCCAATCCCACCGCACCCAGTCCCAACGCCGCCACCGCGATCCATAAGGCGATAGAGAATGACCCGGTATGTTCGGCGATCGGCGCGGCAACCAGCGGCCCGACGATCTGTCCCAGCCCATATCCTCCCGTGGCATAGCCCATCAGGCCAGCGGCGTTGTCGCCGCGCAGCCGACGCGCCTCGCGCATCGCGAACAAGGTAATGGCGGTGAACGGCAAGCCCAACAGCAGGCTGCCGAGCCCGAAGCCGAGCGCGGTGGGGAACACGATGCCCAGCAAGATTCCCAGCGCCTGGATGACGTAGCACGCGGCCAACAGCAGCCGGTTGTCCCACGATAGCGGCAGGCGCGCGGCAATCAGCGCGCCGACGATCAGCGCCAGCCCGAACGCCGGCCAGAACAGGTCGGGCCAGGCCGACCCGGGCAACGTCTGGCGCGCGATCACCGGCAGGAAGGTCGCGGTGATGATGTAGCCGAATCCCGCCAGGCTGTACAAGCCGATCAGCCAGGTCGCAGCGGCGCGCGTCGAGGCGGGCGCCGCGCTATCGGCAACACGAGCGAAGTCACGTCCCGCCGGTGTTGCTTGCGTAAAGGTCTTCCATACGATTGCCGCGGCCACGCCCGAACACACGGCGAATCCGATCCACACCCAAGGCGGCGCCACGCCGCGCGCCGCAGCCGCTGCGCCCAGCAGACCGGTCGCGATAATGCCCACGCCTGGTCCTGCGTAAATCACGCCGGCCAGGCCGTGAGCCTCGAGTTCGGCGAGCCTCCTCAAACCCCACTGCGAGGCGAACACGAACGCCCAGGCGCTGACGAGGCCCGCGACAAACCGTATCGCAGCCCACAACCAGAACGCGTCGACCAGGCCCATCGCGAGTGTCAACACAATGGTTGCCGCCAGCGCCAGACGCACCATGCGCGCGTGATCGAGGCGGATCGCCGCGCACGATAGCGCGCCGATCAGATAGCCGGCGTAATTGGCCGACGCCAGCCAGCCGCCGTGGCGAATATCCAGTGCGCCGCTTTTCAGCATCAGCGGTAGCAGCGGCGTGAACGCGAAGCGCCCAACGCCCAGCGCCACCGCGAGCGCCACAGCGCACGCGAGCGCGGCATTTCGCGCGGGATGACTAGACAGCGGTGAAGCGTGGGCGGGCGTAGCCATGAGTCGAGGTTCCAAGCAGCAATGACGCCATGCTACCTTGACCTAAGCATCTTTTAAAATGAATAATGCAGATGCTATCAATCTCCTGGAGAGATCATGGAGCTATCGGCATTGGCCATCTTCCGGGCGGTCGTTCGTGAAAACGGCGTGACGCGCGCGGCGGCTAAGCTCAATCGCGTGCAGTCCAATGTGACCACGCGCATCCGCCAACTCGAGCAGACACTCGGTGCGGAGCTCTTCGTGCGCGATGGCCGTCGCCTCGTGCTGACGCCGGCTGGCGAGACCTTGCTGCCCTACGCTGAACGCCTGCTCGCGCTCGCCGACGAAGCACGCCATGCGGTCGGCGAGAATCGGCCGCAAGGTCGCTTGCGACTGGGGACGATGGAGAGCACCGCCGCGAGTCGCCTGCCGCGCGTGTTGGCGACTTACCACCAGCGCTGGCCGCAAGTAACGCTGGAACTGGCAACGGGCGTGACACGCTCGCTCATCGCAAGCGTGCGCAGCTTCGAAGTGGACGCGGCGATGATCGCGCGGCCGCTCGAGCCCGACACGCTGCCGGTCGAACAGTTCGAGTCCGTTGCGGTGTTCAACGAGGAACTGGTGCTGCTCACACCGCACGGGCAGCATCCGGCGGCCACAGCGCGGGACGTCGCGGGGCTGACGCTGGTGGCGTTCGAGCGTGGCTGCGCGTACCGCTCCTACGCCATGCGTTGGTACGAGCAGCAGGGCATTCGGCCGGCGCGAGTGCTGGAGCTGGGTTCCTACCACGCGATCGTCGCGTGCGTAGCGGCGGGGGCGGGCGTCGCGGTGGCGCCGCGCTCGGTGCTCGAACTGGCGCGCCTGGACGGCGAAGTGGATGTGCACCCGCTCGGCGAGCTGGGCCAGGTGGATACGCTGCTGGTCTGGCGCAAAGGCCATTTCTCGGCCGCGCTCAACGCGCTGCGCGACCTGCTGGTAGACGGCGCCTAGTCACTCCCGACTCTTCCTAGTCAGGCCTCCCGCCAACTGAGCGCTGCGTGGCCCTGTATCGTCGGCATTGACTAAAGCGCGCGGCCGGACGCGGCACCCGCCTTCACAAGGCGTTCATAAAACAGCAAATCAAGCTCCGGCGCCTTTCCTACCAGTCCGGTAAGGATCGCGTGCACCTGCCCCCGGTGATGAGTCTGATGATTGAACCAGTGCGACAAGCCGGGGGCGAGGGCTTGCGTAATCGCTTCGGGCGTTGAGACCCGTCGATAGCTGATCGTGCCTTGCAAGCGCTCATCATCGAGCTGCGAAACGTATTGAATGATGCGCGTGTCCTCCGCATGGCGTGCTTCACGGAGCGCACCGAACTCGTCAAACAGGATAGCGTCGAGGCGCTCGGGCGCCTCACCTTCTCCGGTGAAGCGCCGCATCCAGATCCGATCGGTCACGAGCAGATGATTCAACGTGCCATGCACGGAACGAAAAAATGCGCCGCGATCGGCTTTATATTGCCGATCAGTGAGATATCCGACCGCATCGAGAAGGCGGGTATTAGCCCATGCGTTATAGCGCGCAAAGGTATCCACATGCTGCTTGAATTGACTTTTCATGAGCTCGATCCCCGCGTTAAAGTGGCCATGCGCGCATCTTAGGACCATTTCATTCGACGCGCGCTGGTTCTGCTCGCCGACCATGAGCTCAATGCATCGACCTTCGCCACACGTATCGCGATTTCGACGGGCGCCTCGCTGCCGGCCGGCGTGTCGGCGGGACTCGCGACATTGGCCGGACCGCGACATGGCAGCGCTGCCGAGTCCGTCTTGGCACTTGTCGCGAACGCAGCGCATCATGGCGCGCCAACGGCGGTGCAGCAATGGCGTGACGTCGGCCGAGCCTTCATAGGCTTCGGACATCCGCTGTACCCGGAGGGAGATGCGAGGGCCAAGGCATTGCTGGGCGCGATCACCGTATCCCCGCTGCACCGTGAAGTGGCTTCTCATGTCGAACAACTCACGGGTGAAGCTCCGAACGTGGACTTCGCTCTCGCGATCCTCACGCTCGAATTAGGCCTGCCCGCGCATGCTCCTGTCGCCTTGTTTGCGCTGAGCCGCTGCGTGGGTTGGCTGGCCCATGCGCTGGAACAGGCGCAGACCGGGCAGCTGATTCGCCCGCGTGCGCGCTATGTGGGACCAAAGCCGGATTGACGGCGTTCAGCCGTCGCGTTCGCGACTCCATTTTTCAAGCAGCGTGCGCGTCTGTTCGCGTATCGTCGACTTGAGCAGTTCGGCCTTCTCGGCATTGATGCTTTTCCAGCCCAGCATCGACAGCGTCGAGCGATGCGCGACGTGGAAAATCACCAGTTGTCCATGCAGGCTGAAAGTGCGGATCAGCGTGATCCGGTCATCGGCGGCACGCCCGGAAATGCGCGCGACGAGCGCCGCGCTGGCATTGTTCAACGGCTCGCGGATGCGGCTCGCCAGGATTTGCGTCGCGCTTTCCGGTTCGTGCCCGGATTGTTCGCGCGCGAAGAAAAGCCGCCGCCCCGGATTACTCACTTTCGCGAAGGCGGCGTCCGCGATCGCTTCCTGAATGCCGATGAAGGCGTCGATCAACGCTGCGGTGTCGGCATCGTCACGCAGCGCTTGTCGCGCATGGTCGATGGCCGGCCCGAATATTTTCAAGGCATCGTCGGCGAGCGCTTCCACGCACGCGCGATATACCCCTTCCTTATTTTCGAAGTAGTACTGCAGCGCGGGCGGATTGACGCCGGCCCTGGCCGCAATATCACGCGTCGACGCGCCCTCGAAACCATGTTCGCCAAATAGTTCGACCGCCGCCTCGATAATCCGGTGCCGCGTCTCATCGCCGCGAGCGTAGCCGCCCTCCGGCGAATGGCGCGGTCTCTTTGCGGTGTTCATGCATCACTCTCCGCGTCTGTTTTATTTACGTCCAAAGAAATATATCACTTGACACAATTGTAGCGGCTGGAATAATTGTGCCAACTGGAAATAATTGGACTCGCGATGTCGACCACTGCAGGCTCTCCTTCTCGCCCGGTAACCGCCGAAGACCCGCCTAGCACAAGCGCCAGGCGTCCCACGCGGCGCATGGTACTGATCGGCGTCGGCATCATCGTGCTGATTGTCGCGGCCGTCTGGCTCGCCCGCTGGTGGACGGTCGGGCGCTTTATCGAAAGCACCGACGATGCCTACCTGCAGGCCGACAGCGTCACGGTCGCTCCCAAGATCGCCGGCTACGTGACCGAGGTTTACGTCGCGGACAATCAGGTCGTCAAGCCAGGCGATCCGCTCGTGCATCTCGACGTGCGCCAATATCAGGTAGCGCTAGACCAGGCGCGGGCCACGATCGATGCGCGCCAGGCCGACATCGAACGCGCGCAGGCCGAGATCAAACAGCAGCAATCCAATATTGCGCAGGCACAGGCGCAGCAGCAGGTGGCGCGCGTCAACGCGCAGCATGCCAGCAGCGAAGTGCAACGCTACGCGCCGCTCGTTGCCACCGGCGCTGAAAGCAGTGAACGGCTAGCTGAATTGACCAGCAGTCGCGATCAGGCGAACGCCACGCTCGCCGCGAATGCCGCAGCGGTCGATGCAGCACGTTCGCAGATCGGCTCGGCCACCGCGCAACTCGCGCAGGCCCGCGCACAACTCGAAGCCGCCCAGGCCAGTGCGCAGCAATCTCAGCTCGATCTCGACAACACGGTGGTGCGCAGCGTGCTCGGCGGCAAGGTCGGCGATCGTACCGTGCGGGTCGGTCAGTACGTGCAACCCGGCACCCGCATGTTGACGGTGGTGCCGGTGCAAAGCACCTATCTGCTGGCCAATTTCAAGGAAACGCAGGTGGGTCGCATGCGCGTCGGTCAACCGGTGGAGATGCACGTCGACGCCTTGTCCGGCCATACATTGCACGGTGTGATCGAAAGTTTCTCGCCCGGCACGGGCGCGCAATTCGCGCTGCTGCCGCCGGAAAACGCCACCGGCAACTTTACCAAGATCGTGCAGCGGGTGCCGGTGCGCATCCGCATCGATACGGGCCCGGAAACGCGCAGCGTGCTGCTGCCCGGACTCTCGGTGAGCGTGGATGTCGACACCCATTCCGCGCGCGACCGCGACGCGCGCATTGATGCCGAGAACCACCGTGGCTGAACCCGGCGCCGTAGTGTCCGGCGCGCCGCCCGCTGAGGAGCGCGCCAGCGTCAGCGACTGGATCGCCGTCGCCGCCGGTGCGCTGGGCGCGTTGATGGCAACGCTCGACATCTCCATCACGAACTCCGCGCTGCCGCAGATCCAGGGAGAAATCGGCGCCACCGGCACCGAGGGCACCTGGATATCGACCGGCTACCTGATGTCGGAAATCGTCATGATCCCGCTGGCGGCATGGCTCACGCGCGTCTTCGGCTTACGCAATTTCCTGCTGACCAATTCGGCGCTCTTCATCGGGTTTTCAATGATGTGCGGCTGGTCGCACAGCTTGCCGATGATGATCGCGGGCCGCATCGGACAAGGTTTCACCGGTGGCGCGCTGATTCCGACGGCGCAGACCATCATTCGCACGCGGCTGCCGCTCTCGCAGTTGCCGGTGGGCATGACCATGTTCGGCCTGATCGTATTGCTCGGGCCGCTGCTGGGCCCAGTGGTCGGCGGCTGGCTCGCGGAAAACATCAGCTGGAGCTGGTGCTTCTTCATCAATCTGCCGATCTGCCTGGCGCTGATGACCTTGTTGATCGTCGGCCTGCCGTCGGACCGGCCGCACTGGGAGGCGTTTTTCAAGGCCGACTGGCTCGGCATCGTCGGGCTTGCCATCGGCCTGAGCTCGCTCACCGTCACGCTCGAGGAAGGCCAACGCGAGCGCTGGTTCGAATCATCGATGATCGTCACGCTTACCTGCGTGTCGATCTTCGGCATGCTGCTGATCGCCGCCTCGCAAATAACGGCCAAGAAGCCGATCGTGCGCTTGAGTCTGATGCGCAACCCGAATTACGCCAGTGTGATCGTGATCGTCTCCGCGGTCGGTGCGGGGCTCTACGGCGTGTCTTATCTGCTGCCGCAGTTTCTGGGCGTGGTGGCGGGTTACAACGCCGAACAGTCCGGCGCGATCATGTTGCTGTCTGGGCTGCCCGCGTTTCTCATCATGCCGTTTCTGCCCAAGCTGCTCAGCAAGGTCGACTTCCGCGTGCTGGTGATCACGGGTCTGCTGTTGTTCGCGCTCAGTTGCATGATCGACATCGACCTGACGGCGCAGAGCGTCGGGCACGATTTCGTCTGGTCGCAACTGATACGCGGCGTTGCACAGATGCTGGCGATGATGCCGCTCAATCAGGCGTCGATGGCGGCCGTATCGCGCGAGGATTCCGGCGACGCCGCCGGTCTCTACAACATGGCGCGCAATCTCGGTGGCTCGATCGGGCTGGCGATCATCGGTACCGTGATCGACCGGCGCACGACGTTTCATGCTGCCATGATCCGCCAGTCTGTCAGCGCGAATTCGCTGGTCGGCCAGGAAAGCCTGGCGGCCTACGCGGGCAACTGGTTCTCGCGTACCGGCGACATGGCGTATTCGCAGATGCGCGCGCTCGGGCAGTTTGGCGCGCAGATCCAGCAACAGGCCACCGTTATGACCTACTCGGAAACCTTCTATCTGCTCGGCATCGCGCTGCTCGCCTGCGTGCCGCTCGCACTGCTCCTGAAAACACCGCGCAGGGGTGCGCCGCCGCCTCCGTCCGCGGGACACTAATGCTCTCTACTCTTGCCATGATGTTGAACCGTCCTTCGTGTTTCGCGCTCACAGCCCTAGCCATCCTGGGCGTCTTGCCCGGTTGCACGGTCGGCCCGAATTATCACGGGGCGCCGGCGGTTGCGCAGGATGCTCACAGCAGCGCGACGTTCGTGCGCGCGCCGGCATGCGGCGTCAGCGCCGCGCCCGCCCCAAGCCAGTGGTGGCTGGTACTCAACGATGCGCAACTGAACGACTTGATTGCCGCCGCCTTTGCGCACAATCCCGATGTCGATGCGGCCAAAGCGCGGCTGCGCGAATCGCGCTCGCAATTGCAGCAGCAACGCGCCAACGCTTTGCCGAAGATCTCCGGCGATGCCGCCGCACTGCGCATGCGCGAGCCTGACCTCGGGGCACTCAGCTCACTAAGCTCCGCCGATGGCAGCGGTGCCGCGTCGTCCGGAAGAGGACCGCTGCAGTTGTATACCGCCGGCTTCGACGCTTCATGGGAAATCGACTTGTTTGGCGGCACGCGACGCGCCGTCGAAGCGGCATCGGCGAATGCAGAAGCCATCGATGCCGATCTGGCCGATACCCGGGTCTCGCTCGCCGCCGAGGTTGCGCAGGCTTACGTCGACTTGCGCGATCAGCAGGCGCGGCTCGAACTGGCGCAACGGCAGGCCGAGACCGAGCAGAAGATGTTGTCGCTCACGCAGCAGCGCCGTGAGCGTGGCACCGCGGCGGATCTCGACGTCGAACGCTTGAGCACGCAGGTAGAGAACACGCGCGCGACGCTGATTCCCCTCGACGCGCAGCTCACCGATTCGCTCGACCGCCTCGCCGTACTGACCGGCCGCGCACCTGGCGCGCTGGACCAGCAACTCGCCAATACGCGGCCGCTGCCGGCGTTGCCCGAGACCACGCCAATCGGCGATCCGTCTGCGATGTTGCAGCAGCGCCCCGATATTCGCGCGGCAGAACGGCGACTGGCGTCGAGCAATGCGCAGATCGGCGAACACATTGCCAATTTCTTCCCGAAGGTATCGCTGCTCGGCGATATCGGCTTCAGCGCGGGCGACCCCGGCCATCTCGTGCGCAAGGACAACTTCAGTTGGATCGGCGTGCCGTATCTGCAATGGAACGCATTCGATTTCGGGCGCACGCTGGGCAGCGTGCACGCGGCGCAAGCATCGCGTGACGAAGCCGAGGCGCGTTATACGAAGGCGGTACTCGGCGCATTGCAAGACGCGAACTCGTCGCTGTCACGCTATGGGCATCAGCGCGAGCATGTGGTCACTTTGCAAAAGGTGGAAGCGTCCGCAAGCCATTCGGCCACGCTGATGCGGCAGCGTTATGCCGCAGGTGTCGCCACGCTGATCGATCTGCTCGACACGCAGCGCGAGGAATTCAGCGCACAGCAGAATGTCGTCGCAGGACAGGCCGAGTTGATCAAAGACTTTGTGGCCTTGCAGAAGAGCCTGGGCATCGGCTGGCAAACGCAGCAAGGTTAGGGCGCGAACCTGCCGACACGATCGAAGCTCGCCTTGCCTATGCGATTGGCAAGCAGCGCTCCGTGTGCAGATAGCGAATTCTAATTCTTGCCCGTGATAGGTAACATTACGCCGCTGCGTAAATGACCATACCTTTCAAGGCCGACACCACCTTTATGTTTGATCTGAATTTTTCTCAAGGCATTCTTGCGCCTACGTTGCACGCGCTTAGTTGGCAAGTGTTGTTGGGCATAATCGCCGCCCTCGTCGTAGGGGGCATGGTCAAGGGCATCGTCAGCATCGGCGTGCCGCTGGTGGCGATGCCGATCCTCAGCCAGTTCATGCCGATCCAGCAAGCGGTGCTGTTGCTGTCGATGCCGATCATCCTAGGCAATATCCCGCAAGCGCTCGAAGGCGGCCAGATGCGCGAGACCGTGCGCCGCATTGCGGCGCCGCTGGTCGGCACGGTGCTGGGAAATATCGTTGGAGTGATGGTACTGGTTTCGCTGTCGCCGCATCTCGCACAGGCCGCCGCTGGCGCATTGCTGATCTTTGCTTCGCTGTTATTGTTGGCTGCGCCTAAATTGACCTTATCGCCCACCTGGGCCAAGCCGATCGGTTTCGTGCTGGGTTTTGGCGCGGCCTTGATGGAAAGTATCGCGTCGATCCCAGGACCGCTGCTGGCGATGT
The DNA here is from genome assembly GCA_050955105.1 of Janthinobacterium lividum. Taxonomy (GTDB): domain Bacteria; phylum Pseudomonadota; class Gammaproteobacteria; order Burkholderiales; family Burkholderiaceae; genus JBPBQZ01. Next base: position 8,224 of record JBPBQZ010000086.1, on the reverse strand, counting down.
ATCTGATCGCCTCGGGAGCTACCGGCAAGGTATTCACCAAGCAGATCGCGATCATTCTGGTGGTGTCGATCATTTCGCTGATCGCGGCGTTCGGCGGCAGCGGCCATCATGCGACCGCCGCCGATTTACTGATCTCGGTGGCGGCCAGCATTCCGGTCGTCGCCGGCATCCTGCTGGTGCGGCCGCTGCGCGACAAGCTGCCGCCTACGGCATTCCGCGTGGTGGTGCTGCTGTTCGTGCTGGCTGCCGCCGCTCAGATGGTGTGGAAGTCGGGGGTGTTTCAGTTTAAATAACGTACCACCTTTGGTCAGTGCCGCCACCTGCGCGGCACTGAATCGCAATCTGCCAACGCCATGTCCGAATGCTGTCCAGCGTTCGCCCGCGCAGCATGAAAAACCCGCCGCGTAACTAACGCGCGCATAGACTCGCATCGATCGGAGCCTGCCGGTGAACTTATTCCCTCATCCCAGATCACTTGGTAAACCCGCTAACCAGTGCGTATCGATTTCGTTGCGCCGAACCAGAGGAGTTTCCTTGCGAACCTTACTAATGTCTTTTACGTTTCTTGCCACCTTGCTGACCGGTTGCGCGGCTTACAAAACGCACGAGGCGCGAGATACGCAGGGAGATAAGCTCGTCGGCTCCAATATTCTCGATCTGGTGCAATCGGTGGGAATTCCCGACAAGACCATGAAAACGGTAGATACCGGCGGCCCTGCCGACCGTATGACTGCGCAATGGAATTTCGCCAATTCAGATGCCGCGCTCGACTTGACGCTGATTCTGCTCGATCTGAAAGTCGGCGGCGCCGGCAAATGTACGATGACAGCAACCGTGAACCGTTGGGGCGGCAAAGTGCTTGCTGTGAATTTCCCGCAGGCACATAGCGACAGCATTGGTTCGGACTATGGCGCATGCGAACCGCTTGTCGAGGAAGCGCTTACGCATATGCCGCATACGCCAGTAGATCCGAAGTACGATGCGTTCGTTCTCGTCGGTGCGGCGAAGTAACGGGCTGTTGCCGCGAATGATTCGGGCCGGTAGTCGGTACTGTGTGAGACCGGCGCTACGGCGCCCGGTGACCTGTAAGTAACGAGCACCGAGCGAGCACAGTCTCAAATAACCGTCTTGCCTTCCCTTAGCGCCGCGACCTCCGCGGCGCTGAACCCCCAATCCGCCAACACCGCGTCCGAATGCTGGCCGGCGCTAGTCACCGGCGGCCCCTGGACTTCCGGCACCGTACGGCTGAGGCGTGGCGCTGGCGCCGGCTGCCGCACGCCATCGTGCGTCTGAAACACACCACGCGCCACATTATGCGGATGCGCGGCCGCTTCATCGAACGTCAACACCGGCGCATAACAAACATCCGTGCCTTCCAGCAACGCCGACCATTCGGCCTGCGTCTTCGAACGGAAGATATCGGCGAACTTGCTACGTAACCCAGGCCAGTTCGCACGATCCATGCGATCGGGCAGGGTGGCCGGATCGATCTGCAGCTTGTCGAGCAATGTCGCCCAGAAGCGTTTCTCGATCGAGCAGATGGTGATGTGACGACCATCGGCGGTCTCGTACACCGAGTTCCACGGCGCCGCAAACCCGCCCAGCACATTCTGTCCGCGTCCGTCGGCCCAATAGCCGCCCGCATACTGACCGTGGATACCGGCCATCAAATTCGAGACGCCATCGACAATCGCCGCATCCACGACTTGCCCGCGACCCGATTTGGCGCGTTCCGCCAGCGCACAGGCGATGCCGAAGGCCAGATACATCGAACCACCGCCGAAGTCGCCGACCAGGTTCAGCGGCGGCGCCGGGGACCGCCCGGGTTCGCCGATGTTGTCGAGCGCGCCGGTCAGCGCGATGTAGTTCATATCGTGTCCGGCCGCGGCCGACAACGGACCGCTTTGGCCCCAGCCGGTGATGCGGCCGAATACCAATCCTGGATTGATTTCGAGACACTTGTCCGGACCGAGTCCCAGCCGCTCCATGACGCCGGGGCGGAAGCCTTCGATCAATGCGTCCGCCTGGCCGATCAGTCGCAATACCGTCTTCAGGCCCTCGGGCGATTTCAAGTCCACCGCGACCGAACGCTTGCCGCGGCTGGCTACGTCGAAACGCGGGTCGCGCTTCACGCCCAGGTCGGCCTCGCCGAGTCGGTCGATGCGAATGATTTCCGCGCCCATATCGGCCAGCAGCATGCCGGCAAACGGGCCCGGTCCGAGGCCCGCCATTTCAATGATTCGATACCCTTGTAGTGGTCCCATGATGGTGTTCCTCGCTCAAGAAGGCATGAACACGCCACCGTTCACGTCGATGACGATGCCGGTGGTGTAACCAGCGCCGTCCGAGGCGAGGAAGCGGGCGGCAGCGGCGATTTCGTCGGTGGTGCCGAGGCGTCCGACCGGAATGCCCTTGGTCGCGGCGGCGATCACTTCAGCGCTCGACTGGCTCGACAACGGCGTTTCAATGCGCCCCGGGGCGATGCAGTTGGCAGTGATGCCAAAGCCTGCGAACTGGCCGGCGATCTGCCGGGTCAAGCCGATCAAACCCGCCTTCGATGCCGAATAATGCACGCCGACCGGCGGAATGAAGGTGCGCCCGGCGCGTGAAGCAATGTTAATGATGCGGCCGAACTTGTGCTTCTGCATCAACGGCAGCAATTGCTGGCACAACAGGAAGGGCGCGCTCAAGTTGATGCGCAACACGGTTTCCCATGCTTCGAAGCTGATATCCGGCATGTCGTAATGCTTGCCGTTGTGTTTGGGATGCACGCCGGCATTGTTCACCAACACGTCGCAGCGGCCCAGGCCTTTCACGTATTCGCAAAACTTCAGGATCTGCTGCTCGTCCGATACGTCGACCACATAGGCTTCGGCCTGCTTGCCGTCGGGTGACAATTCACGCGCGACGTCACGCACGCTTTCGCTGCGGTCGGCCAGCACCACGCGCAGGCCATCGGCCAACAAGCCTTTGGCGATAGCCAGACCGATGCCGCTGGCACTGCCAGTGACTACTGCAATACGTTGTTCCGCCATGTGCTCCTCCAGAATGCTTTTAGATTAAGCGATGCCGCAAAGGGCATCGTCTGCCTTACTTTTTCGACGCGCGCGCGGTCGCCTTGGCAATGGCTTCCGGTGAAGCACCGGCCACATCGCGCAAAATTTCTTCAGTGTGCTCGCCCAGCAAGGGCACGTGACGACGTGCATCGACCTGCGCCTCGGACATGCGGAAGGGCAGGTTCGGCACCAGATATTCGCCGGCCTCGTCGGCAATCGTCGAGAAGCTGCCGCGATGCGCGAACTGCGGATCCTGAATCGACTCGCGCACGGTTTTGTAAGGCGTGGCAGGGACCCCGGCGGCGTCGAAGATGCGCACGCATTCCGCGCTCGTGCGCTGCACCATCCACGCTTCGATCAGCGCCATCACCTTGACGAAGTTGCCTTGCCGGCCGGCGTTGGTGGCCAGCATCGGATCGTCGCGCCAGTCGGGACGTCCGATCACTTCGAAGAGGTTTTCCCAATTGCGCGGCGATACCGCCGAAATCATGATGTAGCCGTCTTGGGTCTTGAGCGGCGCGTACACCGGGCGACGTTCGGCGGCCGGGAACTGCGCCTCTTGAAATTCGTAAGGCATCAGGCACAACATGCCGTCCATCAGCGCGACATCGACCATTTGGCCACGCTTGGTGCGTTCGCGATCGTAGAGCGCCGTGACGATGCCCGCGTAGGCCGAAATGCCGGCCACCACGTCGGCGAGAAACAGCGCGCTGTTGGGCGGCCGTTTCATGTCGTCTTGATAATTCGCGAACGCCAGATCGTAGCCCGACGCCGCGTGCACGATCTGTGCGTAAGCCGGGCGGTCGGAGCCAGGGCCGGTCTGGCCGAAGCCCGACACCGCGCAATAAATCAGCCCCGGATTGCTTTCGCGCAGCGTCTCGAAATCAAAGCCCAGGCGCTTCATCACACCCGGCCGGAACGCTTCGACGAGCACGTCGGCCTCGTCGATCAGGCGCTTGATCTGCGCCACCGCGTCGGGGTTCTTCATGTCGAGCACGATGCTGCGCTTGCCGGCATTCAGATGGCCGAAATAGGCGCTCGACCGACCACGCATCGGGTCGCGGGTGCGGATGTAGTCGCCCTCGGGCGCTTCTACCTTAATGACGTCGGCGCCGCCATCGGCAAGAAAGCGCGTCGAATAAGGACCGGCCATCATCGAAGTGAAATCGATGACGCGCAAGCCCTTGAAGGGGTCGTGGCGGCCGGAGCTGTTCTGCGTGGTGCTGTCTGACATTATCAAGCGCCTCTAACGGTGTCGATCAGGGAGAGTGCGTTGGCCGGGGCCTCGTCCGCACGCCAGGCGACCTGTCCGTCGGGACGTACCAACACCAAGCGCCGTTCGTAAACTTGAGCCGCCTCGGCGTTGTCGATGTCGACCACCTCGAACGGTACGCCGCGTTCGCGCGCGGCGTCGACCAGCGCGGTGACCGCAGGCGGCTGTGCGCCGAAACGCAACAGCACGAAGCCCTTGCCGAACAAGTCGAGCGTCGACTTGCCTTCGGCCAGCCACACGTGCGGTGCGCGCGAGCCCGGCCGCGCCGTCGGAGTATAAGTCGAAACCGTGTCCTCCGGCTGTGGCGTGCCATCGGGCACGATCAGCGGCGAACCTTCATACATATAGCCCAAGTGGATGCCGATCGAGAACCATTCGCGCCGCATCATTTCGGTATAGCGATTGCCGAATTCAATGCGCTCGGCATCGCCTTCCGGACCTGGCTCGAACACTTTGGCGCCCGGGCTCGTGATGCGCGGCGACAGCATGCGCTTGAGGTTATCCGTCGATTCGCTGACGTTGCGCACGCCCACCGGCCGTTGTTCGGTTTCGTAGGAAGGCAACATTTTGGGGCCGGCCCAGCCGCGGATCGCCGCTTCCAACTTCCATGACAGATTCACCGCGTCCTGGATGCCGGTGTTCATGCCGAAGCCGCCGGTCGGCGAGGTCAGGTGAGCGGCGTCGCCAGCGATAAAGACGCGGCGCGTGCCATAAGACTTCGCCACCAGTTGACGCCGCACCCACGGCAGCACCGAGAGAATCTCAAAATCGAAATCACGGCCGACCGCGCGGATGATCGAGCGGCGCAGTTCTTCCTCGGGAATGGCGCGCTTGTTTTCATCGCCCACCAGCGAGAAGCGCCATTGGTCACGGCCATTGATGGCCACCAAGGTGGCCCACGTGCCTTCCGGTCCGATGAAGATGAAGCGGTAGCCGGGCTTCTTGTTGTGCAGTTGTTCGAGATTGTCGCAACGGAAGATCACGTTGGTGGTGTAGGTGAGCGCCGGCGGGCCTTCCATTTCGATGCCTAGCTTTTGCCGCACCACGCTCGCGCCGCCGTCGGAGCCGACCAGGTAGTCGGTTTCGATGGTGCGGGTTTCACCGGTTTGCGAGTCGCGTACCGTCGCGGTTACGCCGTCCGCGTGTTCCGCCAGATCGACCAATTCGGTGTTGTATTGCAGCGTCGCCAGCCCGCTGCGTTCGGCAAAGCGGCGCAGCACTGGGTCGAAAAAGTTCTGCGGGCAGCGTTCACGCTTCTGCGGGCTTTGCGGCGGCAGTTTTTCCTGCGCCATCGGCGGGAACACTTCGCGACCAAACTCGTAGCCGTTCAAATCCGTAACCCATGCGCAATCCTGAGGATAGTCGCGGTTGTAGCCCGCGGCGTGCACCCAGGGCACGATGCCCCAACGGCGGCAGTATTCCATCGAGCGGATGCCGACCATGTCCATCTTGGCCTGCGTGATGGTGCCGTCGCTGCGCTCGATCAGCGTCGAAGCGATGCCGCGCCAGCCCAAATCACCAGCGAGGGCCAGTCCAATGGGGCCAGCGCCCACTATCAATACGGAAGTCTTCATGCAATGTTCACAGTAGGGTCGAAATGGTTGTACCATTTTGTCCGTAGACGCTTTGGGCGTCAAGGTTTCCGTAGAACAATGCGCGCGGCGCCGCGTTTTTGACCGTCGGCGGCGGGCTTTTTCAGTTTCGACGCTGCAATCCATATTTTTAAGACAAGGGAGACGACTAATGCATAAACGCTTCGAGGGCAGGTTGGCCGTGGTTACCGGTGCAGGCCGCGGTATTGGCGCGGCGATTGCCGCACGCTACGCCAGCGAAGGCGCGGCAATCGCCATATTCGACGTCAGCGGCGCGCGTGCCGAGGCTTCCGCCGCGGCATTGCGCGAGGAGGGCGCGAACGCGCGCGGCTACGCGGTCGACGTCTCGAAGCGCGCCGACGTGGCAGCGGCCTTTGCGCAACTCGAAGGCGATTTCACCGAGTCCGTGCGCGCGCTGGTGAACAACGCGGCGTGGATACGCTACGAAGCGCCCGCCGACATCAGTGAAGAAACCCTTGACCGCATGGTCGCGGTCGACATCAAGGCCTTGATCTGGACCATGCAGGCAGCCCTGCCGTTGATGCAGCGCGCGGGCGGCGGTGCCATTGTCAACATTTGCTCCACCGCGGCATTGCGGGCTACGCCCAATTCCTTGAGCTATTGCGCGGTCAAGGGCGCGGTGGCGGGGCTGACGCGCGCCGGCGCCATCGACTTCGGGCCGCACAATATTCGTGTCAACGCGATCGCGCCCGGCATGGTGCCGACCAAGGCGGCGCTGGCCAATTTTGACGAAAGTGCGCTTAAACGGCGTCTTGATACCACGCCGCTCGGCCGCTTTTCCACGGTCGAGGAAGTGGCCTCGCTGGCGGCGTTCCTGGCCAGTGACGACAGTTCCTTCATTAACGGCGAAGTCATCGCCTGCGACGGCGGCCGCTCGATCGGCGCGCTGTAGGCGGCCAAGCGGCCGCGCGCTGATGTCGGGCGAGGATCGGGACTGGGATCGCACCATTGTCAAGCGGGATTAAGGCGTCTGTCATGTATTCCCTGCGGCTCTATTACAATGGCTGACGATTGCAACGGAGCGGTAGATCCCTATGGTTATGACCCGGCAAAAAAAGAGCGCGCGCCCGTCGTCCGGCGCGGCGCCAGCCATCGTGAAGCCGTTCGCGCTGGTCTCGTCCGGCAGCGGCGAAGCCGCGCTCGCCCAGGAGCGTGGCAGCGAACGCATCGGCGAGCCGACCTTCGGCATGGTCAAGACGCGTCGCGCCTTCGAAGAAATATGCGATCAGATTCGTGGCGAGTTGGCCGCCGGGCGTCTGAAGCCTGGCGATCGCCTGCCTGCCGAGCGCGAGCTGGCTGAGCAATTCGGCGTCAGCCGCACCGCTGTGCGCGAGGCGCTGCGCAGCCTGGAAGTGGCCGGCATCGTCTATTGCCAGAAGGGCGTGAACGGCGGCCCGTATGTGACGCGCGGCGATCCCGGCGTGATCACGCTGGCGGTGCGCGACATGGTGTTTCTGGGGCAGATCTCGACCGAAAGCCTGACCGAGGCGCGCATCATGATCACCAACGATGCGATTCGGCTGGCCTGCGAGCGTGCTACGACGGCCGATCTGGACGCTATCGAAAAAGACATCGACCGCTGGGACGAATCTTCGCGCAAGGGCGATTCGTCGCGGCGTACTACCGAGATTATCGAGTTTTACCGCTTGCTCGCACGCGCCACGCATAACGAAGTGGTGGTGATGCTGGTCGATTCGCTATCTGAAATCGTCGCGCTGCTGCTGGCGCGCGTGGCACCCGAGCCGCGCTCCGATGTAGCGCAGGTGCGGCGCCGTATCTTGAAACACGTGCGCGCGCGCGACGCCGAAAAGGCCATGTCTGAAATGACCAGCCACCTGAAGCGGCTCAGCAAGTACCTGCGCGACCAGGAAAAGGTGCGCGCAGGCGCCGGCGTCTCCAGCGCGGCGCCCACCGCGCTGGCTGCGCCCGCGACCGCGGCGACGACGCCCACGGCATCGTCCGCGCCGCCGGTGCTGGCCGAATAGCGAGCGAGAACCGGCCGACGCACGTCAAAGCCGCCGCGCCGGCACGCTCAAAGCCAGTCGGTCGACGGCGCCAGCGTGCCCGGGCGTGGCGGCAGTTGTTCGTTCGGCAGCGCGTCGAAACGCAGCCGCGTCAAGCGCATGAAGCTGATCTGCCAGCGGCCGTCGCTCGCGCCTTGCCGATATTCCTCTTCGTAAAAACCGTAACCGCGAAAGCCTCGATGCCCGGGCGCTTCTCGCGGACTACTGCCATCAAACCATTCCAGATAATCTTCCATGGCCCAAATGCCGCGCGCGTGC
>JBPBQZ010000085.1:0-134599 GCA_050955105.1 Janthinobacterium lividum | reverse complement strand
TTGCCCAGGCATCGACCGAACCTTGTACGAAGGCCGCACGCGCGTCAGAAGGCGCCAGCCAGAATAGATTCACCTGATCGTAGGGAATCTTGTATTTTTCAAGCAGGCGCACCAGCAGGTAATGGACGTTAGAGCCCTTATTCAAAGCGATCTTCTTGCGGCGCAGATCGGCTGCGCTTCGCAACGCGGAATTGCTCGGCACCACGATCGCCTCACTAGCAGGCCGCGGCACGGTCTGTCCGTAGTACACCAATGGCGCACCCGCGGCCTGCGCAAAAATGGGCGGTGCTTCGCCAACATCGCCGAAGTCGATCGAGCCGACGTTGAGCGCCTCCAATTGCGGTGGTCCGGCGGTGAACTCGGTCCAGCTAACGGTCACGCCGAGCGGCGCCAGGCGCTTTTCAAGCGTACCGCGCCCTCTGAGAATGCTCAGCAAACCCTTCTGATGGCCGATGCGCAATTGACGCGCGCCACCCGCGGCGGCCGCGGCTTGAGCAAGCGTCGACGGCACAATGCCAGCCACCGCGAGCGACAAGCCAGCGCCCAATAAGATACGACGTTGCTGCGAAATCGAACGTGTCATAACGACCTTCTTCTGTGAGTAAAACAATCGCCGCTGCGATCCGCGCGAGCAGCAAGTGGCGGGGCAATTAGCTGACGCCGTGCGACGCGCGGCACAGCAATGCGTTCGCCGGCGCCCTCATCGATGCGCCAACGGATGAGGCGGACGCGCCAGGCCGAGGTGCTCACGCAAAGTGTTGCCGCGGTACGCGTCTCGAAATAGGCCGCGCCGCCGCAGCTCGGGAATGACTTGCGTGACGAAGGCTTCCAGCCCTGCGGGCAAGGTTGGCGCCAGGATATTGAAGCCGTCGGCCGCGCCTTCGACGAACCATTGCTCCATCTGGTCAACGATGGTCTTGGCACTGCCGACGACCACCCAATGCCCGCGCGCACTGGCGGCGCGCGTAGCGAGCTGGCCCAGCGTCAGCTTGTCGCGCCGCGCCAAATCACTGAAAAGCCGATGCCGACTTTGCCAGCCTTCTGTAAGCGGCAAATCGGGAAACGGGCCATCCAGCGGATACCCCGACAAGTCGACATTTCCCAAAAAGGCCGACAGCAAGCCCACGCACAGCGCCGGATCGAGCAGGCTCTGCAGATACTCGTATTCCGCTCGCGCCGCAGCGTCGGTATCGCCGAGGATCGGCATGATGCCGGGTAGGATTTTCACAGCGTCGGGCGAGCGCCCCGCTGCGACGACCTGGCCTTTCAAGCCGCGATAGAAGGCTTGCGCGCCTTCCAGCGACTGCTGCGCGGTGAACACCAGTTCGGCAGTGGCCGCCGCCAAGCCCTGCCCATCGCTGGAAGAACCCGCCTGCACCAATACCGGATAACCCTGTATCGGCCGCTCTATCTGCAAGGCACCCTGCACCTTGAAATATTCACCGCGATGCTCGACCCGATGCAGCTTGTGAGGATCCAGGTAACGGGTGCGCTCGTCATCCAGCGTGGTTGGCTGGTCTTCCCAGCTATCCCACAGCGCCTTGACGACCTTCACGTATTCCGCAGCACGTTCATAGCGCACGGCATGCGAGAGCTGATGCTCGAAGCCGAAGTTGCGCGCTTCCCAATCGGTGCCTGAGGTCACCAGGTTCCACCCGGTGCGACCATGGCTCAAATGATCAAGCGACGCGAACTTACGCGCCAGATGAAATGGCGGTAGATAACTCGCCGACACCGTAGCCACCAGGCCAATGCGCTCGGTGACCGTGGCAAGCGAAGCGAGCAGCATCAAGGGATCGAAGTAATAGGCAGGCGGTCCGGCACGGCTGAGCAGTGCCGACGGCGCCGGCGACAGACCAACGTTGTCGGCCAGGAAGAGTGCGTCGAAGGCGCCGCGCTCCGCCAGTTGCGCAAGCTGTTTGAAATGCTCGAAGCTGCCGCCAGCCCGCGGATCGACCGATGCATGCCGCCAGGCGGCAAGGTGGTGGCCGACACCATATAGAAATGCACCCAGATGCATCTGACGGGGTGGTTGCAAGGCTGATCCTCATCGCAAGTGCTAGCGGCGCTGTGCCGTTGGTCTGAATGACCGGAAAATTTCCTCATTAATCTAACGAAAGGCCGCGGCATCCCTAAATGATTTTTGCTGCTTAGCATCGATCGATTCACGCGCTTGAGCGGCTAATGGGCTTGCAAGCGCCTTGAAAGTCAGGCCGCTGGCGTGTCGACGCAGCGGCCGGCCAGATGGTCTATGCTCCAAGTCGCGGCAGTTCTAGACAATTCGGAGATCAACAAATGGCTAGTGCCTCAGTGAACATCGCGGTTCTCGACGACTATCAACATTGCGCCGAGAACTTCGCCGACTGGTCGCGTTTGCGACCGCGTGCCAACCTGGTGTTCTTTCACGATCACGTAGCCGATCCGGCAGAATTGGCAGCGCGCCTGGCGCCCTTCGAAGCCGTGGTGTTGATGCGCGAACGTACGCCCATCGATGCCGCGCTGCTGGCGCGCTTGCCCGCCCTGAAGCTGATCGCCTCGGTCGGCATGTGGAACGCGGGCATCGATTTACAGGCCGCGAAAACAGCAGGTGTAGTGGTCTCGGGCACGCTCGGTGGCGACGGCACCGCGACGCCGCTGCTGACCTGGGGTTTGATCCTCGCTATCACGCGCAATCTGCTAACTGAGGCGGATTCGGTGAAGGCCGGCGGCTGGCAAATCGGCGTGGGCATGAATGTGCATGGCAAAACGCTTGGCCTGCTCGGGCTCGGCAATATCGGCCAGCAAGTTGCATGCATCGGTACCGCTTGCGGCATGCGGCCGATTGCCTGGAGCCAGAACCTGAGCGCCGAAGCCGCCGCGGCATGTGGCGTGGAGCGCGTAGAAAAGGATCAGCTTTTCCAACAAGCCGACGTGTTGACCGTGCATTTGAAACTGGGCGAGCGTAGCCGCGACCTGGTCGGCCGGCGCGAATTGGCTTTGATGAAGCCCGAGGCCTATCTCGTCAACACTTCGCGTGGTCCGATCATTACGGAATCCGCATTGATCGAAACCTTGCAAGCACGTCGGATCGCCGGTGCCGCGCTCGATGTTTTTGATACAGAACCGTTGGCCGGCACACATCCGTTCCGCCATCTGCCGAACGTGCTGGCGACACCGCATATCGGATACGTCACCGAGACCATGTATCGGAACGCCTATCCGCAAATCGTCGAATCGATCGAGGCCTGGTTGCATGGCTCACCGATCCGTTTGATGACTGATTAGAAGGCGCGACGACGCCAACATACTGAATTGACGCATTCAATACAGGAGACAACGATGTCTGCAAACCCCGCGGCCTTCTCTCTGCATATCCCTGATGCGGCCATCGAGGAGCTTCGGCAGCGCCTCTCGATGACACGCTATGCCGACCCGCTGCCCGGCGAACCATGGGCCTATGGCACCGATGTGCGATGGCTGCGCGAACTGGTTGAGTATTGGCGCGAGCATTTCGACTGGCGCGCTCAAGAGGCCCGCGTCAATGCGTTTCCACAGTACAAGGTCTCATTGCATGGCGTCGACCTCCATTACCTGCACGTGCAAGGAAACGGTCCTGAGCCGTTGCCTCTGCTACTGAGCCATGGTTGGCCCGGCTCGATCTACGAATTTTTGGAGATCATTCCGCGCCTGACCGATCCCGGCCGATTCGGCGGTGACCCGAAAGATGCATTCACGGTAGTCGTGCCGTCACTGCCGGGATATGGCTTGTCGTATCGGGCCGGTCAAGCGTCGCTTTCCATTCCGCAGATTACCGATTGCTTCGCTGAATTGATGACGGATGTGCTCGGATATGCACGCTTCGGCGCGCAAGGCGGCGACTGGGGCGCTTTCATTACGTCGCGGCTCGGGCTTGCCTATGCCGACCGCATGCTCGGCATTCACCTGAATCTAATGCCGCTGCCACGCGACCCCAACGCGCACGCGTCGACCCCGCAGGAACAAGCCTATCTGCTTGAAGTCGGCAATTGGGTAAAGGAAGGAACTGGCTATTCGGCAATTCAGGGAACACGCCCGCAAACGCTCGCCGCGAGCCTGGCCGACTCGCCAGCCGGTCTCGCCGCCTGGATCAGCGACAAGTTCCGCAGTTGGTCGGATTGCGGCGGCGACATCGCCAGCGCAATCTCCATCGACGCGCTGCTCGCGAATATCAGCCTGTACTGGTTCACCGGTTCGATCGGCGCCTCGTTCTGGCCTTACTACGCGCGCGCTCACGATGCCCCCATCATTCCCGACGGTGCCGTCATCACAGTGCCGACCGGCTATGCGGCGTTCCCGGCCGAGTTCCTGCTGCCGCCGCGTTCGCTCGCCGAAAAGGTTTATCCGAACATCCATCGCTGGACCGAAATGCCGCACGGCGGTCATTTCGCGGCGATGGAACAGCCGCAAGCGCTGGCGGCGGAGATCGCGCAATTTTTCAGGCCACTGCGCGAGCGGTGAGCGCGCTGGTCGGCAATTCCCTTCCTTGCGTAGGCCATCATCCCGACTAGCCAATGACGTCGGGCAGGCGGCACAGGCCGGTGTCTAGCCGGCCCCGCCAGCGCTCAAGCCGCCGTCATCCTGAGCGGCAGGCTGCCCAAGCCGCGCAGCGTGTTATTAAGCCGCCAGACCGGTTCGCCAATCGCTTCGATGCGTTCGACCTTCTCGATCAATTCCGCCAGAATCACGTCCGCCTCGAGTCGCGACAGCATCTGCCCCACGCACATATGGCTGCCGAAGCCGAAGCCGACATGGCCGGCAACTTTACGCGTGATATCGAATCGGTCGGGATTTTCAAACTTCAGAGGATCGCGATTCGCTGAAGCGAGCAGTAGCAATATCTTCTCTCCTTCACCGATACGCACGCCCGCAACGTCGACTTCCTGCGTGGTGGTGCGGAATATCGCCTGCACCGTCGAACCATAGCGCACCGCCTCGTCCCACGCGGCGCGCATCAAGGCGGGGTTTTGGCGCAGCGTCTGCCACTGCTCGGGATTGGCGGCCAAGCCTCGCAGCATGTGGCCAAGGCCAAAGATCGTGGTATCCAGTCCAGCACTGAGAATGGAGCGCACCAACATGCCGGCTTCCTCTTCGGTGATGATGCCGCTGTCCGCTTCCTCGTAAATGCGCGCGCCGAAGCCTGTGCTGCTCAGCGATTCGCGGCGACATTGGTGGACGATCCATCCCACCACTTTCTCGGCATTTTTACGCGATTGTTCGTACAGCGCGTTTCTTGGTCCCATCGAATTGAAAACGAGATCACCGTAGGGCAGCAGATTCTCGCGCCCTTCAGGCAACAGTCCCACCGCATCGGGAATCACGCGCAATGGAAATTTCTCGGAGAAGTCCTTGATGCCATCCAATTCTCCAAGCGCCAACGCCTCGTCGACTACCAATGCCGCGCTCGCCGCAAAGCTGGCTCTAAGCTTTTCAAGCGCCGGCCGCGATAACACGCGCGCGAGAATGCCGCGCGTACGCGCATGTTCGGGTGCATCCACTTCATTGATGACGCTGGGCGGCCGCCACGGCGTTTCTTTTTTGAAATCCGCGAGGCCAATGCCGCGGCTGGAGCAGAAGATGGCGCCATCGAGCAATGCCGCATGCACTTCGGCGTGACGTGTGAAAACATAAATCCCGTAGCGGGACAGCCGCACCACGGCACCTAGTTCGCGCAATTCGCGGTGATAACGCTCCGAGTCAGACAGAAAATCGATAGAAAACGGATCCAGATCCGAAACGGGGCACATGATGGACTGAGCATCTGAAAGCATTGTCTCCTCCTTTTTATGCGGACCATTGCAACAGTCCGTCTCGCAAGACGTTTAGTCAGCGCGGCCTGTTGAACGGCCGTAGCATGCGCTCGTCGCCGCAATCAAGCGCTTCGTTATCTATAGATGATGGAGAGAATGCTTTCAATTAGCGCTAACGTGCAGCGGCATGCGGATACGCTGCCCGACATTTCGCTAGCAAAGCAAAAAGGATCAGTATCGGCGGAAGGTTTTTTGCTCGACGCGCCAGCTTGTCACAATGATGAAAGTCAGGCACACCTTGTATGTCTGACAAGGCAATGATCAAAAACATGCAAAAAGCCGACGGGCACAAAATCCGCGTCGGCTTTCCGTTACTTTTTTATAGCGCGCCGCTCACGCCCGCGCGGCTGTCGGCTTATTGCGCAGCACCCTGATTGGCCGCTTTGGCTTTTTTGTTTGCTTCGTGGTGCCCGACCGCGCACCCTGCGGCGGCGCCTGCCACGCCATGCTTGCCGGCAACGTGACCCGCTACCCCACCGACCGCGGCGCCCTTCATGCATCCGGCGGCCTCGGCGTTACCTGCGAGAGCGAACACCGACAAGGCGGCGACCAACGCGGCGATTTTTGTTTTCATGGCTCTATTTCCCCTTTATAAGATGTAGCGGCCTAGAAGCAATGGCCGTTCCCGTCCCCCAAGGCACGCCATCTCGATTTCAGACACATTCGCTTTCACAACTCACAAAGTGCGTGTCGACAGCCGACCCATGACGCGCGTTAATACCATATGAACGGCGACCTCCGTTCTCACAAGGAAAATGACATCATGCGCAAGTTCGCCTACCAATTCGCTTCAATCGCGGCACTTTCGCTTGCATTCGCAAGCACAGCGTTCGCGCAATCGAACGCCGAACTACATCTTGATTCGCATGCACCGCGGCCAGGCCAGCGCACCTCTGCGCTAGGCGGCGATGCGCATCGGGAACCATTTCGCTCACGCAGCCGCGACGTACGGCACAACGACCACAAGCCGACGCGCAGCAGTCATCACAACGACAACCAACACAACGACAGTCACGGCAATGCCGGACATGACAAACATCGTTGATCCGAGCGCGGTTGAAATTTGAGATAGAACGCCCATCTAGGGGGTTCCAACATGGAGCAAGAATTCAATGAAAGTTAACGGACTGACAGGCGTGTGCCTGGGCGCGGCACTGGTACTCTCGACGCTCGGCACCGCGAATGCGGCGGGATGCCTCAAAGGCGCCGCGGTGGGCGGTGTGGGCGGTCATTTCGCCGGACATCATGCGGTGCTCGGTGCAGTGGGCGGCTGTGTGGTCGGCCGCCACATCGCCAACAAACACGCACGCGAAGAAGCTGCCCAACGCCAGGGTCAACCGCGGCAATAAACCCGCCGCGCCCTGATCAGTCGCACGTCGGGCCCGACTCCACAGTCGGGCTGTGCGAGCCGCCGTCGCGCGTCGCTCGCACTCTCAAGCGGCGCGCAAAGAGTGACGGCGGCAGTGCTCCAGATATCCCACCTCGTGACCGCTGACCAACTGCAGGATGCTGCTCCACAGCCAATTGGGCGCATCCAGTGTCTTGGTCCGGCCACGGCGTAATTCCACCAGCCAGGCGGCGCGGTCGGCGCGGTCCATCTGCCTGGCATGCGCGCGGCCGACCACCAGCGCCAGGAAACGCGCGACCTTCATGGCCTCCTCCGGGGTCAACTGTTCGATCGTCAACTTCATGTCTTGTGGCAATAGCTCACGGATGACCACCGGCCGTTCGCAAAGTCGCGCCGCCAACATGCGTTCGCCGAGAAACGGCGACAAGTGACGCGCGCCCTCCACCACGCGTTCGGCATTGTTCCTTGGCATGCCAGCCGCCGGATAACGAGGCGCCGCCGCCTGTGCAGCTTCCTTGATATCGATCAGGCATAGATCGTCACCGTCGGCCGCATTGCCATCGATGTCCAGCAGCAGCGCATATCGCAAGCGGCCGAGTGAACTGCAGCCTTTCACCCAATAAGCGGCATCGAGCACCATGACCGACGCGTCCTCGTCAGCCACCCGCAGCGCGGTGGCGAGTCGCGACACCGAACGCTTCTCAAATAAGCGTTCGATCTCTTTGCGCTCGGCCTTGGACAAGGGCCAGAAACGCTTGCCCAAGGGAATTGACGGCTCGAGATCTTCAATGCGTTCTTCGGCAAGATGCCGCCACGAACGTTGCACCGCCTGTTTCATCACTACGCGGATCGATTCGGGCTTGGCGGCCTGCCAGGCTTCGTCTTGTGCGTCGGCATTGAAGGCGTGCTCGTAGCCGTCGGCAAGCGCCTCCATCATCCGCAACGTCACCAGACCCGGCAGATCGGAACCGCGCGTCGCCGTTGCCAGCGACAAGCCTAGCCGCACGATGTCATGCGCGGGATTGCCGATCACGGTCTGGTCGAGATCGCGAATCTGGATGACAGTCCCCGCAAATCCAGATGGCGGGCCCTTCCGGCAAGGTGTGCCCTTCGATGCCGTTCAACCACTCGTAGAATTTCTCGGTATTGCCACGCACGTAGGCGTGCGCCGAACGCGCCATTTTAAGATTGCGGCGCGCGGCGAGCAGCGGTTGGCGCGCGTCGGGAGCCGGCAAACGGGGGGCGCGGCTTTTCTTGGGCATAGTGCGTTCACTTCCGAGGTGCGACATTTAGGATTTGAGATAACGGCGCAGTCCTTTGCGGGCGGACTTGGCCTGGCGCCGCAGCGTCTTGCGCAGGTCGGCATCGAGCTTGCGCGCCGACTTTTGTTCATCCACCTGCCCGTACAAATGCGTTTGCGCCAACTGGGCACCCACGACCAAGTCGTTGAGATTCCCCAGCTTGGTCTGAAGTTTCGCCAGACGCTTTGCGTGCCGGCGCGCCGCCTTGCGATGCAGCACGCACAACGGCTCGAAAAACTCCAGCAGATAGCGCAGCTTCTTGATGGCGATGCGCGCGCGGTGCAAGGCCGACAAGTCGCGCGTCCCGGCTTTCACCGCTTGGCGGGCACGACGCCGTACCGTGCGTGCGGCGCGCTCGATGCGCAGTTGCGCAAACTTGGCCGTGTCGATGTCGACATGCGACGCCGCCAACTGCGCCTGGGCCAACTGCTCGGCGCCTGCCAGCAACACCCGCAGGTCCGCGCGGCGTACCGCCTCACGGCTTTGCTCGAGCGCCTCGCCGCGCAGCCGCCGCCCGCTGTCGGCAAGCGTCGCCTGCTCTTGGCGTTTCAGGCGCGACGCCGGAATCAATGTATCGAGCAAGATATCCCAGTCGCGCGTACGACCCGCCGCATCGGCAATGCCTTTGAACTGCTCGCGCCAGACTTCGGCGATGCTTTGATCGAGCAAGGGCTCATACGCCCATATCAGCGAACGCAGGCGCCGCAGGCTGATGCGAAGCTTATGCAGGTTTTCGGGATGGGCTTGACTCTCGAGCGCCGTCGCGTAATGCAATGCAGCCTGCACCAACGGCGCGGCGATAATCACAAAGCCCTGAGCCGCGGGCGTCGCGTCGGTCAGCAAGGGCACTGGCAGCGTCGACACGTGCGTCGGCCGAGGCTCGCGCGCCGCGACCGCCGGCCCGTTTTGGGAGCCTGCTTTGCGGGACTGCGTACGGCGCTCTGCCGCCATGGCGATTCCTTCGACGGAGGCGCGAGCGTCGTAAGAGTCGCTTGCGCCGAGGGATAGGTGATTAAAGCAACGGTCTATGCCAGATAGCAGAACGCGTGCCCAGCAATCACTTCGACGCAAGTTTCAGGATGACACTTGATACGGCTTGAAAAGCGTTACATCGGCGGAGGTACGCCATCCTTTTCGACAATCACGCGTTGCGCGCTGAAGCCGCCTCCGCTGGCGGGCGTGGCGACGATGAAGGCCTTCTTGCCGGCCACCAGATCGGCATGCGTCGCGGGGATGACGGTGACGACCGGCACGTTGTCGGGAACCGTGACGTCCGTGGAACCGCCCTTGTACGACAGTTTCAAATTACGCCCTTGCGTGCCTTGCACCACCGAATCGACGTTCGCATTGGTCATCGTGCTGTGGGCACCCAGATCCCAGGCGTAATGCCCTTCGCCCGTGCCGCGGGCCGCTTCCGGGAACACCACGACTTCGCGCGCCGTGAGCTTGCCGTCATGACCGGTCGTCGCGGCGGTGCCGATAAAGGACCCGGCCTTGATATCGCTCAAGGCGATTTTGCGCACCGCGGCCACCGGCGTGTTGTCTTGCAGCGCGATGGAAACGGTGGTGCCGCTGGCGCGATGCAGCTTGAGGGTGTTGCCGTCGACCGAGACGATGTCGCCACGGATGCGCTGCGGCTGGGTATCTGCACTTTGTGCGAATACGGATGTTGCAAGCGTCAGCACTGACAATGCGACGGCGCCTTTCAGGCGATAGGACATACGAGACTCCTGGATGAAGGAAGGAGAACAAACGGCTGCACGAAGCAAACGCTCAAGGCGCGCCGAATATTCCCGCGGCTAGTATGTCACCGTTGACCAAAACTTACCGGCGCCGGCCGTTAGTCCTCCGGCGCCGATCCTTCGCGTCGAAAAACCTGCAGGCATTCGTGTCGATCGCCATGGCGCGCGCCGCTCCAGAACAATGCCCATCCTTCAGCCTTGGGCGGGATGTGATGATGGCGCTTGTCGAGGATCAGCCAGCGACAGCTGCGTGCGGCGTCCAGCGAGCCCGGGCGATGCAAAATGTGCGCAACGTAGTAGAGCATCGGTGCCTCGCTTTCGCCGAGGTCGACACTTGCCATGCAGTCGTCGGGAGCCCAGAGCGGCGCGATTTGCCGCGCCAGGTCACTGAATACCGGTTGATAACTCTTGGCCTCGTTCAGCCATGGCAGCAGCAGCGTGAAAATCAGACCCCACAGTAAGGTCGCGCCCGCGGCCCAGCTTGCCGGCCCGCGCCAGCGGCCAAGGCGCGCCAGCATCGGCAGCACCATCAGCCAAGCCAGGGTGAGCGCCAGCGCGGCCAACACTTCGACCGCATGGAAGCCCAATACGTAGTCCGGCGGCAGCCAGCGCCCCAGCCAAGCCAGCGCGCGATGCCGGTCAGCCGGCAGCTGCATGATGGCCCAGGCGACCCATACGACGCTCGACAAGAACGCGAACAGCAGCCGGCTGACAAGATCCCAACGTAGCGACCAACGCGCCGGAAAGCGCGCAAGTGTGTCCGCGGCCAGTAACGCCAACGGCAGCATCAGCGGCAATATGTAAAGCTCGCGTGCCGTTGCCGAAACTAACAGCAGACCGAAGCCGAGCGCACAGAGCACCAGCGGCACGGCGATTTCAGGACAACGCCAACGTCGCCAGCCGCCCGCGCATAGCCCGGCCAGCGCCAGCGGTCCGCTAGGAATGGCGGCGAACAACAGGGCCCGCGCCACCACCCACGAGTCGTTCGCCGAACCCAGTTCATGCACCGAAAAGCCGAGAAAGCGCCCGACGTTGTTGTCCCAGAACCAGCTGATGAACAAGGTTTGGGAACGCAGCGCCAACAGCAATGGCCAGATCACGCCGAACGGCGCGAACACCAGCAGCGCGATGCCGAGCGCCCGCGCATAAGCGGCATTACGGCAGGCCGGCAAAAGCAACGGCAGACACAGCGCCGACGCCGCCAGCACACCTGGCATGAAAACACCCTTCGACAGCCATGCCATGCCGACGCCCAAGCCCAGCAGCACGGCATCGCGATGCCGCGGCCCGGCTGCTGTGGGCGACGCGCGCGTGGCCGACAGCACGACGCCGAGCAGCCCGTAGGTAGCCAACGCCGCCCCCATCATCAGCGCGACATCGGAAAACATGTCGTGCAAATGCTTCTGTACCAGCAAGCCGCCGGCAAACAGGGCCAGCGTGCCGATCACGCGCGGTTCGTTCAGCGACTGGCAGCCAAGCGCGCGCCGCGCCGTCAGTGCCGTGACGAAAAGCGTAACGCTTCCGCAAAACAGATTGACCAGGCGCGCCGCGTCGTGCATCGGCAGCCACGGCGAAAACAACCAGGTGCTCAGCGTCGCCAGCCAGTAGTACAGCGGCGGCTTTTCCATGAAGGGTTGGCCGGCGTTCATCGGTACGATGAAATCGCCGCTTTCCAGCATGTGTTGAACGATGCCAAACGTATAGGTTTCGTCCTGCTTCCACGGATCATGACCGACCAGGCCCGGCAGCAGGAATAGCAGCATGAATGCACCAAGCAGCGCAGTTTGCGCGATGCCTGGGGAGCGCCACCGTGCGCGCGCATCCGGCACCGATGTCGCGGCCGATGCTGGGCTCACGGCAATAGGCGCCGCGGCCGCCAGTGGATCGGCTGCGACAGAATTGATCGAAGAAAAAGGCAGAGTGCGTTTCACGAGGCAACGGGCGCAAGCGCTGCTCGTGCGGTTGTTGGCGCGATGCCGGAGGCCTGACGCGGGTCGGGTACGCGATCCCTAGGGCGTCAGTGCCTGCAGGGCGTCTCGCGCAAACGCCGCGTCGTCGAGCATTGCAGATGAGTGACGCGCGGAATCGTAGTCTGTGGAGGCTTAACGTAACCTTAAGTAATATTTAACTAGTGAAAATTCTTTGATATGCCAATTCGCCGCATACCTCAGGGGGTTTTATCAATCGGCCGAGGGGCGTCGACGGGGCTGCCGACGCAGGGCTCGTCAGCCGGCGTAAGCCATGCGACGCGCACCACGAAGCGCGCGGGCTCGGCCCGCCGCAGCAGCGATACGGTGGCGCCATGCGCTTGCGCGATCTGGCTGACGATCGACAGGCCCAGGCCACTGCCATCGCTGGCCGGGCTGGCGCCACGATAAAAACGATCGAAAATACGCGCCTCGTCGGCGGCGCCGATGCCCGGGCCGGCATCGGACACTTGCACCACCACGCCCGCCGCGCCAGTGCGCGGCTCGGCTTCGACCAGCAGTTCGATGTCGACCGCGCCCGGCGTCCTGGCGTAGCGCACCGCATTGTCGACCAGGTTATGCAGCAGGATGCGCAACGCGCCCTCGTCGCCCTGTACCGGCAGTGCGCGGCCGTCCCAGATCAGGCCGACATCCATCCCGGCGCGCGCCGCGGCCACGTGAAAGTCGCTCACCACCTCGCGCGCGATCGCCGCCAGATCGGCATGGGTATTCGACACGCCGCGGCGCGCCTCTTCGCCGGCCAGCGTCAGCAGTTGATGCACCAGTCGAATGATGCGATCGACACGCTCGCGCAGCTTCGTAAAAGCTTCGTCGGCGCGCGCGCCCGCGCCCGCCAGATCCTCGGCGCTCAAGTCGATTTGCAATTTCAGCGCCGTAAGTGGCGAACGCAGGCCGTGCGCTGCATCGGCAACGAAATTCTTCTGCACCGCCAGCGCGCGCTGCAAGGCATCCATCAACTCGTTCACGGCGATCCAGAGCGGTGCCAGTTCACGCGGCGGCGGCGCCGGCGGCAGCAGCGGCGCCAGGCTATGCGGCGAACGCATGCGCAGTGCCGCGGCCAATGCGTCCACCGGCGCCAATTCCCGGCGCAACAGCAGCCACGCCAGTAAGGCCATGAAGGGGAACAAGACCAGCAGCGGCAGTACCGTGCGCAGCGCCAGGCGCACAGCCAACTGGTTTCTGACCGACACCGGCTGCGCCACCTGGATGAAACGCCTACCGTCGGCCAGGCCGAAGGTACGCCAGCGCTGGCCGTAGGCGTCGATCTCACCGTAGCCAACCTGCACCCGCGGCAGCACATAGTAAATAGAGTTGGCGAAGGTGCGCTGGCCAGCGGCGTTCCACACCTGGATCTTCAAGCGGTCGGTCGCCAGCTTCACCAGATTCGGCGGCGGCGGCCGGTCTGGCCAATTGCGCACCGAGCGCGGCAGCGACAAGGCCACCGAATGCAGTTCGAGGTCGAACAGATCGTCAGCCTGCCGCAGCGCCTGCGTAAATACCAGCCAGGAGGCCAGTACTGTGCCCGCGGCCAGGCCGGCGCCCAGGCCAACGAATAGCCGCTGGCGAATCGATCTCAAGCCCCGACCTCAGGCCAGCGCCGCAAGGCGATACCCGACACCGCGCACGGTGACAATGCGCTGCGCGCCGAGCTTGCGGCGCAGCGCATGGATATGCACTTCGATCGCGTTGCTTTCCACCTCACGGCCCCAGCCGTAAAGCTTCTGTTCCAGCTCGGCTTTCGGCACGACACGCGTCGGCTCTTCCAGCAAGGCTTGCAGCAAGGAGAATTCGCGTATCGACAGGGTCACCGCCGCGCCCTCGGCCCGCACTTCCCGCGATGCCGCGTCGAGCTCGACGCCAGCGTGGCTGAGCAGCGGACGCGAACGTCCCAGCCGACGCCGCAACAGCGCACGCACGCGCGCCGCCAGTTCATCGACATTGAAGGGCTTGACCAGATAGTCATCGGCGCCGGCGTCGAGCCCGGCAATACGCTCGGCCACACCGCTGCGCGCGGTGGTGATCAACACCGGCGCCGCACCGCCGCGCGCGCGATAGCGGCGCAGCAGATCGAGACCGGATAAACCAGGGAGCGTGAGATCCAGCACCACCAGATCGTAGATATCGACGGCCAGCGCCAATTCGGCGGCTTCGCCGTCGGCGGCAACGTCGACGGCATGTCCGAGACGCTGCAACACGTCGGCGACGCTGGTCGCGATCATGGCATCGTCTTCGACCAATAGCAGGCGCATTGCGGTCAGGGAATCGCGGGGCGGCCCCGCTGGGGGAACCGTATTATGCTACGGCGGCAAGCCCCGGCGGGAAGAGTTGATAGGCGCGCCGCGCGCGTCGATGTCGTTACGTCGAACGCGTCGCCAAGGTAGCGCGCAGCGCCGCCTGCGCGCGGATCGTGCTAACGCAAGCCGCCGCCGCCTCGCGACCTTTTACACGAAAATGCTCGTGGAAAAACCTCAGATGCTCGGTGTGACCGTGGAAGTGGTGCGGCGTCAACACCGCCGATATCACCGGCACTTCCGTCTCCAGTTGTACTTGCATGAGCCCGGAGATCACAGCTTGGGCTACGAACTCGTGCCGATAGATACCACCGTCCACCACCAGCGCCGCGCCCACCACTGCCGCATAGCGACCGCTGCGCGCCAGCAACTTGGCCTGCAATGGAATTTCGAAGGCGCCGGGCACGTCGAACACGTCGACCTGATCGGCGGCAACACCGAATTCCACAATCTGACGCAAAAACGACTCGCGGCATTCAGCGACGATCTCGCTATGCCAACCGGCCTGGATAAAAGCAATGCGCGCGTGCGCAGCACCAGTCCGCGCTGCGCTATCCGGAATCGCCGGGGTACTGATTGAATTCAACAAAATTCCGCTCCTGATAGGGACCGGCGATCGGCGTAACGAAAGACGCCTGCCAGAGGCGTTGCGCACGCCTGCCGGCGCGCGCCTTCCACAGTTACTACGCGCCCGAGCGCCGCTACGAACGTCAGCCGGCTTACTGTGCCGCGCCCCGAATCCTCGATATGGCGTTGCTTGCGCGGGCCATAGAATAGTTCTACGCCACGCTTTTGGCTAGAAAGTTTTTGGAATAAGGCGCGTCCGGATCGCACTGAAGCGAGCTCAAACGGCTTCGAACCCCGCGCACCGATCGGTCGGTCTGACCAGGCAATCATGACGCTGGCACAGCAGGCTGTCCGCCAGACTGGCGCCGAATGCCGACCCTAGGGCGATCATCCCCGGCAGCGCGCTTTCGACTGCGCGCCGCTCGCGGTTAAGGTGTCGACATTGACCGCAGGCGGCCGTGACGGGGCGTTGCAGCGGGGTATCGGCCACGCTCATCAAGGTTGTCCCAAAGCGGTCCAGAAGTTGCCGAACGCGTACACCGACAACACATAGCCGATCACGACATTGACAATTACACCGACGGTGAAGGCGGCCAGCGGCTTGCTGCCAGCCTTGGTCAAGCGGCTCAGCTTGGTGCTCAAGCCGATGCTGAGAAAGCAGAAGATGAAGGCCCAGGTACGCAATGCCGTGATCGGCGCAATCAGCGCCGGGGTTACCACCGTGCGGTAATCCGCCAGCGTGTAATGGCTGGTTACCCACGTGACAAACGCCGAGGCGATCACGAAACCGACCACGAACTTCGGAAAACGCCGCCAGATTTCGCCAGCGTCGGCATGGCTCTGCACGCCGTCGCGACGTTCCCAGCGCGTGGTCGCGACCAAAGCCAACACGAATGCCCAGATGCCGATCCAGATATCGCGGCCGACCACCTTCATCAGCGTGAAGGCTTGCACCGCTGCATCGGGCGCACCGGCGATCGCACCGTTGGCATGGCGCGCCAGATCACCATAAGACTGCGCGGCGGCGATACCGGCCGCGTCGGCAAACTCCGAAGTACCGATCCACGCACCCGCGACGCCGGTAGGCAGGCCCAGCGCGCGCGAGGCAAACGGCAACACGAACAGCATGACGATGGCCCAGCCGATCACCAGCGAGATCGCAACCGACGCATCTTCACGCTTGGCGCGCACCGCGCCGGACACTGCGATGGCCGCCGAGACGCCGCACACCGCGCCGCCCACGCCCAGCACCGCCGCGAAGCGCGGATCGAGCCCGAGCTTGCGCGAGATCAGGAAGATCACGAAAAAAGTCACCAGCGAAACGATTGCCGCCTGCGCCACGGCAACCGGGCCCGCCCAGATCAGCAAAGTGAACGGCAAGGTGGCGCCCAGCAGCACGATGCCGACCTTGATGTAGAACTCGACCCGCAGCCCTGATTCGAACCACGCCGGCAGTCGTGTGAAATTCGCGATGATCAAGCCGGCCACGAGCGCCACCAGCGGCGGCTCGAGATTCAACCTGGAAGCGCTCGCCCACGCACCGATCTCGAAAATGATGATGCCCGCGATAAACAAGATGGTGAAGGCAGGCAAGAATTGTGAGAAACGTTGCCCCAGCACGCGCAGCGCCACGCCCAACAGTACTGCCCACAAAACATAGAGCGCGATGTAGGCCGGCAATTTATGTGCGAAATCTTGGCCGGCCTGTGCGAGCGTGGTCCATTTCGCCGGCGCCACGGCCAGCCATTGAATGCTGGAGCCGGAGACGAACAACAAATAGGCGATGACTACCAGGCCTAGTGACAGCCAAACGGCCCACCAATCTTCGGTGGCGAACAAGGCACGCCAGCCATTGACGGGCGGCGGCGACACGGTTTCTGGGACAGCAGGACTGCCGGTGGTTGCCATTTTTATTGCCTTTTTTAATTGAATACCGGTGCTCGCGAACTCGTGGAAACGATCGCGCCGAGCCTTCGCACTGCGGTTCATGGGTCTGAAATAGCGTAGCGTGATGGCGGCCCCGTACCGTCGCCCGGTCGCTGTCGGAAAGGAGAGCTAAACGGCTGCGGCAGACGACGGCAGGGCTGCGCCTATGCATTACACGGTCGTCGGAGGCATGGCGCAAACAATAAATCGAAATATCGATATGCCTGGATCGCTCGAGTTCGCCGATTTTGAGAAACACGCGAACACGGGCTGCGAGTTGCCTGCTGAGCCAACCGACCGCACCTCGCTTATGGCGCTTATATAACTTAAATGTCTTGTTTAATTATATTTAAACATTTTAAGTTATCAAAGTCTTATGAAAGACTCGCGTCCATAGATCAAAAATGCTAACGGGCTTGCCATGAACTTCCAGCAACTGCGCTTCGTTCGCGAAGCGGCGCGCCGTAATCTCAATTTAACGGAAGTCGCCAACGTCTTGTACACCTCGCAATCCGGGGTGAGCAAACAGATCAAAGATCTGGAGGACGAACTCGGCGTCGATATCTTCGTACGCCGTGGCAAACGCCTGACGGGCTTCACCGAGCCGGGCAAGAACGTGCTGCAACTGATCGAGCGCATTCTGCTGGACACTGAAAACTTGCGGCGCGCAGCCAGCCACTACTCGTCGCAAGAACAAGGTCGACTGGTGCTGGCCACCACGCACACGCAGGCGCGCTATGCGCTGCCGCCGGTGATCGAGAAATTCCGCGAGACCTTCCCGAAGGTAGCGCTGGCGCTGCGTCAGGGCAGCCCGACGCAGATTGCGCAAATGGTGCTGAGCGGCGAGGCCGACATCGGCATTACCACCGAAGCAATCGACCGTTATCCCGATATTGCGACGTTCCCCTACTACACATGGCAGCACGTGGTGGCGGTACCGCACAGTCATCCGCTCGCGCAGAAAGCCGACCTCACGCTCGAAGATATTGCCGCGTATCCGATCATCACCTACGACCACGAGTTCTCCGGCCGTCCGCATATCGACGCGGCTTTTGAAAAAGCCGGCCTGTCGCCCGACATCGTCTTGACCGCGATCGACGCCGACGTCATCAAGACCTATGTGCAAGTCGGGCTCGGCGTCGGCATCCTCGCGGCTATGGCGATCGACCCGCGCAAAGATAGCGATCTGGTGATCCTCAAGACCGATGGTTTCTTCGCGTCGAACACCACACGCATCGGCTTGCGCAAGGGCGTCTATCTGCGCGCCTATGCCTATCGCTTGATCGAAATGCTGGCTCCGCACCTCAAGGAAGCGGATATCTATGAAGGCTTGGCACAACCTGCGTGAGCTGACGCGGCCTGAGCCAGATGTGCCGCAAGCGTATCGTGCGGCACGGCAAGCCGCGGGCGACAGCACGCAACAAGTTGACGGCAACCCAGCCGCGGGAGGACTAATGGCCTTTGCGACCATGGCGACAAACGGGATGGCTTCGCCCTGCGTACTCACGGTGCCCGGACGCGGCGGCAGTGAGCCATCGCATTGGCAAAGTTGGCTCGAACAACAATTTCCTGATACGGCGCGCGTGGTGCAGCGCAATTGGGATGAGCCGGAGCTCACGCAATGGTCGGAGATCACCGCGCGCTCGATTGCGGCCATTCCAGGCCCGGTCATCCTGGTTGCACATAGTTTCGGCTGCCTGGCCGGCGCCAGTGCGCTGCGCAAGATTTCTCATAATGTAATCGGTGCCTTGTTGGTGGCCCCCGCAAGCCCCGCCCGCTTCGGCATCGATACGCAGATACTGAGCGCGCCACTACCGGTGCCCTCGATCGTCGTCGGCAGCGAAAACGATCCATGGATGACGCTCGAAGCGGCGCGTACCTTGGCCGCTACGTG
The DNA here is from genome assembly GCA_050955105.1 of Janthinobacterium lividum. Taxonomy (GTDB): domain Bacteria; phylum Pseudomonadota; class Gammaproteobacteria; order Burkholderiales; family Burkholderiaceae; genus JBPBQZ01. The sequence goes on along the minus strand of JBPBQZ010000085.1, from coordinate 115,717 downwards.
GGGCAGCCGCTTCGTCAACCTCGGCGCAGCGGGACACATCAACGTCAGTTCAGGATTCGGCGCCTGGCCGGAAGGCAAGCGCATGGTCGACACGCTGATCCGCGATGCCGATATCGTTCGTCCCCGGCGCCGCTTGCATCAGCGCCCGCCGCGCAGCGACGGCGCAGCGCCAATACGATTGGCCGAATTGGACGCACGCCGCTAAACGGCAGATACGCAGCAGACCTCACGCCGCGCGATGACGCAAGGAAGCCGTGGACACAGTCCACGGCTTCCTCGGTACGCGCTCCATCCCATCAACGCAGCAAGCGCCGAAAAGTCCGTCATCTTAATTTAGGACTACGATATTCGCCGGCCCCTTCAAGGATGCTTGACTTACCTCTCGATTACTTGGGCATCAACACTTTATCGACGACCATGATCACGCCATTGCTTTGATAGACGTCATAGGTCGAGATCGCTGAAGTATTGCCTTGCTCGTCGGCAACCACGATATTGTGCGGGCCATTCATCGTGAACGTCAGCATGCCGCCGCTGACGGTTGCCAATTGCGCCGTGCCGCCACCGGCATGAATCACCATAGCCAGCGATTTGAAATCATGCCGACCCGGAACCACGTGATAGGTCAGGATCTTCGTCAAGGTCGCCTTGTTCTCAGGCTTGACCAGCGTATCGACCGTACCGGCCGGCAGCGCCGCGAAGGCTTCGTTGGTCGGCGCGAATACCGTGAACGGGCCAGCGCCCTTCAAGGTATCGACCAAGCCGGCAGCCTTGACCGCCGCGACCAGCGTGGTGTGATCCGCCGAGTGCACTGCATTGTCGACGATATCTTTCGTCGGATACATGGCCTGACCGCCCACCATGACGGTGTTGTTCGCGGCAAACGTCGCCGAGCTTGCCAACACCAACGCCATCCCCAAACCCATCGCCAATTTGCGCATTTCCGTCTCCTTGTCTTAGTTAGAACCCCGTGCCAGTTGGCCTGGTGTTGCTACTTATACGGGAGACGGATCGGAGTGGATGCGTGGTTTACCATTTTCGAGAAATGATCTTGGAACCACGCAGATTAAGGATCGATGCGGACGACGTGCTTTTATCGGATATTCCTTGCCATAATCGAAGTCGGATCGATCACCGAATAAACTGATCAACGTAATCAGCGCCAAGACCAACCTCTTCGAAATGCTTGCGGCACATCTCGATCTTGGTAAAAACATCTTCGTAGCCGATGGTCTTACCCCATGGATCGACGTAGTACATCACGCCGTTCACCTGGAAATACGTGATCATCTCTTCGACGTCGGGTGGCACAAACAGCGTGTGCGTCTCGCCCGGTGGCTCGAATACATAGCTGCCCGCGGTCGCTTCCCAAGCGTGCTCAAGATAACGCCAGCGCCCCTTTAGCACAAAGCCATGAACCGCTTGCGGATGGCGATGCCGGTTGAGCACCCCCGACTTGCGAACACGAAGGAGATTCATCCAGTAGCCCTGACTCGCGTTCAAGCACAAGGGCCGAAACGAAACGTCTTTGGCTTGCGGGACCCATAAGCGCTCGTCGGTAGGGATGGCACTGCCGATGACGATTTCGGGTAAAGCATTGACGGGATTCGGGTACTGATACGGCATTAACTGCTCGCCGCGATCGGCATCTGCGCCCTGGGATTTGCTGTCCATAAACCGCTCCAATTTTTAGACTTCTACAGGCGGGGATAGAGCAAGAAACAGGAAGTAAGGCTATCACGCGCGGCGGTACGCAGCTAAAGGCGCAAGCGGAACTGGATAAATCGGGATCGATGACCCCGGCGCTCCGTCGAGTCGGTGCCAATTGAGCGGCACATAAAAGAAAAGGGGTTACCCGACTTAACGAGTAACCCCTGAATACTGGTGGTCGGAGCGAAAGGATTCGAACCTTCGACCCTCTGGTCCCAAACCAGATGCGCTACCAGGCTGCGCTACGCTCCGACAAGCCGGCCATTGTATGGAAGGGGGTGTCCCGCGTCAACTGATATGACCGTCATCGAAGGTTCATGGCCAGCCCTGCGCCACGCCGACCCAGACGTGCAGCCGACCCGGCGCCGTGCATCTGCAGTGGCCGCGCTCACCCCTTCGAATACACCAGCCGCCATGGCCGGCCGATACGTTGCCATTCGGCCGCTTCCTGTTGCAGGCTGTAGTCGGTAAGCGGATTCAGATCGCTCCAGGATTTCGGCAGCTTGACGTCGAAACCGCGATCGATGCTGACCTTGATGTTGGGCAAGTCCGCATCGCTGCGCCGCCGGCACACCAGCACCGCGAGCCGCAGGCAGAACACCAGCCGCCAATCCACCGGCGCGCTGTTCGCCAGTTTGCCGAGCTTGCCGGCATGGCCCAATACCAACGCCGCCAGCCGCGCCTGATCGGTGCGTGAAAACCCGGGCATATCCGCATTGCTGGTCACATAAGCGGAATGCTTGTGATAGGCACTGTGCGAGATCGACAAGCCGATTTCATGCAGCGCCGCCGCCCAGCCGAGGAACAGCTCGTCGTTCGCGCGTTGCTGCGAGTCGGGCGGCGCAATCTGTCGATAGAACTCGGTCGCCATGCGGCCAATGCGCTCCGCCTGAATACGATCCACCGCGTAGCGGCGCATAAAGCTTTCCACCGTCACGGTGCGCATATCGCGCTCGCGCGTACGGCCGATCAAGTCATACAGCACACCCAGCCGCAACGCGCCGTCGGTCACTTCCGCGTGCTCCACCTGCAATTCGTCGAATACCGCCAGCATGATCGCGAGGCCGCCCGCCAGTACCGGAATGCGATCAGGCTTCAGGCCTTCGAGCGACAGCCGGTTGACGTTGCCCGCGCTGATCAGCAGGCGCTTCAGTTGCCGCAAGCCGCCGCGCGTGATGCCGTGCGTCACGCCGCTATCGTTGAGTTTGTTGCTTTCCAGCAGGTCGGCCAGCGCGCGCGCCGTGCCCGACGAGCCGATCGCCTGCTGCCAGCCGAGATCGCGATACGCCGCCGCGATGATCTGGATCTCACGGCGCGCCGCTAATTCGGCTTGCCGCATCGAATAATCGTCGACGTTGCCGCTCGGAAAGAACTGCCGGCTATGGCTGACACAGCCGATGTACAGGCTTTCCATTTCCAGCGGTTCATAGTCTTTACCGACGATGAATTCGGTGGAACCGCCGCCAATATCGACTACCAGGCGGTTGCCGGCCACCATCGGCACGGTGTGCGCCGCGCCCGCGTAGATCAGCCGCGCCTCTTCGCGCCCGGCGATTACTTCGATCGGGAAACCCAGCGCATCCGTCGCGCCGGCCAGGAATTCCGGCGCGTTTTTCGCCACGCGCAGCGTATTGGTAGCAACCGCCCGCACTTGCTCGCCGGTGAAGTCGCGCAGGCGTTCGCCAAAACGTTCGAGTGCGGTCCAACCGCGCATCATCGAAGCGGCGTCGAGATTCTTGTCGCCGCTGAGCCCCGCCGCTAGCCGCACCGACTCGCGCAGCGCATCGGTCGCATAGATTTGGCTACCCGCCTCGGTTTCTTCCAAACGCCCGACGATCAAGCGAAAACTGTTCGAACCAAGGTCGACAGCGGCCAGCAGCTTCGGTGTTTCTGCCATAGATATGGGTGAATCTGTCTGGATTTTGAGAGCACGCGCACTTGGCGGGTCTGGCACGGATGATCGACCTGCCATGGGAACTCTCCGGCGTCTGAGTGCGGGATTGTAACGTCGGCGACGCCGAGGCGTGTCAGCATGGGCTCGCGGCAACGCTGCGCGTCGGCTGCCCGCACGATGCATAAAAACGATGTCGAGCGGATGACACAGGCGTGACATCAACATGACACGAAAATGTGCGACCCTAGGGTATTAGCGCGCCTTGCATGCGTCGCGTCCCTCACCTAGTTTGAAGCCTCCAAAATTCCCCCGTGTCAGCCACCACGCCCTTGCCGCTTTTTTCACCCCTCGCGCATTCGCTGGCGCCCGAGGTTTCGTCCAAATGCCCGCTGCTGAACCGCGAGTTGGGCATTCTCGCCTTCAACGAACGCGTGCTGGCGCAGGCTGAAGATCCGCGCGTGCCGCTGCTCGAACGTCTCAAATTTCTCTGCATCGCCAGCAGCAATCTGGACGAGTTTTTTGAAGTGCGTATGGCGGGATTGCGCGAACAACTGCGCGACACCCCCGATGTGCTCACGCCCGACGGCCTGTCGCTGCCGCATTTGTACTCGGTGGTGTCGGAGCGCGCCAAAACCTTGGTGAAAAGGCAGTATTCAATGCTGCAAGACGACATCCTGCCGGCGCTCGAACTGGAAGGCATCGGTTTTCTCGACGCCGACGCGCTGAACGACGAGCAATTGGCATGGGCCAGCGCCTATTTTCGAGACGAGATCTTGCCGGTGCTGACGCCGATCGGGCTCGATCCGGCGCATCCCTTCCCACGCGTTCTCAATAAAAGCCTGAACTTCGCGGTCGAGCTGGCTGGCCGCGATGCCTTCGGTCGACAGGCGTTGCTTGGCATCGTGCCGGCGCCGCGCGCCTTGCCGCGGCTGGTGCGCATGCCCTCGGAGCTATCGCCATTCGCGCACGGTTTCGTGCTGCTGAGCTCCTTTATGCAACGCTTCGTCGGCCAATTGTTCCATGGGCTGACGGTGCTGGGCTGCAATCAATTCCGCGTCACGCGCAATAGCGAGCTATTCGTCGACGAAGACGAAATCACCAATTTGCGGATCGCGCTGCAAGGCGAATTGTCCGCGCGTCACCTGGGCAATGCGGTGCGGCTGGAGGTATCGGCCGATACTCCGTCGGCGCTGCTGCGGCGGCTGCGCGACGAGTCGGGCCTGGGGGACAACGATTGCTATCGGGTCGATGGTCCAGTGAACCTGGTGCGCCTGATGCAGTTGCCGGAAATGGTCGACCGTCCGGATCTCAAATTCGCCTCGCATGTGCCATCGATGCCGCGGCGCATCGGCCAAGCGACCGCAGCCAACCTGTTCGAGGTGATCGACCAGGGCGACATCCTGCTGCACCACCCTTACGAAAGCTTCGAGCCGGTGCTGGAACTGCTGCTGCAAGCCGCCAAAGACCCATACGTGGTAGCGATCAAGCAGACCATCTACCGTACCGGTGCCGAGTCGCCGCTGATGGACGCGTTGATGCAGGCGGTGCGCAACGGCAAGGAAGTGACGGTAGTAGTGGAACTGCTGGCGCGCTTCGACGAGGAAACCAACATCAACTGGGCCGCGCAGCTGGAACGCGCTGGCGCACACGTGGTGTACGGCGTGGTCGGGCATAAATGCCACGCGAAAATGATGCTGATCGTGCGCCGTACCATGAAGAACGGTCAAAGTCAGTTACGACGCTATGTGCACCTCGGCACCGGCAACTATCATCCGCGCACCGCGCGCCTTTACACCGATTTCGGCCTGATCACGTCTGACGAACGCACCTGCGAAGACGCCCATCATGTGTTCCTGCAGCTCACCGGCATCGGCGCCGAGTATCGGCTGAACCGCCTGTGGCAATCGCCCTTCACCTTGCACGCCAAGCTTACGGAAGCGGTGCGCGCCGAAGCCGAGGCAGCGCGCGCCGGCCGCAAGGCGCGCATCGTCGCAAAAATGAACGCTCTGCTGGAACCATCGCTGATCGCCGAACTGTACGAAGCGTCGCAGGCCGGTGTGAAAATCGACTTGATCGTGCGCGGCGTGTGTTCGTTGAAACCAGGCGTTCCCGGGATTTCCGACAACATCACCGTGCGCTCGATCGTCGGCCGCTTCCTCGAGCACCATCGCATTTTCTATTTCTACGCTGACGGCGCCGAGCACGTGTTCCTGTCGAGCGCCGACTGGATGGACCGCAACTTCTTCCGGCGCGTCGAAGTCGCCTTCCCGCTTACTGACAAGCGCCTGAAACGGCGCGTCATCGCGGAAGGCTTATCGGTATTTCTCGGCGACAATCAGTTCGCCTGGGTGATGCAAAGCGACGGCCAATACCGGCGCCGCAAGCCGGGCAAGGTGGCGCGCAGCGCGCAGGCCACGCTGTTGGCGAAACTATCCTCGAACTGAGGTCATGCGATCGAACGCGCGCCGCGTCGGCAGCGTCGGCCGGCCGTCTCAGCCGCCGAAGGCGCCGGGCGCCAGCAGGATCATCATGACCGTCATCGCGGGCGCGGCAAGCGTCGCAGCGACCAGGGCGGGAGCAGTAAAAGAGCAGGGTTTCATAGAATTGACTTAAATAATATTTAGTGGCAGCAACATGCATTAACGCCACTATAGGTTGTTTCTCTCAAAAAAGAGAGATCGTTTAATGAAACCTATTGTTTCTGCTTTAGAGATAATCTAATCAGCCTGGCATCTAAGCGGTTTTTCGCTGTCCTTGCCGACTCGACGCCCGGCATTGCCGACTCTAGAATCCTTTCTTCGCCCCTCACCGGCCGGTCGGAGAAACGGTTCCTTGCCCTATAAACTGCCCACCACCGCCACTGCGCCCTTCTGCCCGTCCGAAGTCCGCGGCTCTGTCTCGATATCCCCGAACGCCTCGCTGCTGAAGCGAATCCTGCAGTTCGCCGGACCCGGCCTGTTGATTTCGATCGGCTATATGGATCCGGGCAATTGGGCCACCGATATCGAGGCCGGCTCGCGCTACGGCTATGCGCTGCTGTTCGTGGTGGTGCTGACGAGTCTGGCGGCGATGGCCTTGCAATGTCTGTCGGCACGACTCGGCGTGGCGACCGGCCGCGATCTGGCGCAGCTGTCGCGCGAACGCTATCGGCCCGCGGTAGCAAAGGGCCAATGGATCCTGGCAGAGTTATCGATCATCGCCTGCGATCTGGCCGAGGTATTGGGCGGTGCGCTGGCGTTTCATCTGCTGCTCGGCTGCTCGCTGGTAGTCGGCGTGGCGCTCACCGCCTTCGATACGCTGCTGGTGCTGGGCCTGCAAGGCAAGAATTTCCGTCACCTCGAAGCCATCGTGCTCGGACTGATCGCCACCATCGGCCTGGGCTTCATCATCGACCTGGTGCTGGTGCAGCCGCATTGGCGCGACGTCGCCAGCGGCCTGATACCACGCTGGCAGGCGCTCAGCCACCAGCAGCCGCTGTATCTGGCGATCGGCATTCTGGGCGCCACCGTGATGCCGCATAACCTGTATCTGCACTCGTCGATCGTGCAAACACGCGTCATCGAGCGCGGCGAGGCCGGCAAAGCCTCCGCGATCCGCATGTTCCGCTTCGACACTTTCGGCTCGTTGACGATTGCGATGCTGATCAACGCAGCAATTTTGATACTGGCCGGCGCCGCCTTTCACGCCACCGGCCACCGCCAGGTGACCGACATCGACGATGCCTACCGACTGCTGGCGCCGATCCTTGGCACCGGCGTCGCCAGCGTCGCATTCGCCATCGCACTGCTGGCCTCCGGACAAAGCTCTACCTTCACCGGCACCGTCGCCGGCCAGGTCATCATGGAGGGATTTTTGAAACTGAAAATTCCTTGCTGGCAGCGCCGCCTCATCACGCGTGGGCTGGCATTGATTCCGGCTTTCGCCGGCGTCATCTGGATGGGCGATCACGCCGTCGGTCGACTGCTGGTGATGAGCCAGGTGGTGTTGAGCGTGCAATTGCCGTTTGCGATGTATCCGCTGATCCGCATGACCGAGGATAAAAAGCTGATGGGAAGCTTCGCCACGCGCTGGCCGTATCGGCTGCCGTTCTGGGCGCTGTTCGTCGCCATCTCGCTGGCTAATCTCTGGCTCATCGCGCAAAGCGTCGGCGGCGCTGGCTAAACGCGCTAGTCTTCCAGCACCGCTTCCGGATGCCGGCTCATGCGCGGAATCAGCCGCGCCGCCGGGAACGCCACAACGAAACGACTGCCCTGCCCCGGCGTGCTCGTCACCTGCAATTGCGCATCATGCCGATGCAGCACATGCTTGACGATGGCCAGCCCAAGGCCGGTACCCCCAGTTTCGCGCGAGCGACTGCGATCGACGCGATAGAAGCGCTCGGTCAGGCGCGGGATATGTTCCGGCGGAATGCCGATGCCGGTGTCGGTGACGCAAAACACCGCGCGCCCGCCTTCGCCGCCGCTTCCTTCATCGATCCACTCGATCCCGATCGAGCCGCCGCCTGGCGTATAGCGCACGGCATTGGTGATCAAATTGCCCAAGGCGCTCTCAATTTCGCTACGCGCGCCAACCAAGTCGAACGAAGCCTGGGCACGCACGGTGATTTGATGCGCACCGCCCGACAGAGCCACGGCGTCGAGGCGCAGATGCTCGATCAGTTCGCGCATGTCGATCGGCGCGTCGGTAGGCGGCCGCGCGTCGCCCTCGAGTCGCGCCAGCGTCAACAGGTCTTTGACGATGTTCTGCATGCGATCGGCCTGGCGCGCCATTAAATCGAGATAGCGGCTGCGCTCGGCGGCCGACACCGGCAACTCGCGCAGCGTCTCTAAAAAGCCCGCCAGCACCGTCAGCGGCGTGCGGATTTCGTGCGATACGTTGGCAACGAAGTCGCGCCGCATATCGTCGGTGCGCACCAGTTCGGTAATGTCCTGCGACAGCAGCAACTTGCGGCGATCGCCGTAGGGAAAAACCTGCACCGCCAACACGTGCTGCTGGTCGCTGCCCATACCGCGCATGCGCAATTCCGTCTCGTAGTTCATGCGCGCCAGATACGAGATGAATTCGGGGCGACGGATCAAATGCGTGAGTCGTTGGCCGACGTCGCGGCGTGCGTCGAGACCGAAATGGCGTTCGGCAATCGCATTGCACCATTCGATCTGGTCATTGTCATCGAGCATCACGACCGAATTCGGCGACGCCTGGATGGCCTCGATAAAGCGTTCGTGCTGGTTCTCGATATCTCGAAAACGTAAATGAAAGCGCTTCACCAGCCGGTGCAGCCGATAATAGATCTCGCCCCAGGCACCGGTGGCGCTGGGGATCTCGCCGTAGGCCGGCGCGTCGAGCAGCCGCCACAGGCGCTGCAACTGGAACACGTTGAACGCGAGCAAGGCCAGCAGAATCACAACGATCAAGCTCAACGCCAGTGTCGGCCCGAAGTAGAAGCCTACCGCCAGCGCGAACGCGGCGATCAGGCCCAGTACGGCCCATGCACGCGCCCAAATGACATTCATTCTGCCCGGCTCGCCTCGGCGAAGCGCGCCAGCCGATAACCGCTGCCGCGCACCGTCTCGATCAAATGCTCGCGCCCGGCGGGCCGCAGCGCCGCGCGCAGGCGCTTGATCTGCACGTCGACCGTGCGCTCTTCGACGAACACATGGTCACCCCACACCTGATCCAGCAACTGCGTGCGGCTGTGCACGCGCTCTGGATGAGTCATCAGGAAATGCAGCAGGCGAAACTCCGTGGGCCCGAGCGCCAGCCGAATCGGCTTCAACTCGCCGGCAGCCACCAGTTCATCGGTCGGTAGCGCGGTCACCCGATGCGTACCGGGATCGAGCGTGATGCCCGCCACCGCCACCGGATCTTCTGTCAACTGCGGCGCACGACGCCGCAATACCGCCTTGATGCGCGCCATCAGCTCTTTCGGCGAAAACGGCTTGGTCACATAATCGTCGGCGCCGATCTCCAGCCCCATGACCTTGTCCTGCTCTTCACCACGCGCCGTCAGCATGATCAGCGGAATACCCCGCGTGCGCTCGTTGGCTCGCAGTTCGCGTGCCAAGGCGATGCCCGACATGCCGGGCAGCATCCAGTCCAGCAACACCAGGTCGGGCAGCACATCGCCGATCAGCGTCTGTGCCTGTTCGGCACCGCGCGCCAGAATCGGGCAATACCCGGCATGCTGCAAATTGATCGCTATGAGCTCCGAAATGGCCGGCTCATCTTCGACCACCAGTACGCTGCTACGCATGACTTGCACCTCCTTTTCAGTACGACTCTGACTCTTCAACCCAGCGCTTCGCGTTCGAGTGTCTCGCGCGGCTGGTGGCGGATATCCGTGCCCTTGACGATATAGATGATGAACTCGGCGATGTTTTTGGCATGGTCGCCGATCCGTTCGATCGCCTTGGCAATAAAGAGATAGTCCAGGCCGACGGAGATGGTGCGGGGATTCTCCATCATATACGTCACCAGCTTGCGCACGAAAGCACGAAACTCTTCGTCGATAGCCTGATCGTCGCGCACGATCTGCGCGGCGGCCACGGTGTCGAGCCGTGCAAACGCATCCAGTGCCCGCCGCAGTATCACCACCGCCATCTCGCCGGACACGCGAATCTCGGCAATATTCACGGCACGTGCATTGCCGTCGTCGAGAATGCGCTTGGTACGCTTGGCAATCTTCTCAGCCTCGTCGCCCGCGCGCTCCAGATTCGTAATGGCTTTCGAGATAGCCATCACCAGCCGCAGATCGCGCGCGGTCGGCTGGCGCCGCGCGATCAGGTTGTTGCAGGCTTCATCGATTTCGACTTCCATCGTATTGAGCCGCGGCTCCTGGTCGATCACGCGTTGCGCGATCGCCAAGTCGAGATTGTTCAGCGCATTCATCGCCGAGACGATCTGCGATTCCACCAGGCCGCCCATCTCCAGCAAGCGCGAAGACAAGGCATTCAAATCGGCGTCGAACTGGCTCGACAGGTGTTTGTCCGTCATGGAAATCTCCTTAACCGAAACGGCCGGTGATGTAGTCCTCGGTCTCGCGACGACTCGGCTTGATGAAGATCTTTTCGGTATCGCCGAATTCGATAAGCTCACCAAGATACATATAAGCGGTGTAATCGGAGCAGCGCGCTGCCTGCTGCATATTGTGCGTGACAATCACTACGGTGTAGTCATGTTTCAATTCGGCGATCAATTCTTCGACGCGGCCGGTAGACACCGGGTCCAGCGCCGAACAAGGTTCGTCGAGCAGCAATACTTCAGGGCGAATGGCGATGCCGCGCGCAATGCATAGTCGCTGCTGTTGGCCGCCGGACAAGCTGTGACCGCTCTGGCCCAGTTTGTCTTTCACCTCGTTCCACAGCGCGGCTTTGGTCAAGGCCCACTCGACCCGATCGTCCATCTCGGCGCGCGAGAGTTTCTCGAAAAGCCGCACACCAAAGGCGACGTTGTCGTAAATCGACATCGGGAACGGCGTGGGTTTTTGAAACACCATGCCGATCTTCGCGCGCAGCAGCGAAATATCCTGTTTCGACTTCAGCAGGTTCTCGCCGTCCATCAAGATCTCGCCTTCCGCGCGCTGCTCCGGATATAAGGCGTACATCTTGTTGAAGGTGCGCAGCAAGGTCGACTTGCCGCAACCCGATGGCCCGATGAAGGCTGTCACGCGCCCCGCCGGTATTTCGAGATTGACGTGCTTCAGCGCATGAAAGCCGCCGTAGTAAAAATTGAGATCGTTGACCCGCAGCTTGGCGGCGGGACGCGTGCGCGGCCGTTCGGTACTGGGCGCAATACTTGGCATGTCGATTCCGTCCTATCGTTTCTTGACTACAGTGCGAGCCAGGATATTCAAGGCCAGCACGCCCAGCGTGATGAGGAAGACCCCCGCCCAGGCCAACTCCTGCCAGCGGGCGAACGGGCTCATCGCGAATTTGAAGATCGTCACCGGCAGGTTGGCCATCGGGTGACCCATGTCGAGGCTGAAAAACTGGTTCGACAAGGCGGTGAACAACAGCGGCGCGGTTTCGCCGGTAATGCGTGCCACGGCCAGCAACACCCCCGTGGTAATGCCTGAGATCGACGCCTTCAGCGTAATCGCCGTGATGATTTTCCATTTCGGCGTACCCAGCGCGAAAGCCGCTTCGCGCATCGCGTCCGGCACCAGCATCAGCATGTTTTCGGTAGTCCGTATGACGATCGGAATCTGCAATAGGCCGAGTGCCGCGGCGCCGGCCCAGCCGCTGAAACGACCGCTCGGTGCCACCACCACCGCATACACGAACAGGCCGATCACGATCGATGGCGCCGACAGCAAAATGTCGTTGGTAAAGCGCGTGATCTGCGCCAGCCAGCGCTTCTTGCCATATTCGGCCAGGTAGACGCCGGCCAATACGGATAAAGGCGTGGCCACCACAGTAGCCGCGCCGACCATCATCAAGCTGCCGACGATGGCATTCGCCAAACCGCCGCCCAGCGTGTCGGGTGCTGGCGTACTCTGCGTCAGCAAGCCCGACGACAAGCCGCCGATGCCCAATTTCACCGTTGTAAATAGAATGCCCGCCAGCCACACCAGGCCAAACAGCATGGCCGCCAGCGACAGTGTCAGCGCCACGCCATTCACGGCACGGCGACGCCGCTGCATGCGCACGCGCAGCGAGGCCTGCCGATCGGCGTCTTGCGCATTGCGCGCGCTATCTCGTATTTCCATGGCTTTGCCACTCATTTCGAGCCTTCCTTGCGCTTCATCATCAGCAACATGATTTTCGAGATCGACAGCACGATAAAGGTGATCAGGAAGAGGATCAGCCCCAGCTCCATCAAGGCGGAGGTGTGCAGGCCGGGCGAGGCTTCGGCGAATTCATTCGCCAGCGCCGAGGTAATGCTGTTGCCGGGCGCGAACAGCGACGCCCCGGAGAACATATTGGTGTTGCCGATAACGAAGGTCACCGCCATGGTCTCGCCGATCGCCCGGCCCAAGCCGAGCATGATGGCGCCGACCACGCCCGAGCGTGTAAAAGGCAGCACCACCCGCCACATCACTTCCCAAGTGGTACAGCCCAGCCCATAGGCCGACTCTTTCAACAACACCGGCGTGACCTCGAAGACGTCGCGCACTACCGATGAGATGTAGGGAATGATCATGATGGCCAGAATCACGCCGGCGCATAGAATGCCGATGCCGATCGGCGGCCCCGTGAACAAGGCACCGATGCCTGGCACAGTGCCCAATAGATGCTTCAGCGGCTCTTCGAAATAGCTGGCGAACAGCGGCGCGAAAACCAGCAGCCCCCACATGCCGTAGACAATCGACGGAATCGCCGCCAGCAGTTCGATGGCGATGCCGAGCGGCCGGCGCAGCCAGGCGGGCGCCAGCTCGGTCAGGAACAAGGCAATGCCCAGGCTCACCGGCACGGCGATGACCAAGGCGATCACCGACGTTATCAAGGTGCCGTAGATCGGCACCAGCGCGCCGTAGGTATCCGAAGGCGGATCCCACTCGCTGGAAAAAAGGAAATGCCAGCCGAAGCGTTGCAGCGTCGGCCATGAGGCGACGAACAGGGAAACAATGATGCCGGCCAACAGAATCAGCGTAATCAGCGCGCTCGCCCGCGCCAGGAACGCGAACACGAGATCGGCAGTGCGACCCGGCGCGCGAATGGTTTGGGAAGACGTCGAAGGAATCTCAACAGAAGACATGTTGGCGGCCAGCGAAGAAAAAAGCGAAAACGTCAGCCGGCTGAACCCCGGCTGACGTGAGCATTCAAGCGATCAGCCAGCGATCGACTTGCCCGAAGCGTCCTTGATCTGCGTCTTCCATGTGTTGTGAATCTGCTCGACCACCGCAGCCGGCAAGGTCACATAGTCGAGCTCGGCAGCCGCCGGCGCGCCATTGCGGAATGCCCAGTCGAAGAACTTCAGCGTTTCCGCGCCTTGCGCCGAATTGGCCTGCGTCGCATGCAACATCACAAAGGTCGCGCCGACGATCGGCCAAGCTTGCTTGCCCGGCTCGTCCGTGAGGATCTGGTAATAAGTCTTCGACCAGTCGGCGGATGCGGCAGCGGCCTTGAAGCTGTCGGTATCCGGCTTCACCTTGGTGCCAGCGGCGTTCACCATGTCGACATAGGTCATCTTGTTCTGCTTGGCGTACGCGTATTCGACGTAGCCGATTGCGCCCGGCAGACGCTGCACGAAGGCGGCGACGCCATCGTTGCCCTTGCCGCCCAGCCCGACCGGCCAGTTCACCGTCGAACCGCTGCCCACCGACGACTTCCAGTGCGCGTTCACCTTGCTCAGGTAGTCAGAAAAGATGAAGGTCGTGCCCGAACCATCGGCGCGGCGCACCACGGCGATTTCCTGGTCCGGCAGCTTCACGCCCGGGTTCAGTTTCACCAACACCGGGTCATTCCATTTCTTGATAGTACCGAGGTAGATATCGCCCAGCGCCGCGCCGGTCAGCACAATCGAACCCGCGCTCACGCCGGGCAAGTTGACCACTGGAACGATGCCGCCGACCACGGTCGGGAATTGCACCAGTCCGCTTTTTGCCAGCTCTTCATCCTTCATCGGCGCGTCCGAACCCGCGAAGTCGACCGTGTTGGCGATGATTTGCTTGATGCCGCCGGATGAACCGATACCTTGGTAGTTGACGCGCGCACCGCCGCTCTTCTGATAGGCATCGGCCCATTTCGAGTAGATCGGAGCGGCGAAGGTGCTACCCGCGCCGGTAAGGTCTGCGGCCAGGGCGGCGTTCGCGGCTAGGGCACACGCGAGGCTGACGATGGCGGCTTTCAAGGGGGACATGCAATTCTCCAGGATCGTCGAATAAAGCGGAAATTCCGCGGACAACCGGAGAATAGAGGGCATGCGTGTCACCATTGTGACAGCATGCAATTGTCATGGAAGAACGTGAAAGGATGCGAAAGCCAAGCGTACGGCGGCAGCGCGCGACGGCACGCTGCCGGGAACTACAAGAGACGTGTCAGGCGAATGCCGCGCGCACCACATCGGCAATCGTCTCGGCATGCCGCGACGCCTGCGCCGCATTGCGCGCCTCCACCATAACGCGCAACACGGGCTCGGTGCCCGACACGCGAATCAGGACGCGGCCTTCGTCCCCCAAGGCACGCTCCGCCGTCGCGACTGCCTCGGTGATCGACGGATCGGCTTGCCAGTCGGCCTGCGGCTGGATCCGCACGTTGATCAGTCGCTGCGGATAAAGGCTCACCCCCTCCAGCATGCCCGCCAGCGTCTGGGTCTTGCTGCGCATTACCGCCGCCAACACCAGCAGCGCCGAGATGATGCCGTCGCCGGTAGTATGGCGATCGAGCGCCAGGATATGCCCCGAGCCTTCGGCCCCTAGCTGCCAGCCGCGCTCGCGCAGCCGTTCCAGCACATAGCGATCGCCAACCGGCGCACGCACCATCTCTACGCCCTTTTCGCGCAGCGCGATCTCGATCGCGAAGTTCGTCATCAGCGTACCCACCACGCCAGGCAGCGGCGCGCCGCTTGCCAGACGGTCGCTCGCGAGTACGTAAAGCAGTTCATCGCCGTTATACAGGCGCCCCTGCGCGTCGACGATCTGCACCCGGTCGGCGTCGCCATCGAGCGCAATGCCCAGATCGGCGTGACTCGACTGCACCGCGTGCCGCAGCGCTTCAGGCGCCGTGGCGCCGACGCCGTCGTTGATATTGAAGCCGTTCGGCTTGTCGCCTATCGGCACCACTTCCGCGCCGAGCTCATGGAATACGTGCGGCGCGATATGGTAGGCCGCGCCATGCGCACAATCGACCACTAGCTTGCGCCCGCGCAAATCGCAGTCCGACGGAAAGGTACTTTTGCAGAATTCGATATAGCGGCCCGCTGCATCGTCGAGCCGACGCGCCTTGCCGAGCCGCTCGGACGGCTCGCATTCGAGCGGCTGTTCGAGTTGTGCTTCGATGCGCTGCTCGACCTCGTCGGCCAGTTTGTTGCCGTCGGCCGAGAAAAACTTGATGCCATTGTCGTAGTACGGGTTATGCGAGGCGCTGATGACCACGCCGGCCGACAAGCGCAGGGCGCGGGTCAGATAAGCGACCGCCGGCGTCGGCATCGGGCCGGCCAGCATCACGTCGACACCGGCTGCCGAGAAGCCCGCTTCCAGTGCCGCCTCGAGCATATAGCCCGAGACGCGCGTGTCCTTGCCGATCAACACCGTCGGTCGGCCTTGCGCACTGCCACGCGGCGCCGCCCCAGCCAATACGCGACCCGCGGCAAACCCCAGCCGCAGCACGAATTCGGGCGTAATCGGCGTTTGGCCAACGCGCCCACGAATACCATCCGTGCCGAAGTAACGGCGATTCATCGATTCGTCTCCTGGTTTAAATGAACAGTTGCAGCAGGTGTTCGCACGCTTGGCCACTGCGCCGCCGGATCGCGCACGGCGGCCCAGACGCGCAGCGCCTCGACGGTGGCGCGCACGTCATGCACGCGGATGATGGCAGCGCCACGCTCGGCCGCGCATACGGCGGCGCCAAGGCTGGCGGCCAGCCGCTGCTCGGGCGCTTGGCCGCCGCTCGCCGCGCTCAGCATCGACTTGCGCGACAGCCCAGCCAGAATCGGCACGCCAGCGGGCGCAGTGGCGCCAAGCCGGGCCAGCAAAGTGAAGTTGTGTACCAGCGTCTTGCCGAATCCGAAACCTGGGTCGACGACGATACGCGCGCGCTCCACGCCGGCCGCTTGCAATGCCGCCACGCGCGCCGCCAGGAAATCACGTACCTCGGTCACCACGTCCGCATACACCGGATCGCGCTGCATCGAGCGCGGTTCGCCCAGCATATGCATCGCGCAGAGCGCACAGCCATGGTCGACCACGGCCGCCAACGCGCCAGGCTCGGCGAATGCGCGAATGTCGTTGATCATATCGGCGCCCGCGGCCAGCACCTCGCGCATCACCGCTGGTTTATAGGTATCGACCGAAACGGGAATGCCATCCCGCACCAGCGCATCGACGACCGGCGCCACGCGGCGCAATTCCTCGTCAAGCGATAGCGCCGCCGCACCTGGGCGCGTCGATTCGCCCCCGACATCGATCAGATCGGCGCCTTCGTCGAGCATCACTCGCGCGCGCTCGAGCGCCGCCGTCTGCGACAGATAGCGGCCGCCATCCGAAAATGAATCTGGCGTGATATTCAAGATGCCCATTACCAGTGGACGCTTCAGCGCAAAGCGAAAGCGCCCGCAGGCCAATTCGCCTGCAGGGCCGGACTCGGGCGCTTGAAACACGGTGTGAGGCGAACGTGACATCGTCGATTGGGCAGCGGCGGATAACGAAGAATCCGAAGAATCCGAAGAATCGGAGCAGAGTCGAACCAAAAATCCGCGGTGCGCGGATAAAAAAAGCCGGCGCACACGTGCACCGGCCTTTTTCAAGCTTACCCCGCGGTTCAGGCGGGTGCGGTAGCGCCCGTCGGCTTTACCTCGGTGCCACCGCCCGTGCCCGTGGGCGTGTCGCCCGGCGGCGGGCTGCTCTTTGGCGGCCGCGGATCATGGCCCAGCATAATGTCGTTGACCTGGTCGGCGTCGAGCGTCTCCCATTCCAGCAAGGCCTTCACCATCGATTCGACCTTGCTGCGGCTTTCTTCCAGCAGGCGTCGCGCGGTGCCGTACTGCTCGTCGAGAATGCGGCGAATTTCGGCATCGACCTTTTGCTGGGTCGCTTCGGAAACCGTCTTCGACGACATGCGGCCAAACATCGATTCTTGCTCGGTATCGACATACACCATGGTACCCAGCACGTCCGACATGCCATAGCGAGTCACCATGTCACGGGCCATCTTGGTCGCCCGCTCGAAGTCGTTCGAAGCGCCGGTCGACATCGAGTTCAGGAACACTTCTTCCGCCGCACGACCGCCGAACAGAATGGCGATTTCCTCCAGCATCTTGTCGCGATACAGATTCACGCGATCATGCTCGGGCAGTTGCCAGGTGACGCCCAGCGCCCAACCGCGCGGCATGATGGTGACCTTGTGCACCGGATCGGCCAGCGGCAACAGCTTCGCCACCACCGCGTGACCCGACTCGTGATAGGCAGTATTGCGCCGCTCTTCCTCACGCATCACCGCCGACTTGCGTTCCGGTCCCATGAAGATCTTGTCTTTCGCGTCTTCGAAATCCTGCATTTCGACGATGCGCTTGCCGCGCCGCGCGGCGAACAGCGCCGCTTCGTTGACCAGATTGGCCAGGTCGGCACCCGAGAAGCCAGGCGTACCGCGACCGATGACCGACGCATCGACGTCCGACGAAATCGGCACTTTGCGCAGATGCACCTTCAAGATTTGTTCACGACCGCGAATATCGGGCAGTCCGACATAAACCTGGCGGTCGAAGCGACCCGGACGCAGCAGCGCCTTGTCGAGCACGTCGGAACGGTTGGTCGCGGCGATCACGATGACGCCCGAATTCGCTTCGAAACCGTCCATCTCGACCAGCATCTGGTTCAAGGTCTGTTCGCGTTCATCATTGCCGCCGCCCATGCCGGCACCGCGATGCCGGCCGACCGCGTCGATTTCATCGATGAAGACGATACACGGCGCGTGCTTCTTGGCCTGCTCGAACATGTCGCGCACCCGCGCCGCGCCCACGCCGACGAACATTTCAACGAAATCGGAACCGGAAATGCTGAAGAACGGCACCTTGGCTTCGCCGGCAATCGCCCGCGCCAGCAAGGTCTTGCCGGTACCGGGCGGCCCCACCAGCAACACGCCGCGTGGTATGCGTCCGCCCAGCTTCTGGAATTTCTGTGGATCTCGGAGGAAATCGACCAGTTCGGCGACCTCCTCTTTGGCTTCGTCGCAGCCCGCCACGTCGGTGAAGTTGATCGCGTTATTGTTCTCGTCGATCAAGCGCGCACGCGATTTGCCGAATGAAAAGGCCCCGCCTTTGCCGCCGCCTTGCATCTGTCGCATCATGTAGAACCAGAAACCGATGATCAAAATCGTCGGTCCGAGGTAGTACAGTGCGGACACCAATGCATTGGGTTCGTCGTCGGGCTTGCCGCTGACCTGAACGCCATACTTCATCAGGTCGCCGACCATCCAGATGTCTCCGGGCGAGACAATCTGATATTTGTTGCCGTCAGCAGGCGTTACCGTGAGGCTGCGCCCCTGCACGATCACGGTTTTGACCTTGCCGTTTTTCGCATCGTCCATGAACTGCGAGTACGAAACGCCTTCCTGCACGCGCGGCTTGTCAAACTGCTTGAACACCGTAAATAGCACCAGTGCGATGACCAACCACACTGCCGCCTTCGAAAACATATTGTTGTTCAAAGCATTGCTCCTTCACTGGGAGACCGATTCGACGGTCCGCCCCGATCGCGCGAGGGCTGCACTGCGCAGCCACGCCTAGCGCATTCTAATGCAGTCCGCCACCCCTCGCCAGCGGCAAGGAAAGCACTTTCGTCCATCGCAGCGCGGCTTTTCAACGAGCTAGACACCATTTTTTGGGAATTTCCCGAGGATGAAAGTTTCAGCGGACTTGTCGCGCGAAGCCTTTGGCTTGCGCGGCAGCACAATCTTGAAGTGCCGCTTGAACCTTTCAACGATTTGACTATATCCACTGCCGTGAAAGCATTTGACAAGCAGCGCGCCGTCGGCGTTCAGTCGTTCGCAAGCGAATTCGAGCGCCAAATCGCACAGATGCTCGATGCGCGCCGCGTCGGCGACCGCCACGCCGGATAAGTTGGGGGCCATGTCGGACAGTACAAGGTCTACGCGGCGCGGCCCTAACAAATTCTCCAGCTCATGCACCACGCTTTCCTCGCGGAAGTCGCCCTGCAGATAATGGACGTCGGCAATCGGTTCCATCGGCAGCAAGTCGAGGGCAATCACCAGCCCGTCGATGCCCGTGCCGCCCGCATGCGCGAGCCGATTGCGCGCGTATTGGCTCCAGCTGCCCGGCGCGGCGCCCAGGTCCACAATCACCTGGCCGGGCCGAATCAGCTTGTCCTGCTCGTCGATCTCTTTCAGTTTATAGGCGGCGCGCGCCCGATATCCCTCGCGCTGCGCCATTTTGACGTAGGGGTCGTTGATGTGATCGTGCAGCCAATTCGCGTTGAAACGGTTTTTCGCCATCTGCCTGGAAGTTGAAGGATAATACGCTGTTTTTTCCGGCTTCCGCCCGGAAACCTTCGAGCACAATAATCAAATGCCCGCGTTGAATGTCTCGCCCACGCAGCGTGCTACCTTGCGCGCGCAGGCCCATCCGTTGAAACCCGTCATCATGATCGGCTCAGACGGCCTTACCGAACCCGTGTTCGCTGAAGCCGAACGCGCACTGGGTTCGCATGAACTCATCAAAATCCGTATTTTCGACGACGACCGTGCCGCACGATCGGCCATCGGCGTTGCGCTTTGTGAACGGCTAAACGCCGGACTGATCCAGCAAATCGGCAAATTGCTGGTGATTTGGCGCCCGGCACCCGGCCCCACTGCCGCCGAGCGCGCGGCCGGGCGGCCGCGCACCGCTTCGGCGTCACCGCAAGCGCGTCGCGCAAGCGCGGCTGCCAGCGGTATCACACCACGCGTCACACGCCTGGGCGTTGGTCGTACCACATCGCAATCAACCAGCAATGCGGCGCCGCGCCTCGTCAAGATCGTCAAGCCCTCCGACAAACCGGGCCAACGCTCGAAACCCAAAACGGTACTGGTTCGCGGCAACGAACGGGTTACCGCCGGCGGCACGGTGAAACGTGCGAAAAAGCGCCAGACTGGCGGCAAACGGACCTTCCAGCAAGATAAATAAGCGCTGGCGTCCGGCAGCGCCGCGAGGCGCGCCTCGACGCGCAAGCGCGTTGGGGATGACCTTTAGCGCACCGCGCGGCTGACCGCCGGGCCGCCCATCGGCGGCAACAGCCAGACCAATGCGAGTCCGGCCAGGCTCTGTATCAAGTACAGCAACGACGATACCGCATGCAACACGCCAAAGCGCCAGGCGTTCGGTGAATGCAACAAATCGACGCCGTCGCGTTCAGCCGCCACGCGCAATGCATGCATGAACGGCTGCAATGCGAAGTAGCCAAGCAGCGTACAAGCCAGCATCAGCAGCACGATCCAGCGCTCGCGCCGATAACCGGTCGCACCGGCACGCAGCAGCCGATTGCAAAGCACCCACAGCACCACCGCGCACACCACGCCCAATATTGCTTCGATGCGCAGTAACCGGCTCACCACATCGCCCGCCTCGGTACGCGCCAGCGTGGCAAACAGCACGGGCGCGGTCAAATAGCCGACCGTCAGCAAGCTGCCCACCCACAGCATCGTTACCACGCCGAACAGACGTCGCATCAGCATCGCCGGCGCGCGCTCAGCAGTAGCGGACCGCGACGATTTCATACTCTCGCACGCCGCCCGGCGCCTGGACCGACGCCACGTCGCCCTCCGACTTGCCGATCAGCGCCCGCGCAATCGGTGAACTGATCGAGATCAGGCCGTGATCGAGATCGGCCTCGTCGTCGCCGACGATCTGGTAAGTAACATTGTTGCCGGACTCGAGATCTTCAAGTTCGACGGTGGCGGCGAACACGACACGGCCGTCCGCGTCGACCAGCATCGGATCGATCACCTGCGCGCCCGACAACTTCGCTTCGAGCTCGAGGATGCGCCCTTCGATAAAAGACTGCTTTTCCTTCGCCGCATCGTATTCGGCGTTTTCGGAGAGATCGCCTTGGGCGCGCGCTTCTGAGATGGAATTGATAACCGACGGCCGTTCAACCGTCTTGAGCCGGTGCAATTCGTCCTTCAGTAACTCCGCGCCGCGCTTGGTCAGAGGAATAGTGCTCATAGTCGTTTCTTTTAAAAGACAAAAAACCGCCGCGGCTCCAACCGAAACCGGTCGAACCGGAATCCGGCCGAAGCCGCGACAAGAATATTCGGTATTACCGATAGAACCCGCACGCAAATCCTGCGCCACGCGCAATCATTGCACGATTCGCGCATCCTGCCGGTGCGCGCTCGGCGAACGCGCCGCGCTGAACATGCGCGCACGGCTAGGGCATCGCGGGAATGGCTGGCATGCTCGAGGAAGGATGCCGATGAATACGCCAGTGCGCGATGCCTGCCCCGCGTGAGGTAAGGCGGGCAGTTTCGCGCACGTCGACAACTCAGTAGTTGCGAGCGTCGGCACCGCCGGCAGCCGACGGTTTCGACGCGCGATCGCTGTCAGTTTAGGCGAGCATGCAGCCCTTGTAAATCGTACACTTCCAGCGCTTTCAGGTAACGCAAGCCCTCCACTGCCGCGCGCGCGCCCGACATCGTCGTGTAGTAGGTCACCTTCTGCGCCAGCGCGCTCATGCGAATCGAGCGCGAATCGGCCACCGCGGTGCGCGTTTCATCGACGGTCGTGATCACCAGCGCCAATTCGCCGTTTTTGATCATGTCGACGATATGCGGGCGCCCGTCCTTGACCTTGTTCACCACACGCACCGGCAGTCCGGCCGCCTGAATTGCCGCAGCGGTGCCGCGCGTCGCGACGATCGGGTAACCGAGCTCATGCAGCAAGCCGGCGACTTCCACCGCCAGGGGCTTGTCGCTGTTCTTCACCGTCAGCAGCACGGTGCCGGCTTCCGGCAAGCGCGAGCCGGCGGCCAATTGCGACTTGAACAGCGCTTCGCCGAAAGTACTGCCGACGCCCATTACCTCGCCGGTCGAGCGCATTTCGGGCCCGAGCACCGGATCGACGGTGGGGAACTTGATGAATGGGAAAACCGCTTCCTTCACGCTGAAGTACGGCGGCACTACTTCTTTGTCGATGCCTTGCGCGGCCAGGGTCTGGCCCACCATGCAGCGCGCGGCGATCTTGGCGAGTTGCAGCCCGGTCGCTTTGGATACATAGGGCACGGTGCGCGAGGCGCGCGGATTGACTTCCAGCACGTAGACCACGTCGATCGGCGCGCCGTTGACGTCGCCTTCGGGCGGCTGCTGCTGGATCGCGAACTGCACGTTCATCAAACCCACCACATTCAGCGCCTTGGCCATTGCCGCGGTTTGCCGCTTCAATTCCGCAACGGTCGCGCTCGCCAGCGAATACGGCGGCAGCGAACAGGCCGAATCGCCCGAATGCACGCCCGCTTGCTCGATATGCTCCATCACACCGCCGATAAAAACCTGCTGGCCATCGGCAATGCAATCGACGTCGCATTCGATCGCGTCGTTGAGGAAGCGATCGAGCAACACCGGCGAATCATGCGACACCTTGACCGCTTCACGCATATAGCGCTCGAGATCACGCGGCTCATGCACGATTTCCATGGCGCGGCCGCCCAGCACGTACGATGGGCGTACCACCAGCGGATAACCGATTTCGGCCGCCAATCGCAGCGCTTCGTCTTCGGCGCGCGCGGTACGGTTAGGCGGCTGGCGCAGTCCGAGCTCTTGCAACAACTTCTGGAAGCGCTCGCGGTCTTCGGCGGCATCGATCATATCGGGCGACGTACCGATAATCGGCACGCCATTCGCCTCCAGATCGAGCGCCAGCTTGAGCGGCGTCTGGCCGCCATATTGGACGATCACGCCCAGCGGCTTTTCCTTGTCGACGATTTCCAGCACGTCTTCGAGCGTCAACGATTCGAAATACAGACGATCGGAGGTGTCGTAGTCAGTGGAGACGGTTTCGGGATTGCAGTTGACCATGATGGTTTCATAGCCATCCTCGCGCATCGCGAGGGCCGCATGCACGCAGCAGTAATCGAACTCGATACCCTGCCCGATGCGGTTCGGGCCACCACCCAGCACCATGATTTTCTTGGCATTGGTCGGCGCCGACTCGCATTCTTCCTCGTAGGTCGAATACATGTAGGCGGTGTTCGTCGAGAACTCCGCCGCGCAGGTGTCGACGCGCTTATAGACCGGCCGAATGCCTTGCGCATGGCGGCGCTTGCGCACATCGGTCTGGCTGCAGCCGGTGAGCTTCGCCAGGCGCCGATCGGAAAAACCCGACTGCTTGAGAAAGCGCATTTCGGCAGCCGACAGACTGTCGAGCGCGCGCCCGGCGAGCTTGCGCTCGATGCTCACCAGGTCTTCGATTTGCGCGAGGAACCACGGATCGATCGAGGTTTCCTCATGCACTTCCTCAAGGCTCATGCCGATACGGAACGCGTCCGCCACATACCAGATGCGATCTGGCCCGGCCTCGCCGATTTCTTCGACGATCTCGTCGCGATCGGTCGATTTCTCGTCGAGCCCGTCGACCCCGACCTCGAGGCCGCGCAAGGCCTTTTGGAATGATTCCTGGAAGGTGCGGCCGATTGCCATCACCTCGCCGACCGACTTCATCTGCGTGGTGAGATGCGGATCGGCTTCGCGGAACTTCTCGAAGGCGAAGCGCGGAATCTTGGTGACCACGTAGTCGATCGACGGTTCGAACGACGCCGGCGTCTGACCGCCGGTAATGTCGTTCTTCAGTTCATCGAGCGTATAGCCCACCGCCAATTTCGCGGCGACCTTGGCGATCGGAAAACCCGTGGCCTTCGAAGCCAGTGCCGACGAACGCGAAACCCGCGGGTTCATTTCGATGACGATCATGCGGCCGTCGCGCGGATCGATCGCGAACTGCACGTTCGAACCACCGGTATCCACGCCGATCTCGCGCAGCACCGCCAGCGATGCGTCGCGCATCAATTGATACTCACGGTCAGTCAGCGTCTGCGCGGGCGCCACGGTGATCGAGTCGCCGGTATGAATGCCCATCGGATCGAGGTTTTCGATCGAACAGATAATGATGCAGTTGTCCGCATGATCGCGCACCACTTCCATCTCGTATTCTTTCCAGCCGAGCAGCGATTCTTCGATCAACAGTTCGTGCGTAGGCGACATGTCCAGCCCGCGCTTGCAGATCTCTTCGAACTCCTCGCGGTTGTATGCGATGCCGCCGCCCGAGCCGCCCAGCGTGAACGACGGCCGGATGATGGTGGGATAGCCGCTGCCGCCCACTTCTTCGGCGATGCGCGCCTGTACGACCAAGGCCTCGGCCAGCGAATGCGCGGTGCCCGACTTGGCCGAGCCCAGGCCGATGCGCGTCATCGCATCCTTGAATTTCTGGCGGTCTTCAGCTTTGTCGATGGCCTCCGGCGACGCGCCGATCAGGGCCACGTTGTAGCGTTCGAGCACGCCGTGGCGATGCAGGTCGAGCGCGCAATTCAGCGCGGTCTGGCCGCCCATCGTCGGCAACACCGCGTCGGGCCGCTCGATGGCGATGATGCGCTCGACCACCTCCCAGGTAATCGGCTCGATGTAGGTCACGTCGGCGGTATCCGGATCGGTCATGATCGTCGCCGGATTGCTGTTGACGAGGATCACCCGATAGCCTTCTTCGCGCAGTGCCTTGCAAGCCTGGGCGCCCGAATAATCGAACTCGCAGGCCTGGCCGATCACGATCGGGCCAGCGCCGATGATAAGAATGCTACTGATGTCTGTGCGCTTCGGCATAAATTCTCACTGTGTAAAAGCCGGCCCCGGGCGCTTGGCGCGCATGGCGTGGGCCGCTGCATTCCAGGCTCGGCGACGGCGCTTGTTTGCCGCCCGGGCCCGGGCACTGCTCGGTTTGGCGCTGGAACAGGCGCGGCGGGCAGGAACGCCCGGTCAGGCCGGCGCGCGTTGGCGGCGCTCGTCCATCAGCCCGGTGAATCGATCGAACAGGTAGGCCAGGTCGTGTGGACCGGGCGACGCTTCCGGGTGACCCTGGAAGCAAAAAGCCGGCTTGTCGTCGAGCGCGAAGCCCTGCAAGGTGCCGTCGAATAAGGAGATATGCGTAACGCGGGCGTTGGCCGGCAGCGTTGCCGGGTCGACCGCGAAACCGTGATTCTGCGAGGTGATCACCACGCGGCCGTCATCGAGATCTTTCACCGGATGATTGGCGCCATGGTGCCCCGTCTTCATCTTGATGGTCTTGGCGCCCAGCGCCAGACCCATGATCTGATGTCCGAGGCAGATGCCGAACGTCGGCAGTCCGCGCGCGATCAATTCCCGCGTCGCCTCGATCGCATAGGTGCAAGGCTCCGGATCTCCGGGGCCGTTCGAGAGGAATACGCCGTCGGGATTCAACGCCAGCGCATCGGCGGCGCTCGCCTGCGCGGGCAGCACGGTGACCTGGCAGCCGCGTTCGGCAAGCATCCGCAAGATGTTCAATTTGATGCCGTAGTCGAAGGCCACGACGCGATGACGCGGCGCCGTGAGCGTGCCGAAGCCGCTGCCCAGCCGCCATTCGGTTTGCGACCATTCATAAGCGTGCGGTGTCGACACGACTTTCGCGAGGTCCATACCGGCCAAGCCGGGAAATTCGCGCGCCAGTTGCACCGCGCGGGCGGCGTCCAGCGTTTCGCCGGGCGCGCTGCCGGCCATCAGGCAACCGTTCTGCGCGCCGTTCGCACGCAACAGCCGCGTCAAGCGGCGCGTGTCGATGCCGGCGATGCCCACCACGCCTTGCGAGCGCAGGTAATCGCCCAATGATTGATGACTGCGGAAATTCGACAACCTGCGCGGCACGTCGCGCACGATCAAGCCAGCGGCGAAAATGCGCGATGCCTCGAGGTCTTCGGCGTTGATGCCGGTGTTGCCGATATGCGGATAAGTCAGGGTGACGAACTGACGGGCGTAGCTGGGATCGGTGAGAATTTCCTGATAGCCGGTCATGGCCGTGTTGAACACGACTTCGCCCGTGGAATGCCCGGCAGCGCCAATTGAGTGGCCATTGAAGACCGTGCCGTCGGCGAGTGCAAGCAATGCTGGGGAGAAAGACGGCAACACGGAAAGGCTCCTGATGGAAACCCCAGCGTCGCACTTTCGCCGTTCCGCCGTGTGGCTGTTCGTTCCGGCCCCGCTCGCGTAACGCCAGGCGGTCGCGGCTTTCGGTGGCGCCACACGCCCGACCGCGAGATGCGGGAAGACGTGCCGGCTGGCCTCGATTGCCGCCCGCACATGGCGAGCGAACGGAGATGAACGGGAATGGAAAGGGTAGGCGCTAAGGTTTGAATGAGTCGGGTCAAACCTTTGGATTATAGCGTGCAGCGCCTGCCTTTTCCAGCGGGACGCATGGCGTGACCGTTCGACGCGCCGGCAACGAGGCCATTCGAGGGCCGAATCTTAAGACATGCAGCCGCTGAGATAAGGACTTATTGGTACGAAGTACGCGGTGTTCCCTGAGAGTTGCGGGCGCGGCCGGCTGCTAGCATCGATTCCGTGCACGCGCTCGCCGCGGCGCACATTCCAAAAGCAAATACGTTGCTCGGCGGACGTCGTGGTACCGCGGCAAGACGACCTTCGCCCGCTGCGGACGGAGATCGTCTGCGCGCCCATGCGATCCGTCGACAAGGAGACAGGATGGCAGCAGGCGCAGTAAGTTCGATCAGGATAAATAAAGGTGCGTCCGAGGCGTGGCTGCACCGCGACACAGCAACACTCAGGGGCACGCGCGAGGCGCGCGCGGGCAGCGACGTCCTCGCGTGGCTCGCTGCGCGCCGCGACATGGGCTACACCGACTCGCTTGCAATGGCGTACCGGCCGCTGCGCACCTCGCTCGCGTCCGTCTCGTCGCTCGCGTCCACCGATTCACAGGCGTCTTGCGCCTCCACGGCATCTTCCAGTTCGACGGTAATTACCACCTGCAGCGATGCGGCGTTCGGCGTCCCGGCCAACACCCGCCCCCTGGAAACCCTGATCGATGCGGCGCACCCGCGAGGCATGGGCCGGCGCTGCCTGTCTTTTCACGATGGCGAACGGGTCGCCGAACGACTGGCGCAACTTGAACCTTTTTTCGACAGCACAGTGACCTTAGGCTTGGCGGATAAGGCCGAGCACCCGCTGGTTGGCAATCTTTCAGCGCTCGCCGGGCCTCCCGCAGAGACTCTGAAATGCGCCCGTTTCATCTCCTCGCCCGATGCTTCGACGGACCAGGCGCCCGACTCGGACGACGCGTTTTATCCAACTGCGCTCAGGCGCCAGGCTCGTGCACCGCGGCGCACCGACGTGCCACTCGACAAAACGCTTTCGACGCCCAGCAAACGGCGGCTGGTGCCGCGCTGCGTGGCCAACACCGGACGCGCGCTATGGGGCAAATTATTGTGCGTGGCGGGCCCTACCATGCTGCGCTGCGGAGTACTCAACTACCTCAATCAAGCCGCGCTGAGCGCGGGCGCCTTGGCGGCCCTTACTTACGCGGCATTCGGCCTGCCGATAGTGCTGAGCCTGGTCGGCGTGCTGGTCGACGCGTGCCGCGGCCAGATGACCTGGCACGCCTTGGCGGCGAGAAGCGTCGGCGCCACGCTGTGCGTCACGATGATGGCCGTGCTCGCCTGCTGCGGCGTCCCGCCAGGGTTCGCGCCGCAATTGGTGGCGCTGGTGTCTTACTGCGTATCGCGTGATGCCATACAAAGCGTGGTGCGCATCGTCAACCGCAACGACCCCCAATGCCGGCAATCGATCCGCGCGCTGTTGGTGACCGCCGCCATTTATGCAGTGACGCAGTTCACTCTGGGAATCGGTCAACTTGCACTGTCGGACGCGGGCGGCGCCGCGCTACAGGCCTTCTGTCACCGTTTCGAGGCGCTGATTGCCGCGGCGTTCAATACCGTGGGCGAGACCTTAGATGAACTGGTGATCTGCTATCTGATGCGCGCGTTCCAGCGCAAAGCCCATCCGCAAGGACCGGTGAAACTGCGCGTGGCATACAAGCCGTCAGCATTGCTGAATGTAGGCAACTGGCTATGCGTCACATCGCCGGCGCGCATGACGCTATTTTTCAACGTCACGCTGATGGGAACGCTGGTGCTGCTGGCCTACGGCCCGGCGCAACAGGCCGGGGCAGCCGCGCAACGGCTGAAAGCTGCGTTCTCATGCGCAATGCTCGGATCGCTGTATTCCTACTTCCATATGGGGCACTGGCGTCGTGAACCCGCCGTCCGGCGTGATGCAGTGCGACGCGCAAGGCGGCATGAAGCCTACGCGATTGCCCAGCAGCACCGCGTAGGTCGCCATAAACGAAAACCGGAACCGTCTATTTTTTCTTTTTGGATGAATGGGCAAGCGGCTTCATTGCCGAAACCTTGACGATCGGACCGGCCGAACGCGACGCGTGGGCATTGTTGCTGGCCCGCGCCGTCGTATGAACGGCGGCGCCGCGCGCCGTAGTCCGGCTGGAAACCCGGCCATCGGCACCAGCGGTCGCCGCTTTCGAGCGGCCGCGCGCCACCGCTTTCCGCTCGCGCGTCGGGCTCGGCGCCGCGACTTCGTCAGACACTCGGACTACGCCGCCACGCATTGCCTGCCGCGAGGAGGCGCTGACGCGAACCGTGCCGAGGCGCATGACGCGCGGTGCATCGTCCTCTTCGCTCGCCACGGCGCGGCCCACGGGAATATGCAGGACCAAGCGCTGGCCCGATGCCAGCGTGCGGCTGCGGGTATGGTTCCACGACTGGATCTGCGCCACCGAAACGCCGTAGCGATGCGCCAAGGCGGCGATCGTTTGGCGGCGGCGCACACGCACCAGCAGCTTGCGCGTATCGGGCAGATCGGGCTCCATTGCCAGCACCGCGCTTTCTGCGATATCGGCGCTGATGTCTTCATCGTCATCGTCTTCGCCCTTCGGCACGAGCACGGTCGAGCCCGGTTTCAGGCGCATCCCGGCGGGGATGCGATTCACACTCAGCAAGGTATCGGCGTCCACGCCGATCTTGGCAGCCAGGGCCGCCGGCTTCTCACGCTGGGTGACGGTGTAGGTGGTCCAGCTCGACAGGGGCTGCGTGAAATGCTTGAGATTGTGCTCGAAGGTTTCGGCATTCTCGAACGGCAACAGGATCTGCGGATCGGTCGCGCCGAGGATCACCGGCTTGGAGAACGAGGGGTTGAGCGCCTTGAACTGATCGAGCGTGAGGCCCGCGAGTTGCGCCGCGACCTTCACGTCCATGTCGCGCGAACTGGTTACCGTGACGAAATAAGGGTGATTGGGAATGTCGGGCAACTCCAGACCGTAGGCCTGCGGATTGGCGATGATGTTCTTGACGGCCTGCAGCTTCGGCACGTAATTGCGCGTTTCATTCGGCATGCGCAGGCTCTCGTAGTCACCCGGCAGCCCTTGCGCAATATTGCGGGCAATGGCCTTTTGCACATTGCCCTCACCCCAGTTGTAGGCGGCCAATGCCAGGTCCCAGTCGCCGAACATGTCGTGCAGTTTCGACAAGTAGTCGAGCGCGGCGTTGGTGGAAGCGATTACATCGCGCCGTTGATCCTGAAACATGTTCTGGCGCAGATTGAAGGTGCGGCCGGTGCCGCGCACGAACTGCCACATTCCCGATGCATTGGCGCTGGACAGTGCTTGCGGGTTGTAGGCGCTTTCGATGAAAGGCAATAGCGCCAGCTCGGTCGGCATGTGGCGCTGCTCGAGCGCGTCGACGATGTGATACAGGTAAAGCTTCGAGCGCTCGGTCATGCGCGCCACATAGTCGGGGCGCGTGGCGTACCAGTCGACCTGCGTCTGCACTGCGTCGTTGGTCAGGTCAGGAATCTGGAAGCCGCTGCGGATGCGTTGCCAGATATCGACCGGACCGGTGGCCAGCGAACCCACCGTCTCGTGGTCGAGGTTGATTGTGTGATTGGCAGTTTCCAGGGTTTTCAGCGCGGGATTCTGCGCCGGATTCATGGAAACGGTGGCGGGGAGTGACGAGGTACTGCTTGTTCTGGACGGCGTGCCGGCACAAGCAGCCAGCAATAGCACCAACAACGCACTTAGATAGAGTCGCATCAGGCTCTCAGAATGCGGAAGGGAAAATGACGGCAACGCGGCAAAGAAACCGCAAGAAGCAGACGACGGGTTGCAGGCGATAGTAAGGAACGAGATCGGGTTCGTCAACCCGTCGGAAACAAATTGTCCTGAAAAATCGAGGCACTAGCCAATTTTCTTCAGCCAGATTTGAACGCCGGCGCGGCTTCGGCGACGGCTTCGGGGCGTCAAAAAACCGACATGCCCCGGTCATTTTTTGCCAGGAATCTGCGGCAAACGCGACCGGCATTTAGCGTGCTCTACTGGAATCCATCCTTCCAGCTGCGCAGCGCCGCAAAGGCTTCCACCCGATCGGCCGGCGCGTGTCCTAGCCGCACGGTGATGGCATCGGCGATTGCCGGGTCGCTCACCCGCAAAAAAGGATTTGTCTGCTTTTCGGCAGCGAGCAAAGTAGGCAGAGTTGGGGCATGCGCATCCCGCAACGCGCTCGCCTGGCGCTGCCAATCGAGTAGCTGCGGATTGGCACCGTCGCAAGCCAGCGCAAAGCGCAGATTCGACAGCGTGTATTCGTGGGCACAGTGCACCAGCGTGGCGTCTGGCAGCGCGGCGAGGGCGTCGAGTGAAGCCAGCATCTGTGCCGCCGTGCCTTCGAACAAGCGCCCGCAGCCGCAAGAAAACAGCGTATCGCCGCAAAACAGTCGCAGGGCGCCCGCGCCTTCGACCGTGTAGGCGATATGCCCGCGGGTATGCCCTGGCACGTCGAGCACCCGGCACTCGAGGCCCAAGTCCGCAATGCCGAACGCGTCGCCACCGCGCACCGGCAAGGTTGTAGTGGCAATGTTTTCCGTGGCCGGCCCATAAACGGGGATGGGCTCGCCGCCCTGCCAGTCACGCAGTAGTTCGGCAACGCCGCCGACATGGTCGGCATGGTGGTGGGTGAGTAAAATGGCGCCCAGCCGCTCGCCGCGCTGGCGCAGCGCGGCTGTCACTTGCGGCGCCTGACCTGGGTCGACCACCACGGCAGTGGCACCGTTGCCAAGCAGCCAGATATAGTTGTCCTGGAATGCCGGGATGGGAACGACCTCGGGTGTAACGCCGGCGCCCGACGGCTTGGCGGGGGATGACGGGCGATGCGGTTCGGCCGCTGCGTCAGTGGACGAGAATGTGGACATTGAAGCGCCTGGAGGGTCGAGGGCCGGCGAGCCGGCAGCGCCTGAGCGGCGGAGAAGATTCTTTCATGAGACGCGATGTCTGATCGACCGATTATAAACTGGTCAAGCTGGACCGATTCGCCAGCCGGGCGCTACATCCTGCAGTGGGAGCAGGCGCAGCTCGACCTGATGGCCAGCGATATTTTCGGCTATAACGCGGTGCAACTGGGGCTGCCACAGCTCGATGGGCTGCGTGAAAATCGCATGCCCAGCCGCGCTATCGCGCTCGATGCGGGCAGTCCCGCAAGTCAGCCGTTCGAACTGCCGAGTGCAGTGAGCGGGCGCACCACGTTGTGGTGTGATTTTCTCGAATTACCCTTCGAGACACAAAGCATCGACTTGCTGGTGCTGCCACACACACTCGAATTTGCGCGCGATCCGCATACCTTGCTGCGCGAAGCGGCGCGCGTGCTGGTACCCGAGGGGCGCCTGATCATCATCGGCTTCAATTCACTCAGCTTGTGGGGAATGCGGCATTCGATCGGTCGCATGAGCCGCCGGCCGTTTGCACCGGCGCCGAACCATCTGATCGCGTTCTTGCGTATGAAAGACTGGATCAAGCTTATCGGCTTCGAGCTCAACCGCGGTCGCTTCGGCTGCTACCGGCCGCCACTGGCGACTGACAAATGGCTGAATCGCTGGGCATTCCTGGAGCCGGCAGGCGACCGATGGTGGCCGATCTTCGGTGCCATTTACATCGTCACGGCGATCAAACGGGTGCACGGCATGCGGCTAGTAGGACCGATTCGCGCGAAGAAGCTGGCAAGCTCGCCGGCGCTCGCGCCGATCGCCACGCCGCTGCAGCCGCACGGCCAACAAAACCAGCAGCAGATCAGGACCGCGCTGCTGGCTGGCCACATCGACACGAGCCGCTCGCTTCAATCGAATGCCGCAGATCCTTTCTTCGACAGCATCGCGCCTTGATTGGCCAGCTTGTCAGCACGCTCGTTCATGTCATGCCCGGCGTGACCGCGCACGTGGTGAAACCGCACGGTCTTGTGCCGCGCCACCGCGGCATCGAGAAAAGCCCAATGCGTGAGATTGGCTTTCTTCTTGAAGGCGCCCTTCATGGTTTGCACCACGTACATCGAGTCGGTGAAAACGTCGGCAGTGGATCCTGCGGGCAGATCGTTCAAGCCATGAGCCGCCGCGCGAATTTCGGCCACCTGGTTAGTGGCATGGCCGATCGCCTCGAAGCCTTCGTAGACGATCGTGCCTTGCGCCACGACTACCCAGCCACATCCAGAAGGGCCGGGATTATTCAGCGCGGAACCGTCCGAGTAGATGGTGAATTCGCCGGCCACCGTGGGCGGTGCCTTGGGCAACGCCGCCGTGGCCGGGGGGGCCGTCGCGACGCTGCGCGGCTCGTCGAAGGCCAATTGTTCGTTGCGTGCAGTGGGCGCCGCGCTGCCTTGCCGGCGATATTCGAGCAGACGATCGACAGCGCTTTCGAGAGCACGCACGCTGATGCCGTTTCCGTACTCTCGCCAAGCCAACGCCGCACTGACGACATCGTCTTTCAGTGAATCGACGTTCGCTACGGCTGGAACCGGCTTTGCTCCGGGCGGGGATTTCATCAGGCTCTGTTCTCGCGGTGGAATGACATCGGCCGTATATGAAACACCCGGCCAAGGCGGGCGCCAATTCTAGCAGGCGGACAAATCGCCCGGAGCGCCCTTCTCAGCCCAGCGGCTCGCAGACGATCGGATAAAGCGAGGCGACCAACAACAAGGCCATCAAAATATTCAACACGCGCATTGCGCGAGGCTTGCGCATGAAGCGTCGCAAGCTGGTGCCGAATGCGGCCCAGACGCTGATGCACGGCAGGTTGACCACCGAGAACACCAGCGCCAGGATCAGGGCATTGTCCAACATGTCCCGGTGCATGGAAAAGGTCGCCACCGCGCTGATCGCCATGACCCACGCCTTCGGATTGACCCACTGGAAAACCACCGCCTGATAGAAGGAAAAAGGCGCATTGGGCTGTTGCTCGCTGTCGGGCGCGGGCGAATTGGCGATGCGCCAGGCCAGATACAGCAAATAGGCAACGCTCGCGATCCGCAGTACCAGGAAACCGTGCGGCACCCACGCCAGCACCCGGCCCAGGCCAAGCGCCACGCAGATCACCAGCAGCGCCATGCCTGCGCTGATGCCCAGCACGTGCGGCAGCGTGCGCCGGAAGCCATGATTGGCACCCGAGCCGAGCAACAGCATATTGTTAGGACCCGGCGTGATCGACATCACGCAGATGAACGCCACGAGGGCGGGCAATATTGTAAAAATGGGCGAAGACATGGTGGACAACGCTTAGGTTCGTCGAGCTTTCGGCATTTGCGGCTTGCCGCCGCGCCATGGAAGGAAGATGAACTATAAGGCGCTATAACGGTACAGTACCGGTACACTTTATCTATATTGTTTCGGTACGGTGTCTCAATAACGGGCACGGGGATATAGGGCAGCATGGCCGATCGGCGCATGGCCAGTACTACACATGCGCTATAGAATCCGTGCTTGGCAATTGGCCGACTCCAGCGCGCACGCGCCGGCATGTCGCCCGCGTGAACCCTCCCGCGACCTACCCCTCTTCAGTAGCAGGACAGCAATGCGTCAACTTGTGATCGACACCGAAACCACCGGCCTCAACGCTCGTTCGGGCGACCGCATCATCGAGATCGGCGCCGTGGAGATCATCGATCGCCGCCTGACCGGCAACAATCTTCACTTCTACCTGAACCCGGAACGCGACAGCGACCCGGGCGCATTGGCAGTACACGGCCTGACCACCGAGTTTCTGCAAGACAAGCCGAAATTCGCGGAAGTCGTAGCCGAACTTTGCGACTATGTCGCGGGCGCGGAAGTCATCATCCACAACGCGCCGTTCGATATCAGCTTCTTCGACGCCGAGCTGCGGCTACTCGGCATGCCGCTGTTTTGCGATCACTGCGGCGAGGTCATCGACACCCTGCCGCGCGCTAAAGAGATCTTCCCGGGTAAGCGTAATTCGCTCGATGCCTTGTGCGAGCGCTTTGGCATCAACAATTCGCATCGCACCTTGCACGGTGCCTTGCTCGATGCGGAGTTGCTGGCCGAGGTCTACCTGGCCATGACCCGCGGACAGGGTAGTCTGGTCATCGATATGCTCGGCGAGGAGGCAGGCGGTCATCAGGCGGCGGCCCGTGCGATTGCCTTGGCTGATCTGATTCTGCCCGTCTTGAGCGCGTCAGCGGACGAGCTGGCGGCCCACGCGGGAGTGCTGGATGAACTCGACCGCGCAGCGCGCCAAGCCTGTGTCTGGCGCGCGGTCGAAGCGCCAGTGCTTGCGCCAGGGGCCCTGGGCGGTCTATAATCCGCCGCTCCTCAGGGCCGAGAATATCCGCGCTCCGAGAGATTCAAAGCTTGCGCAAGATCCGGGCGGTTAGCTCAGGGGTAGAGCACAGCCTTCACACGGCTGGGGTCACAAGTTCGAAACTTGTACCGCCCACCAGTTTTCGCAGCTCTCCAAATTCGCGCTCGGTTCGACAGAACTTACGCGACGCGCTGTATCCGATCGACGCAGCGCGGGCTCAAGCCACTGCAAATACCTCCGCCGGCTCACGTACCCAGCACGCGTACGCAACGAACTGCCGGCAAACGCTTGTCAGCAAAACCTTCCCTTCCGACATCGCCGAACGGCAAACGCTCACCTTTGGACCTGAGGTTTGATGCGGTTTGGCGCTTGCACAATTTGGCCAATGGGATTCTCCCAAACCGTCATTGAGGCGGTGCGCGAGCGGCTCCAAACTGGCACGCGCCCGATATGCCGGCTCACGGCCTATCGAGCCACGCCTGTCCGATCAACCGCCCTCTTCACCGCACCGTCCACGGCCAATGTCCCATCCCTCGATCCACGCGCGCACGAATCCCGATAAGCCGGCCTACATCATGGCTAACTCCGGCGTGAGCGTCAGCTATGCCGAACTCGAAGCCCGTTCGAATCAGGGCGCCCATTTGCTGCGCGAACTGGGGCTGCAGCCGGGCGATCACATCGCCGTGCTGCTGGAGAATCATCCGCGCTTCTTCGATATTTATTGGGCCGCGGCGCGATCGGGTCTGTATTTCACGCCGGTCAGCACGCATTTGACGGCGGCCGAGGCCGCCTACATTGTCAATGACTGCGGTGCGCGTGTGCTGGTGTCTTCAGCAGCCCAGCGGCAAGTAGCGGAGCAGTTGGTGTCATTGTGTCCGGCGGTCGAAGTATTTCTTTCTGTCGACGAGGCGCTGACGGATTACCAATCCTGGATCGAGGGCGCCGGGCGACAAGCCGCCACGCCGATCGCCGACGAGGTCGGCGGCCACAATATGATGTATTCATCGGGCACGACCGGCCAGCCGAAGGGCATCAAGGTGCCTTTCGCCAATAGCCCGATCGAAACCATGGTACCGGTGCTGGGGGTTATCAGTCGCTTCCTCGGCTTCGACGCCGACACGATCTACGTATCGCCGGCGCCGCTTTACCATGCGTCGCCGATCGGATTCAGTTCGACGGTGATGCGATTGGGCGGCACCGTCATCGTCATGGAAAAATTCGATCCCGAGCAATTCATGGCCGTGATCCAACGATATCGCGCCACACATACCCAGGTTGTGCCGACCATGTTCGTACGGCTACTGAAACTGCCGGAAGAAGTGCGCCAGCGTTACGATCTGTCGTCGATGAAGTGTGCCTTGCATGCGGCCGCACCCTGCCCGGTGTCGGTCAAGGACCGCATGATCGAGTGGTGGGGTCCGGTCATCTACGAACACTATGCGGGCTCGGAGGGCAGCGGCCTGACGATGATTGCGCCGCACGACTGGCTGGCGCATAAAGGCTCGGTCGGGCGCGCGATGATGGGCGATATCCATATCGTCGGCGAAAACGGCGACGACCTGCCCACTGGGAAGGCGGGCATGGTCTATTTCGCCAACAGCCGGAAATTCGTTTATCACAATGCCCCGGAGAAGACGCAGGAAGCGTTCAACGATCGTGGCTGGTCAACGCTGGGTGACATCGGCTATCTGGATGAGGAAGGCTATCTGTATCTGACGGATCGCAAGGCTTACATGATCATTTCGGGCGGCGTGAATATCTATCCCCAGGAAGCGGAAGGCGCACTGACCTTGCATCCGAAAGTCGTCGATGTTGCGGTCTTCGGCGTGCCCAACGCGGAGTTCGGCGAGGAAGTGAAGGCCGTCGTGCAACCAGTCGATATGGCGATGGCCGGTCCGGAACTGGAAGCGGAGCTGATCGCCTATTGCAAGGAACGGCTCGCCGGCCTGAAATGTCCGCGCAGCATCGACTTCGAGGCGAAGTTGCCGCGCCAGGAGAACGGCAAGCTATATAAACGCCTGTTGCGTGACCGCTATTGGGCCGAGCACAAGAACCGCGTAATTTGAACCGACGCTTATTATTGCGGCGGCGAACTCAAGGTGTTGCGCTCGACCGCGAAAGCGGCGCTTAGCCGCTCGGCGGCGCGGCGTTCGGCCCGGCCCTCAAGGACGGTGAAAAGCCGAGTGTCCGACGCGGTGCCGCCGGTGCCTGCCGGGCCGGGAGCGATGTTACGCCGACGTAATTCGATCCAGCCCCGGCCGAAACGTTGGTGACGTTGTATCGATAAAGCATCGAGGGCATAGCGGCCAAGACGGCGCGTTTCGTCCCAGACGGTGGCCTGACGCGCCGCAAAATCGACCAGTACGGCAAAACGGCCGATCGCGAACTGGCCGGACGCTGGCCGGTTGCGCCACCGGGCGCGCGGCCGGCACAACCACACTACGGCAAGATACAGCGCCGGCGCCAACACCAGCCAACCATTCGATTGCATGATGGCTTCCGCTAAGCGCGTGGTGCCGGTCTGCACGAAAAACTGAACGATGAAAAACATGCTGAAAAAGAAGGCCACCAAGGCGAACAGCCGCAACACGCGGCGCAGCCAGCGCGGCAATGGCTGAAATGGTCGTTCGACCGAGGGCTTGGCGCCCGGCAGCACCAGCAATAGAAAGAGATAGCAAGCATGTCCGCAGGCCCAAAGCGAACGGCTCATGGCCTCCAGGCCGCCGAGGAAGCCGATCGAGGACATGGCATAGAGCCAGCGCGCCAGCATAATCAGCCCAATCGCACGCAGCACGAAAAGCAGGGCCGCTCCCGGCGCCGACGCTTCCCTCGCCAATCCTCCCCGCCTACTGCTCATAAATTATTCCGCTTTGCCCATCTGCATGCCGGCCGGCATGAGTGTCCGATTTCGCGTAGGCGATGGCATGAACCGATATGCCTTGCCGCAGCGATTATAGGCCGCGCGGAAAAGACTGGGCGGCGCCGAGTAACCGGGCGCCGCCCAACTGGCCGTACCGTGAAGATCAGACTTCCTGACAGTGAGCGCGAGGCCCCCTAGCCTGCCGCAACTTCGCGCAAATTCGGCCTTTGGTTTCGCATCAACTGCTCGTAAGCGGACACATAGGCCTGCGCCATGACCCGCGCGGTAAAGCGTTCCTCGAAACACCGACGCACGCGCTCGCGGGATAGTGTGCCGAGACGATTGACCGCTGCCACGGCACCCAGCTCGTCTTCGACGACGAAACCTGACACGCCGTTTTCAATCACTTCGGGAACCGAGCCGCGGTTGAAGGCAATCACTGGAGTGCCACATGCCATGGCCTCGATCATCACCAGGCCGAACGGCTCTGGCCAGTCGATCGGGAACAACAGTGCATGCGCGCCTGACAGGAACGAGGATTTTTCGGCCTCGTTGATTTCGCCGACGTATTCGACGTGTGGCAATGCCATCAGGGGTTTGATGTGTTCTTCGTAATAACCTCGATCGGCTTTGTCGAGTTTCGCCGCAATCTTGATTTTCATGCCGCATTGCTGCGCAATGCGAATCGCACGATCGACGCGTTTCTCTGGCGAGATGCGCCCCAGAAATGCCAGATAGCCCGGCTTGATATCGGTTCTCGGCCGCAACAAACCTTCCGGCAGGCCGTGATGGACGGTACGCAGCCATTGCGCCTGAGGCAACGGGTTACGCTGGTTTTGGGAAATCGAAACGACCGGGGCGTCCGGGAAAACATTGAAGATCGGGCTGAGTTCGGGCAGATCGAGCCGACCATGCAGCGTCGTGAGGAACGGCGTGCGCTGACGCGTGAATAGCGAAAATGGGAAATAATCGATGTGGAAATGCAAAATGTCGAAATCGGCGGCTTGGCGGCGCACCGTTTCCAGCAGTAGCATGTGCGGCGCCATGGCGTCACGAATTGTGGGATCCAGGCGCAGCGCCTGGGGCCAAACGGCCTCGAGGCGCGCTGAGGTTTGCGAATCGCCGCTGGCGAACAGCGTTACTTCATGTCCCAATTCGACA
Source organism: Janthinobacterium lividum (assembly GCA_050955105.1). Classification (GTDB taxonomy): domain Bacteria; phylum Pseudomonadota; class Gammaproteobacteria; order Burkholderiales; family Burkholderiaceae; genus JBPBQZ01. The sequence continues at coordinate 76,793 of JBPBQZ010000085.1, read as the reverse complement.
AGAGCTTCCGTCAAATAAGAAACGACACGCTCCGTGCCGCCATAGAGCTTCGGCGGCACCGCCTCGTGCAAGGGCGCGACTTGGGCGATACGCATAGGTAGTCCTGATCCATTGAAAACGTGACGAACGATATGGCCCGCCATCGGGCACTGGGCCGGCTTTCAGCCTGCGTTGGCCATGCGGCGGCTCCAGGCGAATCCGTGGTGCGATTATCGGCGAGCGCAAAATCGGTGGCGGCGATGATTTCAAACTATTTATCTTGTTACATCATGGAAACACTTGGGCTCTTCCGTTTTGGGACGACTCACGTACATTACGTTGCACTGCGGCAAGCATGGCGCGTCTTGTTTTCTCCGCACCATCCGTCTTGAGGCCTTTATGGCAATTCCCCACGCGTCAGCGCGTTCCTTTGAACATCTCTCCGTCGCCGAGCGCAATGCGCGTAACGCGGAACTCTCAAGCTACGCGGACCGTCCGTTGTCGTTTCTGTTCCGTTACATCCGGCGTCATCCATGGTCACACGCGGTTGTTATGATCAGTGTGCTATCGGCGGTCGGCTGCGCATTGGCTTCGCAGTACGCGATCAAACATTTGATCGACGTCCTCGGCATGGGCCGGCAGGCCAGCGCCAGCGGTACCCTGCTCGACGCGTTCCTGATTTTGGTCGGTTTGATCGCCGCTGACAATATGTTGTGGCGCATTGGCGGATGGGTGGGATCGCACGCATTCGTAAAAGTCACCGGGGATTTGCGGCGCGACCTGTTTCGTTATCTGAGCGGTCACGCGCCCACCTATTTCTCGGAAAAGCAGCCGGGCATGCTGGCCAGCCGCATCACGGCCACGTCGAACGCTACGTATATCGCCGAAAACACTTTTTCCTGGAACGTTTTACCGCCATGTCTGGCGGTGACGGGCGCGATCTTGATGGTGATCGCCGTCAATCCGATCATGGCGGCCGGCTTGCTGGTGACTTCAGCGATTCTTGCGGCCGTTTTGTTCAAGCTGGCCGGGCGTGGCACGCAGCGCCACCACGTTTTCGCGACCAAGGCCGCGGCGGTCGACGGCGAATTGGTGGATGTCATCGGCAACATGGGCCTCGTGCGAGCATTCGGCGCCACATTTCGCGAACAGCAGCGCTTCGGCGGCAAGGTCGAAGAAGAAATGTCGGCGCGCACTCGCAGCCTGCTTTATCTCGAAAAGCTGCGGCTGCTGCATGCGGTAGTCACGGCCATTCTTTCCGCTGCATTGCTGGGTTGGTCGTTATTGCTGTGGCAGCGGGGCCAAGCCACTTCCGGCGATATCGTACTGATCAGTTCCTTGGGCTTCACGATTTTGCATGGCACGCGCGATCTTGCCGTGGCGTTGGTCGATATTACTCAGCACGTGGCACGTTTGGCGGAGGCGGTGGAAACGCTGCTGCAGCCTCACGAAATGCCCGATCAGGCTGGCGCTGAGAGCCTGGTGCGACAGGGCGGCCGAGTTGAATTCGAGCACGTGCACTTCGCCTATCCGCGGCGCAAGGCAATTCTTGAAGACTTTAATCTGACCGTTCCGGCCGGCCAGCGCGTGGGATTGATCGGCCGATCTGGCGCCGGCAAGTCTACGGTGCTGTCGCTGCTGCAGCGTTTTTACGAAGCCCAGGATGGCGCCATCAAAGTCGATGGGCAGGACATTGCTCTACTGACGCAGGACAGTTTGCGGCATGCGATTGCTGTGGTGCCGCAAGATATTTCGCTATTTCATCGATCGGTGCTTGAAAACATTCAATATGGCCGACCGGACGCGAGCGCGGAAGAGGTATATGCCGCCGCTGACGAAGCGCGCTGTACCGAATTTATCGAGGCCATGCCAGAAGGCTTCGACACCATTGTCGGCGACCGCGGCATCAAGCTGTCGGGCGGTCAACGGCAACGTATCGCCATTGCGCGTGCCATTCTGAAAGACGCGCCGATTTTGCTGCTGGACGAAGCCACTTCCGCTCTCGACAGCGCGTCGGAAGAGGCAATTCAACAGGCTCTCGACCGCGTAATGCGAGGACGCACCGTAATCGCCATCGCCCACCGTTTGTCCACACTGCAGAATTTCGATCGCATCGTGGTGATGAGCGAGGGCAAGATCGTCGACGACAACACCCCCGAGATATTACGCAATCAACCAGGACTTTATCGGGAATTGCTGTCGCGACAAGCGGGTCGGCCGCTCGACCCGGCGCTGCATGATGTGCAACAGCACCACGCGGCCTGGGTGGCCTGATACGCCGTTATCGTGGGGTGCCACGCACGGCGCACCGCAGCGTTTTGGAGGCGAGATCATTCGCCGGCAAGGCGCGCGTCGAGCCACTCGAGAAATGCCGGAACCGATGCGATTCGCAGCGTGGCTATCGAGTCACCGTTGCCGATCTTCACTGAAACGCCACCGGCCTCATTGACGACCGCAAAACCCTTTTCGTCCGTCAGGTCGTCACCGGCGAAAATCGGTATACGAGAAACAAATGGCGCTTCGCCCATGAACGCTGCGATAGCCTGCCCTTTATCAACGCCTTTAGGCTTGATTTCGAAAACCATCTTGCCGGGCTGCAGCACGAAAGCGTCCGCGTATCGCGCAATCAGACGCTCCGCCGCAGCGCGTGCCACCGCTTCGCAGTCTGGCGCATTTCGAAAATGCAGCGCAACGCCGGCAACCTTGCGCTCGAGCAACATGCCGGGGTGGCTGCGGGCCACGGCGCCGAGTTCATCGGCCATTTGAGCGAGAGGCGCCTCCGCGGCATTCAGCCGCCATTGCTTACCGAACGCATCACGACGCTCGGCTCCGTGGGAACCGGCAGTTGGCAATCGCAGCGGCGCCAGAAACTGGTCGATGTCGGCCAGCGGCCGGCCAGAGACAATGGCCAGAGCACCATCGGTACGTTCGGCCAGCGCCGACAGTAAGCCAATGAGGCGAGGCGAAACTTGCACGGCATCGGGCGTGGCAGCCAAATCGACCAAGGTGCCGTCGAAATCGAAAAAGAAGGCGACCCGCGCCAGCGGGGGAAAGCGAAATGATTCCGGCATTGGCTGTCCAGCTGATTGGTTGTTGAGCGCCGAGGCGACGGCGTGACGGGAACCCACATGCAGCACGACAGGAGATTCCGAGCTACGAAGGGCTACAGGGCGTCGCGAACTGGCGCGAGGTGTTGCGATACGGATGAGCATCTTACAACGCTCGATTCCTGATGCGTCAAATTGCCCCAATCTCACTGCCAAGCCGATTGAAGAGCAAGGAAATGCGTTAAAGTCTTAGCGCTTTTCAAGCAAACACCTTCACCATTTTGGAATTCCCTGGGTATGAAGCGGTCGCTTAACTCTCTGCCTTTACAGTCGGCAGACCGCCTCATTAGTCTTCAGACGAGGCCTTGCCGATACGATGCCCGTGCCGCAAGTGCGCGAAAACCTCGGCTCCTCCAGACGGCTCTACATCCCCTGCTCTCGTATCGCGTCTGGCGAACTCTCTTCGTCACGCTGACAGCGGTTTTGTTGTCCGTGTCGTTCAGTGCCTGCTCGTCCAACGACACTAAGTGGGGACTCACCGACATTACCGGTCATTTGCCGGATCTGAAGTTCTCACTAGTCGCCGATGACGGACATCCAGTGACGGCCGAGGCCTACCGCGGCAAGATCGCGCTCGTTTACTTTGGCTACACGCACTGTCCGGATGTTTGCCCCACCACGCTGGCGCATCTCACCGACGTCTTGCGTCGAATGGGCAGCGACGCGCGCGACGTGCGGATTCTCTTTATCTCGGTCGATCCGCAGCGCGACACGCCGCCGGTGATGCACGCGTATGTCGATGCCTTCGATGCCGAGCACGCCGTGGGATTGACTGGCAACGATGCGGCGATCGAAGCGTTGGCCAAGCGCTACCGCGTAGCCTATGAGGCGGCGAAAGCAGACCCATCTGGCGCCTACGAGGTGACGCACAGTTCCGCGATCTATATATTCGACAAAACGGGCCGGGCGCGACTGCTCGGGTCATCGACGGATACCGCCGAAAACATGATGCACGACCTGCGCCGACTGGCGCGGTCTTGAACCTTACTGGACACCATGAATTTCCTTGTTCCCGCACGTCGCTTGCCGGCGCCGGCAAAACCTCAAAGCACCGACGCGCCGATCAATTCGCTGCAGCCACGCGCGCGCCGCATAACGGCCACGCGCGCGGCCCTCTTCGGCGGCATTTCATTGGTGGGGGCGCTCATCTGCGCACCTTCATCAGAAGCCGCTCCAGCTAACGCCGTCAGCGTTTCCGGGGCCTGGGTCCGTTGGCTGCCCAGTGGCTTACCAGCCGCCGGATATATGACGATCGTCAACCATGGCAGCCAGACTCTAGCGATCGTGTCGGCGAGCAGTCCCGATTACGACAGCGCAATGCTGCACCGCTCCGTTCACAACGGCTCGTCCGAACGGATGGAGATGGTGGATAAGCTGGATGTTCCCGCGCATGGGCAGATTGCCCTGTCGCCAGGCGACTACCACCTGATGTTGACCGACGCCAAGCACAAGATCGCGCCAGGCGACACCATACATGTGGAAATCGACCTTTCGGATGGCAGCAAGCTCGACGTTCCCATGCCGGTCAGCCCGCCCGGCCGAATGAAATAAGCGCTGAGCAGCCGCGGGCAATCGAGCATCAGCGGCGTCGAGACGGTAGCGGCGCCCCATTCGGCCTCATCTCCGCGCCTGATCGGAACGGGGCGCCGAGGTCTGCGGGACGCAAGCTTCGTACACTTGCGCGGCGACGGTGGCGCTAGGCAGCCGGACGGCCGAACAATTGTCGCAAGCGCACCTTAGCCTTTTGCAATACGCTCTTTTGGTCCTTCGGCAGATTCTTGCCAGCGCGGTTGATATAAAAATTAAGCATCGACATCGCCGACTGCAACGGACTGCCCTTGCGACGCTTGCTTTTCTCGGCCGAGCTTTTCAACGACTTCGCTACGCGGGTCGGGTCTTTCGATTTGAAGACCGCGGATTCAAGATCCAGCGCGTCACTTTGCTGCGTTACCGCATTCGACCATTTGCCACGGGTCGCCTTGCCGTGCGCCGGATTTTTCCGGGCCCGGCGTCGCGGCGCCGCGGGTTTCGAAGCTGTGCTGGCCGACTTGCTGCTTGCTGGAACGTGCTTGGCGGCAGGTTTTGTGGCATGGCGCGGGCTAGCGCCCTTGGCAGCGGCTGCACCGGAAGGTTTCGACGAAGTGTCTGGCATCGGAGTTTCCTCTCGTTCGTCATCGGGCATTCATTCTGCCACGCCGCTAACCGACGCGTGGGCAGATTCGAGCGGCTGCTGCCGCTGCGCGAAGTTATTGCGGTGTCGGCCGCACACCAAATGGCGACTCGGCGTGCTCTGGGCATGAAATGCGAATTGTCAAAGATCGGGGCTCCCGCCGCTTGCTGCGGTAAGGAGAAAGCTCCGCCGTTCCCAGGTGACTTGGAGCAAGCGACTTGCGGACGACTAATTCAGCGGCGACAAGGCAGATGCTAGTCGCAACTACGCTGCTCGCCTACTAGCCGAACGGCCTACTTCGCAAACCCTTTCGTCGTCGATATATTGGTCTCCTCATTACTTACCGACGATTGCCATGAGACTAGCGCCTGAACAATTTTCGCCCATCCAGCCCGACACTGCCCAAGATGCGCCTGAGTCGACCGAAGCCGATTCCGGGCTGCGACTTGCGAATCAGTTCGAGCAAGCGCACCCCTCTATCGAGCAGCAACCCCAGACGTGGCGGATGCCGGGTGAGCACGAGCTGCACGACTGTACCTGGATGGCATTCGGTGCCAGCAAACATACGTGGAAGCCTGGCTCGATCGCGGCCGTGCAAAGCCAGATCGCCGCGATCGCCCGGACCATTGCCGAGCACGAGCCGGTGAAGATGCTGGTTCGTCCGGAAGAACGCGAATTGGCTCAATCGACCTGTGGGCCGCGCGTAACGCTATGGGATGCGGCACTGGACGATATCTGGATACGCGATAGCGGCCCGGTTTTCGTGCTCGATAACCAGCGACGCCTCGGTGCGGTCGCCTTCAACTTCAATGGTTGGGGCGGCAAGCAACAGCATGCCGATGACGCAACCATCGCCGCCAGTGTCGCAGCAAGGGCCCGCGCCGAGCCGATACGCTCGGTGTTGACGCTGGAAGGCGGTGGCATCGAGGTTGATGGCGAAGGCACCGCCATTCTTTGCGAGAGCTGTATCGTCAACCGGAACCGCAATCCGGAGCGTAATCGAGACGAATGCGAAGCCATTCTTAAGCAGACGCTCGGCTTGGAAAAGATTATCTGGCTACCCGGTATCGCGGGCCGAGATATTACCGACGGCCACGTCGACGGCTACGCGCGCTTCGCGGGACCCGGTACGGTGGTCGTGAGCATCGAAGCAGACCGCAATCATTTCGACTACGCATTGACACGCCGGCATTTACGCCTGCTTAGCGCCGCGCGCGATGCGCGCGAACGTCCGCTCGAAGTGGTGGTTATCGAGAACCCAAGGCGGACACGCAAGCGCTTTGCGGGCAAGGCATTCTGCTCGAGTTACGTCAATTTCTACATCGTCAACGGCGGCGTGCTGGTGCCGGAATTCGGTGACCCGCTTGGCGACCAGCGCGCCGCGGATACCTTGCAGCGTCTGTTTCCACAACGGCGCGTGAGTTTGCTCAATATCGACGCGGTGGCCTCGGGGGGCGGCGGCATTCACTGCGTGACGCAACAGCAACCATTGCCATAGCGGGTATAGCGTCTTTGCAGCTATGCAGAGTAATTTTTATTTTAACCAGACGTTCGGCTCGCGCCACGGATTCAGTTCGTCGTTGAACAGCGCGGCGATGACCTCGCGCAGCCAGCGATTCGTTGGATCATTGTGGAATTTCCGATGCCAGTGCGTGCGCAGATCGAACTTGGGAATTTCGTAAGGCGGTTTGACCATGCGGATACTGGGCATCTGCGAGAACGCGGTCGCCAGACCCAATGGCACTGTCGCCACCAGGTCCGAGCGCGCGATGATGCTGGGAATGCTCATGAAATGCGAAGTGCTGAGTACCACCGAGCGCTTGAAGCCCTTTTTAAGCAGGAATTTCTCGAACACTTCCTGGCTTCGGCCCTCCGCACGCACGATGGCGTGCCCCATCGCAAGGAACTGCTTGGTAGTGAGGCGCGCGCTTCGAATCGGATGATCAACCCGCAACAGACAGGCAAAGCCGTGGGAGAACAACCGCTGTTGATAGAAGTTGTTGCCTTTCAGATCAGGGAAATAGCCGACTGCCATGTCGATGTCGCCAACCTCGAGTCCCCGTTCGGTTTGTTCGGACGATGGCGATACTGTGCGAATCGACATGCCGGGGGCCTCGCGCCGCAGATGGTCGAGCAAGGGGGGAACGAATGTCATTTCGCCGACATCCGTCATGGCAAGGGTAAACACCTTACTGCTGCGGGCCGGCTCGAATTCGACCGGCTGCAGGATGTCATGTTCGACGATATTCATGGCCAGCCGAATCGGCTGCAGCAGCCGCAGCGCCAGCGGCGTGGGTTCCATGCCGCGACCGGTTCGCACGAAAAGAGGATCCTGGAAGCGGTCGCGCAGTTTGGACAAAGCGCCGCTCAGTGCGGGCTGACTCATATTCAAGCGTCTCGCCGCGGCGGTTACCGTGCCCTCTTCCGCCAGCGCGAGAACGATCGGCAACAGGTTCAAATCGAGTTTCACGGATGCCCCAGTATCAGAAAATCTGATAATCACTATGTCTTCTATTCTATTGTCGAAAGGGCCAGCGCCGCAGAGAATCCATGTAAGGCCGCATTGCGACGGCTACGGCAGGAGACAATCATGATCCCCCATCATCGATCCGACACGCTCCCCGGCACACGGTACATTGCGCGCAATTCAAGCGGGCTTTGGACAAACCCGTGCACGCGGCGACCTTTTTATGCCATGCAGCGCTCGTTGCATGCACGAGCACTATCGTGTACTTGAGCGGCGTGCGCGCATGACGGTCCCAACGACTAAACGTTTTCTGGAGACAAAAATGTTCCTGCGCAATACTTGGTATGTTGCGGCATTCGGTCGTGAAATCGTCGAAGGCCAACCGCTTGGCCGTACTCTGTGCAATGAAAAGATCGTGTTTTTCCGCGATCCTGAAGGCAAGGTCGCGGCACTCGAAGACCGTTGCTCGCATCGTGGATTGCCACTGTCGTGCGGCAGCGTGCATGCCGGCAAGATCGAGTGCGGCTATCACGGCTTGCTGTTCGATGCGGCAGGTCACTGCGTGGACGTTCCGGGCCAGAAAACCATTCCTCCAGGCGCCGGCATCAAGAAATACGCGGTCGTGGAAAAAGACGAGATGGTCTGGATCTGGATGGGGGAATCGGCGGATGCCGATCCGACCGTAATCCCGAACGTGCCGTGGCATAACGACCATCAGAATTGGCCGCATAAAAATGAGCTGCTTCACGTCGAATGCGACTACATGCTGGTGATCGACAACCTGCTTGATCTAAGTCATCTGGGTTTCGTGCATAACAAGACCATCGGCGGCACCACCAAAGATCATGTCAACGCCAACACCAAGGTCGAACGCACGCCGACCGGTGTGAAACTGACGCGTCTGATGCTCGACGCGGTGCCGCCTTCCACCTACTTGAAAGCAGTACAGTTCGACGGCTTGATCGATCGTTGGCAGGAATTCGAACTGGTCGCACCCTCAAATATCTTGCAATGGTCAGGCGGCATCGATGCCGGGCATGGTATCGACGATGCGGCGAATCGGGTAGGTGGCATTCAATTGAAGATCTTCCATGGCATTACGCCTGAGACCGACGGCAGTTGCCATTATTTCTGGTCAGTGGCGAACGGACACTGTATCGACGACCCGGCAGTTACCGAGCGCATGTTCGAGGAAATCGCTTTCACGATTCGCGAGGACATCACCATTCTGGGTGAACAGGAACTGAATCTGCAGCGCTACCCGGAGCGCAACTACGTCGATATCGAATCGGACAATGCGCGGCTGCAAGCGCGGCGCTTCGTCGATCGGAGCATTGCCGAAGAGCAGCGTACGCATATCCGCATCGTCGAAACCGCTTGACCGCAGGGAATCGTTACCATGACCCAATGGCATGACATCGGTAGTTTCGCGAGCTTGAAAGAGGACGAGCCGCGCGGCGTCACGGTCGAGAACATCCCCATCGGGATCTTCAAAGTGGGGCAGGCATGCTATGCCATTCACGATGTCTGCCCGCATCAGTTCGTGCGCTTGTCGAAAGGGTTTCTGGAGGGCTCGATCGTGGAGTGCCCGCTGCATGAGGCGAAGTTCGACCTGGCCACCGGACGTTGCCTGGAAGGACCGACCGAGGAAGATGTCGCCGTCTACGAAACCAAGGTAGACGGCGACCGCTTATGGGTGAAGGTTTAGGGTCGAATCATCGGCCAAGCGCTGAACCACCCATTCAGATCAGTGGCGGATCGGAATCGCGCACCGTGTGCTTGTGCATGGCGATGGCCGCGATGAATGCCTGACTGGCGGCCTTCGCGTCACTGCCCTTTGCGAACAGCAGTCCGGTGTCTTCCTCGCCGCTGGGCAGCGTTGCGGATATACCCAGTTGGTCGGTGAAGGACTTCGATGCGCCCAGCACCAGGATGGTCTTGCAGTGCCGATATTGGTCTTTCAGGAATTCAAGCGTGTGCCCGTCTTGGGCCAACGCCATCACGCCTGCTTCGCCATCGGGCAGAACCACTGCATCGAACAATACAGCCGGGCTGTTTTCCATGGACGCAGCAGCTTCGACGGTGCCGCCCTCGGCGGTTTTGATACTGCCGAGACGGGGCCCTACGATCAGCGGCACCGCACCAGCGTCGACCAGCGCGGCCTGCAGCGCCATCAAGGACTTGCCGTCGACGCCGTTGGCCGCCAGCAATGCAACCTTGCGCGTGCGAATGCCGCCGTTGCCGGGCCGCGCCATCAGCGACAGCGCCGGCGATTCGGTAATCTCTGGTTTGGCCGGATTTTCCAGCGCACGCGGCAAAGCGGCCGGTAATTCCATGCCAAGCCCGGTGGCCACGCCGCTCGCCAATTCGGCCGAGACATTCACGAGCGTTGCCACCACGCGCTCGCGGATGGCAGGCACGGTCAGCTTGCTGAGTTCGAAACGGATGCCGGCAATGATGTGAGCCTTTTCAACCGGGGTTTGGCTGTTGAAGAACAGCGTGGCTTGCGTGTAGTGGTCGGCGAACTTTTCCGGCTTGCCGCGCACCTTGTCTTCCTGTACCGGCTCCGGATAGGTGACGAAACCTCTCGCGCCGGCCTGCGACGGCGATCCGCCGGCCAGTGAATTCGGCTCGTAGGCGACCCTTCCCCGATTCACGGCCTGGCGATGGATACCGTCGCGCTGGTTGTTGTAGATGGGCGCAAGCGGCGCGTTGATCGGCAATTCGTGAAAATTCGCACCGCCGAGCCGCGTGATCTGCGTATCGATATACGAATGAATGCGCCCGGACAGCAAGGGATCGTTACTGAAGTCGATGCCCGGCACCACGTGCGCGGTGCAAAAAGCTACCTGCTCCGTTTCCGCAAAGAAGTTGTCGGGATTGCGATTCAGCACCATACGTCCCACCGGCTGCACCGGCACGAGCTCTTCCGGAATCAATTTGGTGGCGTCGAGAACGTCAAAGCTGAAGTTTTCCGCTTGTTGCTCGGTGAAGATTTGCAGGCCCAGTTCCCATTCCGGATATTCACCCGCCTCGATGGCTTCCCACAGATCACGACGATGAAAATCGGAGTCGGCACCGGATATTTTCACGGCTTCATCCCAGACCAGCGAGTGTGTGCCGAGCAGCGGCTTCCAATGGAATTTGCAAAATACCGACTTTCCGGCCTCATTGACCAGCCGGAACGTATGCACGCCGAAGCCCTCCATCATCCGGAAGCTGCGCGGAATGGCACGGTCGGACATGACCCACATCAGCATGTGCGTGGTTTCGGGCGATAGCGAAGCGAAATCCCAGAACGTGTCATGCGCCGAGGCGGCCTGCGGCATCGCATGGTGGGGCTCGGGCTTTACGGCGTGGATCAGATCGGGGAATTTGATCGCGTCCTGGATGAAGAAGACCGGGATGTTATTGCCAACCAGATCCCAATTACCTTCGTCGGTGTAAAACTTGACCGCGAAGCCGCGTACGTCGCGCGCCGTGTCATTCGATCCGCGCTCGCCGGCTACGGTGGAAAAGCGCACAAACACCGGAGTGACCTTGCCCGCCGCCTGGAAAGGCGCGGCCCGCGTGTACTCGGTCAGCGGCTCGTAGGCTTCGAAGAAGCCGTGCGCCGCCGAGCCACGCGCGTGGACGATGCGCTCTGGAATGCGCTCGTGATCGAAGTGGGTAATTTTTTCACGGAGTACGAAGTCTTCGAGCAGGGTCGGACCGCGCAATCCGGCCTTCAAGGAGTTCTGGTTGTCCGAGACGGCTACGCCTTGGTTGGTGGTCAAGGTCTGACCACTGGCATCGACGCGCGCGCGGTCGAGCGAGGTGATCGTGGCATTGACGCCTTCCAGCGGCTTGCCACTGCCGGTTTTGGCAGATGCATTGGCCTCGGTCAGGCTGCTGCCCGTGACGGCAGGCGACGGCGCGGCAACGCTGGCGCCGGGCTGCGGCGCCAGTGCGTTGTCGTGACCGTGATCGACTAAGGAATTGGGGTTGTGCGGCATGGCAGCCGCGAGCGCATTGGTATCCTGCATTTTCTTTACCAAGGCGTCGCCGGCGGCGTCGGACGCACTGTGCGTCGGCGCACTACCGGTATTGCGAGCGGCTGCTTTGGCCGCAGGGCCGCCCTTCGGGGATGCCGACTTGGATGCGGGGGCGCTGGTTTTTTTTGAGCTAGGCACGATAGGTTCTTCCAAAGTTGATATGAGCTAGTAGCTAGACGCATGCCCGCTCGCCGTTTTACGCCACCGCATTAACCCTAGCCCTCGGAAAACCCGACCGTTCCTACTCCTCTATTCAAGCTCAACTCAAGCCGGCCGTGGCGCGGCACCCAGCAAATCCTCGATCATCACTGGCAGCTTGCGCACGCGTACCCCGGTGGCGTGATGCACAGCGTTGGTGATGGCGGCCGCGATTCCGGCGAGGCCAATTTCGGCAATCCCGCGCGCGCCCAGTTCATTGAAGATGGTGTCGGGATGATCGAGAAAAGTAACGTCTAACGCCGGCGTGTCGGCATTGCAGGCGATGATGTAGTCGGCCAGATTGTTGTTGATGGGCGCGCCACTGCGGCTGTCGTACAGGGTGTGCTCGAATAGCGCCATGCCCACGCCCATCACCACAGCGCCTTCGATCTGGTTGCGCCCGGCGCGTGGGTTGAGAATTTTGCCGGCATCAATCACGGTGACTACACGGCTCACGCGCAACTGCGCGATTTCCGCTTGCCAGGTCACTTCGACAAAATGCACGCCGTACGAATGGATTGAGTATTTCTTTTTGAGCGGATCGTCGAAGCCTCCCTGCGCGCTGGCGCTGCCCGACGCCGAGTGCATCTTCGCGGCATCGAGGATCTGGCTGAACGGCACGCCGCTGCTTGGGTCCTGCTCTTGCCGATGCACGCGACCCTCATGCAACGCCAGTGCGTCGACTGCCTCGCCGTGGAAAGGCGAATCGCTAATCGCCACGGCGCGCGCCAGCACGATGCCGACCGCTGCACGCGTGGCGTCGAGCACGGCTGGAATGACCGAGGCGGTGGCCGCCGAACCGCCGGAGATCGGACCCGGCGGCAATGCCGTGTCGCCCAACTGCACTTCAATGCGCTCGATCGGCACGCCGGTTTGTGAAGCCACCAATTGCGCCAGGATCGTATAAGTCCCGGTACCGATGTCCTGCGTGCCGCACACCACACGCGCTGACCCATCGGCGCGCAAATCCACGGTGGCAGCGGCGGAGAAGCGTACGCCAGGCCAACTGCAGGCCGCCACGCCCCAGCCGAGAGTAAGGCCGTCGCGCCGCATCGAACCGATCTCCGGGGTGCGCGCCGACCAGCCGAATTTCTCGGCGCCGGTTTTCAGGCATTCCACCAGATGGCGTGACGAAAACGGCAAGCCGGTGCTCTCGTCGACGCGCGGCTCGTTTTTCAAGCGAAACGCCACGGGATCGAGTTTCAGCAAAAAGCTCAACTCGTCCATGGCCGATTCCAGCGCGAACAGGCCAGGCACCGCGCCCGGGCCGCGCATGGCGGTGGGCGAGCCGACGTGACGATGCACCAAGCCCGAAGTCACGCGCAGGTTCGGCGTGCTGTAGAGGCCGGGCGTGAGCTCGCCGCAGCTTTCCGCGTAATCGTCGGCGATGGCCGTGTGCGTCAGGTAGTCATGCCGCACAGACGTCAGCTTGCCATCGGCGTCGGCGGACAAGCGCATGCGTTGCTGGGTGACGGGGCGGTGGCCGACGTTCTGGAACATCATCTTGCGACTGATGACCAGCTTGACGGGCCGGCCCGTGGAACGCGTCGCCGCCGCGGCCAGCAGGGAATGCGGCCACATCCATAATTTGCCGCCGAAGCCTGAGCCCAAATATCGAGAAATCACGCGCACTTTCTCTTTGGGCAAACCCAGCATCTGCATGAGTGCGCCCTGGTGATTGGAAATCGCCTGGGTTGTCTCGTAAAAGGTGTAGCTGTCGCCGTCCCAGTAAGCCACGGTGGCGTGCAATTCGATCGGGTTGTGCGTTTCCACGGGCGTGACGTAGGTGGCGTCGAGCTTCACTGCCGCTGCGTCGTAGGCGCCGGACGCATCGCCGCGTGCGCTTTCCACGGCAGATTCGCGCTCGCTCGAGAGTTCATCGCTGACATCGTGCGGCGCCACCTCATAGCTGACTTTGATGGCTGCCGCCGCGGCGCTGGCGGCCTCGAAGGTGTCGGCGATCACGAGCGCCACATATTGGCCGTAATAGCGGATCACATCGTCGTCGAATGGCGGTCGTGCTTCGTCGACGTAGCCAGTGTCCATCGAATTGCCGGCCAGCCGATAGAAACGGCCGATGTTGCCACGGTGTAAAACGGCGTGCACGCCCGGCATTGCTTCGGCCGAGGCGAACTCGAGCGCCGTGACACGGCCGCTGGCAATGCTGCTGCAGACCGGCACGGCGTGCAATAGGCCTGGCATGTCGACGTCGGAGGTGTAAGTAGCGCCGCCGGTCACTTTGAGTGGCCCGTCGATGCGCGATAGCGGCTTGCCGATAATGGACTGCAGAGTATCGAGTGCGGTAGGCATGAATGGATTTCCTCTGGCAGGATCAAGCGGTCTGGGTAGCGAGCTTCAAGGCATGGATCAAGCAGCGCTGCACCAGCTCGATCTTGAAAGCGTTCTGGCTCTGCGGCCGCGCATCGGCTACCGCCGCGGCAGCGGCACGCGCGAAGGTCTCGGCGCTGGGCGCGGCGCCAAGTAATACGGCTTCTGCTTCCGGTGAGCGCCAGGGCCGCGTGCCCACGCCACCGAGGGCGACCCGTGCGTGCGTTATCGCGCCCTCGGCACCGTCGACTGCCGGGCTTGCCTGCACGACTACAGCGGCCGACGCCAGCGCGAATTCATACGAGGCACGATCGCGCAGCTTCAAATAGACCGAGCGGCTGTGCGGCGCCAGCGGCGGCAAACTAACTTGAGTAATCAGATCGCCCGACTCCAGCACGGTTTCACGCTCCGGCGCGTCACCGGGCAACAGATAGAAATCACCGATCGGCACCTGCCGCACGCCCTGCTTGCCGTGAATCTCCAGCGTGGCCTCGAGCGCCATCAGGGCAACGTTCATGTCGGACGGGTTGCTGGCGATGCAGTGCTCGCTGACGCCCAGAATGGCCTGCGTGCGATTGAAGCCGCCGATGGCCGAGCAACCCGATCCCGGCTCGCGCTTGTTGCAGGCGCTTGCCGTATCTCGAAAATAGACGCAACGCGTGCGCTGCAGCAGATTGCCGCCGGTGGTCGCCATATTGCGCAACTGTGCGGAGGCGCCGGCAAGCAGCGCCTGTGACAACACTGGATAGGCCTCGCGAATCAACGGATGCTGGGCCAGATCGGCGTTGCGCACAGTGGCACCGATCTTTACGCCGCCATCGGCCGTCGCTTCGACGCGGTTCAGCGGCAGTCGGCTGATATCGACGACGCGCGCCGGCCGTTCGACGTTCAGTTTCATCAAGTCCAGCAGCGTCGTGCCGCCAGCCAGAAAGCGCACGTCGGCGCCCTGTTGGGCAGTGTGAGAAGCAGCCCCCGCGGCAACCGCCTCGGGTACGTTGTTCGCTCGCGATAGCTCGAATAGTTCCACGAAATCGCCCCCTCAGGCTTTGCCGCGCACGATCTGGATCGCCGCCACGATATTTTGGTAGGCACCGCATCGGCATAGATTGCCGCTCATGGCCTCGCGCACATCGGCATCGGTGGGCCCGATCGGTTCATCGAGCAATGCCACGGCGGACATCAGTTGCCCGGACGTGCAGTAGCCGCATTGATAGCCATCGCATTCGACGAATGCCGCCTGCAGCGGATGCAAATCCGCCAGTGAGCCTATGCCTTCGATGGTGGTGATGGCGTCGCCTTCGTGGTTCGCCGCCAGGCACAGACAGGCGTTGACGCGGCGTCCGTTGACGTGCACGGTGCAGGCGCCGCATTGGCCGTGGTCACAACCTTTTTTGGTACCGGTAAGGTGCAGGTGTTCACGCAGCGCATCGAGCAGCGTGGTGCGCGGATCGAGCGGCAGCGAGTAATCCTTGCCGTTGACGCTCAGCTTGGCCGTGGGCGTCGCATCGGCGCGCGGCGCGGCCACCGGCGCCAGCACCTCCGCAGCCTGGCTGGCAAACGCGTCGGGAGCCGGCGCGGCATCGTCCGGCGCGCCGGCAAGCGGCGGCTCGCCTGCCGGCGGATCGATGCGGCGCTGGGCGGTGCCGTGCGGCGGCTTTGTCTGTGGAGCTGGGGCTGGGTATTGCATCGAGCAATCTCCTGCGGAAGAAGCGTGGGGGACGATGCGGCGTCGCACGGACGGCTGGCGGCGCGGCGAAGTGCTGATGATGACGACATTGGCCGAGCGTGGCGTTGCTGGCGCGGCGTTGGCGTTCTGCTTGGCGTTGCGTGAAGAACCAGTATATGACGCCAATCAGGATGCCGTCGGCGCCGACAATTTCGAGACGCCCCGGGCAATCGCTGGAAAACGCCCCGCCATCGCTGCGTCTCGAAATCATCGCGTCGACTCGGGTAGACTGCTGACACTCACGGCCTGTCGCGACCCGGCCGCATCCCCTTCGTCTTGTCTGAGGAGACGCGTTACATGCTTGCTGCGCCCCTGTCCGATACTGAAATCGGCGAAATCAGCCCTCTCATCCCGGCGCCGGTGCATCGCGACCTGCGCCGCGTCGATATCCATCCCGATTTCTGGTATCCGGTGGCCTGGTCGCGCGAAGTGCGCGCGGGCCACGCGCACGGCGTGCATTACGCGGGCGAGCCGATCGTGCTGGTGCGTACCAAAACCGGCGCGGTGTTCGCGCTGGAGGACCGCTGCGCACATCGCCAGGTGCCGCTCAACGCCGGCGTGGTGGATGGCGAAACATTGAAGTGCTGCTATCACGGCTGGGCCTACGATCGCGACGGTCGGTGCGTCAACGTACCGTATCTAGGCGATGACTCCCTGCCCAACGGTGTGCGCGCTTATCCGTGCCAGGAAGCGCAGGGGGTTATCTTCATTTTCCCGGGCGACCCGGCACTGGCCAGCACACGGCCGCTGCCGGCACTCGGCTCGGTGGCGGACCCGAAATACAAAACTCGCCGTCTCGGCCGCGAAGTGGCTTGCCACTACTCGTTCATGCACGAGAATCTGATGGATATGAATCATCAGTTTCTGCATCGCCGGCAGATGGGCCAGATGCGCGCGCGCACCATCGCCACGCGCGCGGGCGCCGGCTGGGCGGAAGTCGACTACACCTTCGCGCGCATGGCCGGCAAGCAACCACTCGGCGAAGCCGTGGTGTTCGGCCAGAGTCGCAAACGCTCGGAGGACAACAACGACAAAGACGTGATGACGATCCGCACCGAGTATCCCTACCAGACGCTGCGTATCGTTACCAAGGACGGCACGGTGGTGATGGACTTGTGGATCGTCTACGTGCCGCTCGACGCCGCGCAAACGCGCAACCGCACCTTCGGCCTGCTGTCGATTCGCAAGCCGAGTATTCCAGGCATCTTGAATGTGGCGTGGCCGCTGCTGGTGTGGTTCACCGAGCGCATTTTCAAGGAAGACCGCTGGATCGTTGAACGCGAGCAAGAGGCGCACGACCGGCAGGGCGATGACTGGAACCAGGAGGTATCGCCGGCCATTATCCAACTCCGCCAATTGCTGGCCAGCGCGGGGCTGCCCAATCGGGTGACGGCACCGCAGGCGAAGAAGATCTGGTTGATGAAGGAAGCCAGCGAGTAGGCAAGCGACGCAGGCGCCGCGCCGGCCCGGCGGCGCGCTGGTCCGAACGCTTCTGTCCGGCCTGAACGCTGGACGCCACCGCTCAGGGCGGCAAGCTGCCGCCCTGCTCGTAACTACTCGACCCGCGCGCCTACCGCGGCAAAACCTTTTCGTCCTGCATGCGTGTCAGCCAGTAGATCAACGCATCTTCCGTATCGAGGCAATCGGTAAAACCGTGCTGCCGCAGCTTGATGCTGCTGAGCAGTGAGTGCGCCGGCCGCTCGATGCCATAGGCGAACGAGCCGTCGGTGAATTGCCAGGAACTGCCGACCAATTGCGACAGCGGCACCGGCGCCAGAGCGTATTTCTCGCCGATGCGGGTCCATAGCGCTTCATGGGCGGGCATGGTTTCGCTCAGACGCTGGGGCGTCGGTTCGCCTAGCGCCATCCCGAAATGCCTGGCAATGCGCGGCCATACTTCGCGCCACATCCACACATCGCCGTTGTTGACGTTATAGGTTTCATTCGCCGCGATCTCGTGTGTGCCGACGAATTCGACCGCGCGCGCGATGACCCGGCTATCGCTCGCGCCATAGACGTATGGACCGCCGCCCGGAAAGCACAAGGGCCGCCCCAGTTCGCGCTGTATCACCGCATACGCGCCGACCGCGGCGACCACGTTCATCGGACTGTTCAGCGCATATCCCATCACCATCTGCGGCCGCAGGATCGAGAAGTTCCAGCCGCGCTTCGGCTGCATGGACCGCAGGAAATCTTCCTGCAGCCAATAGAAGCTTTGATGTGGATGGCGCGGCGCGCGTTCCTTGCAGGGCACCGGTGCCGGCTCGATATGCGAACCGTAGGCCTTGCTGCCTTGCAGGATGGTGATGTGGCGTAGTGCCGGCGCGCGAATGTCCAACACGTTGATGAGGTTCTGCAGCATGGCGAGATTCACCGCCATTTGCGCTTCGTCGCGCCAGCCGGCGACCAGGTCGGGTTTCTCATAAAGCGCTGCATACAGCAGATGCGTGACGTCGTCGACCTCGCTCAATGCGCGTTCGCAGGCCGGATAGTCGGTGAGGTCGACACTGATATGCCGCAATCCCGCGCGCGCTGCCGGCTTGCGGCGCGACAGGGCTGTGAGCGACCAGTCGGGCAAGCCGGTGAAGTGTTCGATGGCCGTGGCGCCGATCAAGCCGGTGGCGCCGGCGATCATCATATGGTGTTTATTTTTCATCGGCGGGAATCCTCGCACCCAGCGCGAAGGACAAGTCCATCGCGGCTTCCAGCAGTAACTGCCGCGCCGCCTGTTGCGCCGGGTCGAAGCGACCGAGCGGCCCCGCCACGGTGAGTGCGCCGACCAGCACTTCGCCGAAGCGAAACACTGGCGCCGACATCGACGCGGTATAGCGCGTGGTTTCGATCAGCTGATTGGGCAGGCCGGACGAGTAGCAGATGCACTGCTCGAGCGACCAGCGCTCAAGCGCCACGCCCGAGAATCTCTTGAATACTTGTGCAGTGGCCGAATCATCCAGCGGCAAGCGCGTGCCCGGTGGAATACTGGCCTTCAGCATCTGCGGGGAATCCTTGCGCAACAGGCAGATACGCTCGTTGCCTTCCCTGATGTACAGGGAACTGCTTTCGCTGGTTTTCTCGGTCAGCCATTCAAGTGCCGGAATCACCTGCTCGGACAGGTCGAATGAATGCTCGTAGGTGCAGCCGAGTTGATAAGCGCGTACGCCCAAGCGGTAGCGTCCGTCCGGACGCCTCTGCACATAGCCGGAGGATTCGAGCGAGAGCATGTAACGCAGGATCACGCTCTTGAAGAGTCCCGTCTGCGCTTCGAGATCGGCCAGCGTCAATGGGCCGTCACGGTCGATGAAGGCATCCAGCAAGGCGAGCGTGCGGGCCGCCGCATTGACGGAACGATCGATGCGGTCGGAGTCGAGGTTTTTGTCGTCGATTTTAGTCATTCTGTTTGGTTCGGCGTTGTAGCGTGGGCTTCAAAGCGCTTCGTCCGCACCCAGCAATCCCAATGCGCGCAGGCTCATGGGCAGCCACGCACTCACCAGATTACCTTGTCGGATCGCGGCGACGCGCGCCAATTCGAGATCGACCTTGGCTTGCGCGGCCGCCACGATGCGTGCCGCTTGCGAGCGCGGAATCACCACCACCCCATCCGCGTCGCCGACGATGAGATCGCCAGGTTCGACTGCGGTGCCTGCAATCGAGATCGGCCAGCCGATCTGCCCGGCCAAGCTGCGCGTCGGCCCGTTCGGATTGCAGCCCGCGGCAAAAATCGGAAACTCGCGCGCCGCACATTCTTCGCGGTCTCTTACGGCGGCGTCGATGACAAAGCCGCCAAGGCCGGCCGCGGCGGCCTGTGCCGACATGAGCGCGCCGGTCAGCGCGCAACTGAGATCGCCTTTGCCGTCGACCACGATCACATCGCCCGGGCGCGCCATTGCCAGCGCCGCGTGGATCATCAGATTGTCGCCGGGCCGCACCTCGACTGTGAAAGCCGGGCCGGCCACTCGCATGGTCGTCGCCAAGGGCTGGATGCGGCCGTGCAGGGTACCGCGCCGACCGGCAACGTCGGCCAGGATGGCGGCTTGATAGATGCGGGCGCGGGCCACGAGGTCGGGGGATACACGCTCGAAATCGCGGCGGATGGGATGATGCGCTGGGACTTGGTTCATGTCGGTCAGGCTCGGGGAATGAGGTGGCTGGCGCTTGCGCGCGGGTTTTAATTCGGATCTGCAATCGGGTTGGTAATTCGGCTGGGTAATTTCGCTACGTAAGCTGGCCACGTAAGCTGGCTTGCCCTTCAAGCCTGTAGCCTGGACATCGGCACGATGTGTCCGCCGCCCGCTTCGACGGCGCTGCGTATGGCCTGCGCCAAATCGATGGCACCCGGCGTATCGCTATGCACGACGACGATCTGCGCTGAAATCTTTATGCTCTCGCCGTCGAGCGTTGTAACCGTGCCGGAGTCGAGCAGTTGCACGACCCGCGCCGCGGCCACCGCGTTGTTGTGGATGACCGCGCCGGCGATCTCGCGACTCACCAGCATGCCGGCGCGATCGTAGGCGCGATCGGCGAAAAATTTGCGCAGCGTTCGCAAGCCATGTTTCTCGGCCGCCCGTTCTATCTCAGTATTGGGTGCCACCGGCATGATGATGTCGCGGTCGAAAGCGGCGATCGCACCGATCAAGCGCTCGGCCAGCCCGCGATCCTTGTAGAGGATGTTGCCAAGTGCGCCGTGGAAGCTCATATGCCCGACGCGGGCACCGTGCGTACGAGCGATGCCGTCCAGCGCGCCCATTTGATACAGGATCTCTGCTTCGAGACGTTTCGGTTCGATCGGCAGCCGCCGCCGGCCGAAATGCGCGAGGTCCTGGAATCCGGGATGAGCGCCGATGTCGACGCCGCGCGCCAGCGCCTGCTCGACGGTGCGCGTCATGATCAAGGGATCACCGGCATGGAAGCCACAAGCGATATTGGCGGAAGAGATCACGTCCAGCAGGCTTGCGTCGTCGGCCATCTTGTAAACCCCGAAGGCCTCGCCCAAGTCCGCATTGATGTCGATTTGCATGCTGTCTCGATAAAAAATGATTCGGTGGCACTCAGGGTCGGCACATGCTTCAGGCATCCAGCCGGGCACGCGCGGCGAGGCGCTTCACGCGCTCCAGATACGCACGGATTTGCGACGACGCCTGCACCGCATCGGCCGCCGAGGTCTCGACGAAGCGCAGCCTGGTGCGCGGTGCCGCTTGTCCCAGGCGCCAAAGATCGGCGCCGATCACGGTGGCAATTTTGGGATAGCCGCCGGAGACATTCGCATCGGCCATCTGAATGATCGGTTGACCGGAGGGCGGCACCTGCACGAGGCCGGGCACCACACCATATGAACGCATTTCCAGCGCGCCGCGCAAGCTCAAGCCCTCGCCGGCCAGACGATAGCCGGTGCGATTGCTTTGCAGCGTAACGCTCCAGTCGCTGCGCCAGAAGGCATCGCGCGAGGCCGCGGTGAACGACGCATATTCGCCCGCAGGAATGACGCGTAGCGTGAGCGTGCCGCGCTCGCTATGCGGTGCGTCCAGCTCGGCCTCGGGCGGCAACACGCCGAAGTCGATCGACGCGCCGGTGTAACAAGCGGCCGGCACGACGTCGTTCTTCACCAACATCCTGCCGTGGAAGCCGCCGATCGCGCCGCGCAACTGCGTGCTGCGCGAGCCCAGTACGCGCGGCACGTCGATGCCGCCGCCCACACAGACATAAGCGCGCGCCGCACTGGCAGGCGCATGCAGGCTCAACTCCTGACCGGCGCGCGCGGTCGCGGCCCACCAAGGCATCAGCGGCTTGCCGTCCAGCAGCGGTCGGCAATCGGCGCCGGTTACCGCAAACGCCGTGTCGTGCAGGAAGCGCGCGCGAAAAGGAAACAGATTGATCTCGAGCGCCGCGGCGTCGGCGGCGTTGCCCAACATCAGGTTGCCCACTTGCAGCGCCACCGGATCCATGGCGCCCGCCGTACCCACGCCAAAGCGCCGGTAGCCGACGCGACCGAGATCTTGCACGGTGGTGAGCGCCATCGCCTGCAGAATCTCGATCATGTGATGACCTGCTCGACGCGAAAGCGCACGATGTCGCCGGGTTCCAGCAGTGCCGGCGGATCGTTCGCCAGATCGAACACATCGATGCTGGCGCGCCCGATCACATGCCAGCCGGTCGGCCCCGCGGCCCAGGAAACCCCGGTTTGCGAGCCGCCTATCATGACCGAGCGTCCGGCCGCCCGAGCGATCGGCACCGCGCGGCGCGGCGTGAAAATCGCTTCGGGGATACCGCCCAGGTAGGCGAATCCCGGCGAACTGCCCAATGCATAAACCGTTAGCGACGCCGTGGCATGCAGACGCACCACCTCGTCGATCGTCAGTCCAGCGCGCTCGGCGACATAGGGTAGATCAGCGCCCATCTCGCCGCCATAGGTTACCGGGATGTCGACCACACGTCCGGCGCGCGCGCGTGGCGGCGTCTGTTCCCATGCCTTGACGAGCCGCGCGCCCAGGGTCGCGCCGTCGGTGCCCTGCGGATCGAACAGTACCAGCAGATTCGTCATGCCCAATACCACGTCGGTGACGCACGGCCAGTCCGGCACCAGTTCGGCCAGCGCCCAGATGCGCTGCTGCACGGACAGCCGCAAGGAACCGGGTGCCTCCATCAGGAGAGCGCCCTCGCCCACAGCGCTAAGACGAGGTGCAAGGGAGCGTTTCATGCGCGTCATCTATAGGTGGAAGTTAAGCGCCAGGCCGGGCTCGTGCCAATCCATGGCGGCGACTTTGCCTTCGTAAGACATGGTGACGTAGGCGGTACACAAATCAGCGCCGCCAAAACATAGATTGGTGACGGCCAGGTCGGGCACGGGATGCGAGCGCGTCCACGCGCCATCGGCCGGCGTTTCGAAGATAGCGCAGTCGCTGAGTGCCGCCACGCAGACTCTGCCCGATGCGCTTACCGCCATGCTGTCGAAGCGACCACACCCGGGCGCCGCCGCCAGCAGCGTCGCTCCGTAATGCGCGGGCCAGGCGCGTTTGCGCAGCATGCCGGGACCGGTGATATCCCAATACCAGAGACGCCCGGTATCGGTCTCGGCAACATATAGCCGCTGGCCATCGGGTGACAGAGCGATGCCATTGGGCGATAACATGCCGGCGATTACCTCGCGGATTTCCGAGCCGTCGGCCCGCGCCCAGTAGACGAAACCACGATCCTGATCGCGCTCGCGGCGCTTGCCTATGTCGGTGAACCAGAAGCCGCCGTGTGCGTCGAACACCAGGTCGTTCGGACCCTTCAGCCGGTGTGGTCCGCAACGATCGTACAGGCAGCGCACTTGGCCGGTTTGCAAATCGACGACGTCGATGCTGCCGCCGCGATACGCATCGGCCTGTAGATGCGGCCGCAGCGTTGCGCCCTCGCGTACCCAGTTGAAGCCGCCGTTGTTGCAGACGTATACCAAGCCGTCGGGACCGATCGCGGCACCATTCGGCCCGCCGGGTATCTCGGCGATCTTTTCGAGATGGCCGCTGGGGGTGATGCGCGTCAGCGTCTGTCGCGCGATTTCCACGAGCAGCAGCGAGCCGTCCGACAGCGCGATCGGCCCTTCCGGAAATTCGAGACCACTGGCAACGATTCGCATCAGGACGCTACCTCCGCGTGCGCACGTAGCACGAACACTTGACTGCCGAACTCGACACGTTCGCCGCTGGCCACGCTGCGCTCGACCACGGTGCCGGCGCACGGCGCGCGCAAGGGCCGCAGAATACCGCCCGCTACGCTCACCAGGCCCAGCACTTCGTGCGCCGCGGCGCGGTAGCCTGCTTCAACGCCCATGCCGGGACGCGTCGGGTGCGCGGCCATGAACAAGCCGATGAAGGGCGAGGTCAATATGACGGCTGCGGTCTCGCGCGTCTCATCAGCGGCCGGCGCCGGTGGCGGCAACTCGGGTGCTGCGCCTGCCGCGTCATCCCGTAATTCGACGCAGGCCGGCCGCGCCCCCCAGTCGGCCACCACGCGCAGGCGGAATCCTGGCGCATCCACCGCCAACGACTGGATGCCGGCATGCTCGAGATGACGAATCAACTGTTTAAGTTCTGCGAGGTTCATCATGGGGTCGCATTACGAGTCATATCAGAGGCTATATCAAGCATGCCGTGCGCGACGCTTACGGCAGCGGTGTGAACTTGATGTCCTTGATCGGCGTCGTCTTGAAATCGCGCGTCAGGCCGTACGCGGTATTCGGACCGAGCCATTTATTCCATAGCCGCGTCAGTTCACCCGATGCTTCCAATACGCCCAGTACGCGATTCATTTCGGCCAGCAGCGCGGGTTCGCCTTTCTTCACGCCGATACCGGTCGGCTCGACCATCAACGGCTCTTTGATCAGCAGCACCGGATGCCCTTCTTTCTCGCCTTCGTGCACGAACATCGCCGAGGTCAATGCGTTGAACGTGGCACCTTCTACCTTGCCTTGCTGCAAGGCCAGATAGGCCGCCGAGGCATCCTGGAACGTTACCGGCGTAGCGGTAGGCAGCCGAATGCGCACTGCTTGTTCGGAGGTGGACGCCTTGGTTGCGCTGATACGCTTGCCGGCCAATTGTTCGAGGCTGGTGATGCCTGCATCCTTTCTCACAATCACCATGTCGGCGCCCAGATAGTAGGCATCGCTATAGTCGATTTGCTTGGCACGCGACTGTGAGTACGCCAGGTTGGCGATCAGAATGTCGACTCTTCCCAAATTCAATTCCGGGATACGCGCTTCGACCGCCAAGCCGCGATGATCGAGTGCCACGCCCATTTCATGCGCCACCGCCGCGCACAGATCGACGTCGAAGCCGACCGTCTGGCGGGTCTTCGGATCGGCATAGCCGAATGGTTCGATGCCGGCGAAAGTGCCGCAAACCAAGGTCTTTCTGTCTTTGATCTGCTGCAGTTGGTCGGCCTGCGCGGCCTGCAGACAAGCGGCCGCAAGCAACATCGGCACGACGTACTTTATTAACGAAGTCATGAAACACCTTCCTGAATAGTGCAACATAAAATGGCCGCTTCGATCAACTCGCGGACGGTCTGTGATTGCCCTGCAATTGCCTTGCGCCGAGCGCGTCAATGCGCACGCAGATCGGACAAAAACTTGACGGCGCGTGCGCTCTTCGGCTGTTGGAAGAATTCATGCGGCGCGCCGGTCTCGACCAGACGGCCGTCGTCCATGAACCAGACTCGATCGGCCACTTCGCGGGCGAAACCCATTTCATGCGTGACGCAGATCATCGTCATGCCGTCGCGCGCCAGGTCTTTCATCACCTGCAATACCTCGCCGACCATTTCGGGATCGAGTGCGCTAGTGGGTTCGTCGAACAGCATGACCGGCGGATTCATCGCCAAGGCCCGCGCTATTGCCACGCGCTGCTGCTGGCCGCCGGACAATTGCGCCGGATGCGCGTCGGCCTTATGTGCGAGCCCGACGCGCTCCAGCAAGCTCAGCGCGCGCTCCCTTGCTTCGGCTTTCTTCAATCGCAGCACCTGCATTGGCGCCAGCGCGATGTTGTCGATCACCGACAAATGTGGAAACAGATTGAACTGCTGGAACACGAAACCGACGCGGCTGCGAAAATGGTTCAGATCGACGCCGGGTGCATGGATGTCCTTTTGTTCCACCAGAATCTTGCCGCGCTGGATTTCTTCAAGGCGATTCACGGTTCGAATCAAAGTCGACTTACCCGAGCCCGACGGGCCGCATACGACAACCACTTCCGCCTTGTGGATGCGCGCCGAGAAATCGACCAGTGCATGGTGGTCGCCATACCATTTGTCGACGCGTTCGAAGCTGATGACGGCATCCGTCTGCGCCGACGACTTGGCCTGGGGCTCTGTATGCGCCGGCTGCTCGTTCATCATGGGCTGTGCTCGATTGCTTTCAGTTGAGAACATTCAAAACCGGTATTGGCGATCGATAGCCGGCACGCTTGCGCGACACCCTTTTCTCCAGCAAATGGGCCAGCCGCGACAGGGCAAAGCACAGCACGAAATACACGGCGGCCAAAATCGCGTACACCTGTAGCGGCTTGGTGAGCAAGGTGGCGTTCAATTGATTGGCGGAGAATGTCACTTCGTTGACGCTGATAACCGAAGCGAGCGACGTGTCCATGATGGTGATCGCCAGTTGATTGATGATGGCGGGCATCATGTTGTAAAGCGCTTGCGGCAATATCACGCGACGCATCGTCTGCCAGGCGCTTAAACCCAGCGCACGCGCAGCCTCTTGCTGACCGGACGGCAGGCCTTGGATACCGGCGCGGATAATTTCCGCCAGATAGGCGCTTTCATAAATAACCAGCGAACACAGCATCGTGGTGAAGCCACTGACGCTGGTGCCGACCACCAGTGGCACAAAGAAGTAGGCCCAGAAAATCAGCATCAGCAATGGTATGCCGCGCATCAGATACACCAGTGCGGTGGCAGGCATACGCAGGCTCTTGTAGGCGCTGATACGCGCCAGTGCGATCAACAGCCCGAGCGCAAAAGCTAAAACCAGTCCGAGAAACGACAGCAGAAAGGTCAGGACCAAACCGCCCATCGGCCCGTAAGGGAACTGGCCGACCAGCAATAACAACCAGTTCTGGCGAACGATATCGATAATATCCATGCTGGCTACCTCGCCCTGAGCTGATAGCGCCGTTCGAGCAACTCGCCGGCAACCATGATCAATATTGAGATACCGAGATAAACGAGCGTTGCAACACCGTAGATCTCGAACGTGCGGAACGTCCGCGATTCGATTTCGCGCGTCGCATACATCAGCTCGGCCACGCCCACGGTCATGCCGAGACTGGTTCCCTTGAACAGCAGTACCGTGTGATTGACCAGCATCGGCAAGGCGATTCGCGCCGCTTGCGGCATTACTACCAGCCGCGAGGTCTGCAGATAACTCAATCCCAATACCCTGCCCGCTTCGCTTTGCGACGCGGGAATCGCACGGATGCCGCCGCGCAAATCCTCGGACACATAGGCGGCCACGCAAAGCCCGATGGCGATGCAGGAAAAAATGAATTCACTGCCGTGGTTGTTCAAGGTGCGTTGCAGCGCATCGGGCAACAACGTCGGCACGCCGAAATACCAGATGAATATCTGCACCAGCATCGGTACGTTGCGGTGATATTCGACATACGCGCCAACCAGCGCCTCAGCCCAGCGGTTTTCTGTCATGCGCACGACGGCCAGCAGCGTGCCCAACACCATGGCAAGCAGCCACGCGAGCAGCGTCAGTTCCAAGGTCACGGCGATTCCCGAGCCGATGGCGTGCAGATTCTCGCCTTGCAGCAGATCAGAGAAGTCGATGGAGAGAGCCATGAGGTCGGTAAGTGGAGACGGAGTAGCTGGGCTTTAAGATCAGTCCGCGAGTTGCGCGCAGAAACGCTGAATGCGTCGACAGCCTTCTTCGAGCTTCGCCGTCGACGCAGCATATGAAACTCTGAAATTGGGACTTAAACCGAACGCCGAGCCGTGCACCAATGCCACGCCTTCGGTGTCCAGCAGTGCCATCGTGAAGTCCTGATCGGTCAGCAGCCGCTTGCCATTCGGCGCGCGTTTGCCGAGCAGCTGTCCGCACGACGGATAGACGTAGAACGCGCCCTCCGGCGTCAAGCAGTCGAGGCCTGGCGCGCGGTTCAACTGCTCGACCACCAGATCCCGGCGTCGTTGAAAAACCGCGCGCCATTCTTGCAAGAAGTCTTGTGGACCATTCAACGCTTCGGCCGCGGCCCATTGCGCGATGCTGCAGGCGCCCGAGGTGGTCTGGCCCTGAATCGTTTCCATCGACTTGATGAGGGCCTGTGGGCCGGCGCCATAACCAATGCGCCAGCCCGTCATGGCATAGGCTTTCGAGACGCCATTGACGGTGAGCGTGCGCTCGATCAGGCCGGGCTCGACCTGTGCCATCGTCGTGAATTCGAAATCGCCGTAGACCAGATGCTCGTACATATCGTCGGTCATGACCCACACATGCGGATGGCGCATCAGCACGTCGGTGAGCGCTTTCAATTCAGTGCGCGTATAGGCGGCGCCCGAAGGATTGCACGGCGAATTGAAGATCAGCCATTTGGTGCGCGGCGTAATGGCCGCGTCGAGGGTTTCCGCCGTCAACTTGAACGCGTCTTCGGCACGTACCGCGGCAAGCACGGCGGTGCCACCGCAGAACGCCACTATTTCGGGATACGACACCCAGAAAGGCGCCGGCACCACCACCTCGTCGCCGGCATCCACAGTGGCCAGCAGCGCATTGGCAATGACTTGCTTGCCGCCGGTCGAGACAATGGTTTGCGAGACGAAGTAGTCCAGTTGGTTCTCGCGTTTGAATTTGCTGACGATCGCCTCGCGCAGCGCCGGGATGCCGCACACCGGCGGGTAACGCGTTTCGCCGCGCGCGGCGGCGCGGGCGGCGGCTTCGACAATATGCGACGGCGTGGCGAAATCCGGCTCGCCGGCGCTCAGCGCAATGACGTCTTTACCGGCGACGACCAGATCGCGCGCACGCTGTGTGACGGCGATGCTGGCCGACGGATTGATGCGGTTCAACCGGGATGACGTGCGTAACATCGTGCGAGAACCTGTTTTTCATAATGACGTTATGAAGAACATAACGCTTCAAATAATTCTTGTATAGGGGTTTCGAAGACGAGGCGGATCGGTGCCGACGCGTGGGGGCGCAGGCTATGGACTGACAGGGCGGCGCGCTGATGCGGCGTAATCGAGGGGAGAATTCGCGAGAGCGGGAAAGCGCGCTACGGGGGGTTAAGACGGGAGACGGTGCGTGGAGTCAGGAGGACGGACGGGGTTGGAGCGGGCTAAATCACTTCCCCATCCAACACCAGCCGGCCGTGGCTCAACCAGCGCGGTGCGAAGAAACACAAGATGGTGAGCGCCAGACCGCTGCCCATGATGACGAAGGTCATGCGCACATTGAGCCATTCGGCCAGCGCGCCGCCCAACAACTGCGACAACGGCAGCAGGCCGTTATAGGCGGCCAGGAACAGCCCGATCAAACCGCCGCGCAAGGACGAGGGCGCGTTGCGCTGCATCACCGCGTTGGTGCCGGTCGAAATCATCGTCAAGCCAAAACCGATCACGAAGAAACACGGCATGACCACCGCCGCATGTCGGGTCGCGCCAATCAGGCACAGCGCGGCGGCGATCATCCATGCCATTAGCACGCTCAGATGCTTGACCGCGGGCATGATGAAACGTGACGACAGCACGATGGCCGCTACCAGCGCGCCGCCACCGGCCGCGCCGAAGAACATGCCGGTAAAGGTGGCGGCGTCGCCATAGACACGGCTCGCCAGCACCGGCACCAGGGTTTGATAGGCGCCCACGAAGAACGCCATGCTGATGGTCACCGGAAAAAACAAAGCGCCGAAACGATCGTAGCGCACGAATTTCATGGCGGCGCGAATCCCCGAAGGACCCACCTTGGCCGCCATGTGCTCGGTCGACTCGACCACCGGCAGGCGCAGCACGCAATACAACATGAAGGCGAACGCGGCCGTGCTCAAGCCGAACGCCCAGGTAGGGCCGATCGTGGTGAACATGGCCGCGGCGATCGCCGGGCCGAGCATGCGCGCCACCTGGAACACCATGGTGTTCATCGCCACCGCATTCGCCACGCGCACCGGATCGTCGGTGGCGGCGGTCATGACCATCTGCCGCGATGGCATCTCCATGCCGTTCAGCAAGCCGCGCACGCCGGCGACCATGAAGATGATGGTCATGCTGAGCAGCCCGGTGCCCATCAGCACGGTCAGCGTGAGGCCGACCATCAAGGTACCGAAGATCACCCGCAAAGTGACGCGGCGCGCATTGGCGCGCGTGAGAATCGAAGAAAACAGCGGCGTGACGACGACCGTGGGCGCGTAGATCAGGAAGTTCAACAGACCGAGCGACGACGGCGACCCGGTCAGGTGCCAGGTCAGCAGATTGAGGGTGATATCGAGCACCCACGAACCCATCACGGAAACGATCTGCCCGGTGAGATACAGGCGCACTGCAGGGTCGCCCAGGGCGGGAAACAGGCGGGACAGCGCGGACTCCGCCGGAACCGAGGTATTCATCGCAGGCCTGTTACACCGTTGCTCGATATGCAGACGGTATGGAATAGATAGATTGACTGCCGGCCCGACCGCCGGCAGGCCTGCCGCACGCAGCAGCAGCAAGCCATCTCACAAATCGGGCTGGAACCAACACGGGCGTGGCCACCGTCGCAGTGTTTGCAAACCGCAATAGAAGACCAGCGGATTGAAAGGTTAGCATTGGTTCTACCATATGACAACCAATGAATTATTGCCAACGACAGCGGGTTTTCCATCCCTTGACCGTCTGGCACAGGCCATCCAGAATGGTACAACCATTGATCAATGGTTTAAGCAGCCGCTGCCCAAACAAGGGCTGGCGTCGCGCGGCAACGCTTGCGAACCAACAATAAAAATGGAGACGGCAATGCGGGTATTCGACGGCCTGAAGGTGCTCGACGTAGCGGGTTATATCGCAGCGCCGGGCGCCGCGACGATTCTGTCGGACTTCGGCGCCGATGTGATCAAGATCGAAGCGCCCGGTGATGGCGACCCTTTCCGCAAGGTGTATCGGATGCCGAACCAGGCAATTTCGGACCACAACTACCTGTGGACGATGGCGGCGCGCAACCGTCGCGCGCTGGCGTTGAATCTGAAGCGCCCGGAAGGTCAACAGGTACTGCAGCGTCTAGTGCAAGCCGCCGATGTGCTGATCACCAACTATCCGCCGCACGTGCGCGGCAGCCTGGGTTTGACTTACGAACAACTCAATGGGCTGAATCCGCGCCTGATCTATGCGTCGTTCACCGGCTATGGCGAAACCGGGCCGGAAGCCGCGAAGCCGGGATTCGACGCCACTGCATATTGGTCGCGCAGCGGCCTGGCCGATCTGGTGCGTCCCGATCCCGACGGGCCGCCGGCAAGCGCTGCCAACGGCATGGGCGATCAGCCCAGTGGCGGCATGCTGTACGGTGCCATCGTCACAGCCTTGTATCGTCGCGAACGTACCGGCCAAGGCGGTATGGTCAGTTCCTCGCTGATCGCCAACGGCGCCTGGGCCAATGCCATGTCGATCCAGGCTGCACTAGTCGGCGGTGAAGTGGTCTATCGGCAACCGCGGCAACGCCCACGCAACGCGCTGGCCAATTACTACCGCTGCCGCGACGCACGCTGGTTCATCCTCAGCCTGATCGCCGAAGAACGCATGTGGCCGAGCTTCGCCGCGCTAGTTGGCCTCAGCCATCTGCTGAGCGACCCGCGCTTTATCGATTCGCCGGCGCGGCGCGAACACGCCGCCGAATTGGCCGCGCAACTGGATGGTGCTTTCGCGCAGCGCGATAGCGACGCCTGGCAGAGCTTGTTCGAGGACGCCGGCCATACCGTGGGCATCGTCGCGCGCAGCGCCGATGCGCTGCACGACGAACAGATGCGCATTGCCGGCGCGTTGGTACCCGGTGACGGCATCCCGGGCAGCGGCCTCACGGTGGATAGCCCGTTTCGCTTGTCCGACGAAAACAAGGTGCGGCCGCGGCCGGCGCCCGCCGTCGGTCAGCATAGCGATGAGATCTTGCAAGCCCATGGCTACGACGCCGAGGCGATTCGGCAATTGCGAGATAGCGGCGTAGTGGGCTAGTGGACCGCCCTCGTGGCAATGAGTCGACAACCGGACATCGATCATGGAAAGCACTGAACAACAGACCGACAGCTTGCGCGCGTTGTGGGACAAGGCCTGGCCGGCGAGCTTGCCGCGCGGCAGCTACTACCCACATGGCGAGATACCACTGAGTGAATATTTGCGCGCGTGGGCGCGCGTGCAAGCGGACCAGCCGGCGCTCATCTTCTACGGACACGTGCTGAGCTTCGCGCAGCTCGACCGCGCCAGCGACCAGTTCGCCGCACTGCTGGCACAGCACGGCATCGGTATAGGCGACCGGGTATCAGTGATGATGCCCAACTGCCCGCAGTTCAATATCGCCTTCTACGGTATTTTGAAACGCGGCGCCATCTACGCGCCGCTCAGCCCGATGTCGACCGCCTACGAGGCGCGCCATCAACTAATCGATTCGCAGGCCAGCGCCATCGTCGTGCTCGACGCGTTGATGCCGGTGGTGCGCGAAGTCAAAAGCGACAGCGCACTGCGCGTGGTGTTCGTCACGAGCTTCGAGGAAGTGCTGCCGGCGCGGCCAGCGCTGCCGATTCCCGACATGCTGCGTGCCCCGCGCGTTGCCTGCGCCGATGCGATCGACCTCTTGCCGGCATTGCGCGCCATCACCGCGCCGCCGCCGATGCCGGTGCCTACGCTGGATGCGCCCGCCGCGCTGAACTACACCGGCGGCACCACGGGCTTGCCGAAGGGCTGCATCCATACGCAAGGCGACATGATCTATACGGCCGCGTCGAACTATCACGTGGGCGGGCTGGACCCGAACGGCATGGTGGTGTCGTTCTGGCCGCAGTTCTGGATCGCCGGCGAGAATATCGGGATGATCCATCCGATGTTCGCCGGCGCCGGCGTCGTACTGATGGCGCGCTGGGATGCGTTGGCGTTCATGCAGGCGGTGCATCAGCATCGTGGCACCTTCGTGGCGATGCCCATGGATAGCGCGATCGAGGTAATGGAACATCCGCGCGTCGGCGAATTCGATCTCACCTCGCTGCGGCGCTGCCGCGCGGTGTCCTTCGTCAAGAAGCTGAATGCCGACTATCGGCGGCGCTGGCAAGCGCTAACTGGCACGACCCTGCTGTCCGCGCCCTTCGGCATGACCGAGACGCATACCAACGACACCTTCACGGTCGGCATGGATATCGACGATTTTGATTTGAAGGCGCGGCCGGTATTCGTCGGCTTGCCGGTGCCCGGCACTGAATTCAAGATCTGCGATTTCGAGACGGGCGAGCGCCTGGCGCTGGGCGCCGAGGGCGAGATCTGCGTGCGTTCGCCTTCCCTTGCGAAGGGCTACTGGAACAATGCCGAGGCCAGCGCGCGCATGCTGCGCGATGGCTGGCTGCATACCGGCGATATCGGCTTGCTCGATGCAGCGGGCTATCTGCATTACCTGGGGCGGCGCAAGGAAATGCTCAAAGTGAAAGGCATGAGCGTGTTTCCGTCGGAGCTCGAGGCCATGCTGGTGCGTCATCCCGGTGTGCAATCGTGCGCGGTGGTGGGACGCGAAGACGGTGAGCGCGGACAATTGCCGGTGGCCTTTGTGGTGGCCGATCCGGATGCGCCAGCGGCACTGGACCAGGCAGCGCTTGCCACCTGGTGCCGCGAGGTGATGGCCAGCTATAAGGTGCCGGAGATTCGCGTGGTCGATGCCTTCCCGTTGACCGGCACGGGCAAGGTGCGGAAGGACGAGCTGCTGCGGTGGGCGGAAGCAGGTCGCTAGCTAGTGCACCGCGCCGCGCGCCAGTCAGCGCAGGCCGGCTGGCGCGCGCTTGGCGCTACCAGGTATCGACGAACGAACGCTTTTTGCCATCACGGCGCGCCAATGGCGGCATCGCCCGCAGCGCGCTGGTGATCCAGTGGCGTGTGTCGAGCGGATCGATGACATCGTCCAACACCGCGAACGACGCCGCGTGCAGCGCGTTACCTTTCTCATATTCCTTGGCAATCAGGGCGTCGTAACGCGCCTGCCGCGCCACCGGGTCTTCGATCGCGTCGAGCTCTTTCTTGAAGCCGAGCCGCACCATGCCCTCGAAGCCCATCGTGCCAATCTCGCAACTGGGCCACGCCACGGTGAATACCGGTTCATGGAAGCCGCCGGCAGTCATCGCCTGAGCGCCCAATCCATAGGCCTTGCGCACCAGCACCGCCAGCAGCGGCACACTGATATTCGCCGCGGTGATGAACATGCGCGACACGTGCCGCACCAGCGCCGTGCTCTCGGCAGCTGGCCCCACCATGAAGCCGGGCGTATCACACAGCGACAGCAAGGGAATATCGAAGGCATCGCATAGCTGCATGAAGCGCGCCGCCTTGTCCGCTGCATCGGCGTCGATGGCGCCGCCCAAGTGCTTCGGATTGTTCGCGATGATGCCCATCGGCCGGCCTTCGATGCGCGCGAAAGCGGTAATGATGCCGACGCCGAATTGCGCGCGCAGTTCCAGTACCGAGCCGCTATCAGCCAGCGCGTGGATAAGCTTGCGCATCTCATAAACGCGCAGGCGGTTTTCCGGCACCAGGTGGCGCAGCAGCCGCTGGTCGCCAGCCTCCCAGTCGCTGATCGCGCCCTGGAAGTAACCGAGATATTGCTTGGCGGCGGCGACCGCCTCCGCCTCGTCTTCGACCAGTACGTCTATCACGCCGTTGGGCGCCTGCATGGATACCGGGCCGACCTCCTCGGGTCGACAGGCGCCCAGGCCACCGCCTTCGATCATGGCCGGACCGCCCATGCCGAACGAAGCGTTGCGGGTAGCGATGATGATGTCGCAGCAACCCAGTAACGCAGCGTTGCCGGCAAATGAATAACCCGAGACGATGCCGACGCGCGGTACCAGGCCACTCAAGCGCGCGAAGTGAGCGAACGTCGAGGTCTGCAATTTCGGGACAGCCTGCGCATCGACTTCACCGGCGCGCCCGCCGCCGCCTTCGGCGAACAACACCACCGGAATGCGCCACTGTTCGGCCACCTTGATAGCGCGATCGGTCTTGTCGTGGCTGACCCGACCCTGCGTGCCTGCCAGCACCGTGTAGTCGTAGGCCATTGCCATGCAACGCGCCTGCTCGGGTGCGAAGTGCGCGCCATTCACACTGCCCACTTGAATCACGATGCCATCTGCCGGCGTGTTGCGCACCAGGTCATCGAGCGTGCGTGTGCTGCGCTGCTGGGCAATACCGAGGGGCGCATATTCGATGGTGCTGCCGGCGTCGAGCAAGTCGTCGACATTCTCGCGTGCCGTGCGCTGGCCACGCACGCGACGTTTCTCGATCGCCTTGGGACGGCGCTCGTCGAGTGTCCAACGATGGCGCTCGAGGACCTCGGCCAAGGCCGGCCGCAGCGTGTCGAGATCGGCCGCGGATTCGTCGGCGGCGGCGCGCTGTGCTGGTTCCAGGTCGATATCGATGATGACGAGCGCCGCGCCTTCGGCCAGTGTTTCACCGGGCTCGGCGACCAGGCGACGTACGATGCCGCCCTGCTCCGCGTGCACGACGTGTTGCATCTTCATGGCTTCGAGCACCGCGAGTTGCTGCCCGGCACGCACTACGCTGCCTGCGCTCACATCAATGCTGATGACGGTACCTTGCAGAGGCGCCGTGACCGCAACCGAGCCTTCGGGCAAGGCCAGTTCGACGCCGCGATCACGCTGCGCCGCATGCACGGCCGCATCACCGGCCGCGCTATCAGGCGTCACGTAGCGTTCACGCCGTACGGCTTCGCCGCGCGCCAGCAGCGCGGGCAACTGCGCTTCCACGTAAGCCGTATCGACCTCGTTGGCCTGCACGCGTGGATCGCCCAGCAGGCCGAAAAACAGCGTCTTGTTGGTCTGCACGCCTTCGATGCGGAACTCGCTCAAGGCGCGCTCCGCCTTGCGCAACAGGGCAAGATAGTCATCCGACGGGTGATGCACGATCAGCTTGGCCAGCAGCGAATCGAAACGTGCATTGCTGGTGTAGCCGGTGTAACCGAAGGTGTCGACACGCACGCCCGGGCCGCCGGGCGGCGAGAAGGCGCTGAGCGTGCCGCTCGCCGGGCGCGCGCTGCCGTCGGCTGCCATGACTTCCATGTTGATGCGCAGTTGCACCGCGCGCCCGGTACGCTGTGCGGCGCGTGTCTGGTTCAGACCGAGTGACGCGAGCGTCGCGCCTGCCGCGATCTGCATCTGCAATTGCACCAGATCGAGCCCGCTTACCATCTCTGTGACCGTGTGCTCGACCTGCAAGCGCGGATTCGCCTCGATAAAGGCATAGCCTGGCGTGCCATGGGCCGGTTGCAAATCGACCAGGAACTCGAAAGTACCGAGCCCGCGATAGCTAACCGCGCTGGCCATGCGCACCGCGGCTTCGGTCAATGCCTGCCGCAGCGCCGGCGACAAGCTCGGGCTAGGCGCAATCTCAAATAGCTTCTGACGACTGCGCTGCAGCGAGCACTCGCGTTCTCCCACGTGTACGCATGCGCCCGTGCCGTCGCCGATCACCTGCACTTCGATATGCCGAGCGTGCGTGAGCAGCCGTTCCGCATACACGTCGGCGCGGCCGAATGAAGAGAGCGCCTCGGCGCTGCAGCGCTCGTAGGCGGCATTGAGCAGGGCCGCGTCGGTAACGGCGCGCATGCCGCGGCCACCGCCACCGGCCAGAGCCTTGATCATGATGGCGCCGCCGCCAGCCGGCGAACCGAAGAAGTCACGCACTTGTTCCAGCGTGGCCGCGCCCGCCGTGCCGGGAATCACTGGCACCGACAAGTCGCGCGCGTAAGCACAGGCGCGCGACTTGTCGCCGAACAATTCGAGATGGTCGGCGCTCGGGCCGATGAACAGCAGCCCAGCCGCCTCGCAGCGCCGTGCGAATTCGGCGTTCTCGCTGAGGAAGCCATAGCCTGGGTGCACGGCGTCGCAGCCGCTGTCTTGCGCCGCCCGCAGCAGTGCGTCGATATCCAGATAGGCCGCCGCGCCCGAGCCTGGCAGCAGCCGCGCTTCATCCGCCACGCGGATGTGTAGCGAACTTGCGTCGTCGCTCGAATAGACGGCGACGCAGTGCAGGCCGAGATCGGTCGCGGCACGCGCCAGGCGCACCGCGATTTCGCCGCGGTTGGCAATCAAAATTGCTTGCATGAGATCGGTTCCGTTGGTGCCGTGGGTTGCGTTGCGCAGATCTAACTATCTAGAAATTGCCCATCTTGCAGCCGACGCTGGCCGGCGTGCCGTACAAGGCATCGACGTCGGCCAGCCTGCGCGGCACCTTGTCGATGATGTCGAGCATGTCCCACTTGTCGCGGCCGGGCACCGGCGGATGGGCTCGCGCCACATCGAGCTGATGAATGAATTGGTGGTCCCAGGAACGGTAGTAATCAGGCATCGAGCCGCCGCCCGGCAACTTCAACGTTTCTAGTGTTTTTGCGACAGCCGGGCCGTCGGTGGTATGTGCCCGCTCGATTGCCGCCAACAGCATGCGCATCGACATCCAGCCCTGCCAGGCGCCGTTCGATGGCGGCTTATCGTCGTATTTGGCGCGCCAGGCCTTGACGAAAGCCCTTTCGTCCGCCGAATTGCCCGCGTCGGCATAGTGCCACTGCTTGCCGTACAAGCCCTGCGCCCCGCTACCCGCCGCCCAGATCGCCGAGTCGCTGATCAGTGGCGTGCCCAACTCGGCTCGGCCAGCATATTGCGGAAACTGCTTGAGCAGGTTGTCCAGATCGACGCCGCCGAGCGCCACCACCACCACGTCCGGGTCGGCCTGCCGTACCTTCAATAACAGGCTGCTGAAATCGGCGGTGCCGTTCGGCACCAGGTCATGCCCTACGTCGCTGCCGCCGTGTTGCTTCAGGAAGTCGACGCTGCTGTCGTACATGCCCTGGCCGAACGAATAGTTCGCAACCAGGAAGTACCACTTCTTGCCTTTTTTAAGCAACTCGGGCGCGAGCGCACGTGCCGCGAAATCGGTGGTCGTGGCGGTGCGGAAAGTGTAGCGATTGCATTTGGCGCCGGTGAGTTCACTGGCTGCACCGAAGACGATGATGGTGGGAATCTTTGCAGTGGCCGCCACGGCCGATATTGCCATCGACGAGGCGCTTGCCGAACCGCCGATGACCGCCACGACCTTGTCCTGTTCGATCAAGCGCGTCATGTTCTGCTGCGCCGCTTGTGGATTCGGCTCGTCATACCAGATCAGCTTGATCGGCCGGCCCAGCACTTTGGCGCCGTGTTGCTCCACTTCGAGCATCGCACCGTTCGCGCCGTCGATGGCGCTGTCGGCAACGAAGCCCTGCTTCGCCAGCACCATGCCGATAGGTACCGGAGCCTCTGCCGAGGCTGTTGCCGGCGCCTGCGCATGGGCTGCGCACAACCATGGCGCGATCGCGAAAGCGGCGAGTAGCGTGCTATAGCGCTGCAGGGTGCGGGTGCGCCCGTCGCGGCGCTTGGGCAATGGTGAACGCATGAGTGTCTCTCTCCGTTTTTTTTATTTGACCCAGCCGGTTCCAATCACGATTCCAGCCACGATCTGCATGCCGTTTGAATGGTACAACCATTGAAACCTTGACGGAAATTAGCACGAAAGGTGGAACCTGGGTAGTGGCATCGGCCCGCGTGCCGGCGCGGAAGTAATGTTATAGTTGAGCATGTACTCACTCATATAAAGTCGAAGCAGTGTCATGCTGCGTGGCGCTTCGCGGCTTGTATGGTCTGCCTATAACTTCGTGACGAGAGCCATCATGGAACACTGGACGAGCGCCGCTATCCCAGCGCAAAAGCAACGACTGGCTGTAGTAACCGGTGCCACCGGCGGCTTGGGTTTCGAGACGGCGCTGGCGCTTGCGGGCGCCGGCGCCGAGGTGGTCCTGACCGGCCGCAATGCAGCCAAAGGCGAACAAGCGTTGGCACAGTTGCGTGCAGTTCATCCGGCGGCGCTGGTCAGCTATCGTCATCTCGATTTGGCCGACCTGGCTTCGGTTGCAGCATTCGTCGAGCAGTTCAGCGCCGCGCACGCATCGCTCGACTTGCTGATCAACAACGCCGGCGTGATGCTGCCACCTGCGCGTTATGTCACGGCAGACGGCTTCGAACTGCAGTTCGGCACCAACTATCTCGGCCACTATGCGTTGACGGCACAACTGCTGCCGGCACTGCAGCGCGGCCAGCAAGCGCGCGTGGTGAATCTCAGCAGCTTGGCGCACCGCCAAGGCAGCATCCATTTCGACGATCTGAATTGGCAAAAAAGCTATCGCCCCTGGGCCGCCTACGGGCAGTCGAAGCTGGCCATGCTGATGTTCGCGATGGAACTGCAGCGGCGCAGCGACGCCGGCGGCTGGGGCTTGATGAGCAACGCCGCGCATCCAGGCTTCGCGCGCACCAGCTTGCAAGCCAACGGGCCGATGATGGGACGCGACAGCGCGCCACTGCTAACGCGACTGGGCACACTACTGGAGCCCGTGGCCTCGCAATCCGCCGCGGCCGGCGCCTGGCCCACCCTGTTCGCCGCCACCTCGCCGCAAGCCAGGCCGGCCGCCTACTACGGTCCGCGCGGCTTCATGGAATTGAAAGGCGCAGTAGGCGAAGCATTTGTCGCCAAGCAAGCTCGTGACCCTTCCACCTCGGCGCGTCTGTGGGAGGTTTCCGCTCAACTCACAGGCGCGCAGTGGCCCAAAAGTTTATGATCGGCGGCGGTACCCCCGAATTTCATATGGAGAATTCCCATGATTTATGTTTTTGCGACAATCACCGCGTTGCCCGGCAAACGCGACGCCGTGCTGGCACTCTTCAAGAAGAACGTGCCGGCAGTGTTGGCCGAAAAGGGTTGCCTGGGCTACGACGCAGTGGTCGACGTGCCAGGCTTCGGCAAGACGCAAACGCCGCTGGGTGACGATAGCTTCGCGGTAGTCGAGCGCTGGGCCGACGCCGACGCCTTGAAGGCGCATGGCGCGTCGGCGCATATGGCGGAATATCGAAATAACTCGGCGCCGCTGGTTGCGCAACGCGTCGTCAACGTCTTGCAGGCCGCGTAGGCGAATCGGTATAAACCCTGCCTGTTTTTCTAAAAACGAGTGCGGCGCTTCGTGCGATGCTACGACGCTCCGCCTTCGTCTCGATAAAAAGATCATGACCGCTACCGCCCCCGCCGCCGCTATCCCACTAAGACCCGCCGCCACCGTGATGCTGCTGCGCGACGGCACGCAGGGACTGGAAGTATTCATGTTGAAGCGCCACGACCGCTCCGATGTGCATGGTGGCGTGTTCGTCTTCCCTGGCGGCAAAGTCGATGCGGCCGACGCGCAACTCGACGCGGCCGCGCATCTCGACAGCACGCCGGCACAGCTATTCGACAGCCTGGGCGACGCCTCGCTGTCGACGCAGCAAGCGCTCGCCTTCCACGTTTCGGCGCTGCGTGAATTATTCGAGGAATGCGGCGTACTGTTGACCGCCGACACCAGCGATGCGCTATCCGCTCAAGCCGCCGCCACGCTGCAGGGCGGACTGACGTTCAACGAAATGCTGCGCCAGCACGGGCTGCGCTTAAGCACCGCCAATCTGCAGATTCACTCGCGCTGGATTACGCCGGTGATGACGATGACCGGCAAGCGTTTCGATACGCACTTCTTCGCGGCGCTGCTGCCCGAGGGCGTGAGTCCGCGCCACGACAATCACGAAGCGGTGGAAAGCGTCTGGCTCACGCCGCGCAAGGCGCTGCAGATGTATTGGCAAGGGGAGATGCTGCTCGCGCCGCCGCAGATCATGAGCTTGGCCAATCTCGCGCGCTATGTCAGCGCCGCCGACGTGTTGGCCGACGCCCGGCGTCGCACGCCGCCGGTGATCCTGCCCGAGGTAAGTGGCGGCGACGCCGACCGCATCGTCGCGTTTCCGGGTGATGAGCGTCACTCGATCAGCGCGGCGGTTATCCCCGGCCCGACGCGCCTGGCATTCCGTGGCGGCCGCTTCGAACCGGTGGACGGTCTGGACGCACTGCTTCCCGCCTAGCGATATCGTAAAAACCCTTAGGTAGTCGTCAAGACGATCGCGAAAGGCTTTCGGAGCCTGCCGCATGGCGATACCCGCATGCCCGGCGGATGATCGGTGCGCCTGTTTTCAGGCAGGGACTGTCAAGGTCTCCTCACCCTTCTTAGCCGGCGCTCGTTGCAGCGACAAATCGATAGGCCTTCTGCGTCCCTGGCTCCCCTCGACGCACGCTGCCATTGTCGCTCCACACGAAGCGCACGGCATGCGAAAAGGAAATCAATTGGCCTATCACGGAAAATTCGCCGCGCCGTTGCGCGTCTTGAAAATCTCGGCCGTATGCACGGCCCTGACGATAAGCAGCCTGGCGGTGGCTCAGAAAGAATACGGTCCGGGCGTTACTGACACCGAGATAAAGATCGGGCAGACCATGCCCTATAGCGGCGCCTACTCCGCGTCTGCCGTTGCCGGCCGCATCCAGCTCGCTTATTTCAAGATGCTGAATGAGAAAGGCGGTATCAACGGACGCAAGGTCAATCTGATTTCGCTGGACGATGGCTTCAGCCCGCCGAAAACCGTCGAGGCGACCCGGCGCCTGGTGGAATCGGACCAGGTATTGGCGATTGTCAGCCCCGTGGGTTCGTCGCCCAATATGGCGACATACAAATATCTGAACGCGAAGAAAGTCCCGCAGATCCTGCTGCTCAGCGGCCTGAAGCTGTGGGATTCCAACCCCGCGTTACCGTGGTCGATGAGCTTCACACCGCCCTACTATGCCGAACAGCAAGTGTTCGCCAAATACATTCTGGCGCACGTACCGAATGCCAAGATCGGCATTCTTTATCAAGATGACGATACGGGTAAGGAACTGCGCGCGGCATTCCGTGAAACGCTGGGGCCGAAAGCGTCTTCGATGATCGTGCAAGAGCTGTCGTACAACGTCACCGACACCTCAGTTGATTCGCAGATCCTCGCGTTGCAGTCATCGGGCGCCAATGTTTTCCTCAATGCCACCGGTGGCAAGTTCACCGCGCTGGCGCTGCGCAAAGCATATGACAGCGGCTGGAAACCGTTGACATTCATTCCGGCGGTATCTAGCTCAGTGAAGACCTCCATGCAACCGGCGGGCGTCGAAGCGAGTACTGGCGCATTGACAACCGCATGGGTAAAAACGCCGAACGATCCGCAATGGGCCAATGACAAGGGAGTGCAGGCCTATCACGACTTCATGAAACAATATGTGCCCGGCGCCGATGCGGACGACTATTATGCGGTGGTCGGCTTCCTTGCCGGGCAACTGGCGGCGTTGGTGCTGCAACGCTGCGGCGACGACCTGACGCGCGCCAACGTGATGAAACAGGCCACCTCGCTCAACAATGTATCGCTGACGCTGACTTTGCCGGGTATCACGATGAATAACTCGCCCACCGCGCGCAACCCGGTCAAGCAATTCGTGCTGGCGCGCTACGATGGCCATAATTGGGTGCCGTTCGGCGATATCATCAGTGCGCAAGGCGGCAATCGGTAACGCGCATCTCTATATAGAAAGCTTTATGAAGGCTGTCATCTGCCACGCATTCGCGCCGCTCGAGCAACTCGATTTCGGCGACATCGACTGTCCCGTACCCACGCCCACCGAGGTACGCATCCGCGTACACGCGGCGGGTGTGAGCTTCGCCGACTCGCTGAAGGTCGAGGGCCGCTATCAGGTCAAACCGGCCTTGCCATGGGTGCCGGGCAGCGAAGTCAGCGGCGTGGTAATCGAGACCGGCGCGCAGGTGACGCAGCTGCGCACCGGCGATCGCGTGATGGGTATCGCCGATGCCCGCGCTGGCGGCTTCGCGGAAGAAATGGTGCTCGACGCGGCGCGCGTGCTGAAGTTGCCCGCACAGATGCCATTCGATCAGGCAGCCGCCATGCCGGCGGTATACGGCACCTCGTTCTACGCCTTGCGTCAGCGCGGCGAGCTGAAACCGGGCGAAACCTTGCTCGTGCTCGGTGCGAGCGGCGGCGTGGGATTGGCTGCCGTGCAGCTCGGCCATGCAATGGGTGCGCGCGTGATTGCGGCGGCCAGCACGCCTGAAAAACGCGCACTGGCTCAAGCGCATGGCGCGCG
Source organism: Janthinobacterium lividum (assembly GCA_050955105.1). GTDB lineage: Bacteria > Pseudomonadota > Gammaproteobacteria > Burkholderiales > Burkholderiaceae > JBPBQZ01. The sequence continues at coordinate 34,033 of JBPBQZ010000085.1, read as the reverse complement.
CGAAGCGGTGGACTATACGCAGCCCGATTGGCGCGAGCAGGTGAAGGCCTTGACCGCCGGCCGCGGCGCCGACGTGGTCTTCGATCCCGTCGGTGGCGACGCCTTCGACGAAGCCGTGCGTTGTGTGAGCTGGCTCGGGCGCTATCTGTTGATCGGTTTCACTGCGGGCCGTATCCCGATATTGAAGATGAATATGCCGTTGCTCAAGGGCTACGACATTCGCGGCGTGCGCTATGACGTGTGGCGCGACGGTTGGTGGGCCGATGCGCGCGCCAATCTGGAAGCCATGTTGGCCATGTATGCGCAGGGACGCATCAAGCCTCTGATATCGGCGGCCTATCCGCTGGCGGAGGCAAAACAGGCCATCCGCAGCCTTACCATGCGCGGGCATATCGGCAAGGTGGTACTGGTGAACGATTGAACAGCGCACCCGCCTCGCTCAGGTATGTGCCGCAGCACCCGCCTCGATCTCTTCAAGACGTGTAATGTTGATCGGGATGCCAGACAGCCGCGGCATGAAATTGATGGTCTCGAGATCGTCGTCCAACGACACTAGTCGGCCGGTCAGTGCGCCTGTCAAACCCTCTGGATCTTCGCGTTCGTCCGCGCGTCCCCATAAATGCTTGGTTGACCGGCGTCGGAAAATGGCTGAACGGCGCGACGTCGTAGTCGAGTGCCAAGGTGTCGCAAGCGGCGCGGTCGGCGACGCGACTGATCATGCCGCAATGGCCCAGCGCTGAACTCCACATGAAGCCGCCGCCATGAATGTAGAGCACCGCCCGACTCTTTTATTCGTGATGTGTAAATCACGCTGGCGAAATCCAACGGGTGCAGCATGGGGCTGGCTGACGCATCGGCCCGTTGCTGCGCCGCAGTAAGGCGCGCGGCAGGCGCATGCGCCGGTCCAGCTATCAGCTAGCAAGCCGCGCGAGCGCGCTTTTCACAGAGAACAAAGATAAACGCGCATCAGTTCGCGCATTTCTCCGAGCACCAGCCGCAGCGTGGCGGGCGTTTCATCGCCCGCGTTGGGCATGCCCTTGAAGATCTGCAGCACGACGATGGCAGAGATTTCCGCGTGGCGCTTGGTCAGGTGCGGAAAAGCGGCGCGCAGCACGGCAGCCAGCGCCGCGCGCATGGCATCTCGAAATTCGCGACGCTTCACACCGTTGCCGCCGCGAGCATCGATGAGCGCATTCGCGAATTTACGTTGTGACTGCAGAGCGAGTCGAACGTCCACCAGCGCAGTCGCCAATTGATCGGGCGTCATGCCCGCTGCTCTCTCGGTCAATTGCGCCAGACCGTCTATTCCCTGCTGCGCGTATCGCAGCAGCAGCGCGTCGGCCAACACCTCTTTGGAAGGAAAGAATCGATAGAGCGAGCCAATCGCGGTACCGGAGCGCGCGGCAATTTCGGTCATGGTGGCCGCGTCGTAACCCTTTTCCGTAAATACCTCGATGCCCGTCGCGAGAATCGCGGCAACGCGGATATGTCCGCGCCGACGTTTCGGCTGCTGGCCAACGGCAACGGTCGGAATGGGTGGCTTTGCTTTCATGCAAGTAAGAAATAAGTGAATCCTCGCATACTAACCATCGACCCTTGTTGTGCCAAGCGCCGCTTGGCGTTGCCGCCTGGTTTGCCCCCTCGAGCGTTCCAGCGAAGATTGATTTATGAGAGGATGTCCTCTACTATCTTTTTTGCGAGCATATCCTCTCAAAACTTCTTGGCGCCAGCCGACGGATTACGAGAGCCCGCGTTTCACCAATCATGGCAACGTGAAGCTTGGCGATCGGCGTCGGATTACGCGCTTCACGCCAGGGTTACTTCCAAATCGAGTAGGAAAATCATGCACTTTATCGCCTTGTTTTTCGTCGGCGCCTTGCTATGCAACAGCGTTCCGCATCTGGTGGCGGGCCTGCAAGGCAAGCCCTTCCCCACGCCGTTCGCCAAGCCACATGGCGTAGGCGACAGTTCCTCACTGGTGAATTTCGGCTGGGGATTTCTCAACCTGATCGTCGGCATCGGCATGCTGCTGCGTAACCCGCTGTTACCCGATTTCAACGCCAATCTCATCGGCCTGCTCGCCGGCAGCTTAGTGATAGGCCTATATGCGTCACTTCATTTTGGGAAAGTTCAACGCGACAAGATGGGCAGCTAGTACCGGCTCGCGGCCCTGGCTGACCGGGTAAATTCGGATCGACAAATTGCCGCGCATATTGGCTAATGCGGGTTCCGTCCGCGCTGCACCAGGTCGCGCAGCATGAGCGGGAAAGCGACCGTGCCGAAGCATCGCCGCGCCCTCTCGAAATAATCGCTTGATCGATTGCGGTGCGCCGATGTGCGCCACGGCTTCCTGCCTTCATCGGGAAAGCCATGCCCAAACAAATCCGCGTCAATGCTTTTCTGACCGACAGTCCCTGTCATCTAACGCCCGGTTTGTGGCGACATCCAGAAGACCGTTCGACCGAACACGGCTCGCTCGCGTTCTGGACCGATCTGGCCAGGCTGCTCGAACGCGGTAAATTCGACGGCGTATTCCTTGCCGATGCGATAGGTGTGATCGATGTGTACGGCGGCAATGCCGATGCCGCGATTCGCCATGGCGTGCAAGTGCCCCGCCACGACCCAGCCCTCATCATTCCCGCGATGGCCGCGGTGACCAAGCATCTGGGCTTCGGCGTCACTTTCAGTCTTTCGCAGGAACAGCCCTATCTGCTAGCGCGCCGCTTGTCGACACTCGACCATCTGACCGACGGCCGCATTGCCTGGAATATCGTGACGGGCTTTTTGGAAAGCGCGTCGAAAGCCACCGGCGCGGAAAAGGTCGTAAGCCATGACGACCGCTATGACGTAGGCGATGAATACATGGAAATCGTCTACCGGCTGTGGGAAGAAAGCTGGGAAGATGCTGCCGTCGTCAAGGACAAGGCCGCCGGCATCTATGCCCATCCCGAAAAAGTGCACAAGATCGTGCACGACGGCAAGTACTTCCGCCTGCAGGCCATCCACCTGATCGAACCATCGCCACAACGCACGCCGGTCTTGTATCAAGCGGGCGGCTCGGCGCGAGGCCGCGAGTTCGCCGCCAGGCATGCGGAATGTGTGTTCGTGGCAGGCCCGACCAAAGCAGCCGTAGGACGGGTCACTGCAGATATTCGCAAGCGCGCCATCGACAATGGCCGGCGCGCAGATGACTTGCAGTGCTTCATGATGGCGGTGGTCATCGCCGGCAAGACCGAGGCCGAAGCGCGCGCCAAATTGGCGTCTTATCGCGAATACTCCAGCGTTGAAACGAGCCTGATCTTCCTCTCGGCGACGATGGGCATCGACTTGTCTGCCTATCCATTGGACGAACCCCTGCCGGAAGGAAAAATCAGCGCGGCCGTGCAGTCGATGGCCGAGTCGTTCAACGCGGCCAATGCCGGGCGTGCCTGGACCTTGCGCGAAGTGGCCGAACACAATGCCATCGGCAGCCGCGCGCCCATCATCTGCGGCTCGCCGTCTCAAATAGCCGATGAGATGCAGCAATGGGTGGACGAAGCCGGCGTCGACGGCTTCAACCTGAGCTATGCACTGCTGCCCGGCGACTTCCGCGACTTCGTCGATTTGGTAGTGCCGGAGCTGCAAGCGCGCGGCATTTACAAGACAGACTATCCGCAGGGCACCTTGCGCGAGAAGCTATTCGACGCGCGCAGTCCCTACTTAGCGGACCAACATACTGGCGCGACCTATCGGCGGCGTGCGCCCTGACACGTCGCGCACTCGCGCTTTCGGGTACACCTATCAAATGGTTGTACCATTTTCCAGTTTTGCGTTTAATATAGTCGTCGAGTTGAAGCGGAAGTTCGTCAAATCTATAAAAAACTCGGAGACACGCAGCATGCATGAAACATTGGCCTCTTCAATTGAATTGCCGCCCGCCAACAAGCGCCCACCTTTCGCCATCACGCGCATCCTGATGGCGTTGACCTTGGGCATGGCGTCCATCTCCGCTCTCGCACAGTCGCAAGATCCGGTAGTGATCGGTCTGGTCCTCGCGAAAACCGGCTACGCGGCCGACCCGGGCACCGACAGTGCACGCGGCGCGATGATCGAGGCGGAGCAGCATCATTCAGAGGTGCTCGGGCGCCCGCTCAAGGTTATTTGGTATGACGAGCCCGACCCGCAAGGCGCTGGTCAAAACACCACGCGGCTGATCGAGCAGGACAAGGCCGTGGCGGTGATGGGCGGCGTCATCAGCAGTTCGGCTTTCGCGATGGCGGCAGTCGCCAATCGCGCCAAGGTGCCGTTGATCGTCGTCACCGCCGGCTCGGAACAGCTGACCGGCTCGCAATGCAGCCGCTATGTGTTTCGTACCGGCGTTACCGTCAGTGCGGCGATGGCGGCAACCGAGCCGGCCATGCTCAAGAAAGGCAAGAAGTGGTATTTCCTGTCGCCGGATTATGCATTCGGCAAGCAGATCTACGACAACGGCGTGGCCTATCTGACTGCCCACGGCGGCACGGTACTTGGCAACGAACTGGTCGGCACGTCGATCACCGATTTCAGTAGCCAGATCCTCAAGATGCGCCAGGCAGATCCCGACGTCATCGTCGCGGGCTTGGGTGGCGGCGCGCTGCCGAATTTCCTCAAGCAATATCGTCAATACAATATGCGCGCCACGGTGTCGACGCCGATCGTCAGCGACTCGATGTTGTGGGGTGCGGGCGAACAGCATAACGTCCTGATGGGTAAGCCCTGGCATTACTCCGATCCGACCAATTCGACCGAAGAGAAAGCCTTTACCAAGCTGTGGCGCGCCAAATATCAAGTGCCGCCGTCCACCAGCGCCTGGCAGGGCTGGATGTCGATGCGCATGCTGCTGGCCGCGATCGAACAGGGCAAATCGACTACCCCGCCGGCCATCGTACATGGCCTTGAAACCGTGCATCTGGATGGCGGCGTGATGCCCAACTATTACCGGCCCTGGGATCACCAATTCATCCATCAGCTGGATATAGTCGATATGAAACCGGCAGGCGAAGACAAATGGGATGTGGCGACGGTGGTCGATCGCGCGCCGAAGGACGCGGCCGACATCGACGCTTTTTTCGGTACACCCGCGCAGATCGGCTGCAAGATGGCCGGACTATAAATACACAGAAATAGGAGAGGCGCCATGGCGGTCGAGGCCAAGGAAGTTCTGGGAAGCGCGGTCGAGCGAGTCAGCCTCGGCGCGCCGGCGGCCTCGGCGGTACTCGCCGAGGCGGAAAGACAGGCGGCAAAGCGCGTGTTTCTGCTGGTAAGCACGCATTTGAATACCAAGACCGACGAGATCGAGAGAATCCGTCAGGCACTGGGCGCGCGGCACGCGGCCACGCATCATGGCATCCGTCCGCATGTGCCGAAGAGCGACTTGCTGGCTGCCGTGCAGCATGCGCGTGAAGTCGACGCTGACTTGATCGTCACCGTCGGCGGCGGTTCGGTATCGGACGCAGGCAAGATTCTCGCGCTGTGCCTGGCGCACGACGTCCGCTCGGTCGACGACCTGAACGCCTTGCGTTTGCAGCGCGACGCCGAGGGTCGCCCGGTGCCCGGTCCTGAAAAAGGCCCGGATATTCGCATAGTGTGTGTACCGACGACGCTGTCCGCCGGCGAATTCAATCCACAAGGCGCGTCCACCGACGAAGCGCTTGGACATAAGCAGAGCTTCCGTCATATCAAAATGACGCCGGCGTGTATCGTGCTCGATCCGGCCATTACCGTACATACGCCCGAGTGGCTATGGTTGTCGACCGGCATGCGCGCCGTCGACCACGCGGTCGAGACGCTGGCCTCGCTGCGCTCGAACGATTTCGCCGATGGACTAGCCGACAATGGCCTGCGGCTGCTCAATGAAGGGCTCTCTGGCGTAAAGGCCGACCCAGGCAATCTCGACGCGCGTCTCAAATGTCAGACGGGTGCATGGATGTCGATTTTGCCGATCATCGGCGGTGTGCCGATGGGCGCTAGCCATGCAATCGGCCACGCGCTCGGCAGCTTCTGCAAGGTGCCGCACGGCTACACCTCTTGCGTCATGGCGCCCTATGTGCAGCAATGGAATGCCGACGTGGTGCCCGACCGACAACGGCGTATCGCCGCGTGCCTGGGCGAACCGGCGCAGCCCGCCTATCGAACCCTCGATCGTCTGATTCGCTCGCTCGGCTTGCCGCGTACGCTAGCCGAGGTCGACGTGCGCGACGATCAGCTCGACCGCGTGGCCGATCTGGCGTTCAACGATTTCTGGGGACGCACCAATCCGCGCCCGGTGCGCGGTCCGCAAGATATGTTGGAGATATTGCAACTGGCGCGTGGATGATTCTCGACAGCAGGCAGGTGGGCAGTAGACGCCTGGTCACCCGCTTGCCGATGCTTTTCGAGACGGCTTAGAGCGGGCCAGCGTCTGGGGGTCGGGCGCGCCATCGAAGTATTTACGTAACGCTTCGGTAAAGGTCGCGTTGTCCGTCGTGGCGCGTGCGAACAGCGTCATCGACGACTGGAATTTCACGTAATCGGGATATCCGAAGATGCTCTCGATCGATTTACCTTCGACTTCATTCACCAATCGAGTCAGCTCTCTTAGCCGAGCGCCCAATAGCGGATGTTCGAGATAGGCCACCGCCTCGGCCAGTGAGGACACCGCAAAGCGCTGCGCCATCATGCTGTGCCCCAAGCCCTTTATTTGCGGGAACATGAACCACATCCAATGACTGCGCTTGGCGCCGGCACGCAATTCATCCTGCACCTGCTCATACAAGGGGTCTTGTGCGTCGATGAAACGCTGCAGCGAATAGGGGTCGCTCATAACATGCTCCGATAAGGCGAATCGCCCCGGCGCTGTTGGCCGGCGGCGGGGACGCAGCCGTTCATCATTGATGGATCAGGCAGCGCGCTACTTGTCGTACTGCCTGGTGCGCCAATGCCACGGCGCGATAGTCGATCGGCGTAACCAGCGACGACAGCTTCGCGATAACGATGCGGTTGACCCTATCGACAAACAGATTCTGGCCGTGGACGCCCATAGCAAACAGGATTTGCGGTTCAGCGTCGTCGACGTACCAGCCACTGCGGTAGCGCAATTTCATACCGCCGAAGCTATGCGCGAACTCGCCCGTCTGCCACGCCTGCCGATCGCCATTTTTCGAGATATCGTCGAGCCATGCAGCGGGTACGACGGGCGTGGCGCCACGCTGGCCATCATGCAGCACCAACTGTCCGATGCGCGCCAAGTCTCGCAGCGTGGCCCCCATGCCGCCGGTACTGCGCGGCGCACCCGCACGATCCAGAGTAATGTAGGCGCGATGCTCGGCGCCCATCGGTTGCCAGAGCAGATTCGCAGCCAACGCTGCAAAAGACTGGCCGCTGGCGCGTTCAATCACCCAGCCGAGTAGATCGGTGTTGGCTGAAATATATCGAAAAGGCCCACCGTGAGTCGCCGCGGCGGCACCGCTTTGGCTGAAGAAGCTATGCAAATCGGTGACGAGCGCGCCCGGGGATAGCGGATCCCAGCCGCTTGCATCGCTATAGGCGGCAAGTTGCGCGGCGTCGAATACCACGCCGCTGCGCATATCGAGAAGATGCCGTACAGTCGCGCCCTGATAGGCAGTGTGGGCAACTTCAGGCAGGTAATGCGATACCTGCGCCTCGACATCGACGACGCCGTCGCCATGAAGGATGCCGACGATCAGCCCGACCACCGATTTCGTCGCCGACATCAGGATATGCGGCGTGGCGGCACTCATACCATTATCGTAAAACTCGTAGACGATGCGATCGTCGTGCAACACGATGAAACCATCGGTACGGGTGGTGCGCAGGAATTGTTGCAGCGCAAGCGGCGAGCCGTCCGTCTCGTTAATCTCGAAATCTTGCAACGCGCTTGGTGAACTTGCCGCGCTTGGCAGTGGTAGCACAGCTCCCGCGCCGTTTGCGATGACAGCCGATGGGACGATCTCGTCCACATGTTGAAAAGCCCAGCGGCTGAACGGTGCGGTGCGCCAGTTGGAAAGATTCGCGGGTTCGAACTCGGCTGAGTTCTCTGCGGCGGGCAGCGGCATGGCTGGGGATCCTGTCGGTTTCTGCGTTTACAGCGTTGCGCGGCACCAGCGATATGTAATCGAGCCGCCGCAAAACCTTAGCGTACCGCTTTTCGACCTAGTGGCAACAGATCAGCCGCGGCCCAGCGTGAGGATTTCGTTGGCGTTGACGATCGCCGCGGCAATCTCTTCGGTGGTGACGCGCTTGTTCATTGCCTGATCGCGGATCAGATCGTAAGCCGCGCCATCGGTGATGCCATGCATGCGCATCAAGATATTCTTCGCATCCGCGATGCGCCGCACCCCTGCCAACTTAGCCTCGAGCTTGCGCACACGCCGCGCTCGTTCGCGCAGTTCGCCATGCACCTGCCGGCCGACCACCAGTGCCGACAGCAAGCCGAAGGAACGCACCGGCGAAGGTAGCACCGCGCAAGAACCGATGCGCAGCACCGACTCGACAATCGTCGGATTCTCATAATTCACGACGGCGATGATGGCCGGCACTTCGTCGCCCTGCAGCCAGCTATAACCGGCCTCCATAGACTCCGGCCGCACCGCCAGAAAGATCAGGTCGATGCCTTCCGGCAGCGCGGGCAGCGGCGGCCAATAAGCCTGCACATGGCAACCGATGCGCTGCAACTGTTGCGTGAGCTGTCGGCCATCGGCATCGTCTGGATGAAACACCAGCACGTGCAGCGTACGCAGGTCTTTCAGCAGCGTGGGCGTTGCACGAATGGTGCGTCGATGGCCGGCGTCCACCTAGAGCTCCAGCGCATTGAGCGTGGCAGTCCAGTCACCTAGAGAATGGGTCACCAGGTAGGGATCGGGGTGCACGGCGCGCGTGGCCTCGCGCACGATGGTGAACTGTCCGCGTGAGTTGGCGACGCCGATGCGCGGATAAAGGCAGGTGTGATGGTTGGTGGGATCGATGCGCACGCGACCCTGCGGTGCATCGACTTCGCTGCCCAGTATGTGCGGCATCAATCGAACGATCTCGTCGCTGCCGGACCGTTGAAACGCCTGCGCGAAAATGTGTACCTGGAAATAAGCAGCCTCCCAGCACATATTCGGCACCGCGTCGGCGCCGAAGCGACGGCGGAAGCGCTCCAGGCAGGCGCGATTTACCGCCGACTGAATCGACTGGAAGTACGGCGCGGCAGTGAAGTGCCCGACCGCCAGTTCACTGCCCATCTGGCTGATCTCCGCCTCCGAAGTGGTCAGGCTCGCGATCGGTATACGCTTCGGATCGAGGCCTGCTTCAGCGTATGCGCGATAAAGGCCGGTGGTGGCATCGCCGACCACCGTCGAGAAGATGAAGTCGGGCTGCCTATCTCGAATATCATCGACGATTGCGCGGAAATCGCGAGCGCCAGCGTCGAGCGGAACGTAACGTTCTGCCACTTTTTCGCTGCGCGGATGCTGTAACACCAGTTCACCCATGATGCGGTTCGACTCATAGGGAAAGATGTAATCGGAGCCGACCAGATAGACGCGCGCGCCAAAATGAGTGGTCATGAATTCGGCCAGTTGCACGCTGTTCTGGTTCGGCGCGGCGCCGGTGTAGATGATGTTGTTGGAAAACTCGAAGCCTTCATAGATAGTCGGATAGAACAACAGCTTGTTCCATTTTTCGACAATCGGCAGCACCGCTTTGCGACTGCTCGACATATAGCAACCGAAAATGATGTTGACTTTGTCCTGCAGTATCAGACGCTCGGCCATCTGCGCATAGACGGCCGGATCGGAGCGAGCGTCGTACACCACCGGCACGATCTCGCGACCGCCCAGGCCCCCTGCCTCGTTCAGCTCGTCGATTGCCAGCAAAGTACCTTGCTGCTGTGAGAGGCCGATGGTGGAGGTGACGCCGCTGGTCGAAAACAACACGCCAACGCGAACCGGATCGCGGCTCATGATGGCTCACAGCGGACCGCTGTCAGCGGGTAAATCTTGGGGTTTTGATATCTCGAAATCATGTGTGCTACTAAAATAAGTTGCCACGGCATGCCGCGAACGGATGACTCAAGTCGATTCTAATCCGGCCAAGGTGAGCGCCATTAATAGCGGGTGCCGCCATGCACCACGCCGCATAGCCGGTCGGGAGGTGTCAGCAATCTCTCGCAATTCGGGAGAACAACGCGATTAACTGATGCGGCAACTCTGCCGCGCTGCCCACTGCCCGGCAATGCGCACGTCCGACGATGCGCTGCATGTAATCGGCCGCGCCAGCATCGATGGCGATACCGCCTACTGTGAATCTGGCACGCTGCGCATCGGCTACTGCGGCCCTTGCGTCATTGATGAGATAGTCGACATCGAAGACGTCGATGTCCGAAGGCGCCCCGTCAGTCATGACAATCATCGCGCGGCGATCACCACTGTCCTCCTGCAATAGCAGCGTCGCATGTCTGATCGCAGCACCCATGCGAGTGGAATAGCGTGGCATGCGGCTGCGCAGCAGATCTTCGCTGTCCGCCTGCAACGGCTCGCCGAATTCGAGTAGCCGAAAATAATTCACGCACGCGCGCGTGTCCGATGAAAAACCGTGCACGGCAATCCGATGCCCCGCCGCGAGCGCGGCGCGCGCGAGCAATAGCGCCGCGTCTTTTTCAAGATCGAGGATGCTCGGGCCAGTCGGCTGCCGAGGATCCGCCGGGTCGCCAGTCGAGGCCGACAGGTCGAGTAGCAGTAACAGGCTCAATGCGGGCGCGCGGCGGCCAGCCCTCTGGAAAACCCGCTGCGTGGGCGTCAGGCCGCAGCGGCGCTCGATCGCATAGTCGACTGCCGCGTCAAGATCGAGTTCCTCTCCATCGGTCTGGCGGCGCAACCTGACGTCACGTGTCATTCCCGCAAAAGCCGGCAGCTTGAGCGCGGCAATTGATCCGCTAGGACGCACATCGCGCACTCCACGGGCAAGCCGCGGCGCGCGTTCAATTACCGTGCACCAATCCTTGCGCAACAATTCAAGCCGATAGTCCCACTCCGGATAAGATAGCCGGCGAATTTCATGATCGATGGCCTGCGCATCGCGAGTTTCGCTCGCCTCGCGAGCGGCCAACGCGGCGTCGCGTTGCAGTATCTGCGTACTCCGCGGCTCATCTTTTTCGGGATAGATCCATAGATAGGAGTTGTCGTCTCGATAAAGTGCCGGTACCGCGTACTGTTGCGCCTGGAAGCGCACGCGCATTTGCCCTAGATCATTGGCCAGCACGGAAGCGATCTCGCGAAAAGCCGTGTAATTGTCAAGCGAACCACGCAAGCCGTCGAATAAGCCACGGGCCTTGTTCACCCAGTAGTTATCGTCGCAATAGGCCGGTTCGATCAGCGCATAGCTGATCCGCGACACCAATGCTTCGAACGACAATTGTCGTGGCTGCAGGCTCTGTTTTAGCCACGGCAAGAACCAGCCGCGGACACCGGGCAACTCACGCATCAGCAACTGTTCGACGCGCGCATCCTCTATCGCCGAGATCAATGCCAGGCTCATTGGCTTGAGCGAGCCGGTCGGCTGCGCACTGGGCGAATACCGCAGATGGGCGGCCGCGTGAGCCACGCAGGCACGCTGCAGCAGCGCCGCACTAACTTCCGCATTAACTTCCGCATTAACGTCCGCATCTTCCTCCGCGCCTGCACCGCCATCCGTATCGATGCATATATCGTCATGCTCCGGCAGCAATAGATGCGATGACGTAAGAATGGCTCGCGGCGGCGCTGCGTCCGGCGTCGCCGCGGCTTGCCCCTGCACCGTCAGTGAGCGCCCCGACAAAGCCTCCAGCAGCCAGCTCGATAGCGCCAAGGATTCCGGCGGCTTCCCGTACCCGCGTGTGGTCGGATAAGTAGATATCAGCGATGCTCCGACAGCCGACGCTCGATCCAGGCTCGCGCGCATCGTCGACTCAGGCGAAATGCGCTTGCACCAGATTGCGCAAGGCTGCGATCAGGTCCGCATCGTCGGTAAGCGCTTCGGTAATCGTCGCTTCGCAACTCTGGCGTGGCGCCACACCGGCCGCAATCAATTTCGCCGTATAGATCAGCATGCGGGTCGACACACCCTCGTCGAGTCCGCGGCCTTTCAATGCGCGCGTGCCATGAGCGAGCTTGACCAATTGCAGCGCTAGTTCGATGGGCACCTCCGCTTCGGCGGCCACGATAGCGGCCTCCACGTCTTGCGTCGGATAGTCGAAATGCATGGCCACAAAGCGCTGGCGAGTCGATGGCTTCAAATCCTTCGAGCGGCTTTGATAGCCGGGGTTATATGAGACAACTAATTGGAAGTCGGCATGCGCATGCAAGATCTCACCACGCTTGTCGAGCGGCAAGATACGCCGCGCGTCGGTCAGCGGATGGATCACGACTGTCGTGTCCTGACGCGCCTCCACCACTTCGTCCAGGTAGCAGATCGCGCCATGCCTGACGGCTCGGGTGAGCGGTCCGTCATGCCAGGTGGTACCTTCGGCATCCAGCAGGTAGCGACCGATCAGATCGGCAGCCGTCATGTCTTCGTTGCATGCGACGGTAATCAAAGGTCGCCCGAGCTGCCATGCCATGTATTCGATAAAGCGGGTCTTGCCGCAACCCGTCGGGCCTTTCAAGATAACCGGCAGGCGATGCGCGTAGGCGTGCGCGAACAGCGCCACTTCGTCGCCGGCAGCCCGATAAAAGGGCTCAGCAGTCAATCGATACGAGTCGATATCGGAATGCACGGGCATTACGGCCTCAAGGGATAGGAACGGCCGCCGCTCTATCAGCGTCCAGCGGTCGGCCGCGCAGCGGCTTAGCGATGTTCGGCCGGCTCGTGGGGAATGCCTTCGATCGGGCATTCGGCCGTGCCAACGGTCGAACGCGTCAATGCCTCGACTTGCTTGCGCGTACCTTCGGGATCGTTCACCCATTTGCCATAAAACTCGAACGGACACGCCGCCACGCCTTGCGCGCCCTCACCCGAATTGATCTTCCCGGTATAGCCCCGATGCAGCAGCTTAAACAAATGATTGTTCGACTGCATATTCTTGCGCGCGTCGCGAATCAGGCTCATCGACAGTTCGCCATAGTTGATGCCCATCTCTTCGGTGCCGCACTCACCGAGCGCACGACCGTCGAAGCCGATGATCGATGAACCGCCGAAGTATGAATAGACGCCGTCGAAACCTGTCGCATTCGCCACCGCTACATAACAGTTGTTCATCCACGCCATGGTCTTGGCGACCATCGACTGCTGTTCCTTTGCTGGATACATGTAGCCTTGGCAACGCACGATTAGTTCGGCGCCCCGCATCGCGCAGTCGCGCCATATTTCAGGATAGTTGCCGTCGTCGCAAATGATCAGACTGATTTTGAGACCTTTCGGCCCTTCCGAGACGTATGTGCAGTCACCGGGGTACCAACCCTCGATCGGCGCCCAAGGCATGATCTTGCGATATTTCTGCACGATCTCGCCCTGGTTGTTCATCAAGATCAGGGTGTTGTAGGGCGCCTTGTTCGGATGTTCTTCATGCCGCTCACCGGTCAGCGAGAACACACCCCATACATTGGCCTTGCGGCAGGCGGCGGCGAAAATCTCGGTTTCGTCGCCCGGAATAGTCGCGGCGGTTTCGTACATCTCTTTGGCGTCGTACATAATGCCGTGCGTCGAGTACTCGGGGAAAATCACCAGGTCCATGCCTGGCAGTCCCTGCTTCATGCCGATCAACATCTCGGCAATCTTGCGTGCGTTCGCCAAGACTTCTGCCTTGGTATGCAGGCGCGGCATCTTGTAATTCACGACGGCAACGCCGACGCAGTCTTTCGTGCTGCCAATATCTCCGTGTCGCATCTCGATACTCCTGGGTCAAAGGTGGCTAGGCCAGATAGTTAGGTGACGGCAACGACAAAAAAAGCCCGAGCCGGAAATTCCGGGCCGGGCTGTTTCGCCTTGCGCCTTGCTGGCGGTATTGGCAGCGTGCGCGATATGTCAGGACGCGATGTGGTCCTGTGAGCTTTTATAGCATAGGGCTTATCTCGGAAAAAAATGATTTTTAGCGACGCTTAGAAATCAAGCACCGCGTGCGCCTGGATAATCGCCTGCGCAACCGACTCGATCGGCTGGCGCTTGCTCATCGCCTGCGCTCGCAGCAACTCGTATGCCTCCTGTTCCGACAGCTTGCGAGCATCCATCAAAATAATTTTGGCCTGTTGTATCTTGCGCTGATCGGCGAGCTTGTCCTCCAGACGCTCGACGTAGTGCTCCACCGTGCGCCGCGATTTGTGCTGGTACAGCGACACCGCAATAGCCGTCAGCAAACCGAAAGACCGCACTGGCGATGGCACCAGGCAGTATGGATTGAGCTGCAGGACCGCCTCGATGACGATCGGATTCTCATAGCTGACGACGGGTATCACGGGCGGCACGTGCTTCGCATCGAGCCAGGGAAATTTGATCGACAGCGTCTCGGGACGCACCGCCAGAAATACCACGTCAGTGTCGTCTGGCAGGACGTCGAGCGAAGGCCAGACCATCTGCACAGTGCAGCCGATACGCCGCAATTGACCACGCAGTTCTTCGCCATCATGGTCGTCCGGGTGAATCGCCACGACCTTCAAGGAACGAATCTCCTTGAGCGTTTGCGAGGTGCGCGACGATTGGCGTTTCATGCGGCGTCTCCGCCGCGACCGCTGCCTTCATCGCCAGCCGTCTCAGCGATCAGGGTATGCGAAATCTGGAACGGCGCGGGCTGCGTCCAGCCGTTACTCTGCTGCAATATCTCGAATTGCCCATAAGCGTCGAGGCGCGCAACACGTGGGTTCAGATAGGTATGGTGATTCTGCTCGTCGATGCGTACACGACCCTGCGGGGCGTCGATTTCGAGGCCGGGCAGCGCGTTGAGCAAGGCATTTGGATCATCACCGCCGGTGATGCGCATCGCGGTGGCCAGCAGGTGCATCTGAAAATACGCCGCCTCCCAGCACATATCGGTCTGCACTGCATCGCCAAAGCGGTGGCGATATGCGGCAATCACGCGACGATTCAGCGCGCTGTCCACAGACTGAAAATAGGTGGCGGCGGTGATATGTCCATGACCCAGCGCCGCGCCCATCGCCGCCACCTCGGTTTCGCTGGTGATCAGACTCGCGATCGGCATTTTGTAAGGATTCATGCCGGCTTCCGCATAGGCTCGGTACAAATGCGAGATGCCGGCACCGACCACCGTCGAGAAAATGAAATCGGGAGCGACCTCGGCGATTTTCCGCGCAACGCCCAGATAGCTCTCCCATCCCGCGTCCAACGGCAGATATACTTCGCCGAGTTTTTCGCCGCCACGCTCGAATACCAGGTCGCTCATGATGCGATTCGACTCATAGGGATAGATGTAGTCGGAGCCCACCATGAAAACACGCGAACCGAAGTGGTTCATCATATAGCTGGCCAGCGGCACACTGTTCTGGTTAGGTGTGGCGCCCGTATAGATGACATTGCGACTGTATTCGAAGCCTTCGTAGAAGGTCGGATAGAGCAATAGCGCATTATGGCGCTCGACAATCGGTATTACCGCCTTGCGCGTACTCGACATATAGCAGCCGACGACAACGCGCACATGTTCTTCGGCGATCAACTGCTCGATCATCGTCGCATAGCGACTGGGTATCGAACCCGGGTCGCGCACGATCAGTTCGAGTCTGCGGCCATTGATGCCACCCGCGTCGTTGATTTCTTCAGCCGCGAACAGCGTCGCGCGCAGCTGTGATTGTTCGGTATTCGCGGTAAGCCCAGAGGCGGAAAACAACACGCCGATCTTGATGGGCGCAAGCGATGAGGCGGTCATGTTCATTCAAGGATTCTCTCGTTCTGCCGATGTCGCATGCATCACGACGATGCATCGACAGCGATCTCATGCACGGCATCAGTGCGTATCCCGTCTTTTTTTGGGATAACACACGATCTTGTAAACCTCGTGCAAGCACACGTTCTTGACTCTCCGCGCCGTTAATTCCGAGATGGGGACTGGCGTTGGCGCGCGATGCCTAGCGGCGTCATAGTGACTGGCATATGTCTTGCACTACTGAGGCATGATCAGTGAAGGCGTGGTGAACCCTTGCACTGAATCGTACCTACTTTCGTTGTGCGAGACAAAGGCGTCTTAAACAACACCGGCCAAAAAAGCCCGCAAACCCAAGAACCCTTGGGTGCGGGCTTTTTTTTGTCCTCAATCTTTGCGAAGGGCACCATGAAGAAAGACAGACGCAGCTTTTTGAAGACGGCGCTCGGTACGGCGGCGGCCACCGCGCTCCCCGGCGCGATTCCTGGCGCGATGCTTTTGCGCGCGGCGCCGGCACGCGCCGCGGACCCCATCAAGGTCGGCATTCTGCACTCCCTGACCGGCACCGTAGCCATCGCCGAAGCACACGTGGTCGATGCCGACAAGCTTGCCATCGAACAGATCAACGCGGCAGGCGGGGTAATGGGGCGCCCGATCCAGCCCATCATCGAAGACGGCGCAAGCGACTGGCCTACCTTCGCCGAGAAAGCGCAAAAGCTGCTGGAGAGCGATAAGGTGGCCGCGGTGTTCGGCTGCTATACGTCCGCCTCGCGCAAGGCAGTGTTGCCGGTATTCGAACGCTACAAGGGCCTGCTGTATTACCCGACTTATTACGAAGGGCTCGAGATGTCGAAGAACATCATGTACACCGGCCAGGAGGCCACGCAGTCCGTGATTCCGGCGGTCAATTGGCTAGCCAAGAACAAAGGCAAGAAATTCTATCTGGTGGGCTCTGACTATATCTGGCCGCGCACCACCAACCGCATTGCGCATCCCACCATCGCGAAAGCCGGCGGCAGCGTGGTCGGCGAAGATTACTTCCCGTTAGGCGCTGTCGAATTCTCGTCGGTCATCAACAAGATAAAGGCTGCCAAGCCCGACGTGATTTTGTCGACCATCGTCGGCGGCTCGAATGTCGCCTTCTTCAAGCAATTGAATTCGGTCGGCATCACCGGCAAGAACCAGGCAATCATGGCACTAGCCGTCACCGAGGAAGAAGCGATCGGTATCGGCCCGGAAAACATCACCGGCGTGCTGTCGTGCATGGGCTATTTCCAGAGCGTCGACAATCCGCAGAACAAGACCTTCGTCGCGGCGTTCAAGGCCAAGTATGGTGCGGACCGTGTGGTAGGAGACACCATGGAGGCGGGCTACCTGTCGCTCTACATGTGGAAGCTGGCGGTGGAGAGAGCCAAGAGCCTCGAGGTTGAAAAAGTCGTAGCCGCCTCGTCGAATCTGGCATGGGATGCGCCCGAAGGCCATATCAAATTTCACGTCAGCAATCATCACTTGTGGAAACACGCGCGCATCGGTGAATTCAAGCCGGATGGACAAGTGAACATTCTCTACGAGTCGCCGTTGATCGAACCAAACCCGTTCCCGAAGTTGTAAGCATATCTGCCATCGCCGGTACGCACCTGCCATCTCGCGGCACGGCAGGTCCGCACCGGCGTCAGGGGCGCCGAGCCTCTTCCGCAGCGCTGCAGGAATTCCAGGAATGCCATGACTCTCGATACTTTCATCACGCAGGTCTTCAACGGCCTGTCGCTATTTACTGTGTTCGCGCTGATGTCGGTCGGCCTGGCGATCGTGTTCGGGTTGATGGGCGTGATCAATATGGCGCACGGCGAACTCATGGCACTGGGCGCCTATATGACGTATCTGACCTCGGTCGTGTTCAGCCACTATCTGCCGTCGCTGATGGGCGCATATTTCTTTTTTGGGATTGCTGTCGCATTTATCGTGACCAGCGCGCTCGGCTTCGTGCTCGAACGCGTGATGATCCGCTTCCTCTACAAACGGCCACTCGACACTATGCTGGCGACCTGGGGGTTGTCGTTAGTGTTGCAGCAGATGTTCCGGCAAATATTCGGACCGATCGACGTGAGCGTGCCAACCGTCTCGTGGCTGCGTGGCGCCTGGAACGTCACACCGGGCATCGCGATTCCGCTCAGTCGCATCTTTATCATCGGCCTGACGCTGGCGGTTGCCTTGTTCGTCTACCTGTTTCTATTTCGCAGCCGCTGGGGACTGCGCATCCGCTCGGTGATGCAGAACCGCGCGATGGCGGGCGCGGCGGGCATCAATACCGAGCGCGTCGATGCCGTGACCTTTGCCGTGGGCTGCGGGCTGGCAGGCATCGCCGGCAGTGCCCTGACCATGATCGCGTCGACCGGTCCCGGAACCGGCCAGCAATACATCGTCGATACCTTCATCGTCGTGGTGTTCGGCGGCATCGAAAGCCTGGTCGGTACCTTCCTGTCGGCATTCTCGATTGGTCAACTGCAATCGATGTTCGAACTGGTGCTGAGCGGCTCGATGGCCAAGGCGTCGATCCTGCTGCTGGTCATCGTCGTGCTTTATTTCAGGCCCAATGGGCTGTTCGCCATCAAGCTACGGCGCTAATCATGGAAGACCTCCCTCTCTCCGCACCTCGCAAACGCACGACGCGACGCGCAACAGCCGCGCCTGCGGCCGGCGGTATCGCGCGCCTGCTGACATGGCTGGACCGCTACTCCATCTTGTTATTGGCGATCCTGATGCTGATCGCCGTGCCCGCGCTCTGCGACGCCTTCCGTCTCGGCCTGTTCGCAAAATACCTGTGTTTTGCCTTCTGCGCCGTCGGGCTCGTACTCGCCTGGGGTTATGGCGGCATCCTGAGCCTGGGCCAAGGTATTTTCTTCGGCCTCGGCAGCTACATGATGGCGATGTACATGAAGCTGGAAGCCACGTCGAACGACCCGGCCGCGGCCGTGTTCGGCAATGGCGGGCCGCCGGTTCCCGACTTCATGACCTGGAACAGCGTCGACAAGCTGCCGTGGTGGTGGACGCCCTTCCAGCACGCCTGGTTCGCGCTGCCGGCCATCCTGATTTTGCCGACGCTGGTCGCATTCGCACTGGCCTACGCGAACTTCCGCAAGCGCGTCGGCGGCGTCTATTTTTCGATCGTGACGATGGCGCTTGCGTCGATCATGTCGATCGTCATCATCGGCCAGCAAGGCGTGACCGGCGGTATCAACGGCATCACCAACCTGCCCACCTTCATGGGCTACAGCGTGCAGTCGAATACCGCCACCTACGTGATGTATTACGTTACCGCCTGTTTATTGTTGTGCGCAATTCTCGCTGGCCGCTTCATCCTGAAAAGCCGGCTCGGTAACGTGCTGATCGCGATTCGCGATCGCGAAGACCGCATCCGCTTTTCGGGATACGACCCAGCCCTCTTCAAGGGCTTCATCTTTGCCGTGGCGGCGCTTTTTTCCGCCGTCGGCGGCGCCATGTTCACGCTGCAAGTGGGTTTCGCTTCACCCTCGGTCAGCGGCATCGTGCCCTCGATCGAAATGGTTATCTACGCGGCGGTCGGTGGTCGCCTGTCACTGGTGGGCGCGGTCTACGGCGCGGTGCTGGTCGGCGCCGCCAAAAGCTTCCTGTCGGAAAACTTCGTCGGCTTCTGGCTCTATATCGTCGGCGCGCTGTTTATCTTCGTGCCGATGTTTTTGCCCAAGGGCCTGGCGGGCGTACTTGAATGGCTGCGCACCCGGCATAGCACCGACCAGCGAGGTGCCGGCAAATGAGCCAGATGATTCTTGCGGTGGAAAACCTGAGCGTTTCATTCGACGGCTTCAAGGCAGTCAGCGATCTCAATTTCTATGTCGAGGAAAACGAGCTGCATGTGGTGATCGGCCCTAATGGGGCCGGCAAGACGACGCTGCTCGACATGATCTGCGGCAAAACCAAGCCGAGCGCCGGCACCATCAAATTCCATGGATTGAACCTCGAAAAGTTACTCGAATACCAGATTACGCGCGCAGGCGTCGGTCGCAAGTTTCAGAACCCGATGGTCTATGAAGATTTGACGGTCGCCGAAAATCTGGAGATTTCTTATCCACGCAAGCGCGGTGTGTTCGGCTGCCTGCTGTTTCGGCGCGAAGCGGCCGTGCTGGACGAAATCGAGCGCATCGCCGCGCTGGTGTTTCTCGGCGAGCAGTTATATCGAAAAGCCGCATTGTTGTCGCATGGGCAGAAACAATGGCTGGAAATCGGCATGTTGCTGATGCAGGATCCGGAGCTGCTGCTGCTCGATGAACCGGTTGCGGGCATGAGCGCGAAAGAACGCGAACAAACTGGCGCGCTGTTACGCCAGATCGCACGCGGCCGCTCGGTGGTGGTAATCGAACACGATATGGAGTTCGTCAAGGCCATCGCCGACAAAGTCACCGTGTTGCATCAAGGCAAAACGCTCGCCGAAGGTTCGATGGAAAAGGTGCAGAACGATCCGCGGGTGATCGAAGTTTATCTCGGACATTGACCATGCTATCGATCAAGAATCTCGATGTCTTCTACGGCGAGAGCCAGGTGCTGCACAGCTTGAGCTTCGATCTCGCCGCCGGCGAGACCGTCGCCGTGATGGGACGCAACGGCATGGGCAAGACGACGCTGCTGAAGTCGCTGATCGGCATGATTCCAGTGCGCGCCGGCGACATCATGTTGGGAGACAAACCCCTCACGCGGCTCAAGAGCTACGAGCGCGTGGCCGCGGGCTTCGGCTATGTACCGCAAGGCCGCATGATCTTTCCCTACCTGAGCGTCGAGGAAAACATCCTCAGCGGCATGGACCGCATCCGCAATCCGATCATCCCGGAATACATTTTCGAAGCGTTCCCGGTTTTATGGGATATGCGACAGCGCCGCGGCGGCAATTTGTCCGGTGGACAGCAGCAGCAACTGGCCATCGCCCGCGCGCTGGTCAGCAATCCAAAGGTGCTGATCCTCGATGAACCGACTGAGGGCATTCAGCCATCGATCATCAAGGATATCGCCCGCGCGCTGAACCGTCTGAAGAAGGAGCGCGACTTCGCGCTGATCGTTTCCGAGCAGATGCTGGCCTTCACACTCGAGATCGCCGATCGCTTCCTGATTATCGAGAAAGGACGCTTTGTACATGCCGAGCGTCGCGAAAATGTCGATGCCGACAAAATCACCCGCTTTCTGACGATCTGATTCGCTTACCTGGAAGTCGATGCCATGAATGTCTACACCGCGATAGTGGGCAGTATTGCCGAAGCCGCGATCTCGAATCACATCCATCTTTTGGAACATGCTGGCAAGGTCGATTACCTCACGCTCAGCGCTGACGATGTGCGGCGCCGGCGCTTGCGGGCCACTTCCGATGAAGGCGTCGAATGCGGCGTCGCGCTCGATCGCGACGTGCAGTTGTTCGACGGTGCCGTGTTGCGGCTGGATCCTGATGCGGCGCTGGTGGTAAGAACCCGCAGCGCCGCATGGCTCGACCTGTTGCCTTGCAATATGGACGCGGCGCTCGAACTTGGTTACTTCGCTGGCAATATGCACTGGAAGGTGCAATTCCACGGCAAGCTGTTGAAGATTGCTTTGAAGGGGCCGATCGATGACTACCTGGCACGCCTGCAACCGTTGATCCACGCCAATCGGGTCGCCGTGAGGCTGCATGACGCAAGCGCCGCTCATGACTGATGCGAGCACCAACGCCCCGGCGCGCGGCCGCGCCTTGCTGGCGGCATTGCAACAGGCTGATTCATTCTTCCCGAGCGGCGCCATGGCATTTTCCTGGGGCCTCGAACCGCTGGTGCGCGACGGGCTGATCGGCGACGCGGCGGCGCTCGAAATATTCGTCGCATCGCAGGCGCTATCGCGCTGGGCCACCTTCGATCAGGGCATTCTGTGTGCCAGTTGGCAGGCCGCTGGCTGTCTCGAAAAATGGCGAGAAGCCGATGCATGGGCGGAGTCCATGACATGGCCCGGCGCATTCCGCGCCGGTTCGCGCAGACTTGGCCGCACGCTGGTCGACGTCCATGCACGCCTTGACGCGCCGCGTGCCCAGCAGCTGCGGGCCGAAATCATCGCGGGCCGAGCGCCCGGCCATCTCGCGGCGGTGCAAGGCGCGTTATGGCAAAGCTTCGGCATCGCCGAACTTGAAGCGCGTGCAATGGCGGCACATGCATGCTGTACCGGCATGGTCAGTGCTGCGGTGCGGCTCGGCGTGGTCGGGCACCTCGATGCACAACGCATCTTGACCGCGCTGCGACAACCGATTGCCGACGTCCTCAACGCGCCCGCACCGTTACTCACGCAGCTGTCGTCCACGAGCTTTGCCGCGGACATCGGCTCACTGCGTGCGGCGACAGCCGACGCGCGCATGTTCGCCAATTGAAAACGAGGGCCATCGCATGCTTCTGACACCGACTGAATATGAACGCCTGACGCTCTTCACCGCGGCGCAGTTGGCGCGCCGTCACCACGACAAAGGTCTGAAGCTCAACTATCCAGAAGCCGTCGCCATCATCGCCGACGAGATTCTCGAAGGCGCACGCGAAGGCCACAGCGTGGCTGAATTGATTGCCTTCGGCTCGACCATCTTGAGCCAGGACGACGTACTGCCGGGCGTGGCCGAATTACTGCCGGTACTGCAAGTCGAAGGCTCTTTCCCCGACGGTACCAAGCTTGTGACCATCCACCAACCCCTGCGACCCGGCGCGCTGTTGCCCGCTGCCGACGCGGTCGTACCGGGCGAATTGCTGGCGGCCGTTGGCGACATCGAGTTGAACGCCAATCGATCTACAGCGGTGGTTCGTGCCATGAACACCGGCGACCGGCCCGTACAGATCGGCAGTCATTTTCACTTCTTCGAAGCGAATCGCGCCTTGCGCTTCGACCGCGCCGCAGCCTTCGGCATGCGTCTCGATATCCCGGCGGGCACCGCCGTGCGCTTCGAACCCGGTGACGAGAAAGAAGTCCATCTGGTGGCGTTTGGTGGCAGCCAGGAGATTTTCGGGATGAACGGTCTCACCGACGGCGCCGTGGCGGATCTCGACGTACGCCGCGCAGCGCTGCTACGCGCCGCCGACAGAGGCTTCAAGGGAGCATAAATGGTCACGATGACGCGTCAGGCCTATGCCGAGATGTTCGGCCCCACTACGGGCGATGCACTGCGCCTCGGCGACACCTCGCTGATCGCTGAAATCGAGCACGATTACGCGGTATATGGCGACGAATGTCTGCACGGCGGCGGCAAGACACTGCGTGACGGCATGGGGTTGATGTCGGGTCACGACAGCGTCGAGGGCGCGCTCGACATGCTGATCTGCAACGCGATGATCATCGATCCGGTGCTGGGCATCATCAAAGGCGACATCGGCATCAAGGACGGCCGCATCGTCGCGATCGGCAAGGCCGGCAACCCGCAAACCATGGACGGTGTGCATCCTCGTCTGATTTGCGGCGTCGCCACCACGGTCAAGGACGCGGAGGGTCTGATCGCCACGCCGGGTGGCATCGACGTACATGTGCATTTCGACTCCGCGCAACTCTGTGAACACGCGATTGCCTCCGGACTGACCACGCTGATCGGCGGTTCACTAGGGCCGATTACAGTCGGCATCGATTGCGGCGGCGCATGGAACGTCGGTCGCATGCTGGAAGCCTCGGAGCAATGGCCGATCAACTTCGGCTTTTTGGGACGCGGCAACTCCAGTAAGGCGGGCTCGCTCACCGACCAACTGCGCGGCGGCTGTCTTGGTCTGAAGATTCACGAAGACTGGGGCGCCACGCCGGCGGTCATCGACACCTGCCTGAGCGTTGCCGACGAATACGACTTCCAGGTGCAACTGCATACCGACACGCTGAACGAATCCGGCTTCCTGGAGGACACCGTCGCGGCGATGAAAAACCGCACCATCCACATGTATCACACCGAAGGGGCTGGCGGCGGTCACGCGCCCGACATCATCGCCGTGGCCGGACGCTTGAATTGCCTGCCGTCGTCGACCAATCCGACCAACCCGTTCACCATCAACACCTTCGATGAACACCTCGACATGATCATGGTGTGTCATCACTTGAACCCGGCGGTGCCCGAAGACGTCGCATTCGCCGAATCGCGGATTCGCGCGCAGACGATTTCCGCCGAAGACGTACTGCACGATATGGGCGCCATCTCCATGCTGGGATCGGACAGCCAAGGCATGGGCCGCATTAACGAAGTCATATCGCGCACCTGGCAGCTCGCCTCGAAAATGAAAGATCAGCGGGGCCGGCTGCCGGAAGAACGCAGTGTGCGCGGCGACAACGAGCGCATCAAGCGCTATATCGCGAAATACACGATCAATGCCGCCCGCACCTTCGGCATCGCCGATACCGTGGGCTCGCTCGAAGACGGCAAGCTGGCCGACATCGTCCTGTGGCGCCCCGGCTTCTTCGGCGTCAAGCCCGAAGTGGTGGTGAAAGGCGGCTTTATCGCCTGGGGCGCGATGGGCGATTCGGCGGCGTCGCTGATGACTTGCGAGCCCTTGGCATTGCGCCCGCAATGGGGCGCATTCGGTCGTGCGCCTGCAAAACTGGCCGTCAATTTCGTCAATCGTCTCGCCATCGATGCAAACCTGGGCGCCCGCCTTGGCCTATCTCGAAAACTGGTGGCGGCGCACGGCACGCGTCAGCTATCGAAACGCGACATGCTGCACAACGATGCCTGCCCCGCCATCAGCGTCAATCCGCAAACCTTCGACGTGATGGTCGACGGCCAGGTGATTCGCTGCGACCCGGCACGTGAAGTGCCGCTCAGCCGCCGCTACATGATGCGCTGAACCAGCGCCGGAGAGCTTTATGAATTCGTATGCAGAGGTGGGCCACGGCTCACTTGGCGCGGCTGACACGGCGACGGGCCACGCACCCTTGGCGCCCGCTGCACCGGCACCCAGCCCTCGCGGCGCGGCACGCGCGGCGCGCGTGGGCATCGGTGGCCCGGTGGGATCGGGCAAGACCCGCCTGCTCGAACAATTGATTCCGCGCTTCGCCGCGCGCGGCATCGAGCTGGCCATAATCACCAACGATCTGGTCACTCGCGAAGACGCCGAGCGCGTACGGCGCAGCGGTCTGATCGATCCGGCGCGCGTGCTGGCCGTGGAGACGGGCGCCTGCCCGCATACGGCCATCCGTGAAGATCCCACGCTGAACCTCCAGGCTGCGGACTCGCTCGACGAACGCTATGCGGGGCTGCAACTGGTGTTGATCGAATCAGGCGGCGACAATCTGGCGTCATCGTTCTCGCTGGATCTGGTCGACTACTGGATCTTCGTTATCGACGTCGCGGCCGGTGACGATATTCCGAGAAAGCGTGGCCTCGGCGTGCTGGCCTGCGACCTGCTGGTAATCAATAAATTTGATCTGGCGCCCTACGTCGGCGTGAATCTGACGCGCATGGTGGACGAAGCCCGGGGGGTACGCAATCAACGCCCGGTCATGTTGACGAATTGCGCGCTAGGCGATGGCGTGGATGCAGTTGCCGACGAAATTATCGACAAGGTGCTGTTCGATGTTGCGGCGCGCTGAAGACGCTCCACCGTACCTCGCTGCAACCCCGTCATTGCCGACGCCGGCTCCGCTGAATCAGCCGCAACTCGAGCTGTGCTTCAGCGCCAGCGCCCGCGGCGAGACCTACCTGTCGAGACAGCTCGGCGGCTATCCGTATCACGTCGGTCGCTTGCTGCCCAATGCTGTCGTCGGCGCGCCGAAGGCGCAAGTCATCATCCAATCGTCGTCGGGCGGCATTTTTGAGAATGATCGGTTGCACCAGCGCTTCACCGTACATGACGGCGCGGCGGCGCAGGTGAATACTGCAGCGTCGACCATCGTCCATACAATGACGGGCGGCCGCGCCGTCTCGATAATCACGATCGAAGTAGGGGCGAACGCGCGTCTCGATTACCTGCCGCAGCCAACCATCCTGTTTCCGCACTGTGAACTGTTCAACCAAATCGATCTGACGCTGCATCCTGGTGCGACAGTACTGCTGTCCGACGCTTACTTGACGCATGATCCGTCCGGTCGCGACCAGACACTCAAAGACTTGACGACGCAAATCACGATCCGCGACGCGCACGGCCGAGTTCGCGCGCGCGATCGCTTCGTACTGACAGCACTTGCAATGCGCGCAGGCGGCGTCGGCGGCATTAAGCAAACCCAGCAATCCTGGCGCGCGCATGGCGGCTTGCTGGTGCTGAAGCTGGACGAACCTGATCTTGCCGCCGACGACACGCTCGCCGCTAGACTGAATCGTGCATTGCAGGCCGACCCATCGCCCGCTGGCGCAACGGCGTCCGCAGCGTCAGCGCCGGCCTGCTACGCCGGTGCCGGCACACTGCCTGGCCACTGCGGCACCTTCGTACGCATGCTGGCGCACGATGGTCTCAACTTGCAACGCGCCTTACAGACCGCGCTGGAGACAAGCCGTCTGACGTTGCCGCCGTGTTCGCGGCCTACTGCGACACCAGGCTGAATGCGTTCGGCTGACCGTGATGCAAGGCTGCGGGCCGCGGCTTCAAAAACGGCGACAGCGCCAACATGCCAGCCGACATCACCAGCAGCAGGCTGATCGGCATCTTGAAACTACCGGTGACGTCGCGCAAGGCGCCCACCAGCAAGGGGCCGGCAGCCGCAATCAGGTAGCCCACCGTCAATACGAAGGCGTTCCAGGTGTTGGCTTCATCGGCACCGTGCGTGTTGTCGAGCGGCAAGGTCATGCCCAGCGTAAACGCCCCGCCCAGGCCGAACGCCGCCAGCGGCACCCAGAGAAACGGCAAGGCCATCGGCGCGACCGCCATCCCTAAAATGCCGAGGCTGGCGAGGCACGCACTCAATGCTAGCCAGAGACGCCGGTCAGCGGAACGACTGAGCGCACCGAAGATCGGATTTGCGCACATGAAGGCCGCGGTAAAGCTGGCCAGCGTCAGACCGGCGCGCGCGGCGCTGACCCCCTGCTCCTGATACATCGGCGAGGTCCATGACAGCAACGCGTAGAAAAGAAAATTGTCGCAGGCAAAGAAAAGCGCCACCAGCCAAGCGGTGCGGTTCTTCAACGGCAGCGGCGAAGCCGGAGCAGGCGGTGGCGCCACGCCAATCTCGCCTTTGCGTTCGCCGCGCATCACCATGATCCAAGCAACGACCGCGATCACCGCCAGCAAGCTCCAGCATCCGGCGCCCAGCCGCCAGCCGGCTCGCGTACTGGCTGCAAGCGGTTCCGTCGCCGCCGCTGAAATGGTGCTGCCGAATGATAGCGCCGTAGCATAGATGCCCATCATCATCGCCGCGCGCGTCGGGAACTTAGCTTTGATAAGCCCCGCGAACAAGGCGCCGGAGATCGCGATCCCCGCCCCCACGCCGCCGGTGGTCAGCAGCAACACAGCGATATGCTGAGAGAACGGCCGCGCGACCATCGCCACGCACAGCAACAGCAGCGCGCCGAGCAACACTTTGTCGCGGCCGAAGCGGCGCGCCAGCCAAGGTGTAGGCAGCGCGAGCAAGCCCATCAGCAGATCAGGAATCGTTACGAGCAATGCCGCCATCGCGTGCGAAAGCCCGAAGTCGGCCCGAATCATTGGCAAGATCGGTCCCATCGAGACGATGCCGGGCCGCAATGCGAACGCCACCAGGATCATGGCGACGATCAACGTCCATCCACCAGCTCGCTCATCGCCGACAGTCAGCGCGCTCATCCTATCTCCTCGAATATCAAAAACTGGCGCCGGCGCAGCGCTGCAATGAAGAGCCGGTGCCACGTCGCCTACGGTGGCGCGCAGTCTATTTCGAGATGCGCAACGGTGGCCGATCGTATTCGCGCGACGGCCGAGGAGAAATACGTTGTTCAACGTAGCGGATCGAAGCACCCCGCAGCGCACGCGTGCCGCCAGCAAGCAAGCAGGTGGCGACCTGTAGCACACTATGGTTTGCCGGCGACTGCCGCTAGCGTCTTATTGCGACACCAATCAAAGGAGTTTCCATGACCAATCCACCCGACCCGTCCACGCCGCAAGCGTCCGCGGCAATCGACCCCGACCTCGCCGCGATCGCGCGCGAAGTGTTCGACCTGGCGCGCGGCGGCGACGCGGCGATGCTTGCCAAGGTGATCGCCAAAGGCGTGCCGCCCAACCTGCGCAACGAAAAGGGCGATGGCCTGCTGATGCTGGCCAGCTACCACGGTCATACGGACGCCGTGCGCACGCTGCTCGAACACGGTGCAGATCCGAACCTTTTCAACGACAAGGGTCAGAGTCCGATCGCCGGCGCGGCGTTCAAGGGTTACAAGGAAGTGATCGAGACACTGCTGGCGCATGGCGCCGACGTGGAAGGTGCATCAGCCGACGGCCGCACCGCCTTGATGATTGCGGCGATGTTCAACCGCATCGAAATTATCGAATTGCTGGTAGCCAAAGGCGCCAACCCAGCAGCGCGAGACGTAACCGGTCTCACGGCGTTGGATGGCGCCCAGAAGATGGGCGCGGCCGACGCAGCCGCGCTTCTCTCAAAACTCCAGGTTTAAAGCGCAGCGTCGCAGTGTCAGGGACGCAAACCCCTCCCTCCGGCGATGGCGTATATTTCGAAAATCGTGAAACTGCGCACCAGCAAAAGGGCAAGCGCCAAGGGCAGCGCCGTGCGGTCGGTCTCAAAAGCACTGACCCCGCACGCGTGGCCGCGCATGCAGTGCGCTATACCAAAAAATGGAGGAGACCCGTATGAGCACCGTGCCACAGATCATTTTGGACGACCGCGCCGTCACCCGCGACAAGCTTTTGCTGCGCGCCAGGCGTGCCGCGCGCGGACTGGATAGCCTGGGTGTGCAAGAAAGCGATGCCATCGCCATGCTGCTGCGCAATGACTTCGCCTTCCTCGAAGCCTCACAAGCCGCAGCCGCGCTTGGCGCCTATGCGGTACCCATCAATTGGCACGGCAAGCCCGAGGAAGTCCTGTACGTCATCAATGACGTCAAGCCGAAGATCCTGGTTGCGCACGCCGATCTACTGGTGCCGCTGCGCGACCTGCTGCCGGCCGACCTGCAGGTCATTACGGTGCCCACGCCCGCCGGCATCCAGAAGCATTTCAAGATAACGCCAGGCGCCGCCGAACCGCTGCCGGGGGACACCGTCTGGGGTGCGTGGGCCGATGCCTTCGAACCCTGGAACGAGCCGCCGCGCCGCAGCCGCGCGACCATGATCTATACGTCGGGCACCACCGGCAAGCCGAAGGGCGTGCGGCGTCTGGCGGCAACGCCCGAAGAGTCGGCCGCCTATATCGAGTTGCTGCGTCAGGTCTATGGCTTCGACGATGCGGTGCGCGCCATGGTGGTCGGCCCCATGTATCACTCTTCGCCGAACGCCTACATGCGCCAGGCCTTGCCTGTCGCCGAAACGCTGGTGCTGAGCACCAAGTTCGATGCCGAAGAGACGCTGGCGTTCATCGAGCGCCACCGCATCACCCATGCGGTGATGGTGCCGACGATGTTCGTGCGTATCTTGAAATTGCCGAAGCAGGTGCGCGAACGCTACGACGTCAGTTCGCTGAAATGGGTGGTGCACACCGGCGCGCCCTGCCCGGTCGACGTAAAGAAAGCCATGATGGACTGGTGGGGCCCGGTGATATACGAGACCTACGGCGGCACCGAAGCGGGCACGGCCACCTTGTGCACGCCGCAAGAATGGCTGGCGCATCCGGGCACCGTCGGCAAGCTCACGCCGGGCGCGCGCATGGCGATTTATGGAGACAACGGCGAAGTGTTGCCGGAAGGCGAGATCGGCGAAATCTATATGCGCGTACCCGCCTACGCGGACTTCACTTATCTCAATAACGAAGCCAAACGCAAAGAAGTAGAACGCGACGGCTTGGTAAGCTGCGGCGACATCGGCTATGTGCGCGATGGCTTCCTGTATCTATGCGACCGCCGTGCCGATATGGTGATCTCGGGAGGCGTCAATATCTATCCGGCCGAAATCGAAGCGGCACTACTGCAATGCCCGGGCGTACATGATTGCGCAGTATTCGGCATCCCCGATGAAGACTTCGGCGAATCGCTGGCCGCAGCCATCGAAGTAATGCCCGGACAGACCCTCACCGCCGCCGAGGTGAAAACCTTCCTGGAACAACACCTGGCCAAATACAAGGTGCCGCGCCGCATCGATTTCCACGCAACGCTGCCGCGTGAAGATAGCGGCAAGATCTTCAAGCGCCGTCTGCGCGACCCGTTCTGGGCCACCGCCGGACGCAGTATCTAATGCGCATGAGTCATTCGAAATAACTATCTTCCAGCAGCATATCTTCGTAGAACGCGCCGAAGGTATGCGCCGCATTGCGGATATGGATTTCGAGCACCCACAACTGGCGCGATGGCGTGAAGTCGATGTCCGCCATCGGCCCTTCATAGACTGCCGCATGCGGGAAGTCGGCAAGACGATGGCCGGACAGATCCATATTCAAGATCCAGCCGCGTTGTTCGGCAGCGGCCACCGCATACGTGTAAAGATCCTTGCCGGTAGCGCCGGTCTGCAGCCAGTGCTTGCGCACGTCGTGGAAGATCTCACGCGCATCGCGCGCGCATTTCGCCTTCTCTGCATTGCCGCCCGTCACAAACGTATCGCCGCCATCGCCTTCCCAATCTTTCCACGTGGGACCGATATCGATCAGGAAGATATCGTCCGCACCGAGCACCACGCCCGGATCGGACAGTGCGCCGAAGGTCTTGGTGGTATTCGTACCGAAGCGCACGTACACATCATGCCAGCCGCGCAGCATGCCTTTCTCCGCCAATAGATCCTTGGCCATCTCCACCGCATCCTCTTCCACCATGCCGGGCTTGCACGAGTTGGCGATCGCATGGATCACCTCGCGCGTCATGCTTCGCACCACCAGCATCTGCGCCGCATCGTGTTTGGCGCCGACCGCCTCCAGCTGTTCTCTCGAAACGACTGCATTCATGGATTGGCTCCTTATCTGCCAGGTGAAGGGATTAATTGAGCGGATTAACTGAGGAATCAAGCAAACCGAGTGATGAGGCTCGTGTCCATGCTGCGGCGGCCTACCCGTCGCTCGGCGGAATCCGCAAGACCAGGCCGTCGAGCGCGCTTTCAAGCATCAATTGGCACGCCAGCCGATCGAGCGGACCGCTGTGCCCCAGCGCACTCAGCAAGCGCTGTTCGACGCGCCGCGCCGCAGGCAAACGCGCGAATCCCTCGGGCGTGAAACGCACCCGACACGTGCCGCACGATTGCTTGCCACCGCAAACGCCTTGTATCAAACGCGCCGCGCGCAAACCTTCCATCAAACTGGCACCCACGGCTAGCTGCAGGGCCAGCGGCGACCGGTCGCTTGCTTCAACCGTCACCTCGATTCGCGGCGTCGACGCAGGCGCTGCCGGCGCGCTGCGCTTCGACGGCTCGAACGCATCGGCCAGGAAGCGCTCAGGCGCAAGCCGATTGGCCTTGATCAACAACTCGCGCGCGGCCGCCACCATGGCGGGCGCCCCGCAAGCATAGACATGCGCTTGAGAAAGATCGGCGTGCTGCCGTGACGCGAGCTGTTGCACAAGGCCCCGTGCGCCTTGCCATGTCGCGCCGTAACCAGTGCCTACCAAGTCATGGCCAGGCGCCAGCACCGGTACGCAATGAAAATTGGGATAACGCTGCGACAAGCCGGCGAAGCGCTCGCCAAGGTAAAAATCGTCGGGCCGCAGGCCGCCCCAATAGAGCGTGATCGGATTGCTGCAGCCATCTCGCAAGGCGGCTTCCAGCAAGGCGTTGAGCGGGGCGATGCCGGTGCCGGTGGCCAACATCAGCACTGGCGCGCCTGACGCAACCGGAGCCTGCCAACAGCAATCGCCGAAGGGACCATCGATACGCAAGCGACTGTTCTCGAGCGAGCCGTCACGCAGCAGCGTCGAAAACTTGCCGGCCGGATGCAGTCGAATATGCAGTTCCAGCAGCGCGTCGTCACGCACGGCGCACGCCATCGAATAAGCGCGGACATCGCCGTCCGGCAATTCGATGCTCAGGTATTGACCCTCTCGATATTGCAGGCGTGCGCCGCCCTCGGGCGCCAGGCACAGCCGCACCACGGAGGGATTGAGCCAGTCGCACGCTCGCACCCTCGCGTAGAAACGCCCCGCGCGGCCGCTGGCGTCGCCCTGCGGCCTCTCGATCATCGCTTGTTCAGATTGCATGAAGCGAATGCTAGTCGCGCCACTGGTCCAGCGAGTGATCCAGTTTTCTCAAAATAAATGGTCCAGCACTAAGCTCGGGTCGATGCGCGCGAAGTACCGCGCGCATCGTCGCTATCGACGGGCCGGCATAGAAGCGCCCACCGAAACGCCAGCCGCCAACCGCTGTACCGCCTCGGCCAGCTCCGTCTCATTAAGGCTGGCGAATCCCAGTCTGACCGCAGCGGTCGGCGCGCC
Organism: Janthinobacterium lividum; assembly: GCA_050955105.1. GTDB lineage: Bacteria > Pseudomonadota > Gammaproteobacteria > Burkholderiales > Burkholderiaceae > JBPBQZ01. The sequence goes on along the minus strand of JBPBQZ010000085.1, from coordinate 1,724 downwards.
GGTCATCGAATAAGTGTTACCCGACAGCACTCTCACACCCTTCTGACGTCCGGCTTCCAGCAGCCCGGCCAAATCGATGGTCGAATCGAATTTCACCCAGAACGCCAGCCCGCCATCCGGAAAATCGAACTCGATGGCGCTCGCGAAATGTCGACGCAGTTGCTCCGCCAATTGATGGCGCCGCGAATCATAGATCTGCATCACCTTGCGCGCATGCCGATGCAGATCGCCGTTGTCGATCAATTCGGCGACCGCCATCTCAGTGGCCGGATCGCCCTGCCGGTCGATCACCAGAATCTCCTCGGCAGCACGATCGATGAAGCGCTTGGCGCCGACGAGATAGCCGCAGCGCAGGCTAGGCGTGACCAGCTTCGACATCGACCCGATGTAGACCACCTTGCTCCACTGGTCCGCGCTGGCTAGTGGCAACATCGGCTGATGCGCGAAGTGAAACTCGTGATCGTAGTCGTCTTCGATGATGGCAAAGCCGAATTGATCGGCCAGCGCCAGCAACCGCAGACGCCGCTCCGGCGGCAACAGCACAGTAGTTGGAAACTGATGATGCGGCGTCAGGTAAATGCAGCGCACGCGATGCGCGCGGCAGATTTTTTCGAGTTCGTCCAGACGCATGCCATGCTGATCGATGCCCACCGTCACGACCTTGGCGCCATGCGCGGCGAAAGCTTCACGAGCCGGCGGGTAGCTGAGCGACTCGATCACCGCAGTGTCGCCTGGCGCGGTCAGCAGCCGCGCCGCAATAAATATCGCCATCTGGCTGCCGCGCGTCAGGCACACCGTCTCGACGCTGGTATTCAGCCCGCGCTCGGCGTTCAACATCGCAGACACCGCCTGGCGCAGCGGCAAGGAGCCGCGCGGATCGCCGTAGCCCAAACGATTGCCACGGCTTAGCGACAACAGGCTGCGACGATAGGCGCGCGCCAATGCATCGACCGGTACCAGCCGGGTATCGGGCGAACCATCGTCGAACATCAAGGCGTTTGGCTCGGGCAGCAGTACGTCGATATGACTAGCCTGCCCGGGCAGCCGAAAATCGGGCGTGTCCGGGATCGGCTGCGGCGCGATCGGCCGAAACGCGAATGAAGCCGGCCGCGCGGTCGGCAATTTATGAGACACGAAAGTGCCGCGCGCCTTCTCGGGCGTGAGCCATCCCTGCGCGATCAGTTCGTCATACGCCAGCATCACCGTCTTGCGATTGACCGACAAAGCCTCGGCCAACTCGCGCGAACCAGGCAGCGCATCGCCCGAATGCAAACGCCCGCGCTGGATTTCTTCAATGACGGCGCGAGCAATTTGGAGATAAGGGGCGATTTTGGTACCGCGCTCGACGCGCATCGCCAGATGCCAGGGGCGCAGCATGCTGGTCCATCCTATTTAATAATTCTGGAGGGTCTGTCCGGTCCAGGCCGATCGTAGCATGCGTCTCAAGGTCGCAAAAAGCGGCCGCCGATATGCACGATCCCTTCACTCTCTAGCCTGGATGTCACGATGGAAACCACACGTCTTCGCGCGAACTGCCTGAATTTTTCAGCGTTGCTCGGTCAGGCCGTCGCCCTCATCTCTCCTACCATGACCGCGGCGCTCATCATTCCGGTGATGTTCGCCACCACCGGAAATCTTAGTTGGGCCGCCTACGGACTCGGCACCATCATGCTGTTGTTCGTCGCCTTCAATCTGAATCAGTTCGCCAAACGCTCGGCCGGCGT
>JBPBQZ010000084.1:0-2956 GCA_050955105.1 Janthinobacterium lividum | reverse complement strand
CGTCCAGCTCCAGCGCCGCGGCAACCGAGATCAAGGCGAATGCATAGCTGGCACGGTCACGTATCTTTAAATAATAGGCATGGTCCGCGAAGCCGGCGGCCGGCAGATCCACCGACACGATCAGTTCGCCCGGATTCAGCACTGTATCGTGCTGCGGGGTTTCGCCAGGCAGCCGATGAAACTCCACCAGCCTGATTACGCGCTCGCCCTGTGGTCCGGCTACGCGCACCGCCGCGTCCAGTGCCGCCAATGCGACGCTCATATCCGACGGATTCACCGCGATGCAAGCGGCGCTGGCGCCGAGGATCGCGTGCATGCGATTCACGCCATCGAGCGCGGCGCAGCCGCTGCCAGGGACGCGTTTATTGCATTGGCTGAAGCCAATGTCGGTGAAGTAGCCGCAGCGCGTGCGCTGCATCAGATTGCCGCCAACCGTCGCCATATTGCGCAACTGCGGCGATGCGCCGGCCAGCAGCGCCTGCGACAACAGCGGATAACGCTGGCGCACGCGCGCATCGTCGGCCACGTCGCTATTGCGCGCCAGTGCGCCGATGCGCAGGCCGCCATTCGGCAAACCGCTCATCTCGGCCATGGCCGGCAATCGATTCACGTCGATCAGACGCTGCGCATGTTCGACCCCGCCCTTCATGAGGTCTAGCAGGTTGGTGCCGCCGCCGATGAAGCGCGCGCCGGGCGCACGCGCGGCGCTGAGTGCCGCCGGAATATCGGCGGGACGCTCGTATGTGATGGATTCCATGTTTTGCCTCAGGCTTTGGCCGACGCCACGTCACGCACCGCCGCCACAATATTGGGATAGGCACCGCAGCGACAGATGTTGCCGCTCATGCGCTCACGGATCTCGGCATCGCTAAGCTCGAGCTTGAGCTGGCGCACGTCAGCCGTCGCAGCACTGGGCGCGCCGCGCTGCAGCTCGCTCAACAATGCCGTGGCGGAGCAGATTTGCCCTGGCGTGCAATAACCGCACTGAAACGCATCGCGCTCAATGAACGCCGTTTGCAAGGCACTCAATTGGCCGCCTTGCGCAATACCTTCGATGGTGGTGATGCGCTCGCCTTCATGCATCACCGCAAGCGTCAGGCAGGCATTGACGCGGCGCCCTTCTATCAGCACGGTACAGGCGCCGCACTGACCGCGGTCGCAGCCCTTCTTGGCACCGGTCAGCCCGATATGCTCGCGCAGCGCGTCAAGCAAGGTGACTCGCGGTTCCAGCTGCAGTGCATAGTGGCGCCCGTTGATATCGAGATCGACCGGCTGCGGTGGCACATAGGCGTTGGGGGCCACGGGGATGCCGGCGTTCTGCTGGTCGGCGTCGGCCATCGTGGCAGCACTTGCCAACGGCACGGCCGCGGCCGCCGCGGCGGCAATGGTCGATTGCAGGAAACCGCGTCGACTGAGGTGCAGCCCGGAAGAGGCGGCTTCGGCGGTCGCCGTGCTGCGAGAATTCGGGATGGTGGGTTGCGTTGCCGCAGCATTGCTGGGCGGGTTGGCGTTGGGCACGCCGCGCTTGGATTGGGACATCGGACCCTCACGAGAGCGCGCTCGCGGCGGACCGTGTGCGACGAGCGCTTAGGGGGAAAGCAGCTCGAGCAGCAACGGGCATCCGTGCGGATGCCCGTTGCGTTCGGGATCAGGCGTGCCGCGCGTTCAACCAGTCCGCGCGACGTTGCTCGGCCATCACGTCACGGGCGTACTGCATTGCATCGTCCATGCGATCGAAGCGGCCAAGCGGCTTCTTCAAGGCGCGCTGCGTTACTTCCCAACGGCCATCCTTACCACGCAAAACCTTGAACACCGCTTCGTTGGCGTCATCATAGAACATGCTGCTCTCCCTGTCTGTTTAAGATCGGTCGTGATACGGATCGGTAGTCGAGCGGAATGAGCAACCCTCATGCCAGGGGCGAAGCAGGCAGCAGCGGCGCGGTGCCAGGCATTTGATTTGTATTCTTAAAATCGAGATGACGGAGCGACTGGGGCAGTGCTCCGATATGGTCCATCCGGCGCGCTCACTGGCGCCAAGCGCGAGCAGCACCGACACTTTTACCAAACTCCTGTAAGTTCGGCTTCCCACGCAAGCGTACCGCCGCGCCACCTTGCGTCACGCGTCATTCACGTTTGCACTTGACGCTTATTTTCGAGACCTAACGGCGGCTTACTACTGACTGGCGACAGCTTTCAGCAGCATGTGTCTGGGCCGGGCACGCGCCCTGCTGACTCCGCAGATGAGTTGGAAACATCGGTGATCGAGGTTTTCGAGATACTTAACCAAAGGAGATTAATTATGGCGACCAATGCCGTATCTACGCTGAATGACCTGATCGAAGTTTCGCGGGATGGTGAGCAAGGCTTTCGCAAGGCTGCGGAAGACACCAAGAACGCCGAACTGAAAGCGCTGTTCTCATCGCGCGCAGCAGCTTGCGCCGCTGCGGTGACTGAGTTGCAGGGACAAGTGACACGGCTAGGTGGCAGCCCGGCCGAGAAAGGCACCGTGGCGGGCGCCTTGCATCGCGGCTGGGTTGACTTGAAGACGGCCGTGTCGTCGCGTGACGACCACGCGGTGCTTTCGGAATGCGAACGCGGTGAAGACGTCGCGAAAAAGCATTATCGCGAAGCCTTGGACAAAGACCTGCCGGCCGACGTACGTGCGCTGGTGGAACGCCAATACGAAGGCGTGATCGCCAACCACGACCGCGTTAAAGCGCTGCGTGATCAATACGCTCCAGCACAGTAATTAAGCTGGCGGGGCTGCGCGACACAGCGGCAGCCCCGCGCGGTTAAGCGGCAATGCAAACAGGCAGGCCCGGCGACGGACCTGCCTGTTTGCATTGCGATCGCGTTCGACGTTGCGTGCGCCGCGATCACAAAAAGGCCCCGATCAAACACACCGGGGCCGCACCTGCTGTATGGACAAACGGCTTACTTGCCGCCGCCCTGTCCA
>JBPBQZ010000083.1:0-4842 GCA_050955105.1 Janthinobacterium lividum | reverse complement strand
ACGGCCATGGACGGAAGATGGTCCGGGCGTCGACGCTCGCAACGAAGCGCTCCGCGCGATTAAGCACCTTGGCCGGAAGATCAGGAAAAAATAGAGCGGCTACCACCGCCGCATCCTCGTCGAGACTAAAATGTTCTACTACAAACTGCTCGGTCCGCGCGCCGCATCCCGCAACCTTGACCTTCAGACGATCGAGCTCAAAGTCCGCGCGAAAGTTCTCGATCGCTTTTCACAACTGGATTGCCGATGACGATCCGCATCGCATAAAACTCAACAGTCAAGCGTCGTTTGCGCCGGCCGCGAGTTATGCAAAAAGCTAATCTTGAGCAACATCCGGTATACAATCCCAAGTCGATACGACGCGCTATAGCCCGTAGCCTTATAGCACAGTTATCGGGATAACCATTTCGGCTCGTCGAAATATCAGCTAAAGTAAATTATATATGGCATCGTGCTGCGGGCGGCGTGTAGCGTTGACGCCCTTTGTAGTTGATGCGATCGGCTCATTGTTGCTGAGTGAGGACGGCCTTCCCGCCTGTGGCTAGCCTACCTGCCACATCTGGGGCGGCAACTCTTAAAAGATCATTGCGGCGTAGCGCAGTCAAAATAATACTGCGGAACGTCTTCTGAGCTACAACGGTACGGGTAGGCGTCAACACCATCGACATCTTGTCATTCCGATCGAAAAGCTTTATAAACTATTTAATGCGAAGCTCGGGTACGGCGACGTAACTATCGGTGCCGGCGCCGAAATCTCCGGTCTCAACGAGCCATATTATAGCAGGTTGTTTAGCAAACGAGGTACGTATGATGGCATTCGTGTGCTGCTTGTCTAGCATCGGCGAGCCTGGGCTCCCTGTGGGATGCGTTCCGACGTCGGAAAAGTATGGCACCGGGCCTGGAACGTGTAAAATAGGAAGTTTCAAGTGGTTTCGGAAAAGCGAATAGGTCAGCGGGATTGCCAATTCGTTAGGGTAAGCCCACACGCCGTCATTTGGTCAGACATTCTTCAATGCATACTCGGCAACACGGTCCCAAGGTTGCCCATGATCTTCTCTTTTTCCCTGCCAGTCGTCTAGAACCATTGGGGCAGCGTTCAGACTAAGAGGAACAAATTCGAAAGTCATCAGGCGGATCTGCCATGTCAGGCAAAAAACAGCGACCAACATCAAAACTGGCACAGCTGCAGGGCTCATCACGCGAGGCAGCAATATAGGAATATAGAAGCGGGAAACTATCACAGTAACAACGAACGGGCAATTCCGAGGAATAGAATCGCCATTGCAATTCTCAAACCTTGTGGCACGCGCAACAAGCCATAAACCCCAACTGATAAAAAGCCAATCCAAAACATTCGATACCAAATGGAAGTTGAAATAGACTTCTCGAAACACGAGACGCATATAGGGAAAGATAAATTTGACCCACGTTGATACGGCCCACGCAGCACTCTCATGGCGGACGATTAGAGCCGCTGGAAGCCAGAGCGTACTTACAACCAACTCGCCGCCGGCAAGCCACAACCACTCTGCCCGCGATCGTCCGGCACCTAAAGAAATAACGAGAAGCCCAAGTGAGAACGTATATACCGGTCCAATACTATGAGACCACGCCATTAAAAACTGGGTGACAAAGACCGGGATAAGCGGGGCGCGTTTCCGCTGACCGAGCTCAGCGTGTTTCAGTAGCGCCAGAAGTTCGATGGGATTGCGCAACCGCACGTCTGGAAATTCACCCGTGCCGAGTTCAGGCATTTCGGCATTCCCATTTGATGTAGGCCTTGCTGTCAGAGGCCCATGTTTCGTCGATCTCGACGAGAACGGCGGAGACGAGGCGCAGGAGAGCCTGGTCGTTGGGGAACACCCTGACCTTGACCGTCCTGCGCTTGAGCTCCTGCTGGACGGCGCGCTCGATAGGGTTCGAGGTTCGAAGGCGCCGACGATGATGCTCAGGGAGGGTGAAGACGGCGAGGCCTTCAGGAATGGCGTTCTCCAGCCATTTGGCGAGAGCTGGCGCGGTGTCATGGTAGGCAGCGACGAGTTCGTCGAGCGCTGACTGGGCTCTGACCAGGGTACTGGCATTCCACACGTTGCGTAATTCGGCGCCAATGCGTCCGCGGATAGCGATATTGGGCGCGTGGTGGATAGCATTGGCGGCCAAATGGAACTGGCATCGCTGCCAGGTGGCGGCGCCAAGTACAGCTCGGCGAGCGGCGCGAAGGCCAGCATGATCGTCGGAGACGATGAATTCGACCCCTCGCATCCCGCGCGCTACCAGGCCGTCAAGGAAACCGCGCCAGTGGACCTCAGCTTCTGACAGGGCGACACTGACGCCGAGCACTCGGCGCCGCTCGTCAGGGCCGATGCCGATCGCGGAAAGCACCGCCGCATCGCGCACAACGCCGCCATGGCGCATCTTTTCGTACCGGGCATCGAGGATCAGGTACCGGATTTCGCCCAGCGGGCGGTTCCGCCACGCTTCCAGTTCGTCGTCGAGCAAGGCTGCGGCGCGGCTGACCTGCGAGGAGGACAGGCCTTCGATCCCGAACTCGCGTAGCACCGCCTCGGCCTGGCGGGTGGAGACGCCCTTTACGTACATTTCGGCGACCGCCAGCATGACCGCGCGCACCGAGCGGCATCCGCGCTCGAGCGACCGGGGGAAGAAAGGCTCGTCATCATGGCCAGCGGTCTTGGGAACGGCCACGTTGACTGTGCCGGCTGGTGTATCGATCCGTTTGGACTTGTAGCCGTTGGCATAGCCCCGTCGCTCGGGTGTACGCTCGTAACGCTGTGCGCCCAGGAAGCGTTCGCGCTCAATCCGCATTGCCATCTCGAAGGTGCGCGCGAACACCGTCGCGATGCCTTCGGGGCCCTGCTCGATCAACTGTTCCAGCACCGCCTCGATCGCTGTATCGTGCCCATTGTCCATTCGTTTTCTCCACGGTTGTGTTGCAACTCCATGGAATGCCGAAGATGGGCAGCTGGTGCCGGGGCATGCCCCGGCACCAGCTTAAAGCCGCAGGGCCAAACGAATTTCCAGACCTCGTGTTACACAACCTTCGATGGAATAAATTAGTATCATTATCGAGTATGGGCGAACTTCCCGAGCCATGAAAATCATGAGTGGTTGGAGAGCCGCAAGTCCTACGCTTATGGCAAGCACCGTTAACGACGCGGTCTCGTCAAGCTTCATTAGGTTCGCTAACTGACGAGCGCACATCCCGCCGAGCTGCTGCCTGGCGGCGATCTTGGTGCGACCAATTTCTGTAGACGTAGATGACTGCCGGCGGCGCCGGTCCGTTCCATGGTCGGTCGTCAATCGCGTGCGCCCAGAATTGGCCAATGCGGGTTCGTCTTCGGCCCTTTTCGAGCACCGGCATTCGTGTCTCGTCGACAAATATCCGCAGCTGCGAATGAATGAATGCGAGCTGCCGTTGATAGAGGCTTTCGAGCCACCAGGCGACACGCTTCATCCAGCCTACCGGCACCCACCGGTCGAGCAGCAGGCCCTGACCGGCCAGCATCTGCATCTGGCGGTTGAGCGGAACCGACCAGGCGAAACGCATCGTCGCAATCCAGGCAAGCGTCGAGGTCGTCGCCATGCCGCCCTCGATAAGGCGCTTGGGTGCCGGCGCCTGCACGACGCCGCCCTGACATCGACGGCAGGCATAGCGTGGCCGGACAGTCCGGATGATGCGGACCCTGGCTGGCACCCAGTCGACGGCTTCGCTGACATCTTCGCCAATACGATGGAGCGCACCCGCGCAGCAGGGGCAGTCCTGCCCCTCCGGTTCGATGATCCGTTCAACCCGCGGAAAATGCCTGGGCAGAGCGCCGATATTCCGGCGCGCGCCGGCGCGGTGTCGCTTGACCTTCGGGCTCGGCACCGTCGTCGTTTGCAGCCTCGGGCCGGACCTCAAGATCGCCAAGATCCAAAACGCGCTGGTCGGGAAGGACAACACAGCTTCGCTCGAACGAGCCCCGAAACGGGCGTCGTTGGCCAGTTTCAAAAGCTCGTGGAGGTGATCGATCTCGGCCTGCTTTTCGGCCAGAAGCGCGACCAGCACATCGACGTCACGCGGTTGGTTCACAGCGGATACGTTGAAAGGCGCGTCGTCATCCCGACGCGCTGAGCGCGTGCGCAAAGAAGTGCGTGAACCTGGTGCGTTCCTAAAGGCTTCACATGCACCGACCGGAACCAGTCTGTGCGCATGGTCTGCGCTAACCCTCCGCGTGATTTTGATCCGTCTTATTAAGCTGCGTTTTAAGGTCGCTCGAGCATGCTGGGCGTCGAGGCATACACCATCGAGGCCGCGACCTCGCAGCTCATGCACCAAGCAGGTCGTTACCGGTCCCGGCCTGATCCCGAGCCGGGCAGTTGCAAACCTCATGCTGGCGGATGACCCTCTCGACATGTTCTAGCGCCGAAAGGCATTGCCCGCGCGCGCCATTTCCGTCGACAACGCAAACGGCGTCGTCTTCTGCGAAACATCCAACGCGACAAATCGCAGATAGCCTCGAATGGTCAGAGGACATCGGGCTGGACGCCCGCATCGCGATGCTATCAAATAAGCATGCCCGCGATTACTGGATGGTCACACCTGAGTCAAAGACCGCGGCAGTTGGCAGGCGCCTCTGTTTCGTCGTCATCAAGGATTGGTATATAGCAAACGTTAGCTTCGAATCTGACACTAAGCTTTTAAAGTCGGGCCTGGCCAAATGCTATGCAACTTGCCTTCGGATGCGCAATCTTTCCGTAAGCCCTGAAAACCTATTAACAATTTCCTTGATCATATCCCGGCGGAAGACTGCTACAAGCCCAAGATAAGCCCCCCCCATTACA
>JBPBQZ010000082.1:0-8969 GCA_050955105.1 Janthinobacterium lividum | reverse complement strand
ATTATTACTCGGTGGTGGGCTATTCGATTGCGCAGCTGAGCGCGCTCATATTGGGCAACTGCGGCGACGATCTGACGCGCGAGAATCTGATGAAGCAGGCGACGTCGTTGCATAATGTCACGCTGTCGATGACCTTGCCCGGCATCACGATGAACAACTCGCCGAGTTCGCGCAATCCTGCCAAGCAATTTGTGTTGGCACGCTACGATGGCAAGAATTGGGTGCCGACCGGCGGCATCATCTCCGCAGGGCCCGCGCCCGCTCGTTAAGCGGCTGTATGCGGCGGCGCCGTCACAGACGGGTGCCGCCGCCGACCTGCCATGGGCGAATTCGAGCGCAATCGTCTCGCATTCGCCGACGCTAACGTCAGTTGGAAAATGCCGCGATACCGGTAATCGCTCGTCCCAAAATCAGTGCGTGCACGTCATGCGTACCTTCGTAGGTATTGACGACTTCGAGGTTGACCAGGTGACGCGCTACGCCGAATTCGTCGCTGATGCCGTTGCCGCCCAGCATGTCACGCGCGAGGCGGGCGATGTCCAGCGCCTTGCCACAGCTATTGCGTTTCAGAATCGAGGTGATTTCCACCGCCGCATTGCCCGCGTCCTTGAGGCGGCCGAGCTGTAGGCATCCCTGCAGCCCCAGCGCGATTTCCGTGAGCATGTCGGCGAGCTTTTTCTGAATCAATTGATTGGCAGCCAACGGCCGACCGAATTGCTGGCGCTCGAGCACGTACTGGCGTGCTCGATGGAAACAGTCTTCCGCAGCGCCCAGCGCGCCCCAGGCGATGCCGTAGCGCGCGCTGTTCAGGCAGGTGAACGGACCTTTCAGGCCGCGCACGTCGGCGAAGACGTTTTCCTCGGGGCAGAACACCTCGTTCATGACGATTTCACCGGTGACGCTCGCGCGCAGGCCCACTTTGCCGTGAATTGCCGGAGCGCTTAGTCCCTTCCAGCCTTTCTCCAAGACGAAGCCGCGGATCTCGCCAGCCCCGTCTTTGGCCCACACCACGAACACGTCGGCGATCGGGCTGTTGGTGATCCACATCTTGGCGCCGCTCAAGCTGTAGCCGCCTGGCACTTTTTTCGCGCGCGTGACCATGCTGCCCGGGTCGGATCCGTGGTTGGGCTCGGTCAGGCCGAAGCAGCCGATGAGTTCGCCACGCGCCAGCGCCGGCAGATACTTCTGCCGCGCGGCTTCGCTGCCGAATTCGAAAATCGGCACCATCACCAGCGACGACTGCACACTCATCATCGATCGGTAACCGGAATCGACACGCTCGACTTCGCGCGCGATCAGACCGTATGCCACGTAGTTCAGGCCCGGGCCTCCGTACGCTTCGGGCAAGGTGGGTCCGAGCAGACCGATTTCGCCCATCTCGCGGAAGATCGCGGTATCGGTGGTTTCGTTGCGGAACGCTTGCGTCACGCGCGGCGCCAGCCGGCCTTCGCAGTAAGCGCGCGCGGCATCGCGCACCGCGCGTTCGTCGTCGCTCAACTGCTGGTCGAGCAGCAACGGGTCGTCCCACTGGAAGCGGGCGGAAGAGGGCTTGGACATGGCGAGGCTATACCGTAGCAATAGGGGTGACAGGAGAGCCGACGGCGCCTGGCAGGCGCAGCGGCGGCGCGGTGAGCAAGAAGCGCGAACGAGCATGAGCGCGCAGCCACTCGGCCAGCGGCGTGATTTGCCACAGTTCCCCGAGCGGTACGCCGAGCTTGAACAAGCAGTGTTCATGCAGCGGCAGGGCCGCGCAGCAGCGCATGATGGAACGCGCCGGATAGACCTCGACGCTGTAGTTATCGGCGGCTATCGCGGCGATGCCGCTGTCGGTGATCCACTGCAACAGCCGCTTGTCGCTGCCGTCGAGCCCGAGGCCGTAGCGCTCCAGCACGTCGGCGGGCGGCTGCTTGTTCATTTGCAGCAGGCGATCGGTTAGGCCGGTGTGCAGGCATATGATATCGCCGGGCTCGACCACCACATTGTCCTTCTGCAATACGCTCATGAAATCGTCGTAGCCGATGCTGCGGTGCGCGTCGCCGAAGTGCGCGCGCAGATCGATCATCACACCACGGCCCTGCAAGCCGATTTCGGCGTAGTTCTGGATGCCCAGCGCCCGTACTTCCGCGGCGCCGTTCAGGCTGGCGTCGTCTTCAGGGCCGACGATTTCGCGGCCGGCGCGAAAGCCGTTGTAGTAAACCATTTCGGAAACGCCGTCGCCATTCGCATCGAAGTGGCTGCCGATGTGCGCGAAGGCGTCCCATTGCGTTGAATACTGCAGATACAGCTCGACGCGATCGTCGCACACCACGTCGGTGAAGTCGGGATTTTCGCGCGCCAGGGCGAAATTCAAGGTGGGCACGCCGTCGCGCGAAGTCGGCATCAGCTTCGGTCCGAAGCGGCGTTTGTTCAACACGGATCCACCCGGATAGTCGAGCGGCATGCTCAGGCAAAAGCGCAAGCCTTCGCGCACTTCGGCAACGCCTTGTCGAACTTTTTCAGGGGTGAGCAGATTCAGGCGTCCGAGTTCGTCATCGGCACCAAAATCGCCCCAGGTCGAACCTTCCGGGCGCTGCTTCCAACGCGGATTGGCGGTGGCACTCATTTGTGTTTGCTCCTTGATGTTTTATGTCGTGGTGCCGCGCCAGCCTTCGAGCACGATATCGGCGTTGGCCGCCCGCTCGAGCGCGCGGGCCACGTCCGTCCGGCCGGTGATTCGTGGGATCTACCATGCTGTTAACCTGTCTTCGCGGTCGGCGCGGGCGCGTCGAGGCTAGCGCCCGACGAACTTGGGTTTGCGTTTTTCCTTGAATGCGCGCGTCGCTTCCTTGTGATCCTCCATATGGAAGCAGGCCTTCTCCAGTGCCATCGATGCGTCGAGAATCAAGTTCACGCGTTCTTTCAAAGCTTTGTTGATTGACAGCTTGGTCCAGCGGATTGCCCACGATGCGCCATCGGCAAGCTCGCGCGCGATCTGCTGCGCTTGCGGCAGCACCTCTTGCTTGGGCGCGACGTGATTCACCAAGCCGATGCGGGCGGCGTCGACACCGTTGATCAGCGTGCCGCGCATCAGATATTCCCTGGCGCGCGCGATGCCGATCAGCATCGGCCAGATGACCGCGCCGCCATCGCCGGCGACCAGTCCGACCTTGACGTGCGGATCGCCGAGCCGTGCGCTTTCGGCGGCGACAGTGATGTCGCAAAACAGCGCGATGGTCGCGGCGAGGCCGATAGCGTCACCGTTGATGGCGCAGACGATCGGCTTATCCAGATTCAATAGATTGTTGATGAGCCGCCGACTCTGCGCGGGGTCGGGGATTTCGCCTTCGAGCAGAAAATCACCGCCCGGCCGTACCGACATTTCTTTGACGTCGCCGCCCACGCTGAAGTAATCACCCGCGCCTGTCAGCAGCACCACCCCCACTTCCGGATCGTCCGCCAGGTCGACCCAGATACTGCGTAGTTCATGAATCAGTTTGCGGTTCATCGCATTGCGTGACTGCGGACGGTTCAGCGTGACCGTGCCGACCTGATCCTTCACTTCGATCAGCAGATGTTCATAGTTGGCGTAGCGTGACATACGGGTTCCTGGAAGGGGCTGTGAAACAGGCGCCGTGCGCGCCTGCCGGGCGAATCTGCGTGCGCTACACGAGCTGGGAATAGCCGCTTTTGACGGTGGGCGGATCCACGATCAACAGATAGCGATCGTTGGCACTTTCATAGTGCGGCCAGGTTGGCGCACCCGCCGACGACGGCTTGCCGGTACGCGCGAAAGCGCTCCACATTTCCATCATGGCTTCTGACACGCGGCGGTCGGCGGCATCGAGTTCGGGATCGGTTTGCTTAGCGCCCGAGGCGCGCGCCAGCGGAAAGGCGTCGGAGCGGAAGAAGCCGTAGCGGTCATCCCAATCGCCGAACACATAGCCCGGCTCAAGACGGTGAAACGATACGCAGCCGCCCTTGCGCCAGCCGTGCGGCACGCGGTCGAACAGATAAACGTAACTGGCATGACCGGCGCGCGCGGCGCTGGTCGCGACGTTGATGTTCGCTTCGATCAGTGACGGATAGGTCAGGTAGGGCACGCCGCTGCCGTCTATCTCGCCCAGATTGCAGCCCGCGATCACGGGAACCCAGTTCGGCGCTGCGCCGGACTTGATCAATTCGGCGGTGGATTTCGGCAACAGCCAGCCGTCGATGGTGGTGTTCCAGCGCGTAATCGTTAAATCCAACTCTTCGACCAGCGCGCGATCGGCGTCGATGATGGCGCGCCACGGCAGGGCGCGCGCGGCAGCCAATGGATCGGCTGCGCCGTCGACGCCGAGCTTGGCGAAGATCTTCTGGCCGAGCGATTCGTTGTCCGCCAGGGGGCGGCCGTTCAAGGTGCCCAGTACCCCGCCGCTTTCGACAATGGCTTTGTGAAACAGGCCGCGTGCCGCGTGCGTGCTGATCAGCGTCAGCACTTTGCCGCCACCGCCTGATTCACCGAAGATCGTCACATTCGCTGGGTTGCCGCCGAAGGCCGCGATATTGTCGCGCACCCATTGCAGCGCGGCGATCATGTCCAGCAGCATGTAGTTGCCAGAGACGCCGTGGGCCGATTCCGCGGAGAGCAGCGGATGCGCCAGCAGACCTACGGGGCCGACGCGCATGTTGACGTTGACCAGTACCACACCATGTTGCGGCAGCCGCGGCGCGTTGAAAAATGGCTCGTTGCCGTTGCCGTGAATGTAGGCGCCGCCGTGCAGCCAGACCATCACCGGCAGACTTTCGTCGGCACGGCGCGCCGGCGTCAGCACGTTCAGATTCAGGCAGTCCTCGCTCTGGGCGATATCCAGCGCAATCTGCAGTTTGCCGATGGCTTGTGGCGCCGACGGCGGCATGGTCGTGCATTCGCGGATGCCATCCCAGGCGGCGGCCGGCTGCGGCGCCTTCCAGCGCAACTCGCCTTGCGGCGCTGCCGCGTAAGGGATGCCCCGATAGATCCTGACCGGCGCTTCCGGCTCGCCGATCAGTGTGCCCGCGACGCAGCCATGCGAGGTTCGAATCGGGTCGCTCAGTGGTGCGCCAGCGGGCTTTGCCTGTTCAGTCACTGATGGTTCCTTTCATGAAAGGTGCGCGCGCTCGGCACGCTGGCTGGAGGGCGCTTGGTCGAGCGTCCTCTGCCGACGGGTAAGGCGCGAAGGCGGCCTGTGGATACGGCTACCAGGCGAGTTCGAGGATGGCTTCGATATCGGCCGCGCCCGTGACCGGTTTGCGGCTATTGCGCAGCAACGGCTCGTGCAGCGTCTTGCGGGCGATCTCTGGCAGATCTTCGCGAGCCACTCCGGCGTCGCGCAGTCGCAGCGGCAGCCCCAGCCGCTGCACCAACGCGCTGACCGCTGTGGCCGCGTCGCCGTCGTCACGGCCGAGCGCGCGCGCGATCATCGCCTGTGCCGGTGCGCTGGCGTCGCGGTTCCAGCGCAGCACCGCGGGCAGCACCAGGCCGGTGGTATCGCCATGCGGCACGCCGGCATGCGCGCCTAGTACATGGCCCAGCGCATGGCTGACGTTTACCGCCACGCCAGAGGCGGATCCGCATAGCGACATGAACATGCCGTATTGCAATTTCGAACGTAGTTGTAAGCTTTCCGGTTGCTCGTCGAGCGCGATGAGCGCTTCGAACAACAGCCGCAGCGCCAATTCGGAGACCTCGTCGCTATAGGGATTGGCATTGGCCGAGGTGATGCGCTCGGCAGCGTGGTCGATAGCCTTCATGCCGGTCGATTTCAGCATCGCCAGCGGCGTATCGAGCGTCAGCGCCGGGTCGAGAATCACTGCCTGCGGCATTTGCATGGGATGCGTGAAGCCATGTTTCATGCCTCGCGTCGGATCGGTCAGGCCAGCGGACGCCGAAAATTCCGCGCCCGACAGCGTGGTGGGTACCGTCACCACGCGGGTCCATTCGGCGGCGTCGGGCGGTGCGTGGCCGACGTCGATCGGCCGCACGCCCGCATGGGGCTCCAATTGCGCGACCTCGGTATATCCATGGCGCAGACAAAGCAGCATGGCCTTGGCGGCATCGATTACCGAGCCGCCGCCGACCGCCAGCAACAAGTCTGCGCCCGCGGTGCGCGCCGCGAGCGCGCCTGCCACCACGCAGCTACGCGGCGAATGCGCGGTAACGCCCGCGAACATGCCCGCATAACGTTCACCCAGCGCGACCACTATTTCATTGAGAGACTTGCTTTGCGATAGTGAACGGTTGGTAATGACAAACACCCGTTTGACTTGCAAGATATCGAATTCCTTGGCCAGCACCTCGGATGCCGGCTGGCCCCAGTACACTCTCTCCATCTGCGAAAAGCGGTGTAAGCCTGGTGCAAAGAAGGGCGTCTGGTCTTGTGCGGACATACAAATCCCGGAATTCCGTTGGTCGGACCAAAGTCTATACGCAATGCATAGTCGCGACAAGTAGGGTCAATTCGCTTGACCTGCCGAGCGCGGATCATCGAGAATATTGTTGGTCCTACCAAATGCGCGGGCAATGCCAGGCGTGGCGTGCCTTGCCTTACTTTGCCTCGTCGCAGCTTGGGCGGGAGGCGGCTCGATTTGATTCAGGGGAAACAGATGAATGACAGTAAGCGCGTGCTCGTGACTGGCGCAAGCAAGGGCATCGGCCGCGCGGTAATCGATCGTTTGAGCGCGGACGGCTACGATGTGGTGGGTTTGGCGCGTACACGGCCCGCAGGCCTATCGGAACAACAGGAATTTCATTGCTGCGACCTCACCGACCTCGAAGCGACGCGCAGCCTGATTAAGGAACTAGCCGCGAAGAAGCCGTTCTATGCGTTGGTCAACAATGCCGCCATGGCGCCGACAACGTCGATTGACGACACCTCGATCGCCGACATGCAGGCCGCCGTGCAGTTGAATTTGAATGCGGTGCTGGTGTGCACGCAAGCCGTGCTGCCTGGCATGCGCGCAATCGGTGGCGGCCGCATCGTCAATCTGTCGTCGCGCGCGGCGCTGGGTAAAATCAACCGGGGCGCTTACGGTGCGACCAAAGCGGGTGTGATCGGCATGAGCCGCACCTGGGCACTGGAGCTCGCCAAAGACAACATCACGGTCAACCTGGTGGCGCCTGGTCCTACCGCCACGGAGTTGTTCAATATTTCGAGTCGGCCCGAAGATCCCCGCACCAAGGCGCTCCTGGCGTCAATTCCGCTTGGCCGCATCGGACGCCCGGACGAGATGGCGCATGCGATCGCTTACCTGATCGACGAGCGCGCCGGCTTCATGACGGGTCAGACGCTGTATATCGACGGCGGCTTGACGGTGGGGCAGGTGTATTTATAGGCGCTCGGTCACGCTCGGCGTGGACGATGCCTCGCACCTCGGTGCTGCCCTCGGCGAGCAGATAGTGCTGCACCATCTCCAGATAGCCGACCATCTCGCGGCAGGCCCGCGCCGATTGGCGCAGACGCAAGAGCTTGACGATGTTGCGGCGGCCTCGCATCAGTTGCGAATCGGTTTGCGCGGGCGGATTCCGATATAGGCTGCGCAGCAACACCGTCATCGTATCGATGATGACCACTATCACTTCGTTCTTCGAGGCCGCGCCGATCAATTGATAGAACTCGGTGGTGCACGCGCGGCGCGTTGCGATATCGTGCTCGGCGATGGCCTTCTCGGTGCGCAACAGATTCGCCTCCAGGGCCTCGAAGTCTTCTTCGGTGGCGCGGATGCATGCGAGTTCGATGGCGTCGACCATGAACTTCTGGCGCGCCTCGGTCAGGTTGCCGAGCGTAACGTGCCCGAGATGCACCATGTCGCGGTAAGCCTGGGTCACGATGCGCTGCTGTTCGGCGACAATGAAGGCGCCGCCGGATCCGCCCTTTTTGAGTTCGACCAAGCCGGCGATTTCAAGTGTGCGCAGTGCCTCGCGCACGACGCCGCGGCTCAGTTTCATCTGCTCGGCCAATTCGCGTTCAGATGGAAGCTTGTCGCCGGTCTTCAGCGTTCCCGATGCGATCAGACTGCGGATCAGGTCGCTCAATTGCTCGAATGCCCGAGGCGCGGTGATAGGCGTGAAGCTGGAGGTGCTGATAGTGGCCATGGGAATGCGGCGCCAAGTGTAGGGAGGAACAACGGGACATGGCTGCTAGGTCCCGATAACAGGCGGGGATTCTAACTCCATGCCGCGCATCGCTTGTAAGCAGCGGTGGTACGTTGATCCTACCAATAAATCTTTCACGGATCCAGGCTTGTACGGCATGCCATGCAAGCGTCTTAATTATCGTTTGGCAGGTCCTTCAGCATATCTAAGAATGCTCTTACCTTCGCGCTCAATAAACGACGCGAATTGTAGAGCGCCCAAATTTCCACCGGCGGGCCGCACTCTCCCCAGCAGACCAAGCGTCCCGCCGCCACGTCTTGCGCGATCAGCAAGCGCGGCAACAGCGCGGCGCCGACGCCCTGCAAAACGGCGTCGCGGACCATCAGCAACGATGACAGTCGCAGCACCGGTAAGGGCTGGAGCGTTCTCGCACCGCCACCTCTGGTGCGCATTTCCCATGGTGCGCCGGATGCTGCCGCGAACATAACGGCTGGCGCCGAGAGTCGGTCCATGTCGCGCGTCGAGGCGGCCGGTATCGACATCGTGGGCGCCGCGACCACGAGCCGCTGATCAATCAGAATGCAACGCCCCATCAGCCGTTCGTTATGCGCCGGATCGATGCGAACGACGAGGTCGTAGCCGTCGTCCACCGGGTCCACGACGCGGTCTTCGGCAATGATTTCGAGTTCGACCTGCGGATAGGCCAGCGCGAAGCGCGCCGCGATCGGGCACAGCACCACGTGCGCGAAAACGATCGGGGCACTGATGCGCAAGCGCCCGCGCGGCACTGGGGCGCTCGACGCTGCCGCTTTGCCGGCCTCTTGAATCTCCGCCATGAGCCCGCGCGTGCGCTCATGAAGAACCAGTCCCTCTTCGG
>JBPBQZ010000081.1:0-9194 GCA_050955105.1 Janthinobacterium lividum | reverse complement strand
CGGGCACCAACGATTTGGTGGCGCAAGCAGGTAGCGCTGCCGAGGGTCTTTACCTCTATTCGCTGCGGCTGCTGGCACCAGACAGCATTCCCGCGAGCGATCCGTCAAAGACTGTGATCGTGCGCTTGAACCAAATGTATCTGGATAAATACAAGACGCCCGCACCGGTCTATGCGCAGCACGCTTACGACGCCTGCCTGATTCTCGAGCAAGCGATAAGCAAGATACAAGGAGCGGTGAACCGCGAATCGATTCGCAGCGCCTTGGAGAAGGTCGATGTCGTCGGCGCGAACGGCCACTATCGCTTCTCGCCGACGAACCATAGTGGCCTCGACGAGCAATCGAAATCATTCGTGATGTTGCGCAGTGTGAAAGGCAAATGGATCTCCGCCGAGTAGAGGCGTCGCCAGCAAATCTTGAGGGACCGGACACATGATGCAGATGCCAGTCGCCGCCCAAGTGCGGCATCACGCGGGACGATTTCCCGACAAAACGGTTTTGATCGAAGGCGCGCGGCGCCTCAGCTACCGGCAGCTTGATGAGCAAGTAGACGCCTGTGCCGCGCTACTCGGCGAGCGCGGCCTGGGCAAAGGCGATCGCGTCGCGATCCTGGCGCCGTCGGGTATCGACTGGATCGTCTGCTATCTCGGTATTGGCCGCGCCGGCGCCGCGGCCGTGCCATTGAACTGGAAGCTCACTGCGGGCGAGATCAGTGCGGCCGTCGCCATAGCCGAAGTCGCCCTGGTGCTGGTCCATCCTGCATTCGACGCGGAATTGGCCCATGGCGTCGCCGCTGGCAGGAAGCTGCTGGTCGGCGACGATGGCGTGCATGCCTTGCAGCGCCTGCTGGCGCCATTCAAGGGGCGGCGTGTGGATATCGAGAGCGCCGCGTCGGAGATTCAGGTGATTCTGCTGACGGGCGGCACCACCGGGGAGCAGAAAGCAGTGATGCTGTCACATGAGAACCTGTTCTGGAATACCTTGCAACTCGTCGTTGACACAGAGATGCACGAAGACGACATCACGGTGTTGGCGACGCCGCTGCATCATGCCGGTGCCCTGGTGATCTGGTTGCTTCCGCACCTATATCTCGGTGCAACTGCGGCTATCTTGCCGCACTACCGCACCGATGCACTGATCGAACTGATCGCGGCGGAACGCGTTACCAACGGTTGGACGCCGCCGTCAATGACTCGCGATGTGCTGACCCATCCACTGGCGAAGCAGCGTGACCTCCGCAGCTTTGCTCGCTGGTACGTGGCCGGCGGACCATTCCCGCGCCGCGATCGAGAGGAAATGAAAGCCTTGATTCCCGGCGTGAAGATCTTCAATCAATATGGCTTGACCGAAGCTGGCGTTATGGTCAGCGTCTTGAAGGATAAGGATTACGAGAACGCACCAGACTCGATCGGCCGCCCGTTCCTGCACTGCGACGTAAAAATCTTGCGCGAGGACCTATCGGATGCCGCGACCGGTGAAGTCGGCGAAATCGCGGTACGCAGTCCGAGCGTGATGCAAGGCTATTACGGACGGCCGGTTGAGACCGCCGCCACCTTTCACGATGGATGGCTGCGCACAGGCGATCTCGCTTCGATGGATGCCGGCGGCTATCTGCGTTTCCACGACCGGCTGAAGGACATGGTGAAAACCGGCGGTTTCAATGTTTACTCGCAGGAGATCGAGCAGGTACTGCTACGCCATCCATCCATACGAGAAATTGCTGTATTTGGGATACCCAGCGAGCGCTGGGGCGAAGAAGTCGTCGCGGTTGCGGTAGTTCGTGACGGCCACTTGCCAGACGGCGAAGCCATCCTCGCGTTCGCGCGGGAAAACCTGGCACGCTACAAAGTGCCCAAGCAGCTGCACTTCGTTGCCTATGAAGCGCTGCCGATCAACTACAGCGGCAAGATCGTCAAGAAAGAGCTTCGCCAGCGCTTCAGGGGCATCGACCATGCGAATTCTTGAACGCCTTGGAAGCGATGCGCTGGCATGGCGCACGCGGCTCGAGCATGCGATCGACGAGACCTCGCCGCTGCCGCGCGCGTTGCAACTCGATGCGCAGAAACAGTTCGACGAGCAGTTGTATGAGCGCCTCGGCCAGCTCGGGGTATTCGGCCTGGGGACCCCGTCCGAGGTGGGCGGCGTCGGCGGCAATACGGTGGACCAGGCAGTCGCTCTCGAGACTTTGGGACGACACGCGACCTCGATGGCCGTGGTGTGCGTCGTCAGCTTCCTCAACACGCGCATGTTGCGGCAGTACGGCACGCAAGCACAGCGCGATCGATATCTGCGAGATTTGCTCACGGGGAAGCAGCAAGCCGCCTTCTGCCTGACCGAAAGCGGCGGCGGTACGGACGTGCTGTCGCATACGCAGACTTCCGCGGTGCGGCGCACGGGCGGTGGCTGGCTGCTGAATGGCAGCAAGACCTGGATCAGTGGCGCGACGTCGAGCGACGTGATGCTGGTGGTTGCGCGTACGGATGCGCATCGCAGCCGCGGCCTGACGGTATTTTTGGTACCGTCGGACACGGTTGGCGTGAGCGCCACGCGCATCGAGACGATGCTGTTGAATGGCTATCCGACAGGTACGGTGAATTTCGAGAATGTCGAGTTGCCTGAAACAGCCATCCTGGGTGCTGCCAACGAGGGCTTGCAGCAACTGATGAGCGCACTGAACGGCGAACGCATTAACGCAGCAGCGGTCGTGAACGGCGTAGCCCGGGGTGCGCTCGACGCCGCGTTACAACACGTTCGCGAGCGCGAAGCCTTCGGCAAACCGCTCGGGCAGTTCCAGGCGGTGCAACATCGACTGGCCGAGGTGGCCGTGCAGACCGAACTCGCCTGGCTAGCGGTACTGGAGGCGGCACAACGCGATGCGGCGGGAGAAAGCACCGACATTGTCAGCAGCCTGGCCAAGTGGAGTTCGTCCAAGGCGGCCCTGCGTGCTACCGACGTCGGCATGGAAGTCATGGCCGCGTCCGGCGTGCTCCAACAGGCGGTGATGCAGCGGTATTTTCGAGATGCCCGGCTACACGTTTTTGCGCCGATCAACAACGATATGGTGCTCAATCTGCTGGGCGAACGTTGGCTCAGACTGCCGCGTTCCTTCTGAAATGAAGCGCCCGCTCAGCTCGGCAGATCAGCGAGGAATTGCCACGGGTAGATACCCCGCGCGTGGCCATCGCTGAAGACCAACTGTACGCCGTAGCCCATCGTCACAACGTCTTCGATCGAGATATCGGGCGGCACGATGATTTCGCCGCCGTCGAGGCGAATGCGCCGGCACTGGGCGCAGAGGCAGGCGCGCCGCAACGCGTCGTGGCGCAAGGTTTGTGAGACGCCGTCGGACCAATGCAGCGTGAGCGTGCGCGCTGCGCGGTCGACGCCGATGCGCTGCGGCGCGTCGCGGTTCATGCTTGGCGACTCTCGATTTGCTGCAAGGCGATGCGTACGGCCTTGCGTACTTCGGGATCTGCATCGGCCTGCGCGGCAAGCAGCGCCGGCGAACTCGCGGGGTCCCCTATCTCGCCCAATGCCAGCGCCGCCTCCTTGCGCAAATTGCTGATGCTGTGCGACAGCAAGGCGACCAGGGGCGCCGCGCCGCCGACGTCGCGCAGCTTGCCCAAGGCGCGCGCCGACTGCAGCCGCACTTGCCAATAGTCATCGTGCAAGGCTGCCACCAGCGCCTCGCGTGCATGGCCCAGGCGCAGCTTGCCGAGCGTCGCGGCGGCCTCTTCGCGCACTTGCCAGGCCGTGTCGCGCAAGGCCAGCAGCAGCGCCTCGGCAGTGCTGGCCAGCGTGGTGGTAGTGCTCATGCCGAGCGCGCCGACCGCGGCGCGGCGCACGCCGGCATCGTCGTCGTGCGCGCTCAGGTGCGCCAGCGACGCCAATGCGCGCTCGTCTTTCAACCAGCCCAGCACGCTGACCGCCTCCAGACGCACGTCGGCGCGCGCATGAGCCAATGCCCTTAACGCCGGCTCGAAGGCGGCGGGGAAACGCAATTCGCGCAAGCCACGCAGCACCGCGACCTGCACGGCGGGCTGCGGATGCTCGACCCAATGCAGCAATGCCGGGCCTGATACGGGTTCCTTCAGTTCCGACAAGCTTTGTGCGGCAGCCGCGCGCACCTGCGCGTCGGCGTCGATCAAAGCGCCACACAAGGCCTCGACGACGGGCCCGTGCTCCCATGATGCCAATACGCGTGCGGCCTCGGCGCGCACTTCGGGCGACGCGTCGCTCTGCAAGGCTTCGACGATGCGCGGCAAGGCGTTCTCGTCTTCGAGGTCGGCGAGTTCGAGCAAGGCGATGCGACGCACCACCGGGTCGGCGTCGCTCAGGCGCGGCAGCAACGCGGCGGCTTCCGGATCGAGCGCGGCGGGATCGAAGGTCAAGGGAGAAGCAGCGGTCATGGGCGGTTCGTTGATTGCTGAGGGGCGGTAAATCAAGCGTGCAGCAATGCCAGGCATCGACGCTTGATGGCGATGAATTCCGGCGTGGTGGTGCTTTCTTCGTCACGTGGCCGTGGCAGCGGCACGGCGATGTCGGCGACGATACGCGCGGGCCGCCGCGACATCACGAGGATGCGGTCGGATAAGAACAGCGCTTCGTCGATGTCGTGCGTGACGAACAAAATCGTCGTGCGGATCTGCGCCCAGACGTCGAGCAGCAAAGTCTGCATCATACGACGCGTCTGCGCATCGAGTGCGCCGAATGGCTCGTCCATCAACAGGATGCGCGGACGATTGATCAAGGCACGGGCGATTTCCACGCGCTGCTGCATGCCGCCCGACAATTGCGCTGGATAGCGCGTCTCGAAGCCTTGCAGGCCCACCAGCTGCAGTAATGCCCGTGCCTGCTCATGGCGCTCACGCAGGGCCACGCCCTGCATTTTGAGACCGAAGGCGACGTTGTCGATGACGCGCTTCCACGGAAAGAGCGTGTGCTGCTGAAACACCAGGCCGCGATCCTGATGCGGACCGTTGATTTTTTCACCATCGACGGCGATGTCGCCGGCACTGAGCGCGACGTGGCCGGCGACGGCGCCCAGCAAGGTGGATTTGCCGCAGCCCGATGGTCCGAGCACGCACACCAGTTGTCCAGGTTCGGCGACAAAATCGATGTGATCGAGTGCCGTGAAGCGCTCGTGGGGTGGGCCGACGTCTACGCTCAGGCCGCGCACGTCGATGCGCCCTGGCGCGGCCTCGGCGATTGCCCTGTCGTGCACCACGCCTGCGGCCGCACCGCTGTCGGCACCCGCGCCGGTACCTGGCGCGGCAACCGTGGCGGGACTTTTGTTGGCGTCCATCACCGCGCTCATTGCCGTGCCTCGCCAAGCCGATACCACGGCGTCAGCGCCAGGCCGATGCGTTTGACCAGCACGCTGCTGCCCATGCCCAGCGCGCCGATGAACACCATGCCCACGACAATGTCGGCGTAGTTCTGCAAGGTGTACGACTCCCAGGTGAAATAGCCGATGCCGTATTGTCCGGCGATCATCTCGGCGGTGACCAGGCAGAACCAGGCGGTGCCCATGCCGATCGACAGGCCGGTGAAGATCGATGGCGCGGCGCCCGGCACGATCACTTCCCAAAATAACGCGACGCGGCCGGTGCCGAGACTGCGCGCGGTAGCCACCAGACGCGGGTCGACGCCTTCCACGCCGTGGATGGTGCTGAGCAATATCGGGAATAAGGCGCCAATGAAGGTGATGAACATCATGCTCATTTCGGCGGACGGAAACATCAGAATCGCCAGCGGAATCCATGCGACCGCCGGGATCGGCCGCAGCACTTCCAGGGACGGCAGCAAGCTGTCTTCGAATGCGCGGTAGCGGCCGATCGCCAGGCCGAAGCCGACGCCGACCGCGCTGGCCGCACAAAAGCCCACCAGCACGCGGCTGATGCTGGCGATCAGATGGGTTGGCAGCTTGGGCGAATGCAGCAATTGCCAGAATGCCGGCGCTACCTCGGTCGGCGCCGGCACATTGGCAAAGGTGATAAAGCCCAGCGACAGCTTGTGCTGCGCCAGCAGTTGCCATATCAAAATAAAGCACAGCAACGATGCCAGTCGCAGCCACCACCGCCCATTGCGCAGCGCCGCACGGCGCGAGCGCGGAGCGCGTCTGGTGCCGGCCAAAAAGGGGTCCGGGTGTTCGACAACTTGCATGGGACTGGCCATCGTCAGCTCACTGGCTCGGGGTGGAAGGGCAAGGATTACGAAATGCGCGGGGCCTCACGGGCTCAGCGCGCGGCGACCGCAGGTGCGGCGCCGACGGCGGCTTTCGCTGCGGCATAGTCGACGACATTGCCGCGCGCTTGCTGCGCATAGGTATCGGCGCTCGCTTTCAGCAGGAAGGCATCGACGCCGCCTTGTGCATCGCGCACGTACCAGGCCTGATCGGCGAACAGCTTCAGCCCGGTGCCATGGTCGTGCACATAAACCACGCGAACCTTCTTGCCTTGGGCGTCGAGCTTGGCGAGCGCGGCGAAGGCCTCGTTCGGTGCGGCGTAGTTGCGAACCTTCGCCTCGTCCGTCACCCAGATCTGCGCCACGTCGTTGAAATCGCTGATACGGCGACCGGTCGCGGCATCGTTTGCCAGCAGCGGCTGCTTCGCATAATTCTTCAAGGCCGCGTCGTAGTCGAGGCCCGACTCCTTGAATGCCTGCCTGATATAGCGGTCGTCGATGATCTGGTTTGCGTCGAGGTCGACGTCGGTCTTCTTCAACAGCTTGAGCGTGTCGATGGCGCTGGCCACAGCCTGACGGTATTCGGGCTTCCAGGTGAGATCACGCGTTTGCAAGCCGAGCGGACCATGGAACAGATAGTCGACGGGCGCGTCGATGCCGGTGACCTTTTCGATCAGCAGACTATATTTTTCGGGGTCTTGCGCGATCAGCCGGTTGGCTTCGATGACGGCGCGCAGATAGGCGACCACAATTTCGGGATATTTCTTCGCGTAATCGGCATCGACGAGTGCGCCGTGGAAGGTGGGCGACTTGGCTTGCGCACCGTCGTAGATCTTGCGCGCGATGCCGCGGTACGGGAACAGCTCGGCGAAGGGCACGAAGTCGGCATGTGCGTCGATCTTGTGTGCCTTCAGTGCGCTGCCGGCCACTTCCGGCGCCTGCGTGATGATGTTGACGTCGGTGTCGGGATTCCAACCTTGCGCCTTGACCGCGCGCAGCAGCATCGCATGCGCGGTAGAGGCGAACGGCACCGAGATGGTTTTGCCCTTCAGGTCGGCCAATGAACGTACCGGCGAATCGACCGGCACGACGATGCCGTTGCCGCTGCCCTCGATGCTGCCCGACAGTACCGTGATGAATTCGCTCTTGCGCCCGGCTTTTTGAAACGCGGCGGCGTTCAGCGAACCCGGAAAATCGGCCATCGCGCCGATGTCGAGCTTGCCGGCGACCATCTCGTTGGTGAGCGGTGCACCGGAGGTGAAATCCTTCCACTGCACGTCGTAGCTGACGTTCTTGTACTGGCCGGTATGGGGCAGATATTTGTCGAGTAAATGCAACTCGCGAATCAGCAGGCCGCCGGTCGCGCAGTTGATGGTGGTGTCTTGCGTGCCGATCGCGATGCGGATGGTCTCCGCTTGCACATTGCCGGCCAGCACCGCGCAGACCGCCGCGCTCAGGGCGTAGGGAAATATTTTTTTGAGATTCATTGGGACCCCCGTCGATATGAAGAAACAACTGCTATAGGTGATGGTTGCTGCACGTCAACGCGCCTCGCAACGTTTGCTGTCAGCGCAGCAGATAAGGAATCGCCACGTTGACCGCGCCGGTCGGGCAGTCTTGTTCGCAAGGCATGCAGTACCAACACTCGTCGAACTGCATAAAGGCTTTGCCCTTGCTCAGGTCGATGGCCAGCAGGTCCAGCGGACAAACGTCGACGCACACCGTGCAGCCCTTGTCGGCAATGCACTTGCTCTCGTCGATCGTGACGGGCGCCGCGCTGCGCTGGAAGATGTCGTGGGGCGTGTAGGAAGACATGGCTATCCGTCAATCAGGCAGGTTCAGGGACGACGCCGCTTTCGACAATGCGCAGCTTTTGGTAAGCGCCGCGCTCGTCGGTATCGAGCGGAATCAGATAGGGTTCGACCGCGCGCTTGGCGTGGCTCATGCGGCCGAATTCGTCCTTGCTCAGATGCGTATGGCAGAACCAGTCGGCATCGTTGCGCTGCGGATAGTCGACGCGATGGTGATACAGGCCCCAGCGGCTCTCGGTGCGAAACAGCGAAGCGCGCGCCGCCATTTCGGCGCAGTCGCGAATCGCGCGCACTTCGGCGGCACGCATTAATTCGTGCGGATGCGTGGCGTGCATCTGCTCGATATCGTCGCCGATCTCGGCAAAACGCTGCAGCCCGATCTCCATCTTGCGCGTGACTTTGGGCGGCTGCAGATAGTCGTTGACCATGCGCCGCAGCTTGTATTCGACTTGCGCCGGAGCGAGCCCGTTGGCGCGTTCCAGCGGCGCGTAGATGCGCCGGCGCTCAGCGTCGATCTGGGCGTCGTCGAGCGGCGCATGCTCTCGGCCGGCGACGTATTCCGCGGCATTCTGTCCGGCGAACCAACCGTAGGTAAAGGCGCCCAGCATGTAGTTGTGCGGCACCGCCGCCATGTCGCCGGCCGCATACAGGCCGGGCACCGTGGTTTCGGCACGCGCGTTGACGTACACGCCCGAGGCGCTGTGACCGCTGCAAAAACCTATCTCGGAAATATGCATCTCGACCATCTGCCGTCGATAGTCGGTGCCGCGTCCCGCATGGAAGCGTCCCCGGCTCGGCCGCTCGTTGGTATGCAGGATCTGTTCGATGGTCTGGATGGTCTCTTCGGCCAGGTGATCGAGCTTGAGGAATACCGGGCCATTGCCGCTTTGCAGCTCCTGGTAGAACTCCCACATCATCTGGCCGCTCCAGTAGTCGCATTCGATGAAGCGCTCGCCTTTGCCGTTGGCGGTGAAGCCGCCGAGCGGACCGGTTACGTAGGCGCAGGCCGGGCCGTTATAGTCCTTGATCAAGGGATTGATCTGGAAGCATTCAAGATTCGCCAACGCGGCGCCCGCGTGATAGGCCATCGCATAGCCATCGCCCGCGTTGGTCGGGTTCTCGTAGGTACCCATCAGATAGCCCGAAGCCGGCAGGCCCAGCCGTCCGGCCGCGCCGCAACTGAGGATCACCGCCTTC
>JBPBQZ010000080.1:0-10025 GCA_050955105.1 Janthinobacterium lividum | reverse complement strand
GATTTAGTCCGAGCGACTCAAGCACTTCGCTCGACTCCTGCCTTTGCTGACGGGTTTAGCCATCATGTCGCCGGTGCGCGCCGCCGATGCGCTACCGACTGTGATACGCATCGGTGCACCGGCCATTGGTGTCTCGGGGCAGCAGGTGCTCGGTGGCACGCTTGGCATTGCCCGCAGCAAGGGCTGGATCGAGGATGAGTTCAAGCGCGACGGCATACGCTTCGAATATCCCGGCTTTAAAGGCGGTGCGCCCATGGTGGGTCAGGCGCTGGCGAACGGTCAGATCGACTTTGCCTGGCAAGGCGATCTGTTATCGGTGATCGGCAAGTCCGCCGGCTTGAACACGCGCTTGATCCTGCCATTCAGCAAGATGCTGAATGCCTATCTGGTAGTGGCGCCCAACTCGTCGATTCACAGCATCAGTGACTTGCGCGGCAAGCGCGTGGCCTTTTCAAAAGGCAATCAGATCCATTTGCAGGTGATCAGGATTCTGGCCGCCAACGGCATGACCGAGAACGATATCCGTTCCATCAATCTGGATTTCGGCATGGCGGTGCCAGCGCTGGTGGGCGGCGATATCGACGCGGCATTCGGCGGCCCCGAGCTGTTGGCGGCGCGCGATCGTGGCGTGGTGAAGGTGGCCTATTCGACCCGCGGTCTGCCCTTCCTGACTTCGTATAACGGCCTGCTGGCACGGCAAGACTTTCTCGATCGTTATCCGCAGGTGGCGGCGCGCTTGGTGAAGGTCCTGGTGCGCGCTGCGCAGTACGCGTCCGACCCCGCGCATCGCGCCGAAGTGGCGCCTATTCTGGCCGGTGTATATAGCGCCAATGACTTCGCTGAAGACATGAGCGACCGACCGTGGGCCGACCGCCTCAGTCCTTTGCTTGACCCTTTCCTGGTCGCGCATTACCAGGCAACGCAAGAGGAGGTCGCGCAGTTGGGCTTATTGCGCGGCCCGAAATTCGATGTCGCGCATTGGGTCGACCCGGAGTATGTCGACGCGGCACTGCGTAGCTTGCATCTTGAAAACTATTGGGCGCCGCTCGGCGCGGATGGCAGACCGTTGGCCGGTCACTAAGCGTCGGCGGATTTTGGCCTGATAACAATAGTAGAAATGCTTGGTTGATCGCGGGGGCATGGGCTTCGTAGAATCGGGATGCTTAGCCCAAGCTTGCCCCGGGAGGGTGCCCAAGCACCGCCCCAGGGCGTCGACACGCGTGGCTTTATGGGATCGCAATGAGCTCGACGAGAGCAGCCGAGGTGGACTATGTGTCCACCCTACCAGTAACCGACACCGCCCCTGAGCGGCCGAATCGCGACGCTACGACAGCAGGTGCCGCGCGCTTGCGCGTATCGCTGAAACGCCTGGCGATGCCATTGCTGGCCTGGCCGCTGCCGCTATTGCTGCTGGCGCTGTGGTGGCTCGGCGCACGCCAGCAGTGGATCTCTCCGCAGGTTTTGCCGTCACCCGAGCAGACCTGGCAAGCTTTCTTGCAGACTGCCGCAAGCGGTGAGCTGCAGCGCAGCGCGCTGATCAGTCTGCAGCGCGTGCTGTACGGTTTCCTGGTGGGCGGCTTGGTGGGTATACCGCTGGGCGTCGGCATGGGCTTGTCGAAGACCATCAAGGAATATCTGTATCCGACTTTCAAGATGATTGCGTACATCCCGATGCTCGGATGGTTGCCGCTATTGGTCCTGTTGGTGGGCATCGGTGAGGCTTTGAAGATCATCCTGATCGCCAAAGCTGCCTTCGTGCCGATCACCTTGAACACCTACAGCGGCATCCGTGGCGTGCCACCGCAATATATCGAGATGGCGCGGGTATATCGCTTCAGTCGCTGGCAATTGCTGCGGCGTATCGTGTTTCCGGCGGCATTCCCGCAAATCTGGAGTGGTGTGCGGTACGGCCTGACGCAAGCGTGGCTGCTGCTGGTGGTAGTCGAGTTCCTCGCCTCTTCGGAAGGCCTGGGCTATCTGATGATCAATGGCCAACAGCTGTTCCAGCTCGATCTGGTGTTGGTGGCGGTGGTCGCGGTCGGCATCATCGGCTTCGCGCTAGATAAACTGCTGGCCCTGATCGAGGCACGCGTGCTGCGTTGGCGCCGCGTGACTTTTAAATAGCGATATGAGCGACTCCCTAGTGAATCCCAGCGTGCTCGCCAACCACCCCGCAACGCTCGCACGGCCGGTCGGCCGTTGGCGTGCGCAGGCGCCGACAATCTTGCGCGGCGCCGTGCTGCCGGTGCTGTTCCTCGCTTACTGGTATTTGGTTTATGCCACCGGCTGGACCGACTCCAAGCTGTTCGTGCCGATTAGCAAGGTGCTGCAGACGGCTTGGCACATGTCAGTATCCGGTGAGCTCGCGACCGCCATCGCCGCCAGTCTGGCGCGCGACCTGTCGGGCTTCATTATCGGCTCGACGATCGGCTTGCTGGGTGGTGTGCTGCTCGGCGTATCGCGCTGGTCCGAGCGCATTGCCGGGCCGACCTTGCACACGCTCAAACAGATCTCTCTGTTCGCCTGGATACCGCTGATCACCGTGTGGTTCGGGCTGGGTGAAACCAGCAAGGTGGTGTTCATCGCCTTGGCCGCGTTCTTCCCCTTGCTGTTGAATACACTCGAGGGCGTGGCCGGTGTCTCGCGCGACTTCGTCGACGTCGCGCGCGTCTTCAAATTCACGCGCTGGCAGTTGTTGGTGCGGGTGATTCTGCCGGCCAGCTTGCCATCGGTGTTCAACGGCATCTATCTGGCTCTGGTGTCGTCTTGGGTGGCGACGCTGGGGGCGGAATATCTGATGTCTTCAGGCGGTGGGCTCGGCAATTTGCTGACCGATGGACGCGAGAACTTCCTGATGGACGAGGTGATCGTCGGCATGGTGCTGGTGGGCATCATCGGCTTTGCGATGCATGCGCTTGCCGCGCGTCTAGAGGCTCGGCTGTTGCGTTGGCGGCCACCGGCCGGGTCAGGTCAATGAGCGGACCAATACGCTCGCTGGCGCCGCAGATGGAGCGGCACCGCCAGCCTTGGTGCCTGGCGGTGCCGCTGCAGCGTTGCATTGTGCACACGGCAACGCTGTCCGTGCTGGCGCTTTAACGACGTGCCGAAGACAAGCGCCGTACCACAGCGATAAACGCATCCACCTCATCGGTGGTGTTGTAGAACGCCAGCGATGGCCGCACCGTCTGCTCCACGCCCATGCGTCTCAAAATAGGCTGCGCACAGTGATGACCGGAGCGCACCGCAATGCCTTCTTCGTTCAAGGCGCGTCCCACTTCTTCGGTTTCGTATCCACGCAGCACGAACGACAGTACGCTGGCCTTATGCGCTGCCGTACCGATGATGCGTACGCCCGGGATCGGCGCCAGACGCTCGGTGGCGTATTCCAATAGCTCGTGCTCATAGCGCGCGACGTTCTCGATACCGATGCGCGACACATAATCAAGCGCGGCGCTTAAGCCCACTGCGTCGGCGATATTGCCGGTACCCGCTTCGAAGCGACCCGGCGGCGGCTGGAATATGGTGCGCTCAAAGGTCACGTCGGCAATCATATTGCCGCCGCCTTCCCAAGGTGGCATGTCTTCCAGAATGGCACGCTTGCCATACACCGCGCCAATGCCGGTCGGCCCGAAAATCTTGTGCCCCGAAAATACGAAGAAGTCGGCATCCAGCGCCTGCACGTCGATGCTCATATGCGAGATCGACTGCGCGCCGTCCACCATCGCCTTGGCACCGGCGCGATGCGCCATCTCGATAATCTCTTTTACCGGTACCACGGTACCCAAGGCATTCGACACTTGCGTGACCGAGACGATGCGGGTGCGGGCGTTCAAAAGTTTTTGATATTCGCCGAGCAGCACCTGACCGTTGTCATCTACCGGAATCACCCTCAAGGTCGCGCCGACTTGCGAGGCCAATTGCTGCCACGGCACGATATTCGCGTGGTGCTCTAGATTCGAGATGATGATTTCATCGCCCGCGGCGACGTTCTTCACCCCCCAACTCTTGGCGATCAGGTTGACCGATTCCGTGGTGCCGCGCGTGAAGATGATCTCGTCCGGCGAACCGGCGTTGATAAAGCGCTGTACGGTGCGGCGCGCGTATTCGTATGCATCGGTGGCGCGGCCGGCCAGCGCATGCGCTGCACGATGAATATTCGAGTTCTCGTGCTGATAGAAATAGGCGAGTCGGTCGATGACCGCCTGCGGCTTTTGCGTAGTGGCCGCGTTATCGAACCAGACTAGTTGCCGACCATTGACGCGTTCCGACAGGATCGGAAAGTCACGCCGAATCGTGTGCACGTCGAACGGTGCGCGTCCGCCGCCAGCGGCGCCGGGTGTCGCGCCTGTAACCGGTGCGCTTGTCGCGGGCGCGCCGGACTTGCCCGGGGTGTTGCCCCATGAACTGTCAGGCGCTGCGTCCGTCAGGAAATAGAACGACGGCAAGCCTGGTGCGCCAGCAGAGGGGGGCGCCGGTGGCATCTGCGATGCGGAGGGCGCTCCGGGCAAGCCAATCGAACCCGGCGCCACCGCGGCAGCAGGCGCGCCGAATGCATCGAGCGAGCTCGGCAACCCCGTTGAAAGCGGTGATGCCTGCAGCCCTCGAGCCGGATCAGCCGCCGCGTAAGGCGCCCGCGCGCCGGCGTCGCCGTCATATACCTGCGGCACACCCAGCGCCATACCGCCGAAGCGGCTGTCGAAGGCCGGTGCCACGGTCGTCACATTATCCGGCAGGCGGTTTTGCGCTTCGGCGTGCGGCAGCAGGGACGGGGCGCGATTGCCGAGCGACAGAATATGCGTGGGCGACGCGGGCAACAGATTCGCGCCGGGCACTTTGCCCTGCGGCAACGAGGCGCCGGGAATGCCGGTGCCGGTGCCGCCGGGGCCGGCCAGCGGCGAGCCCGGCGGCGCCGGATTGCTGGCTACCGACAGCGCGGGCGCGCCGTACGGCAGCAGCTCTGCCGGATTACTGAATTGTGGCGACGACGGCGGTGTAGCCGGCAGGTTGGCGGCCGGCCCCAGCGCCACGGGCGCCGATGCGAACGGCATACCGGCTGGCGGTGCGCTGCCCGGCAGCGCCGCGAAGAACTCGCTGGCCAACCGCGCCAGGCTTGCCGGATCGGGCAGCCCAGGCGGCAGCGGCGTATCCGGAACAGACGGGTCGGAGGCGGCCATGGGTTTACTTGTAGGTGTCGGTGTAGTCATGGAACTTGCCCACTTCCACGTCTTCGAGCACGGCCAGCGCATCCGGCGTATGCACGGCCAGCGAGCAGTACAGCGAGATCAGGTAAGAGGCGATCGCATGATTGTTGATGCCCATGAAGCGCACCGACAGACCCGGGCCCTGTTCACCCGCCACGCCCGGCTGGAACAAGCCGACCACGCCCTGGCGCTTGTCGCCGGTGCGCAGCAGCAGGATCTTGCTCTTGCCATCGGCTACCGGCACCTTGTCCGACGGAATCAGCGGGATGCCGCGCCAGGTGATGAACTGCGAGCCGAACAGGCTGACCGTGGGCGGCGGCACGCCACGCCGCGTGCACTCACGGCCGAACGCCGCAATCGCCAGCGGATGTGCAAGGAAAAACGCCGGTTCCTTCCAGACGCGCGTGAGCAGCTCGTCCATATCGTCGGGAGTGGGCGCGCCGGTCAGCGGAAACACGCGCTGTTCTTCGGCCACATTCGCGAGCAGCCCGTAATCCGGGTTGTTGATCAGCTCGCTTTCCTGGTGTTCCTTGATGGTCTCGATCGTTAGCCGCAGTTGTTCCTTGATCTGGTCGTGCGGGCTGCTATACAGATCGGCAATGCGCGTTTGCACGTCGAGCACGGTGCTGACGGCATTCAAATAGTATTCGCGCGGCTGGCTTTCATAGTCGACGAAGGTGCGCGGCAGCATGCCGTCTTCGTTCTTCTGCGTGCAGGCAACGCGCACTTCTTCGGGGTTTCTGACTTGGTTGAGCCGATAGATGCCGGCTTCCACCGGAACCCATTGCAGCAGATGCGTTAGCCACCGCGGCGAGATCGTCGAAAGTTGCGCGACTGTCTTGGTGGCGTTGGCTAGCTGTCTTGCCGCCGAATCGCCGAGGGCTGTTTGCCCGCCTACCGTTGCCGTCATCTGTCGCTCCAGGTTCTATATATCAAAAATAGAAATGCTTATCTCGGAGCGGAGAATAGGGTCGCGTTAAAAGCCGGTCAACATGGTGTAGCCATCAAAGCGCGGAGTCGGGCAGGTCGATCCCTGAACCCAGATTGCGCGGGGCTGCGGGCGGCGCGGCGGGCGTTGTTTCGCTCCCCGGGAATGGCGACAGCAACTGCCCGACCGGCAGCTCCAGCGCATGCGCCAGCTTCTCTGCGGTGACGATCGATGCGATCGCCGCGCCGCGTTCGATCTCTCCCACATAGGAACGATTCAACTCGGCGCGTGCCGCGAGCTCTTCCTGCGACCAGCCGCGCGCATCTCGTAATTGGCGAATCTTCAGGCCGAATTGGCGTACCAGCGTAGTCATGATGGCCGCACCGTCGCATGCAGCCGCGCGCCGGCGTTCGCTTCCGGCGACGCGGCGTTGACCAGTGGCACTGCCAGACCATCATGTTCGCTGGGGCGGGGCACCGGCAGCGCTTCCTGTCCCTGCGAGACTGCCTGCGTCACATGGCCGCCCGGCGGCACGTCTTGCGTGAGCCAGACATTGCCGCCGATCACCGCGCCACGCCCTAGCGTCACGCGTCCCAAAACTGTTGCCCCCGCATAGATAACCACGTCGTCTTCGACGATCGGGTGCCGTGCCAGACCTTTTTCGAGATGACCGGCGGCATCGCGCGGAAAGCGCTTGGCCCCCAGCGTCACCGCCTGATATACACGCACGCGTTCGCCGATGACCGCCGTCTCGCCGATCACCACACCCGTTCCATGATCGATGAAGAAGCCGGCGCCGATGTGCGCGCCCGGGTGGATGTCGATGCCGGTTGCCGAATGCGCCAGCTCGGCGACGATGCGCGCCAACAGCGGCAAGCCCGAACCGTAAAGCTGGTGCGCCAGGCGGTGATGGATCATCGCCAGGACACCCGGATAGCAAAGCAGTACCTCGTCGACGCTATTGGCAGCCGGGTCGCCGTGATAAGCGGCCAGTACGTCGCTGTCGAGTAATAGACGAATCGGCGGCAGGCTGGCGGCGAACTCGCGCACTATCGCCAGCGCGCGCTCTTCCAGGGCCTCGGCATCCTGCGTCAGGTGGCGCGCTGTATAGCGCAATTCGAGACGCGCCTGCTGCAACAAGCCATGCAGCGCGCTGTTGAGCGAATGCCCGACATACAGGTCTTCGCTGTCTTGCCTGAGATCGGGCGGCCCCAGGCGCATCGGGAACAGCACGCCCTTGAGCGTATCGACGATGCTTACCAGCGCTTCACGCGACGGCAAATCGCGGCCACCGGGCTCCAGCGCACGCTTTTGCCCGGCGCGCCAATCGTGGCGCACCGCGTGCAGCGCCTGCACAATATCGTCTATCTCGAAAATGGCCATCTACTCGCTCGCAGGCGGTACGGGTATGTGGGAGTTCAGTCTTGCACCCACGGCAGGCCGCGAAAGCGCCAACCATCGTTGGCGCCGCGGCGTTGCTGCGCATCGAGCTCGCCCTCGAAGCCTTCGGCAACGTTGAAAACGCGTGTCAGACCCGCCTTGGTAG
The DNA here is from genome assembly GCA_050955105.1 of Janthinobacterium lividum. GTDB lineage: Bacteria > Pseudomonadota > Gammaproteobacteria > Burkholderiales > Burkholderiaceae > JBPBQZ01. Next base: position 2,350 of record JBPBQZ010000080.1, on the reverse strand, counting down.
CGGCTTCGGCGGCTTGCGCCGAACGGTTGCCACTACGGCACAGCAACAGCACGACGCTGTCGCGGCCGGTTTTGGCTTCCAGTTCACGCACGAAGCGCGGATTGCGGGTCAAGCTGGTGCCAGTGGCCCAGGCCACGTGCAGGGAGTCGGGTACGTGGCCGACGAACTTGCGTTCCTCGGCGCTGCGCACGTCGACCAGCAGCGCCGCGCCGCTCTGGAACAGCGTCCAGGCGTCTTGCGGGCTTACGGTGCCGGCGTAGGGCAGGCCGCGCGATAGGGCCACCGAGCGTGCTGATTCAAGTACGGGATGAGTCAGAAGTTCTTCTGTTGCAACCGTCATAAAGCGCCTCGCTGTGAAAACATACTGCGTGGTGAGCGATGGCCGCGGATTGATACGCAGCCGTCTATAACCATCAGTCGTCACTATGCAGCGAGTAGACGAGAAGACAAACGAAGAAAATCTTATTACTAAATACCAAAGTGTTTGCAGGGGGGCGGTGCGTCTGCAAGTGCTGCCTGAGGCGTTGCTCGGCGTGCGTCGCGCAGCCCTTGCCGGCGCCTCACGTTGCATCGTTCGCCTGCCCAGGCCCGAACCGCCAATACAAGAACCGCGCACCGCTATCGAGCAGAAATCCCAGCAGCCCGATCACCAGAATCACCGCCGTCAACTCCGAGTACGCGAGTCGATCGCGCGTATCCAATATGAGATAACCGAGCCCTTCGCTCACGCCCAGCATTTCGGCCGGTACCAGCACAATCCATAAGATGCCGATAGCGAGCCGCACGCCGATGAGCACGTGTGCGGCGATGCCCGGTACATAGATATGCCAAAGCATTTCGGTACGCGTCGCCGCCAGGCTTTCACCCAATTGCAACCAGCGCCGATCGATTTGCGCCACCCCCGCCGCCGTGCTCATCACCAGCGGCCAGAGCGCGGCGAACCCCAGCAGAAAGTAGACGGCACGATCGCCGACACCGAGCGTCATCACGGCGATCGGCATCCACGATAGCGGCGAGATCATCCGCAGAAACTGCAGCGTGGGCGAGAGCGCGGTATCGAGCCAGCGCACGCGGCCAATCAGGAAGCCGAGCGGCACGCCCAGCAGCAGTGCCGCTACCAGGCCTACGGCAATGCGCCTGAGGCTGGCATAGATATGCGTGAACAGGCGGTCGTCCATCACCAGCGCGGGCAGCGCTTGCAGCGCACGCATCGGCGCGAAGCGCGCCAGCATGCTGTCGGCGGGCGCCAGCCAGGCAATCACCAGCCACCACAGCAAGACGATGCCGGCGATACCGGCCAGGCCCAGCCCCGTGCGACCCAGCCACGCGCCGCGACGTCGTCGGTAGGCCCGTGTGCCTGTCTGCGGGGGCGTCAGCACCTTAGACAACGATGGTCTCGGTGCGCGTTAAGTCTTCCGGCAGACCGAAGGTCTTCATGCCGCCGACCGCCGCGATGCTGCGCTTGACGAAGCGGTCGTCGACCAGGTCGCGTGCCGCGAAGGCGGGGTCGAGCGTGCGCAGAAAGTCCGCGCCGCCGCCCGCTACTTGCGTGGTCTTCAAACGCGTTACCAGCGCCTCGGTATAGCTGGGGAACGGGTAGGGCTGGAAGTCGATGCGCCGGGCGTTCCAGTCGCCGTGAATCACCGCTCGGTCGGCCAGGTAGCGGCCGGCATCGGCGGGCGGCGGCGCCAGCACGCGCGCCAACAACTGCGGCGCATGCGGTGTGTAGTGATGCGCGCCTTCCTTCGACAGCAACTGCGCCGCTTCCTGTGGATGTTCACGGGTCCACACTTGCGCTTTGACGATGGCATCCACCACGCCCTGCGTCCACGCGGGACGCTGCGTCAGGTCGTGTTCATGCATGAACACGACGCAGCAGGCGTGGCTTTTCCAGACGTCGCCGGTGAAGCGCAGGATCTTGCCGACCTTGAGGTTCTCGGCGGCAGCATTGAACGGCTCGGCGACGATAAAGCCGGCGATCTGTTGCGAGGCCAGCGCCGGCGGCATGTCGGATGGTGCCATCACGATCAGCTTGACCTCATGCGCGCGCGGCGCATCGCTGCCTTGCAGCAGCGGCGTCAGGCCTTGCGCGCGCAGCAGTTCCTGCAGCACGACGTTGTGAATCGAATACCAAAAAGGCACGGCGACGGTTTTGCCGCCGAGGTCGCTCAGTTGGTTGATCTCGGGCAACACCGTCAGCCCAGAACCGTTGACGTGGTTCCATGCCACGACCTTGGCCGGCGCATGACTACCGTAGCGCGCCCACACGCTCATGGGCGACAGCAGATGCACGACATTGACCTGACCCGAGAGAAACGCTTCGACGAGCTGCGCCCAACTGCGTAGCAGT